>NZ_JANUEA010000008.1:0-366927 GCF_024810135.1 Pseudomonas sp. BIGb0164 | reverse complement strand
TGGCGGCGGCCCCCCAAATCACTGTCGGATTACGGGCACACCGAGCCTAGGCGAGGTGCCGAGTGTTGGGGCAAGAGCCTTTTGGTTACTTTTGGCTGGGCCGGCATTCCGGCTCTTTCCAAAAGTGACCCGCCGTAAGGGCGGAACCCATAGCCGCCGTTACCCAAATAACGGATATGTACCCAATCCAAAAAAAACGGGGCAATCAAAGATCACCCCCAAAGGTACATCGAGAGGCCCTTCAAAACCCTACAAACTGATCTGCCTGCGCTCCTCATCCGTCAACCGCACCTGCGCCTGTTCACTCAACAGCCCTGCGCCCAAAACCTGCACCGGGCTGTCCGGGTTGTAGCTGGAGGTTTTAGGCTTCGCCGACGACTCCTGCGGCAACGGCTCAGTACCCAGGCTCAACACTTCGACGGTCATGATCGACGGCCTGCCCTGCTTCGCCGCCGCCTGCTGGCTGCGCGCCGCATCCTCGGCCGCCTGGGACGCCGCCGCCCCCGCCGCACTGGCCGAACTCATGGCCCCGGTGTTCACCGCCGCCGCAACCGGCACCCCGGACGAATTGCCCTGGGTCTGGATGTTCGCCGCGTTCACCACACGCAAGGCCGCGATGTTGACGTTGCCAGACACCCGGATCCCCGCCTCGCCGGCATCGATGGTGCCCAACGGCGCGATCAGGTCGATGTCTCCTGCTGGCACTTCCGGGATCGGGTTGAGCGTGGCGATCCCCGCACCGGTACTCGGCACGGCTGGCGACAGGCCCACGTTGCCCCAGTTGTCATAGACACGCTTGGGTGGCGTGTACACCACAGTGGTCTTGGAACCACGCCCGGCGTTGATGTCGCCCTCGCTGGTCCAGCCCATGATCGAGCCGCCGAAGGTGGTCATGATGCGGCTCTGGCCCAACAGGATGCTGCCCAGGGAATACAGCTGTATATCCCCGGCGCCCTGGGTGATCACCCCAGCCGTGGCCGGTGGTGCCGCGCCTTCGATGCCAAAGGTCTGGCTGCCGCCCGGTGTGAGCATCTGGATCGAACCACCGAAGTTAGTGTGCACACCTGCACCACCGAACATCGTGATGTCGCCTTTGTAGGTGATCGGGTTGCCCGCCACGTCGTGGCTGGGGAACAACGCGGCAATGGCAGCTCGGCCGCGCACATAGCTGCCCTGGCGCGCACCGCCCGCCTGGGTGTACTCGCGGCCGGCGGCCTTGAGTTCGGCGAAGTACACATCGCGGGCAAATACCCGTTGCTGTTCAGCAGGCAGCGCCGCGTAGTAGGCACGCGCCTGCTCGGCGTCGCCGACAAAACCGAAACGCTCGGCGAGCCAGCCGACCAGTTCGTTTTCGTAGGTCTTGGCGACCTTGCCTGCCTGAATCGACTCACCGGGCTGCGCCAGGTTGGCCGGGTTCAGGTAGGTCTCGACGAAGCGACGGTAATCCGGCCCGTCAGGCCCCACGCCCGCCTGCAGGACGATGCTGGCGCCCGGTCGGGTATCGCCCGCTGCGACGGCGCCCAGGCTGTTGATACCCACCTTGTCCTCCATCTGGACAGTGCGCCCGGCCGTCAACTCCAGAGTGCCGGGGCCGGCCACATTGAAGCCGCTGTAGAGGATGTCGCGGCCCGCGCTGACTACCGAAATATCAGTGGGCGCGGTGTGCACAAACAGGTTACCGGTGAAGGTGTACTGGCCAGTGTCCGCATCGCCGCCGATGGCGCCGTTCAAACCCGTGCCACTGCTGACGATGTCGCGCCCGGCCTGCATCCAGACCGGGCCGGCCCCCTCGTAGTAGGTCTGCCCGACCCGGGGGTCGTTCGACGAATAAATACTGATCGCCCTGCCACTATTGACCCCTAGCAGGTCGCCGCTACGCGCATAGAAACGTGCCGGCTCCAAGGCCTCGGCCCAGGCCATGCTGGCCGTGTTGGGGCCAAAGGCGAACAACGGCGACAACCCGAAGCGGGCGATGCTGCCATCGCTGGACAGGTTGCCGCTGCCAGTGACCGGGCGTAAATCGCTGCCGAACCCCACGAAGGCCGGGTGCAGGATGGTCGCCAGGCTCTGCGGGGTGGCGCTGGAGCGACTGATGGTCAGGTCGCCGCCATAGATCGAATCACCGGCCAACAGTTCCAGCTGCCCCTTCGCCGCCGGTGCGAGCACCAACGCTTTGAGTGGCTGCGGGGTGGCGGGATCGCTCGTCGACGCACGCCCGTAGTAGAGGCTGCCGCTTGCAGCCACTGCCCGCAAGGTGGCGGGATAGACCGCCGCCATATCGGTTTCCAGTGTCTGGGTCAGTGGCGTGAGGTTGCCCCCGGCAGAGAACAGGTCCACCGCCGTGCGGTCGGTCCACAGGCTGAACCAGCTCTGGCCAATCCCGTTGACGCCCGCGTTCACGTAGGCCAGGGCGTTCATCTGCGGTGCGCGTCCGGGGTCGGCGACATCCTGCAACACCAGGTCGCCCCGGGTGGCCAGGCTGAAGGTCGCATCGCCGGGCAGCAGGCTCATGCCCCCCGCCGCCAAGGCCGACGTCGAGCGCAACGGGTCGTAGGCGCGCACTTCGCTGGGGCTCTGGTCCTTGAGCTGGTTGCCGTAACGCAGGGTCAGGCTGCCCAGCGCGCCACCGGTCATCTGCACATGCCCGCGCAGGTTCACCAGCGCACCATTGAGGTGATCGGTGACCACCTGGCTGGCAGGGTTCAGCGCACCGCCGACCCGCAGGTTCAAGTCACCACCGCCGGTGAGTTGCAAGCTGCCATCGGCAGCAACCCGGCCCGTGCCACCCACGGCCAGGATCAGGCCCTGGCTGCGTCGGCCGATATTCTGCGCCACCGTAGGCACCGGGTTGAGGATGCCTGCGTCCCCCCCGACATCGACGTTGAGGTTGCCTCCGCCGAGGGTGCCGAAGCCTGTGAACCCCACCATCTTGTCCGATTGCTGACTGGCGACGTAGGAGCCGAAGTTGATCCACCAGGCAGTCGCCTGGGCCTGGCTACCACTCAGGCCATTACCCTGACGCCACAACCAGTTACCCACGTTCGCAGAATCCACGCCGAAGTCACCCAACGGACGCCCGCCGCTGATCTGCGCCGGGCTGGTGATATTGCCCGTCAGGTCGCCGCCCACTTTGAGCAGCAAGTTGCCGCCCGTGTCCGGGTACCACGCGCGGTAGAGGCTATCGGCACCACCGTTGACGAGCTTTTCGTTGCTCCCCGCGTTGGCCAGTACCTTGCCGTTGCTGCCCAGGGCGCGTTTAAGGTTGTACGGATCATTGGCCGAGGTACCAGTGGACGAACTGCCAGCGGTATAAACACCGAACAACGACTCCATGCTCAGGTTACCCGCCGCCAACAGATCCAGGTCCGCTGCGCCGGTACGGATGACGCTGAACCGGGCGCTGCTGCCGGCAACCAAGGTATAGGCATCCCCATCGGAGGAACAGAACTCCGGAAAATCCGTGCAGACTTCCGGGTAGCCAATACCGACGAAATCGATAGGTTGGCCTGTCATGCTGTCATCACCGAACCATCCGATGGAGCCTTCTTCGGTCCACACCACCGCTGCCTGCCCATACATCCCGTAATGACTGTCGGCCAACCTCAGGTTGCCACTGACCGGGTGCGGCTGCAGCAGGCGACTGTCCGCGGCCTCGGTGTCTGCCCCCGCCACCAGGCGAATCGACCACGACTGCGAACCTTCCTCCAGCATCGGCGCAATCGCCCAGTTCTTGCCCTGGCGGCCGGCATCGGCAACGCGCAGTTGCACCGACTCCACACCGCCCGGCAACTTGACGTCGGTGCCAAACGGCAGCAACGCGCCACGGGGCAGCACGGTGCTGACGGCCAGGATCACGTCGGCGGCCAACGGTACGCCCTTCGGCCAAATCAGGCCGTTGACGCCTGCCCTGCCGGTCAGCACGCTACCCGCATCCAGGATGCTGCCAGCGGCGAGCGTCTGGCTGTCGGCCAACAAGGTTCCGGCCGCGAACAGCACGTTACCCGAGGCATCCCGGACAGCGGCCGACAACACGGTGCCGGCAGGCAGCACCAGCGGCTGGCTGAGCGTCGCCGCGACCGGCAAGCGAGTACCCGCTGGCAACGACAAAGGCTTGGTCTGCAAATCGAAATTCAGCGTGGCCCCCTTGGGAAACACGGTGCCATCGGCCAGGGTCACCCCACTGCCTGGCACCACCACCGTACCGCCGGTGTAGTCGATGCCCGCCCGCAGTATCCAGCCATTGTCGTCGTCCGTCTCCGATGGCGCAGCGAAGCCGTCGTTGATGCTGCCGTAGATGTTCAGGTCGCCACCGGCGCGAAGGGTCAGGCTGCCGGCTTCGGGCGGCTGGGTCGACTTGAGGCTGGCGTAGCGATAACCCGACAGGTCCAGGTCGCCCTGCACCACCAGGTCGCCGTCCGGCGTCTTGCTGATGATTTCCACGCCTGGACGCAGGTGGAAGGTGTCGCCGTAGGTGGCGTTGTTCAACCCGGCGAGCTTGTTTTGCAGCAGGTTGCTGTTACCGAGGGCCGCGTTGATGAACGCGGTGCTCAATACGTGCTTGGCATCCAGGTACGCCTGGTCGATGGCCTGGTAAGGCTGCCCGTTAGGCGTGGCATCGGTCTTGGTGGGTGCGTCGTCGTAGGTGATCATGCCGTTGAGGGCAATGGAACGCGCGCCGTCAATGCTCAAGTGCCCGCTGGCGTCGATGGCGATGTCATTGCTGGTGCCGTCGGGGTTGATGATCCGCGGCGCGTTCAACTCCAGGGTGCCACGGCTGCGCCCGTCATTGCCGGTGGCGTCGGTACCGTGGCGCAGGTCAATGCGCGCACCATCGGCCAAGGTCAGTTGGCCGGCACCGGAACTCAGCACAACGGTGGCGCGGTTGGGCGAGTCGATGATCTTGCCGTAGCTGTCTATCCGCAGTTGCGTGCCGTGGGCGTCGAGTACGGCGCTGCCGTCCAGGGTCAGGCCCTGTTTGGCGGCGAGGTTGATCGCGCCCACGCGTTCGCCGCTGGCGTCCACCCGGCCGGTCACGCGCAGGCTGCCATTGTCCACCGAGACGTTGACGGTATTGGCCTTGACGTCATTGCCGATGACCAGGTCGCCCTGCTTGAGCTGGAAGCTGCGGGCCCCGAACACCTGGCCCTCGTTGAGGCGCTGGTTGAGGGCCGCGAACTGCTCAGTCAACGTGCCGCTGGCACCCAGGCGCTGGGCCTGGACCTCCACCGAACCGGCCAGGTACGGCACCCAGGTACCACCTGCGTCGTAATTACCGGTGGTGCCGGCAACAATCTTGCCCGCGAGGTCGACCATCCCCGCCGCGTTGTCCACGGCCACCGCACGCAATCGACCGGCCTGGTTGTAACGGGCCGACAGGTCAATGGTCGAACCGGCTGCCTGCACGACGTTTCCTGCACGGCTTTCCAATAGCACTTCGCCGCCCGCGCTGTACTTGGTCAGGTCGTTGAACGGGATAGCGCGACCGGCGACGTCAATCAAGGCCGCGTCGGTCAACACCACGTCACCCCGGGCGCCCAGGGTCACCTTGCCGCTCGGCAATACCACCGCGGTGGCCAGGCGAATGCTATCGCCCTGCAAGGACAACTCGGCGCCGATGCCGTCGACTTTGCCCACCGGGCCCGCCGAAGCGCTCACATCGATAGCGCCACCGGCAGTGATGCGGTTGACCGAACCGGCTTCGCCCGTCATCAACGGCGTGAGGATATTCAGGTTGCCACCGCTGTAGGAGAAGCCCTTGACGGCGTCGTAGGCGCCCTGGCTCTGGTACACCGACAGGCTGCCCTTGTGGTTGGCGGTGATGCGTTCGCTGGCAGTGAGGTTGACGTTGGCAAAGCCCAGGGCCAAGCGGTCGAAGGACTTGGTGGTGCTCGGTTGGGCGAAGGCCCCATAGCCGAACTTGATGCGCTCGGCATTGATGTCCAGGCGCCCGCTGCCCGTGCCAGCGCCGCCGCCCACCACTGCGCCCGGCGCGGCATCGGCGCCCTGCCAGATCAGATTGGCGGTGTGGATGGTCGCCACGTCATTGGCCCCGCCGGCGCCATAAATCGCCGGTGTGGAGAGCATCAGGTTGCTCAGCAGGGACTTGCCGGTCACGGCGTCGTAGGTATCCAGGGTGGTGCTGCCGTAGAAGTTGAGGCTGTCGCGCGCCGACAGTTGCAGGGTTTCCAGGGCCGGCGCACCGAACTGGGTATCGCCGCGCAGCAGGCGTTCCAGCACTTGCTGGTTGAGGGTCAAGCCCGCTGGCAAGCGATAACCTGCTGCCGCGTCGGCCAGGGCTTCGGGGCTGCCAACGTTGATGCTGGACACCCCGAGGTTCAGGTGGCGGGTGCCGTAGCGCACCGCATCGCCCATCTGCAAGGTGCTGTCGGTCAACGCGACGATCGTGCCTTCGGAATACAACGCGGTCTGCCCGCTGCACGACGCACCGCTGCACCCGCCCAGCTCGATGCCGCCACTGGTGCCATTGGAGGACGGCGACGCAACGATATTGAGCAAACCGTTGGACACCGCCAGGACATTCGCCAGCTTGTAGACAAAACCGTCGCGAGCGTCATAGCTGGCCTTGCCGCGACCGATCGTGTTGATCGACGCACCTTGCTCCACGGTAATTTTGCCGGAGGTGGTTGCCAGCATCACTTCCGGTGCCGCCAACGTCGCGCCCTCACGCAGAACGATGGAGCTTGAGGCCGCGTTGGTCAGGCCGATGTAGTTGCCGCCCTGGCCATAAATCACCACGGTCATGCCACCGACCAGCAGGCGCGCAGCACCCAGGGCATTGAGGCTGTCGGCCTCCACGCTGATGCCGCTGAAACCGGTGGTGGCGCCCTTGCCCGCCGCGACAATTTCGATGTCCTTGTCAACGCCCCGGCTGGCGTTGGTCAGCGCCACGGTGCCGCCGTAGCCACCCTCGGCCGCGTCGAAGCGACCAATGCCCTGGAACGAAAAGGCGTCCGTGCCCGCGCCTGAGCGCAGGTTCAGTTGCAGGGTTTTGGCGTCTACCGGCAGCAAGGCACGGGGCACGCCCAGCCGCGCGGCATCGGCCACGGCAAACTGGGCGTAGCCGGTTTCGTTGTATTGGGAGTAACGACGCAGGGTATCGGCCGAGGTGAGAATCACCTGGTTGAGCGTGCTGTTGCTGATGCCGGTATTGGCAATGGACAAGCGCCCGGCGGTAGACCAGGAGCCATTGCGCAATGCCTGGGTCGAACCGTCGCTGCCCAGCCCCGCCAGGCCATTGATTTCCACGCGGAAGGCGCCCGGCATCAAGGCATAGTTGGACGG
Source organism: Pseudomonas sp. BIGb0164 (assembly GCF_024810135.1). Taxonomy (NCBI): domain Bacteria; kingdom Pseudomonadati; phylum Pseudomonadota; class Gammaproteobacteria; order Pseudomonadales; family Pseudomonadaceae; genus Pseudomonas; species Pseudomonas sp. BIGb0164. Next base: position 359,625 of record NZ_JANUEA010000008.1, on the reverse strand, counting down.
CATCAGCGTGTAGGTGCCCGCCGCCAGGCCCGGTACGCCGGCACCGATGGTGATCTGCTGGCCGATCAGCGGATCCACCGCGCCGCCCTCCGGCGCCACCGGCGCGTAGCCGGGTTGTACACCCGGCACAATCGCGTAGATCGGGTTGGTGCCCAGCCCTGGCAACACAAACCCGCCCGTGGCACCAAACTGCACCAACGGGTTGTAGCGGGCATCCGTGGAGCCGCCGCGACCGGAAATGAACCCGGCCCCCAACAGCTCACCGCCACCGGACAGGTCCACGGTGGCGTCGGGCATGACCTTCAGTGTCTGGCCGCCCAGCACAATCCCCACATTGAGGCTGCCGTTCTCGTTGGGAATGGCGCCCTGGCCCAGGAACGTCACCGTCTTGCCGTTGTACTTGTAGACCTGGCCATCCACCGTGCCGCCATAGGGCAGCACCAGGCCCTTGCCGCTCACCGAGGTCAGGCTGCCGGGCAGCAATTCGACATGGCTGGTGCCCAGGTTGCCGATCTCGATCAACCCCAGCGGTGCACGCACCACCCCGCCCTGCTTGATGGTCGGGCCGCCCAGTTGCAGGCGGCCGAACGCCGAGTAAGGCACCGCTGCGTTGCTGTTGCCGGTGCGCGCGATGGTCAAGGTGCGTGTGGGGTCAAAGTTGAAGCTCGAACCGTCGGCCGCCGCTTTGTTCAGGTAACCGGCCAACACCCTGGCGCCAACTTCGGTGGTCGGGTACAGCTGCGCTGCACGCAAGGTCAGGTCGCCCCGGGTCAGCAACTGCGTGCTGATGCCCTGTGCGATCACATCCGCACCGGCCCCGGCGAGGAAGCGCAGGTCACCCTGGCTGTTCAGTTGCACATCATCGAAGCCACGACGATCAACGCTCACCTTGCTGGCGTCGCTGCGTGTCAGCTCACTCGTGTTGCCAAACAGCACGTTGCCGCGCACATCGATCAGGTTGCCACTGGCGTTGAACACGGCTTGGCTGGCACGTTGCGACATGTTGGAAGCCAATACCGGGTTCAGGTATTGGTCCTTGCTCGGGTCCAGCGGTGCCAGGATGCCTGCCAGCAACAGGTAAGGCGCCGACAGGTTGATGCGCGACTGGGCCGCAGCGTTTTCACTCAGGCCCATGGCGCCGCTGTACAGGCGCAGGCTCTGGCCCATGTTCAGCGAGACGTCGCCGTCGAAACTCAGCAGGCCGTTGCTGAGCAAGGCCAGGTTGTCGAAGCCACCGGCGCGGACCTGGTCCACCCCGAGGTGAGCGTGGCCGTATTCCAGGTTGCTGGCCGCATCCTCGGCAGTGCCCGGCAACACGCTGCCTTGATGGGTTTGGCTGATCACCAGTTCGCGAACGTTGAGCACCCGGTCGGTCACGGCAGACTTGAGGTAGTAAGGCGTCTCCAGCGCCAGCGACAGGCTGCCGCCTGCGGCTCCGGCCCCACCGGCCCGGGCGACTACGCTGCCATCCAGGTACAGGCCATTGTTGGACGCCAGGCTGATGCTGCCGCCATTGCTGGCCACCTGCACGCGGCCCTGGCCCGGAATATCCAGGGTTGCGCGGGTACCGGAAGCGTCCAGGCGTGCCCCTTCACGCACCACCACGAACAAGTCGCTGGCCTTGGCAATGCCGGTGGCCAGGTCGATGTCGCCGCCGATACTGATCTTGCCGCCATTGCGTACCTGACCGTAGTAGCGGCCACGGTTGTCCACGGCGCTCACGGCCCGGGCGGCCACGTCGATCAGCGCCTGCTCGCCAATCCAGATCGAACGGCCATGGCCTGCCGCATTGGCTGCCTCGGAGCCGACTGCGGTGAGGCCACCCAGGGTGACGTTGCCACCCCAGGCATTGAGGGTGCCGTTCAGGGTCAGTTGCCCGACGCTGCGCAGGTTGATGCCCTGGCCCGGGTCGACATTGATCACCGCACCCTGGCCTACCAGCAGACTGGTCGTGGCCAATTCGGCCGCCGTCGATTCCTGCCGTCCGGCCGTCAGGGTCAGGCTGGCGCCACGGCGCTGGGTCAGCACGCCCTTGGTCGCGTCCTCTTGATACAACGCTGGCGTCCAGCGCTCCAGGGCCGCAGCCGGGTCGCTGCCACTGGGCGTGGCGGACGTCTGCTCGCCTGCACGCAGGACCGGCGTGGTGACATCCACCCGCGTGCCCTCGGTGACCAACAGCCCTTCGTTGCCGGTGATGTCATAGGCCGAGAAGCCCTTGTCGAAGAAGTTACCGGCCAACTGCAAGGTGTCAGCAGCGGGCGCCGTGGCACTGTTGCCGATCTGCACCTTGCGCGCCTGCAACGCCAGGGTGCCGCCACCGTTGACGCCATAACCGCGAACTTCACCGTCGAGCCCCAGGGCGCCGAGCGCGCCGAGGGTCACGTCGCCGCCCTTGCCGCCGCTGAGCTTGCCATCCACGCCCAGGGTGGCGCCGGAAGACGCGTCCACCACGCTACCCGTCGCGAGGTTCACATTGCCGGTGCTGCGCAACGACACTTTGCCGCCGTTCACATACGCCACGCCGTCACGATTGTTCGGGTCCAGCAGCAGGTTGTTCCAGCGCCCGGTGGCATCGAGCTTGACCCCGGTGGCCACATCGACCCGCCCACTGCCCGCCAGGATTACATCACCGACGGTGTTGCCCGAATTGAGGTTGACCTGGTTGAGGATATTGCCCGCATTGAGGCTGCCGCCATGGGCCGTCAGGTTGGCGTTGATGGCCACCCCAGGGCCGTACAGCGTAATGTCGCCGCCGTCCGCCACCTTGAGCGCACCGTTGACGGTGATCTGCTGCTTGGCGCCGACCTTGATCGCGCCCAGTTCCAGGCCGTTGAGCGAGTCGTTGTCGAGCACCATTTTGCCTTGGCGATCGGCCGGCAATGCGGTGCCGAGGTCCAGGCCATCGGCGATCTTCTGAGTATTGCTGTCGATCAGCACCGCATCGGTGCTGGCGCCCAAGGCGTAGCGCAGCGTGCCGGTGGTCTTGTTATAGATCGGGATGTACTGGCCAATGATCAACTGCGCGCGCTGCGCCCTGGCCTTCTGGGATTGCTGGTAGCCGTCGAGGTTGATATTCGGTGCCTGGGTCTGGCGATCGCCCTGGAACACATCGCTGATCACCTGGCCTTCGAGCACTGCGCTGGTGGTGCCGATCACCAGCTTGCCGGCATCACGCCCCACGGTATAACCGGCCTCGTAGCGGCGTTGCGGGGCAATCAGCGGGTTGTAGTAATACGCCGTCTGACCCCAGCGCGCGCTGGCGTCCTCAAAACCCTTGTAGAACCCGGAATACAGGATGTCCCCTGGCGCCTTGGACACCTCATACAAGCGCCCATCGGGGCCTTTGAGCCAGGTCTGCTGGATATACCCGGCCTGCACATCCACAGTGCCACCCGACAGGTTGATCTGCGCGCCCTGTTGGGTCACCACTTCTTTGCCGGTAAAGGTCACGGTGCCGCCCTGGGCCATCCACTCGCCCACCGAATGGCCCTGGGTGCCAAGGTAGCCGCCCACCTCCAGCAAACCGCCGGCGGTGTACCAACGGTCCGTGGCATAGCCATTGGTACCGGCTGGCACGAACACCAGTTCACGCAGGTCGACCCACACGTCGTTGTTGATCAGTTGCCCGCCGTCGCGGTTGACCGGCGCATCGCGTTGTTCGTTGCCCTGGACGTTGATCCTGATGTTGTTGGATTCCATCGACACCTTGACGCCGACCGCACCCGACACGTCGATCTTCGCCCCATCACGCACCAGGCTGCGTTGCCCGGCACTGACCGCCACCTGGCCACCGGTGGCCAGGGTGATCGAGCCCTTCTGGAAATCCACGGTGCCGCCGCTGACGATCTCGATGCGCGACTGGTCGGTGCGGTCGACCACGGCACTGAGGTTGTTGAACTGGCCGGTGATCTGGTTGGCGGGCGTGCCGTCGAGCTTGATCAGGCCATTGTTCTTCTGGCTGTCGAGGGCGGTGCTGCCGCTGCTGTCCAACAGGATCGCGGTAGTACTGCCCTCGCCCAGGGTCACGCTGCCGGTGGTGTCGGTGGCGGAGTTGAGCAAGTGGATCGTGCCGCGCGTGTCCACCGAAGTGCTGGCCAGGGCCACGCCGTTCTGCTGCACCTGGTGCCCGGTCAGGGTGATGTCACCGGTGGAGGCCATGATCAGCCCACTGTTGGTGACCTTACCAGCCGTGCTGCCGGCCTTGAGGCTGGTAGCCACCTCGTTGCCCCGGGTGGTGGAGCGGTCATTGCCAGTGGTGCTGACACCCTTGCGAATGTAGAAGCTGTCGCCGGCTGCCAGGGTCGTCTGGCCCTTGGCCGTGATAATGGTGCCGGCGTTTTCCACCTCGGCACCCAATAGCAAGGCATACCCCCCGGCATCGGTGGACGTGGCCGGGTTGTGGGTCTGGATCAGCGCACCGCGCTGTACTTCGACCTTGCCGGCCGCATCAGTGAAGGTCGGCTGGGTGCCAGTGGCGTCGACGTAGAGGCCACGCTGGGTGAACTGGTCATCGGTGATGGTCGCGGCGGCGGCCACCAGGTTACGCACGTTGACCTGGCTGGTGCCGCTGAAGACCACACCGTTGCGGTTCATGATCATCACGGTGCCAGCGCCGTTGATCTGGCCCTGGATCTCGCTGGGGCGTGCGTCGGGGTCGTTGACGCGGTTGAGCACCGCCCAGTTGGACTGTTGCTGGAAATCGACCGTGGTGTTGCGCCCGACGTTGAAGGTCTCCCAATTGAGGATCGCCTTGTCGGCGGTCTGCTCGATGGTCACGGTGGTCTTGCCGCCGGCCTGGGTCTGCACCGGGCCCTTGGCGTTGGTCCAGCCTTGGGTCAGGCTGTTATCGACTTGCAAACCGCCCTTGCCGAGGCCGTCGGGAATGTTCGACACCTGGCCGAACGCCGCCTGGCGCCCCGCCGCCTGCGCCGCCTGTTGGGCCGCGATTGCCGCGACACTGGCATTGAGCGTGCTGATGGAGCGCGACAACTGCTGGTTGACCTGCGCCTGCTGGTTCAACGACGGAATCCCCGGCACCTGCCCCGCGCCGGTACGGGCTGCCGTCGCCGCCTGGCTCGCGCCCTTGGCCGCGAACCAACCGGAACTGAACGCCGAAGCCGCATGGGCGTTGCCCGCCACCATCAACAAGGCAATGGCGTGGGCCAGGGGCTTGAGGCGCAACACGGGGTGGGCTTTGCGGTTAACCGTGGGTTTGCAGCGGACCATCGGGCATCTTCCTTCGTTGTTTTCGTGCGGGGGCCGTCGGGCACGACAGGCTCACGTATGAGAGTTAGGCGGTTGGCGAGGGGCGCGACTGAACTTCTGTCATGCAAAGTTCATAAAGGCCTGATAACGGGTTGAAAACCGTACCAACGCAAAAATCAGCAACGGCGCAGGCCGTTGCTGATCAGGTGTTGCAGGTCTTTGAACGCTTGGGTTACAGCGGACGACCGATACCGTTGCAGACGTTGGTGTTGCCGATGCTCAGGGCGTTGCTGGCGGTCAGGAAGCTACCGCGGATAGCGGCTTTCCAAGCCGTTGGCAGCGGCACGAAGGCATTGGCGGTAATCGCGGCATCGTTGTTGGCCGATGCGCCGTAGTGCTTGGTGAAGAAATCACGCACTTGGGTGGTTTGGGTGGCATCGACGTAGCACTGGCTGAAGATCAGGTTGGTGAAGCCGAGGATCGGGTAGCCCGACGTTGGGTAAGGCACGACACCAGCGGTGTTGGCTTTACCGAATACTGGCACCCAGGCGTCTGGTTTGTCGCGATCGGTAGCGGCAGGCAACGGTACAGCGTTGATGGCGGCCGATACGTTGGCAGCGGCAGGCGAAACGCCTTGGACGTTAGCGGCGACATCCTTGCCGACGCGAGCAACCTTGGTAGCGTCGTCCAAACCCGCCAGGGTTGGCGCGGCAAAGTCTGGGCTCATGTAGGTGATACCGCCGTCGGCGCCAGCCAGGGCAGTCATCACGCCTTGGCTGCCAGTGGCAGAAACAGCGCCGGCAGGCAGGCCACCGGTGTAGCTGGTGCCGAAGGTGGTGGTGACGTTGAAGGTACCGGTTTCAGCGCACTTGGCGTTGAGGAAACGGGTGAACAGCTCGGTAGTGCCGCTGCTTTCGCTGCGGTAAACCACTTTGATCGCACCCGTACGACCGGAACCGGAGATGCCGTTCCAGTCAACGATACGGCCCGAGAACACACCGCACAGCTCGTTGACGCTCAGGTCAACGGCTGCAGTACCGCTCTTGTTGAACGGGATAGCCACGGCGGTGCCCACGGACGGCACCTGGATCAACTTGCCCCAGGTCGGTTGCTTGGCAGTCGCGTAGGTCGACAGTTCAGCGGTGGTCAGCTTGGAGTCGCTACCGGCCCAGTGCACATTCTTGTCGGTAACGCCGGCCACGAACTTGGTGTAGTCATTGTTCAGGAAGGCAGCCTTGCCGTTGCCGCTGCCGACGCCGATGTAAGGGGCGAAGCCGGCGGTGAGTACGCCGGACGTCTGGTACAGCGCCTGTGGCAGGGTAGCACCGCCGCCGTTGATGTCGGCCATTGCAGCCTGGGCCGAGCACAGTGCAGCGAGGGTCATGGATACCGCGAGAACGTTGCGCTTAAACATGAAGAAGCTCCTTTCGTCGTGTTTGTACGTTTGGGGTAGATGGCTCTTGCATGACGCCATGGCTCCAATCCCAAGCCGTGTACTGGGGGTGACTGGGGGGTGAAACCATGGGAGAGAAAGTCGCAGTTTCCGATGACGGTTATGGGAAAAAACCTCGGGAGGAACAGCTTGATTTTTAAAAAGATTCTCGGGTGTTTTGGTCATCGTTTTGAGCGGTTTGGCGGCAGGTGACAGCGAGGTTTCAGCTGGGTTTGCTGGAGGCGGCGTAAACCGGAAAATATGACGGAATGAGGAACCCGAGAATGGGCGGGAGACTGAAAACACAGAGCACTAATGTGGGAGCGGGCTTGCTCGCGAAAGCGGCGGATCAGATACACATTCGTCGACTGACACACCGCATTCGCGAGCAAGCCCGCTCCCACATTTGGATTGGGGTTCTTCCGGGAATCAAGTGACCAGTTGGTTGATCTCGATAATCGGCAGCAGTACCGCCATCACGATCACCAGCACCACGGCGCCCATCACCACGATCATCAGCGGTTCGAGCAACGCGGTCATGCCCATGGCGCGGCGCTCGATATCGCGGGACAGGGTTTGCGCCGCGCGCTCCAGCATGGGCGGCAACGAGCCGGTTTTTTCGCCGCTGGCAATCAGGTGGATCAGCACCGGCGGGAAGACTTTTTCCACGGCCAGGGCCGGCGCCAGGTTGACCCCTTCACGCACCTTGGCCGTCGCATCGTTGACGCTCTGGCTCAGGCGATCGTTGGACAAGGTCTGGCGCGCTGCCTCAAGTGCACGCAACAGCGGCACGCCGGCACCCCCGAGAATCGCCAGGGTCGAGGCGAATCGTGCGGTATTGAGGCCCAGCACAAAGCGCCCGAACAGCGGCAAACGCAGCACCCGACTGTGCCAGTTCAAGCGCGCCACAGGGTTGCGCAGGTACAGGCGCCAGCCCCAGAAACTGCCGACGATCCCGGCAAAACACAGCCAGCCCCAGGCGCGGATGAAGTCACTGGCATTGAGCATCGCCAGGGTTAGCCCCGGCAGGTCCTGGCGCGCCTGGGAAAACGCGCTGACCACCTGGGGCACCACGTAGCTCAGCAGGAAAATCACGATTCCGATGGACACCAGCCCCACCACACCGGGGTAGATAAACGCGGTGAGGATCTTGCCCCGCAGGTTGTTGCGCTCTTCGATGTAGTCGGCCAGGCGCTCCATCACCTGGGCGAGGTCACCGGACTCCTCCCCCGCCGCGATCAGCGCCCGGTAGATCGACGGAAAATCCCGTGGCCGCGCCGCCAACGCATCGGCCAGGCGCATGCCACCACGCACATCGGCACGCACGGCACTCAAGGTCTGGGCGATGTGTTTTTTCTCGGCCTGCTCCACCGTCGCACTCAGCGCCGCCTCCAGTGGCAGGCTCGCGCCCAGCAGGCTGGCCAACTGGCGGGTGGCCCAGGCCAGGTCGTTGTCCGACAGCTTGGCGGCGAACAGGCTGCTGCCAGCCGCCGTTTGCGGGTTGCCTTCGACCTGCACCAACAACGCGGTCAAGCCGCGGCTGCGCAAGCTGGCAAACGCCGCGCTCTGGCTGTCGGCCTCCACATGCCCGGCTTCGACTTTGCCGCTGGCATCGGCGGCCTCATAGCGATAACGATTCATCAGGCGTCCCGTGTCACACGCAGGATTTCTTCGGGCGCCGTGGTGCCGCTGCGCACCCAGCGCTCGCCGTCTTCACGCATGCTGAACATCCCGGCACGGCGCGCAGCCACGCGCAGGTCCTGCTCGCCGGCGCCCTGGTGGATCAGGCTGCGCACATCGTCGTCGACGCAGAACAATTCATGGATACCGGTACGGCCGCTGTAACCCACCTGATTGCACTGCGCACACCCCACCGGGCGCCAAGTGCCGGGCGCGGCCGGGTCTTCCTGCTTGCAATGCGGGCACAGGCGGCGCACCAGGCGCTGGGCCAACACCCCCAACAGCGACGAGGCCAGCAGGAAGGGTTCGACGCCCATGTCGATCAGCCGGTTGACCGCCGACACCGCGTCGTTGGTGTGCAGAGTGGCGAGCACCAGGTGACCGGTGAGCGAGGCCTGCACGGCGATCTGCGCGGTCTCCAGGTCGCGGATTTCACCGATCATGATGATGTCCGGGTCCTGGCGCAGGATCGCGCGCAAGGCCAGGCCAAAGGTCATGTCGATCTTGGCGTTGACCTGGATCTGACTGATGCCCGGCAAGTCGTACTCCACCGGGTCTTCCACGGTGAGGATATTGCTGGTGCTCGCGTCCAGCCGTGCCAGGGCGGCGTAGAGGCTGGTGGTCTTGCCGCTGCCGGTGGGGCCGGTGACCAGTACGATGCCGTGGGGTTGGCGGATCAGCGTGTCCAGGCGCGCCAGCAAGTGCGGCTCCATGCCCAGGGTTTCCAACTGCAGGCGCCCGGCTTGCTTGTCCAGCAGACGCATGACCACGCGTTCGCCATGGCCGGTGGGCACCGTGGATACCCGGATGTCGATGGGCCGCCCGGCTACGCGCAGGGCAATGCGACCGTCCTGGGGCAGGCGTTTTTCGGCGATATCGAGTTGGGCCATGATCTTGATCCGCGACACCAGCGCGCCATGCAGGGCCTTGCGTGGCGAGACCACGTCGCGCAGGGTGCCGTCGACGCGGTAGCGCACCACGGAATGGGTTTCGTAGGGTTCGATGTGGATGTCGCTGGCTTCGTCGCGGGCGGCCTGGGTGAGCAAGGCGTTGATCATGCGGATGACCGGGGCGCCGTCCTGGGTGTCGAGCAGGTCGGTGACTTCGGGCATGTCTTGCATGAGGCGGTCGAGGTCGACCTCGTTTTCGGCGGCGCCCACCACGGCGGCGGCGCTGCCGGTGTCGGCGTAGGCGCTGGCGAGCAGGCCGTCGAGTTCGTCGTCACGCACGTGGTCGATGGGGGATTGGCCGAACTGGCGTTGGACTTCGCTGATGGACCAGCCGGGGGTTGAGGGGCATACGGTCAGCAGGTGGCCTGCTTCGGTGGGGCACAGGAGGATGCGTTGGGATTTGGCCCAGGCGTAGGGCAGAAGGCTCATGTGGATGCCTCGCGGATGCTGGGTTGAGATGGACCGGGTACATATCCGTTGCTGCGGTAACGGCCACTTAGGGTTCCGCCCTTACGGCGGCTCACTTTTGAAGAGCCCAAAAGTAACCAAAAGGCTCTTGCCCCAACACTCGGCACCTCGCCCAGGCTCGGTGTGCCCGTAATCCGCCAGTGATTTGGGGGGCCGCCGCCACGCGCCATCCATGGCGCGGGGCGGCTAAACCGGCATCCCTGCCGGTTTACCCCCCAAATCCCTGCCGAATTCCGGCCAGCGTGTTTGACGGGGCGCCTAAGATCAAAATCAAGATCAAAAGCAAGAGCACAGCGGCCTGACAGCCGGCTTGAGTGGTGTAGATCAAGAGCGAACGGCGCGCTTTCTGTGGGAGCTGGCTTGCCTGCGATGGTCGTTAACGAAGACGCAAAACCCCAGGCAGAACGCGGCGCCCTCGGGTTCATCGCCGGCAAGCCGGCTCCTACACGGGACAAAATGCGTAACCACGATGCGAAGCGAGTCGCTCTTGCTCTTGATCTGGCTTTTGATCTTAGGCGCCCCGTAAAACCACGCTGGCCGAACGCAGGCTTTGGAGCGTGGGTAACCCGGCAGGACGCCGGGTTAGCCGCGCTGGGCCAAGGATGGCCCATCGCGGCGGCCCACGCTCCAAAGCCGGAGTGAGGACACACCGAGCCTAAGCGAGGTGCCGAGTGGTGGGGCGAGGACCTTTTGGTTACTTTTGGCTGGGCCGGCTTCCGGTCCTTCCAAAAGTGACCCGCTGTAAGAGCGGAACCATAAGCCGCCGTTACCGCAGCAACGGATATGTACACCGACCCACCACCGCTATCGCAGCCAAACCAGCTCCCACAATTAGATATGCCCCCAATCACTGAGGCACCGCCCGAATCACCGCCCTCGGCCCACTCACAGGAATCGCCTTCTCCACCGAAGGCAACTGCGGCGCCTGCACATCCGGCATCGCCCAACTCCGCTCCGGCTGCAACCCGCCCTGGGCCCGGCGCATAAACTCATACCGATTCAACGTAATACTGCGCCCCGCCCCACTGTCGCGAATAATGTAGGGCCGCAAAAACACCATCAGATTGGTCTTGTTCACACTGCGCTTTTCATTACGAAACAACGCCCCCAACCCGGGGATATCCGACAACCAAGGCACCGCGTCATTGCTCTGGCTATACCCATCCTGCAACAACCCCCCCAGCACCATGATCTGCCCGTCATCCAACAAAATGCTGGTATCAATCGCCCGCTTGTTGGTCACCGTCCCCGCGTCCACCGAAGCCCGCGAATCGACGCTGCTGACCTCCTGGTAAATATCCAGCTTCACTGTGCCGCCCTCGGAAATCTGCGGCCGCACGTTCAGCTTCAGCCCCACCTCTTCACGCTGCACCGTCTGGAACGGGTTATTGCTGGTGCCACCACCACCGGTCACATAACTGCCGGTGACAAACGGAATGGTCTGCCCCACAAAAATACTCGCCGCCTCGTTATCCAGGGTCAGCAGGTTCGGCGTCGACAACACGTTGGTGCCCCCCTTGCTCTTCAACGCACGGGCCAGCACTTTCAGGTCGAGCACCTTGCCGATACCGGGAATGTCCACGGTGCCGTTGACCAGGCCGATGTTCAGGCCCTTGGGCAGCACATCGATACTGGTCTTGCTGGTGGGCGTACTGTTCACACCACTGCCCCCCAGGTTCACCCCGCCAAACCCGCCCTTGCCACCCAGGTTGCCGGCCTGCCATTGCACGCCGAACTCTGTGGCATCGTCTTCGTTGACTTCAACGATCAGGCTCTCGATAACCACCTGGGCGCGGCGCTGGTCGAGCATGTCGATCACTTCGCGCAGGTTGCGGTACAGCGGGTCGGGCGCCGAGATCAGCAAGGTGTTGGTGGTGGCGTCCGCCTGGATCGTCACGCCGCCGGCACTGAACGCGGTGTTCTGGTCGTTGGACGTACTGCCGGTGGCGGTCGTTGCCGAGTTGGCCTGCTGGCCGTAACCCGTCTGCACACCACTGCCGGTGGGTGTGCCGCTGCTGTTCTGCGTGGGGGTGCCCTGGCCGTTCTGGCCGGTGCCGCCCATGCTGCTGAGCTTGCCACGCGCATCGTCACTGACACCGGAGTCGCTCTCGCCGGTCAACAGGCCACGCAGTGACTGAGCCAGCTTGCCGGCCTGGGCGTTGCGCAGGTACACCACGTGCATGTTGCTCGGGTTGCTCTGGGCGTTGTCGAGTTTGTAGATGAGGTTGCGCGCCAGCTCCGTACGTTCGGGGCTGCCGGAGCGGATGATGATCGAGTTGGAGCGCGGGTCGCCCACCACGTTGATCTTCTGGGTCTGGTCGGCGCCCTGGGTTTCCAGGAGTTCAGCGACCATGGCCGCGATGTCCACGGCGATGCCGTTCTGCACTTTCACCACGTCGGTGTCGATGGCGCTCGGGGTGTCGATACCGCTGATGATCTGCGCCACCCGCGCCAGGTTTTCGGCGTAGTCGGTGATCACGATGCTGTTGTTGCCGGGGTAGGCATTGATCGGGTTGTTCGGCGACACGATGGGACGCAGCACCGGGATCAGGTTCACCGCGTTTTCGTATTGCAGGCGGAACGTGCGGGTCTGCATGCCCGTAGCGCCAGCGCTGTAGATCGGGCCGCCAAGCAGCTTGGCGTCGGCTTCCGGCACCACCTGGGCCACGCCGCCCACGTCCACCACGCTGAACCCCTGCATGCGCAGCGCTGCTAGCAGCATGTCGTAGGCCTGGTGCGCCGGCACCTGGCCTTCGCTCACCAGGGTCAGGTTGCCCTTCACCCGTGGGTCCACCAGGAACTGCTGGCCGGTGGCGCGGGACAGCGCGCGCACCACCGCCTGGATATCCGCCTCGACGAAATTCAGCTGCACGGGCTGGTCGCCCAGCGGGTTGCGCGCCTTGACCACCGCCGGGGCATGGCCACGGGCGCTGTTGGTCACCGGGTGTTGCACGGGCGGCCGGGGGGCGGGTTCGCGCTGGCGATCCAGCGGCGTATCGCTATGGCGGGTTTCGGCCAAGGGCTGGCCGAGTTCGCTGTCCACCAGCAGCGGCTTGACGGGCTGGTTGTTGCTGCACGCGCTCAGGGCCAGCACCAGCAAGGGTGCGGCCAAACGGAAAGGCGGGACTGACCACTTCATGAAGCTTCCTTAGCGCCAAGCGCCTGATCCATGCGAACGGTCCCGGACACAGTGCCGGCCGAGTTGTCGACGGCGTCCTCTGCGCGCTGCAAACGCGCCTCGGACACCTCCAGAGAGAACGAACGGGGGTTGCCCAGCAGCCAGCTCACCACGGCGTCGGCCGGTGCATTGTCGAAGGTCAGGCGCCAGCCGCCCGGTGCCAGCGCCTCCAATTGATAGCGGCCCTGCAAACCAGCGCCATCCAGGGCCTGGCGCAGCGAAGTTTCGTCGGCCGGCCGAGGCGCGGCGACGTCCTGCAACAACACGTGCAGGGCTTGCGCCTGGGAACGCAATTTCGGGGTTTCGGCCTGCCAGTAATCGATCTTTTTCAGCGCCGGCTGCACCAGCACCAGCCAGGTCAACAGGCTTGCCAGGGCCAGGCCGGTGCCGACCAGCATGCGTTTTTCACGCAGGGCCAGGCCGCTCCAGAACACCCGGGATTGGCCACGCAGTTGCTGCCACTTATTCATCGCTGGCTTCCTGAACAGAAGCAGTTTCGGCGGGGCCGAGGGTCCAGCCATGCTCATCGCGAACGGCGCTGAAGCCGGCCTGGGCCAGGGCCGCCTGCCACTCGCCTTCAACGGCGGGGCTGCGGCTGTCGGCTAACAACGCCAGGTGCAAACGCCCCTGTTCAAACGACAGGCTCTCGACACTGCCGACCATGAACGGCAACTGGCTGCCGGCCAGTTGCAACAGGCTGCTGAAGCGCTGGCCCGGCTCGCCCGCCGCACCGCTCTGCCGTGCGGCCAATTGCTGGCGGGCCTGCTGCAAGGGGTTGAGCACCACGGGCAATTCGGGGAATGCCTGGCGCACTTGCTGGCTGAGCATTGCCTTGATCTGTTGGCCTTCATCCGCCTGGCGGGCAGCGTACAGGTTCAGGCCAATCGTCCAGATCGCAGCGGCCACGCCAAGGCAGGCCAACGCCCTGCCCCATCCCACGGTAGACGGTGGGCTCAGGCGGCCCTGCAAGCCCCACGCCGGTGTGGCACCGCTCCAGCGCTGCGCCGCATCGACCCACTGCACGTCCAGCGCCGGCTGCCCCAAGGGATGCACCGTGCCCTGTTGCAGGGTGTCACGCGTCAACAGATACCCATCTTCCAGCACCGACGTGCCCACCGGCAGCGCATAAGGCGCCGGGTACACGCCGCGCAGCTTGAGCTGCGCCTGAGCCAGCACCTGGCTCAAGCGCTGCAAGCCGTCCTTGGGCACCCAGGCCACCTGCACGCGACCGTCGCTTTCACGTGGGCCGTGAGCGACTTGCATCTGCTCCACCGGGCCGAGGATCAATGCCTGCGCCACGCAAGCCACGGCGGCCTGGGTTTTAGCCGCCGGCAATGGCGGCAGTTCCAAGCCAGTCAGCAAGCTGTCACGCGGGTGCAGGAAACAGTCGACGGCCTGGCGCTGCTTGCCCAATTGCGCCAGGCGCTCCTGGCCTTCACTCACCACCACGCCCCGCTCCACCCAGGCAAAGGTCACCGGGCTGTCGGCGCTCAGTTGATCGAGGGGTGGCAAGCCAATGCGCAAACGCTTCATACGCCCACCCGCGACCAGATCACCCGGGGCTGGCGGTCTTCAGGGCGATGCAGCAAGGCATCGAGTGTCACCCGTCGCTGCTCGCGTCGCGCCTGGCCCTGCAGGCGGAACCACTCGCTGGTAATGCCCACTTCCACCGAATCCACCGCCACCTGGGGCAGGTGCAGGCGATTGACGAAATCCCCGCGATTGATAAACCAGCGCCCACTATCCCGCTCAGCCACCAGCCCCTGGGCCTGGGACAAACTCAGCTGAGGGACCACCGCGCTGAGTACTTCGGCGCTGGCGGTGTTGCCGTTGACCCAGGTATTGCCGGGCAGCACGCTGATAAACGCCTGCAGACGCTGCAGCAGCAGCGGGTCCAGGCCTTCCAGGCCACTGAGGTCATCGAGGCTGCGCAGCACCGGGTACTGGGCGGGCAGTGCGTCGTCCCCCATGCGTCTGTCATAGGAGCCAATCACCCGTTGGCTGATGCGCCGGCTCAGGCTCGGGTCGACGCCGATCAGGCGGCACAGCCGTTCGAAACGCTGCAGTTGCTCGACGTCCACCTGCTGGCGGTTGACCAGGTTGCGCAGGTTGAACTTGCCTTGTTCATCGGCCAGTCGCCCTTCAAATGCACCGCCCTGGGCGCGTGCCCACGGCTGGTCTAGGCGGGTCAGCACGTCTTTCTGGCGAGCGTCCCACAACAGGCGACGGCTCTGCTCCAGCCCGCCCTGCAACAGCCACTGGCCCTGGATGCGCAGCTGTTCGGCTTCCAGGCTGCGGGTGAACACGGTCTGGCGCGTGAGCATGCTGCCGGCGAGCACCGCTACCACTGCCGCGATCAGCAAGGCGCTGATGATCGCCATGCCGCGCTGCTTCGCCGCTGCGGGCGAATGCCGTTTCATGGCGTGCCTTACAACTGCCAGGAGCCGATATCGGCATTCACGCCGTCGCCGTCCGGCTTGCCGTCCGCCCCCAGGGAGAACACATCCACTTCGCCGTTGGCGCCCGGGTTGAGGTAGTGATAAGGGTTGCCCCACGGGTCGTTCGGCAGGCGGTCGAGGTAGGCGCGCCAGTTGCTGTTCTTGGCATCGGCCGGGCGCTCCACCAGCACTTTCAAGCCCTGGTTCATGCTGGGGTAGGTGCCGTGGTCGAGGCGATACAGCTTGAGTGCCTGCATCAGCCCGCCGATGTCCTGTTTCGCCGCCGTGGCCCGTGCCTGGTCCGGGCGGTCCAGCACCTTGGGCACCACCATGACCGCCAGGATCCCGAGGATGACCACCACCACCATGATCTCGATCAGGGTGAAGCCACGTTGGCCGCGGGGGCCTGGCAATGGGGCGTTCAGGGGCGCGATATCCATCTCGACATTCCTTGGCTGGGGTTCAATTCGTGGCGCAGTGTTGCAAGAACACATGTCAGTCGTATTGAAAATCCTCGGGAGGTTTGGTCGCCAATCGGTCAACTGCCGGCGCTAGTCTGCGGGCCTGTTTCCAGGGTTTGAGAGCGCCATGGTCGGCCGTCGCAACGCGCAAGGTTTTACCCTCATTGAAGTGCTGGTGGCGCTGGCGATCATCGCCGTGGCCATGGCGGCCGCCGTGCGCGTGGCGGGCCTGATGACCCAGAGCAATGGGCTGCTGCGCGACAAGTCGATGGCCTTGCTGGCGGCCCAGAGCCGCCTGGCGGAGTTGCGCCTGGAGGGGCACCTGCGCACCGGCAAGAAGACGTTCGAGTGTGACCAGGGCCGCTTGAAGCTGCGCTGTGAGCAGACCATCAACGCCGATGGCCGCCTGTATCAGGTCAGGGTGCAGGTGCTGGACGCTAGCCGCGAGGCGCCGCCCCTGGCCCGCCTGGACACCCAGGTCATGGCCGAATGAACGGCGCCAGTTCCGGGGCCGGCGCCAGCTTGTCGAGGTGGACCCGCTGCTTCTCGCCACCGCGCTCGATCTCTACCCCATCGCCTTCGATGGCCGTGAGACGCACGCCGGGACTCACCCGTTCACCCAACAGAAAACTGCGCGGCGGGCCGTCGTTGAGGCTGAGGATCGCCACCGCGCCACGTGCCCCGGCGAGTACACCCGAGACCTTGATCTGCACCGCCGTCGGCGCATTCGAAAACCATTGCAGCGCCGGGCTGTCACTGCGTGCTGCCAAGGCCTGGGGGGTGGCCTGGGGCGTGTGGGATTCGGCCGAGGTGAGCAACAGCGGTGTCCAGACCGCCACGCCCGTCAGGGCCGCCAACACGCCCAGCGCCTGCGCGCCATGGGCCAGGGTAAAACGATGTGCGAATGCCATGTCCAGGACCTCCTGTTTGTCCGTGGCACCAGCCTACAGGCCAATTCGCACGTTTTTATTTCACAACCTCTCCAGTTCCCCCGGTGCCTTGCGATGAAACAACGCGGCTTCACCCTGATCGAGCTGATGGTGGTGCTGGTGATCATCGGCATCGCCAGCGCGGCCATCAGCCTCACCATCAAGCCCGACCCGCTGCACCTGCTGCGCAAGGACGCCGAGCGCCTGAGCCAACTGCTGCAAGTGGCCCAGGCCGAAGCCCGCGCCGACGGCCGCCCCATCACCTGGCGCGCCGATGCCAAGGGCTTTCGCTTCAACCGCCGCAGCGACGATGGGCTGGGCGTGGAGACCTTTAAAAACGACGATTCGCTACGACCACGCCTCTGGGAAAGCACACCGATGCAAATCAACATCGAACCCCGGCAGACCCTGGTGCTCAACGCCGAATGGATCAACCCGCCCGTACGTGTGGTGCTGTCCGACGGGCAACACAGCCTCAGCCTGCAACGCGACGCCACCGGCCTGCTACGCGTGGTAAGCCTGCCATGAACGCTGCGCAAAAAGGCTTCACGCTGATCGAAGTCATGGTCGCAATCATGCTGATGGCCGTGGTCAGCCTGATCGCCTGGCGTGGCCTGGACAGCGTCACCCGTGCCGACCAGCACTTGCAGGCCAGCACCGAGCAGACCGAAGCGCTGCTGCGTGCGCTGAACCAGATGCAGCGGGACATCAGCCTGCGCGCCAGTGTTGAATTGACGACGCCCGCCACCTCCCAGGAAGAGACAGACAAAACCGGCGGGCTCGCTGCCGTGACCGTGCGCAGTTCCGACAGCAAAGGCTTCCGGCTGGACGTGATCCGCAGTGCGCCCGCAGCCGGTGACGGCTTGCAACGCGTGCGCTGGTGGCTCAAGGGCGACAATCTCTACCGTGCAGCCGCGCCAGGCCGGGACCGTTTCCCGCTGCCGGCCGCGAAAGACGGCGTTGTTGTATTGACGGGCGTCAGCGACCTGCAGGTGCGGGTCTGGGAAGCGGACAAGGGTTGGCGACAGTTGAGTGGCAATCGACGGGAAGACCCGCTGGGCATGGAGATCAGCCTGGTACGGCAGACGCCCCAGGGCGTGGAACGGTATCGGCAGGTGATGGGACCGTTGAACTGATGCAACCTAGCTCAACAGCACCACCCCACCCGGCAACTCGGTGCACTTGGCGCCGTAAGCATCACGAATCAACAGCGCGACACCCGCCAACTGTTGCAGATTGAACCGCGCCTGCACCCGCCGTTGGCCCAATTGCTTGTTGAGCAACACCAGCATCCCCGGTCGGTAGCGGTTGATCTCATCCACCACCGTCGAAAGCGTTGCGTTGTTGAACACCAGCACCTGTTCACGCCATGCCACCACCGCCTGGGTGTCCACGGACACCGGCTCACCGATGCCGGCCGCGCCGTAGGTCAGTTGGCGGCCACTGTCGAGGCGCACGCTGCGCCCGGCCACGTCCACCGACAACCAACCTTCGAGGCAGGTCACGCACACGCTATGGTCGGTGTTGCGCACATTGAAGCGCGCCTGCCCGGCACTCACCGAGCCCTCACCGGCCTGAACCTTGAGCGGTTGCGCCACCCGGGCAAGCACCTCCACTTCACCTTCGAGCAATTCGATGCCCTGCCCCACCCGGCTGATGCGCGTCTGGGTGTTGAGTTCCAGGCTCACGCCCTCGCTCAGGACCACCTGGCGCTGCTCGCCGACTTCGGTCTTGTAGTCGGCGGTCAAGCCGGCAAACCCGCCCGGCACGCCGACACGCACCATCACCACGGCGGCCGAGGCAGCAATCGCCCCGCCGAGGAACGCGCGGCGCCCAAAATGCCGGGGCGCAGCCGATTGCTCGACGGCGCTGCCCAGTTGCTGCCACAACCGCTTGGCCTGTTCGAACGCCTGGGCATGTTCCGGGCTCTGGTCGCACCAGGCGCGCAGCGCCTTGGCGTCGGCCACGGTGGCGCGGCCCGAGGTCAGCAGCAGCAGCCAGTCGCGGGCTTCATCGTGCAGGGGGCTGGCGGCGGATTGCCGGGCGGCGGAGAGGCTAAAAATGTTCAAGCGCGCAAATACTCACGGATTTATCAGGGACTCGACACTAAGACGGTTTTCCGGCCCCGGGACCGAACCGCTGAATCACTTTTCTTTCCAGACGCTTGGCGCAATGGCCCAGGGCGGCCTTGATTTCCTTCTCGACCATGCGCGTGGAGATGCCGAAACGCTGGGAGATTTCCAGGTGCGGCGCTTCTTCCAGGCGCGCCGCGATGAGGATTTTGCGCCGGCGTGCCGGCAACTCGTAGAGCGCCTTGACCAGGGACTGGATCTCACGCTGGCCCCCCACCACCCGCGACGGGTCCAGGGCTTCGTCGCCGGTCTGCAGCAGCTCTTCGACTTCGCTGCCGGTGAGCAAACGCGCGTCGGCCTGGCGGCGGTCGGCGGCAATGTTCAAGGCCATGCGGTACAGGTAGGCGTTGGGCTGTTGCAGGTTCGGCGGCACGTCCATGCGGTCGACCCGCAGATAGGTTTCGTGCAGGACGTCGTTGGCCAGGTCCTCGGAGCCCAGGCGCTTGCGCAAACGCACCTTGAAGTCCTCGTAGGACGCCAGGAACAAGCTGACCATCGTACTGTGCCCGGTGTTTTTCATCCGCCCGTGGCTCCTTTCCCTGCTGTGCATTCCATGCGCATTCCTGTTGTGTCGGGCATCAAAAGTAAGGTCACCGGCTGGCGCAGCGAGCTGGGTGCCGGACGCTCGACCCGGGCGGCGCCCAGGCCACGCACCAGGGCTTCGTCGCGTTGCGTGTCACCCGTGGAACTGACCAGCCGGCTGTGTTCAATCACCCCTTGCGGGTTGACCCACACCTGCACCAGCGCGCGAAAAGTCCCCGGGCGGGTCAGCGGTACGCGGCACAGGCTGGCTTCGATCGCCTGCTGCAACGCGGCGGCGTAGCTGCTGTTGAGCCGCGCGGCGTTGCGTGCAGTCACCCCGCGCGGCGCAGGGGCCTGATCGATGTCGGGGCGTTGCAAGGTGAACGCATCGTTGCGTGCATAACGTGCCATCAGGCCACTCCCTGTCAGCAACATCGCCAGTGCTTCTTGCGCCGTGTAGTGCCCACGCACACCGATGGAGCGCCGGCCCCGCGTCAACTCACGGTCCACCAGTACCGCCATGCCGGTGGCACGGCTGTACGCTTGCAGTGCGTGTTCCAGGTCTTGCGCGGGCAGGTCCAGAAACAACAGCGGCGACTCGGCGATCGCCGGCTGCGCACCTGCCAGCAGCCATAGCAAGACCAGGGCGCATGTGGCGCGCCTCAAGCTCCCCTGCCCACCCCCCGCTCTGCATCGCTGCACGGCTGACGTGTCCTTGAAAACCGTCATCCTGAGGCCAGTTTATGAACCTGATGTTACGGTGATAGCAAAAAAAACATCACGGTGACGGCAAGCCCGCTGCACTACACTTGCCAGGGTTGACGGCCCCCTTCGCGGGCCTGCCAGGAGGCCCCGATGAAGCGCTTTGCCCCCCTTGCCAGCCTGTTGCTGTGCGTCGTATTGCCATGGGTCGCCCACGCCGAAACCGCTGCTCCAAGCTGCACGGAAGTCACGGTGGATGGGTATAAGGCGCCCGACTATGGCTGCCTGAGCCAGCAGATGGGCAACACGCCGGACGCCGCCAAGGCCGCGCAGAAAAACCGCGAGGCCCAGCACATTCCGGTAGAGAAGCGGCCGCCGAACCAGGTGGGGTTATCCACACCGGCGGCGACCAGCATTCGCATGGGCAATACGTTCGGGACGTCGGTCAAGCCGCAACGTCCCTGAGCATCAGGCCGCGCTGGCCAGGGCCCCTGGCGCCTGCGTCACCGCCGGGTGGCTGCTGGCGACGAAGTCTTCCTTGCGCAACACCACCAGGGCAATCAACGACACCACACCGGTGGCCAC
Source organism: Pseudomonas sp. BIGb0164 (assembly GCF_024810135.1). NCBI lineage: Bacteria > Pseudomonadati > Pseudomonadota > Gammaproteobacteria > Pseudomonadales > Pseudomonadaceae > Pseudomonas > Pseudomonas sp. BIGb0164. The sequence continues at coordinate 338,943 of NZ_JANUEA010000008.1, read as the reverse complement.
GTAGAAGTACCACGGCGAGGTGATGTCGCCCGTCACCTTGATCAGCCAGGTGGAGATCAGCGGCGCGCTGCCGCCGAACACCGCCACCGGCACGTTGTACGCCACGGCAATCCCGGTGGAACGAATACGGGTGGGCAGCAGCTCGCTCATCAGCGCATAGGTGGACGACGCATACAGCCCGAACAGGATCGCCACCGCCATCAACGGCGCAAAGAACGACGCCGGTGTGGCCGTGGGTGCCGACTTGAACAGCCAGAACATCGCCAGGGTGGCCAAGGTGCCGACCACCATCAGGAACGGCTTGCGCCCGTACTTGTCGGTGAACGCACCCCCGAACGGCATCACAAACGCCGCCGAGAAACTCGCCACGAATACGTAGAGCAAAGTGGTGCCGCTGTCGAACTTGAGGATCTTGGCCATGTAGGTCGACGCGAACGTCAGCACCAGGTAGAAGATCGAGCTGTGCAGGGTGATGATGAAAAACACCAGGGCAATCGCCCGCTTCCACTGCCAGACCTCACGCAGCGGCGCGCGGGAGGTTTGCCCGGCGCGCTGCAGGGCGAGGAACTCGGGGCTGTCTTCAAGCTTGAGGCGGATGTACATGGAGATAAAGCCCAGCGGCGCGGCGATCAGGAACGGCACGCGCCACGCCCACTCCTGCATCACGTCGGCGCCCAGCACCCAGGTCATGCCATTGGCCACGGCGCCGCCCAACAGCAGGCCCAGCACAGCAGTGACCATCAGCCAGCAAGTGGCAAAGCCGCGTCGGCCAGGGCCGGCGTATTCGGAGATAAAGCTGGTAACCGTGCCGATCTCGCCACCGGCCGAGAAACCCTGCACGCAGCGCACCAGGATCAGCAGGATCGGCGCGGCGATACCCAGGGTGGCGTAGGTGGGCAACAGGCCGAGCAACACCGTGGAACCGGTCATCATCACCAGCGCCATGATCAGGGTCTTGCGACGGCCGATCTTGTCGGCCAGCGGGCCGAAGAACAGCCCGCCCAGCGGCCGGATGAAGAAGCTCAGGGCAAACGCGGCGAAGCTTGCCAGCAGGCTGGTGGTGGGGTCATCGGAGACAAAAAACGCCTGGCCGATGTACACGGCGAGAAAGCCGTAGACGCCATAGTCGTACCACTCGATCAAGTGGCCGGAGGTGGCACCGAGAAACGCACGGCGCCGCTTGCGGACCGTGTCTTGCGCGTGAATGCCCATTGCAGGGACTCCTTGTCTGTTATCTATCCATGGAAAACGGGTTCAGCGAACGGCGGCGATACTCCCTGCTTTCAACAGCTGTCGCAAGTCGGTCTTGAGGATTTTGCCGTAGCTGTTCTTCGGCAGCTCATCGCGGAACAGGTATTTCTTGGGTTTCTTGAACGAGGCCATGCGCTCGAGAAACCAGGCAGTCAATTCAGCATCGTCCAGGGCCTGACCGCTGCGGGTCACCACAAACGCCACCACCGACTCGCCCCACTGCGCGTCCGGTTCGCCCACCACGCACACTTCAAACACCTCGGGGTGCAGGGCCAACACTTCCTCGACTTCACGGGGGTACACGTTGCTACCGCCGGTGATGATCACGTCCTTGGAACGGTCCGTGAGGGTCAGGTAGCCAGCCGGGTCGAGAAAACCGATATCGCCGGTCAACAGCCAGCCGTCTACCAAGGCTTGCTCGCAAGCGTGGGGGTTGCGCCAGTAGCCTTGCATTACCGTGGCACCGCGCACGGCAATTTCACCCCGCTCGCCAGTGGGCACCGGCTGGTGCTCGGCATCCAGAATGCGGATTTCCACACAGGATTGCGCGTGACCGACGGATGCGGCCAGGGTCGCCCAATCCGGCCGCTGGCGGTCGGCGATCAGTGCGCGCGGCAGCACGCTGATGGTCATCGGGCTTTCGCCCTGGCCGTAGATCTGTACAAAGCGCGGGCCGAAGGTGTCCAGGGCTTCGCGCAGGTCCGCCAGGTACATCGGGCCGCCGCCGTAGACGACGGTCTTGATGCCCTCGCCGGTATAACCCTGGCGCCGAGCCTGTTCGACCATGCGCTTGACCATGGTGGGCGCGGCGAACAACGAAACGTTGCCCAGTTCAGCCGCGAGCCCGAACAGCTCGGCGGCATCAAAGCCGCCCGAGGCCGGCACCACGTGCCGGGCACCGCAGCGCACGTGGATGAAGTTGTAGAGCCCCGCGCCATGGGACATCGGCGCGGCATATACCACCGCATCATCGCCACTCACCGGGTCGACATCGGTGGGGTAACACAGCGACATCGCCATGAGGTTGCCATGGGACAGCATCACGCCCTTGGAGCGCCCGGTGGTGCCGGAGGTGTAAAACAGCCAGGCGAGGTCTGAGTCCTGGCGTGGCACCGGGTGTTCCAAGGTGGGCCATGGGCGTGTCGGGGGCAGCACGTGGCCGTCCAGCTCCTTGCAGCCTGTAGGCAGGTCGCGTGAGGCAAACACCCTGCCGCCATCGGTGAAGATCAGGCGCGCTTCAGCGTTAGTCGCGATCCACGCGGCTTCGGTCGGGTGCAGCTTGGCGTTGATCGGCACCGCGACCGCGCCCATCCACCAGATGGCGTAGAGCAACTCCAGGTAGTCGCCGCTGTTTTTCATCAGCACCGCCACCGCATCGCCGGGCCCCAGCCCGTACTGGTCCACCAGGCAGGCGGCGCGTTGGCGGGCATGGGCGGCGAAGGTGGCGTAGTCGGCGGTTTGCCGCGTACCGTCGAACAGTGCGGGGCGTTGGGGGTCGCGGCGTTGGGTGTCATGCAGCCAGTTGGCAATGTTCATGGTTCAGCAACGCCGCGCATGGAGGACCGAGGCATAGTTGGCCACCGCCATCCCGCCCATGTTGAACACCAGACCGAACTCGGGGTTGGGCACGGCCAGGCCGATGGGTTCGCCGGTGAGTTGGCGGAACGCCAGGGCATGCATCGATACCCCGGTGGCCCCCACCGGATGCCCCTTGGCCTTGAGGCCACCGGACAGGTTCACCGGCAAGCGCCCGCCGGCGCGCACTACGCCGCTGTCGAGCACGCGATGGCCCTCGCCTTTGGGCGCCAGGCCCATGGCTTCATAGATCAGCAATTCGGCGATGGTGAAGCAGTCATGCACCTCGGCAAAGCTCAGGTCGGCCAGGGTGATGTTCGCCCCGCGCAACGCTGCGTGGATCGCCCGCTGCGGGCCTTCAAACGCGAGAATGTCGCGCTGGGCGATGGGCAGGCAGTCGTTGACCTGGGTCATCGCGCAGATCTGCACGTCACGGCGAAAGGCACGGGCGCGCTTGGGCGAGGCCAGGATGATGGCGGCGGCGCCGTCGCTGATCAGCGAGCAGTCAGTGAGGCGCAGGGAGTCGGCCACAAACGGGTTGCTCGGAGACACGTTGTTGCAATGCTCGAAATCCATCACCCGGTGCATCTGCGCCAGCGGGTTGGCCATGGCATTGGAGTGGTTCTTGGTGGCGATGGCCGCCATCGACGCCAGCGGGCAGTGATAGCGCTCCGCGTATTGTCGGGCCGCACGGCCAAACAGCTGCGGAAAGCTCAGGCCGGCTTCTGCCGGGTCATTCTGGTAGCCGGCGCCGGCCAGGGCCTGAGTGACGGCCGCCGTGGAGGTGTGGGTCATCTTTTCGGCACCGACCACCAGCACCAACTCGGCGCTGCCGGACAGGATCGCGTTCACCCCGGCCTGGATCGCCGCCGAGCCGGATGCACAGGCGTTTTCGCAGCGCGTGGCCGGCTTGAAGCGTAGCCCCGGGTCGGCCTGCAGCAGCAGAGAAGAGGCAAAGCCGTCAGGCACCAGCCCCGCGTTGAAATGCCCGAGGAACACCGCATCGATCTGCGCGGCATCAATGGCCGCATCCACCAGGGCTTCACGGGTGACTTGCACGATCAGGTCTTCAAGGGTGGTGCCTTCCAGGCGACCAAAACGCGAATGACCGGCGGCAACAATGGAGACGCTTTGAGCAGTCATAATCAATTTCTTCTGTTTTTGGTGCGTACATTCCCTACAATGCCCCACCACTGGTCGCTCGCCAATTCGTGTAACTACTTACACGGATAAGTAGCCTCCAGGTGAGAAAAACAACGAGGCAGGATGCCTGATGACCGTGTTTACCCGGCAATTTCCCGACATCGAACGCCTGGCGTTCCAACGCTCCCCCGCACCGCAGCTGGTGACCAGCCACCGCGTGATGATCGACTGCAACGAAGCCTTCCTGCAGTTGTTCGGCTACCCGCGCGAGGCCCTGCTCAACCAGTTGACCCTGTTGATCTACCCGTCCCAGGCCGACTACCACGCCATCGGCAAGCGCAGCCACGACTGGCTGCTCGACAGCGACAACGGTTTCTACTCCGACGAGCGTTTCATGCAGCACAAAAACGGTGAAGTGTTCTGGGCCAAATCCCATGGCTACACCCTCACGCCCGAGGACCCGTTCAAGCTGATGATCTGGCACTTCGAACGCCTGGACCGCGCCCACCAGGGCACCGGCGACCTCACGCCACGGGAGCGGGAAATCGCCCTGTTGATCGTCAACGGCTACAAGTCCAAGGAAATCGCCCTGCGCCTGGCGATCTCCCATCGTACGGTGGAAGTGCACCGCGCGCGGTTGATGAAGAAGCTGCAGGCCAAGACGGTGGTGGAGCTGGTGTCGAAGATCATCCCGACCAACTGAGCGAACGGCACTTCAAGCGCGGTAGAACACGCCGCAGGACACTTCCTTGTAGAGGTGGTCGGTCCAGCCGCTGTTGTGTATGTAGATCTGCTGGCGGGAGCGGAATTTGTCGACGCCGCGCTTGTTCAGCATATTTTCGTGCCAGTTGGCGTAGATCAGCATGCCTTCGATGTCTTCGATGGTTGCCAAATCGTCTATACCGCTCGTAAAGGACGGCACGCCCAGGCAGATGCTGAAGGTGACGTCGGGATGTGCCTCCCGAAGCTCGGCCAAGCGCCGGATGTGATCGGCTTGTTGCAGACGTATCGAAACAGTCTGACGGTAGGTCATGCCGATGTAGTAAGGCAGCCACTCCCCGCCTTTCCTCGCGACGACCGCATAGAAATAGGCGTAGTCGTCCTCGGGGATCGCGCCGCAATACAACACGTCATGGGGCACGGGTTTTGTCCAGGCAACGTCGACATTCACGTCGAACCACTCAGGCCAGGACGCGTTAAAGGGGCTGTCTATCATGTCATTCCTTATCAGGCCGACCGGCCACAATCCTTAGGGTTGCAAACGCCAAAGGCGCAGCGAGGGCGAACCATAGCCAAATGCATGGCTATACGCTACCACCCCTGACAAAATCCATTCACCCCTACACATGGCACCCCTGATCGCGATGAATGATACGGACGACTCTCGCAACACCCAATTGGACCGACTGGCGCTGGCCCTGGCGGTCTTCAAGCAGTACGTCGAGATCAAGAACAAAAGCCAGTTCCAGGACAACAACCTGCTCGCCGAGTCGTTGATTGCCGATTTGCTGCCGTTGCTGAGTGATTGGGGAAACTTCATCAACCTCAACGCGCACAACCCCCAGCAACGTGGGATCGATCTGCTGTCGTGTGATGGGCTTACCGGCGTTCAAGTGACGGTGAGTCGAACCGCCGACAAGGTCAAACACACCCTGGACCAGTTCGCCAAACTGCCGAACAAACCCCGCGAACTGTACATCGTGATGATTTGCGGGCGCCTGGAAGACAGCCGCTACCGCTCGCTTGGTCCGAAGATTGAAAGCGCCGGCATCGTCTTTAACTCAACAGAACACATTCTTGACCTGCAGGGCCTGTTCCGCTTGGCGTCGAACAACAGCCAGGCACGCCTGGCAGACGCCATCGCACGGCTGGAAAGTGAAATGGGTAAACGCGCACTGGCCATGCTCGGCAGTTTCAACAAGAACGCCGACCGTGTTCTGCAGGTCAGGTACGCCCACGGTATCGGCGGCCCGCAGTTCAACAAAATACTGGGCCTTGACCCTAGGGCTGCACCGGGCGATCTCACCACGCCACAAGGGCTCCAACCTTGGCTAACGCCCACCCTTTGCGCGTCAATCGCCGAACAATTTAATGTACCGCTGGACTGGCTCAACGGCACCGACGACCGAACGGGCGATGCATACAACAGCTCCCCGTGGCGCACCTCGGGCGACGTCATGGGGCTGCTCCATGGCATTGCCGAACGCTACCGCGCGGCGCATTTCTACATTGTGACGCCTGAAGAAATCGGCAACCCATTCGATAGCCCCCAAGGCAGCCTGGTGCAGCGCGATGACATCCCCTTCCTGGTGTTCTACAAGGCCTGCGGCACCTACGGCGACGTGTTTGCACACTTGGGCATACAGCCATGGAACATCCCTCACCACCGTCAGGCGGCGTTGTTTCTAGGCACCGTTATCCGTGACTTTTCGCGGCAGGGGCTCGGGCACTTTTCCGTCAGTTGGGAGCAGTGGCCGCGCGACGCGATCCTGGCGAGTTGCGCCGGCACCTTGCTGGTTGAGCTGATGCAGCAAGACGACCGATTGCCCTTGGATGAGCGGGACGCCATCCGTTTCAACGGCCGCTGGGAATTCCAGGGGCAACCGGCAATGAGCGCTCAATTCAACGATGAGTTTCTACCCACAGTCGCCAAGGGATTTGAACACCTGCAGCAGATGGAACAGTGCTGCCGATTGCTTCAGGAACGGCTGGATACACAAGCCGCCTGGGACAACATTCCACCCCCGGCGCCCGGCGCCAAGCGGGTTGACGGCTACCTGGCCTGTGACATCGCACACCTCTGCCAGTCGCCGGTACGTTGCGCAGACGCACAGGGCAGCGAGTACGCGCTGAGCGCTGAGAGCGCCCGCACGTTGATCAGCGAGCAACTGGAGATGGCCGCCTCTGACCCGAAAAAGCGCTTCATCTACCTCGACATCCGGGTCGACCCTGCCGCCCTTTGAAAGCCGTTGACGGTTTTTTCATGGCGAGTGTCGGGCAAGCGTGCCGAGAGGGTCGGCGGCGTGGTGTTGATGCGGGTGGGTGCAACAACTTTGTACGAGCACCTGTCGGCCTGCCCCCCGCCTGGACGACTCTCCCCCTGCAGGAGCCGGCGCCTACAGGGGGGTGTGCGTTAGGCCGCGTGGCTTTCCTTTTTCAGGCTCTGCATGTCGATGACGAAGCGGTATTTCACATCGCCCTTGAGCATCCGCTCATAAGCTTCGTTGATGCTCTGGATATCGATCATCTCGATGTCCGAGACGATCTTGTGCTTGGCGCAGAAGTCGAGCATGTCCTGGGTTTCCTGGATGCCGCCGATCAACGAACCCGCCAGGCTGCGGCGCTTGAAGATCAGGTTGAACACCGCCGGCGACGGGTGCGGGCTGTCGGGCGCGCCAACCAGGGTCATGGTGCCGTCGCGCTTGAGCAGGCTGATGAACGCATCAAGGTTGTGCGGTGCGGCGACGGTGTTGAGGATGAAGTCCAGGCTGTTGGCAACCTTGGCCATTTCATCCGCGTTCTTCGACACCACCACCTGGTCGGCGCCCAGGCGCAGGCCGTCTTCGCGTTTGTTGGGCGAGGTGGTGAACAGCGTGACGTGGGCGCCCATGGCATGGGCGATTTTCACCGCCATGTGGCCCAGGCCGCCAAGGCCGACCACGCCAACCTTCTTGCCCGGGCCGACCTTCCAGTGGTGCAGCGGCGAATAGGTGGTGATACCGGCGCAGAGCAACGGTGCCACGGCCGCCAGGTTGGCATCGCCGTGGGAGATGCGCAGCACGAATTGTTCCTTGACCACGATGTTGTCCGAGTAACCGCCGAAGGTGTTCTCACCCCCGAACATCGGTCCGTTGTAGGTGCCGGTAAAGCCGTTTTCGCAGTACTGCTCTTCGCCCTCGGCGCAGGATGCGCAGTGCTGGCAACTGTCGACCATGCAACCGACACCGGCCAGGTCGCCCACTTTGAACTTCTTCACATTGGCGCCCACCGCCGTGACGCGGCCGACGATTTCATGGCCCGGTACCGAGGGGTACAGGGTGTTGTTCCATTCGTTGCGCACGGTGTGCAGGTCGGAGTGGCAGACCCCACAGAAGAGAATGTCGATCTGTACGTCATCAGCCCCCGGCGCGCGGCGCTCGAAGGTGTAGGGCTTGAGGGAATCCTTGGCGTTCTGGGCGGCGTAGCTGTAAGTCTTAGCCATTTCGTTCACCTGTGTGATCTGACGTTGGAGGTCAGTGGACCAGCATAGACGCTGAACCGTTCAACCGAGCACATCCGTACAAGCCCTTCGTCCGGTTTGGCGCAATAGTGCGACGTAATGCTTTCACCCCACCCTCCCAGGAGTTTTCCATGAGCACATTCGTTGCCAAAGACGGTACGCAGATCTACTTCAAGGATTGGGGCAGCGGCAAGCCCGTGCTGTTCAGCCACGGCTGGCCGCTGGATGCCGATATGTGGGAATACCAGATGGAATACCTGAGCAGCCGGGGTTTTCGCACCATCGCGTTCGACCGTCGCGGCTTCGGGCGTTCGGACCAGCCGTGGACCGGCAACGACTACAACACCTTCGCCGATGACATCGCCCAGTTGATCGAACACCTGGACCTCAAGGACGTGACCCTGGTGGGCTTCTCCATGGGCGGCGGCGACGTGGCGCGCTACCTCGCCCGCCACGGCAGCGCCCGCGTGGCCGGCCTGGTGTTGCTGGGCGCGGTTACCCCGCTGTTCGGCCAGAAACCGGATTACCCACAAGGCGTGCCCACCGCCGTGTTCGACGGCATCAAGGCCGGGTTGCTCAAGGACCGCGCGCAGTTCATCGCCGACTTCAACACGCCGTTCTTCGGGATCAACAAGGGCCAGACCGTCTCCGCCGGCGTGTTGACCCAGACCTTGCAAATCGCTTTACAGGCCTCGCTCAAGTCCACGGTGGATTGCGTCACTGCGTTCTCCGAGACGGACTTCCGCCCGGACATGGCGAAGATCGACGTGCCAACCCTGGTGATTCACGGCGATGGCGACCAGATCGTGCCGTTCGAGACCACCGGCAAGGTCGCCGCCGAGCTGATCAAGGGCGCCCAGTTGAAGGTCTACAAGGATGCGCCGCATGGTTTTGCGGTCACCCATACCCAAGCGCTGAACGAAGACCTGCTGGCCTTCCTTAACCGCTGATCCCCTGCCGCCACGGTGCATCTGATGCACCACGGCGCTCTTGTAGTGAGCGAGCTTGCTCGCGCTGGGTGGCGCAGCCGCCCCAACCCCTGCCACCGCGGTGTACCTGATGCACCGCGGCGCGGGGCAAGCCCGCTCACTACAAGCTGGGGGTCACACGCCGATGCCGGTAAACGCCGCGACGATTTCATCGATCACCACCCGCACCCGTGCGGTGTGGCGCAGGTCGGCGTGGGTCACCAGCCAGACGTCATAAGGCAAGGTCCGGGTCCGCTCGGGCCAGACGCGCACCAGCCCGTCGCGCTCGCCGGTGTCCACTGGCAATTCACCCAGGCCAATACCGGCGGCGATGGAACGGCGCACCAACAGGCTGGACCCCACCGCCGCCACAATGCGCCCACGTCCCAGCGGCTCGTTGACCAGCGCCAGGTCTTTCTGGCTGTGCAGGTGCGGGTGATAGACCACCAGGTCGTGGCCTTCAAACACGCTGCCCGGTTCAGGCACGCCGTGACGGTCGATGTAACCCTGGGACGCAAATAACCCCACCGGCCAGCGAGCGATGCGCCGGGCAAGCAGGTCGGGGTTTTCCGGGCGGGTGTTGCGCACGGCGATATCGGCTTCGCGCTTGGCCAGGCTGAGGATCTGGGTGGTGGCGTCCAACTGCACGCGCACGTCGGGGTGCTTGTCGTGCAGGCAGGCGATGGCCGGGATCAGGAAGTCGATGGCCAGGGAATCGGTGGTGCTGACCCGCACGGTGCCGGTCAGGCGGTCATCCAGGCCCTGGATCTGGCGCTCAAGTTCAATCGCCGAGCGCTCCATCTTTTCCACCGACAGCAGGGCCGCCTCGCCCACCGCCGTCAGCGCATAGCCTTCGGACGTGCGCAAAAACAACGTCGCGTTCAAGGACTTTTCCAAGGCGTTGACCCGTCGACCGACCGTCGCCTGGTCCACCCCCAACACCCGTGCGGCCCCGCGCAAGGTCGACTCGCGGCACACCGCCAGGAACACCCGCGCATCATCCCAGTTCATATACACCTCCCCCGCTGCATATATGCATCAGTGACTTGCCAAATCGCAGCATTATTGCATCAAAGATCGCCGTTATGCTGGGCGCCATGGAAACACCACTGAATCAATGACCGCGCCTTGCGGTCCCACCCCATACGTTCACCGTTACAGGATTCGCACCATGACCCTGCCAGCACAGATGACCCTGATTGAAATCACCACCCCGGGCGGCCCCGAGGTACTCAAGCCACGTCAGCAGCCCGTGCCCTCCCCGGCACCGGGCGAAATCCTGATTCGCGTGCACGCCGCCGGGGTCAACCGCCCCGACGCCTTGCAACGCGCCGGCACCTACCCGATGCGCCCCGGCATGAGCCCGTTTCCTGGGCTGGAAGTGGCCGGCGAAGTGGTGGCGTTGGGCGAAGGTGTCAGTGCATACGCGATTGGCGACAAGGTCTGCGCCCTGACCAACGGCGGTGGCTATGCGCAATTCTGCGCGGTACCGGCCGGCCAGGCCCTGCCCGTTCCCGACGGGATGGACTGGGTACACGCGGCCGCAATCCCGGAAACCTTCTTCACCGTCTGGGCCAACCTGTTCGGCTTGGGTGGCGCGCACAAAGGCCAGCGCGTGCTGATCCACGGCGGCACCAGCGGTATCGGCACCACCGCCTTGATGCTGTGCCGCGAGCTGGGCATCCAGGCCTTCGCCACGGCCGGCAGCGAAGATAAATGCGCGGCCATCCGTGCCCTGGGCGCCGAGGCCATCAATTACCGCGAGCAGGATTTTGCCGAGGTCATCGCCCAGAAAACCGAGGGCCAGGGTGTGAATGTGATCCTCGACATCATGGGTGGCTCCTACTTCAACAACAACCTCAAGGCCCTGGCCATGGACGGCCGGCTGGTGATGCTGGGCTTCCTCGGCGGCGCCCGGGCCAATGACGTGGACCTGTTGACCATCCTCGGCAAGCGCGCAGTCGTTACCGGTTCACTGCTGCGCCCGCGCACCGGCGAGGAAAAAGCGGCAATTGCCGCCCAGCTGCGTGAGCACGTTTGGCCGCTGCTGTCGGCCGGACGCTGCCTGCCGATGATCGACCAGGTGTTCGACTACACCGCGGCCGACCAGGCGCATGCACGGATGGAAGGTGGGGATCACATCGGCAAGATTGTGTTGCGGGTTATCTAACACCACCGTCACCCACCTGTGGGAGCGGGCTTGCTCGCGAAAGCACCCTATCAGTCACTCAATCACCGACTGATCCACCGCCTTCGCGAGCAAGCCCGCTCCCACATTGTTTTGAACATCTGTGCTTCTACAGGTAGGCGGGATAATCGGTATACCCCTGCTCCGAGCCCCCGTACATCCCTTCCACCCGCAGTGGATTCAACGGCCAGCCATTGAACAGCCGCTGCGGCAGGTCCGGGTTGGCGATGAACGGGCGACCAAAGCCGATCAAGTCCGCCAGCCCCGCCTCGACCAACCGCGCACCGCGCTCGGCGGTGTAGCGGCCGGCGTAGATGATCCGCCCGCTGAAGGTATCGCGCACATCACGGCGGAACGTGTCCGGCAGTTCCGGGGCATTGTCCCAGTCGGCTTCGGCGATGGACACGTAGGCGATTCCCGCCGCCTCCAACACCTTGATCGCTTCGAGGTAGGTGTAATGCGGGTCCTCTTCCACCAGGCCGATGTACACGCGGTCCTGGTCGGTGCCGCTGAACAAGGGCGAGCACCGCACGCCCAGGCGCTGCGGGCCGACCACCTCACTCACGGCAGCGACGATTTCACGCAGGAAACGCAGGCGGTTGTGCACCGAGCCGCCGTATTCGTCGTCACGGGTGTTGGCGTGCGCCGAAATGAATTGGTTGACCAGGTAGCCGTTGGCCGAATGAATCTCCACACCGTCAAAACCCGCCGCCATCGCGTTGCGTGCGGCCTCGGCATACAGGCGGACCAAGTCCTTGACCTCCTCAGTCCTTAGCGCGCGAGGAACCGGCGGTTGCACCAACTCCCCGGCCCCCGGCGCGGTTTCGATAAAGGCTTTGACCTGCTGGGGCTGGAGAGCCGACGGCGCCACTGGGGCCGCTCCCTCTGGCTGCAGGCCGTGGTGAGACACGCGCCCCACATGCCACAGCTGGGCAAAGATCACCCCGCCTTCGCTATGCACGGCATCCGTGACCTTACGCCAGCCCTCGACCTGCTCCGGCGTGTAGATGCCCGGCGTCCAGGCGTAGCCCTGGCCACGGGGTTCGATCTGCGTGCCTTCACTGACCATAAAGCCCGCCGTGGCGCGCTGGCGGTAATACTGCGCCATCAGGTCGGTGGCGATATCACCGGGTTGGGCGCTGCGTTGGCGGGTCAGCGGCGGCAGCACAATACGATTGCGCAAGGTATGGCCGCCCAGCGTGACCGGGGTGCTTAAAATGGGGTCTGTCATGGGAGGTTTTCCAAATCCTGGACGAGCAAAAGCATTGGCGACTCCTGGGAGTCGCCAATCAATAAGGGGATTAATTAAATTACGCGGTGAGTTTCAGCAGGGCCTTGGCCACGTCACTGGAGCTGCCAGGGTTTTGCCCGGTCACCAACGTGCCGTCCACGATCACGAAGGATTGCCAGTCAGCGCCCTTCTCGTACAGGCCGCCCAGTTTCTTGAATTCGTCCTCCACCAGGAACGGCACCACATCGGTCAGTTCTACGGCGGCTTCTTCCGAGTTGGAGAACCCGGTCACGCGGCGGTCCTTGACCAGCGGCTCACCGTTGGCGGCCTTGACATGGCGCAACGCACCCGGCGCGTGGCACACGAAACCGATAGGCTTGCCGGCCCGCTCGAACGCCTCGATCAGGGCGATGGAGGTGGGCGATTCGGCCAGGTCCCACAGCGGGCCGTGGCCGCCGGGGTAAAACACCGTGTCGAAGTCGGCGGCGCTCACCGTGTCCAGCTTCACGGTGTTGGCCAGGGCCTGTTGCGCAGCCGGGTCGGCGGCGAAGCGGTGGGTCTGCTCGGTCTGGAAGTCCGGCAGGTCGCTGACCGGGTCCAGCGGCGGCTGACCACCGGCTGGGGATGCCAGCACGATCTGGGCACCGGCGTCCTTGAACGCGTAATAGGGTGCAGCAAACTCTTCAAGCCAGAAGCCGGTCTTGCGGCCGGTGTCTCCCAACTGATCGTGAGAGGTCAATACCATCAATACTTTCATTGTCGAGTGCCTCGGGATGAGTGTGGGTTGAAGCTTAGGAGCCGGGGGGTGTTGCCACAACGTCATATCCGCAAGGTTTTCGGACATACCCGATGGCAGTTGCCGTTTGCCCACCCGCCGCCGACAATCCCCCTCTTGCCATGCCCCTTGGAGAATAACGATGCACAGTGTTGCGCTGCTGGTTTACCCAAATTTCGAATGCCTGAGCCTCAGCGTGGCCTCGGTGTTCGAATGCGCGAACCTGTTGCAGGGCGAGCCGGCCTACGAATTCCACCTGGTGTCGGAAAACGGCGGCGCAGTGATGACGTCCCAGGGTTTCTCGGTGAATACCACGCCGATCCGGCCACAGGGCTATGACACATTGATCGTCGGCGGCTACATGGAGTTCCGCCTGCCGGAGGCCAGCCTGCTGGAGCAGGTCAAGGCCGCTTCGGCCCAGTCGCGGCGCGTGGCCTCGCTGTGCATGGGCATCTTCGTGCTGGCCGACGCCGGCCTGCTGGAAGGCAAGCGCACCACCACCCACTGGATCCACGCGCCGGCCTTTCGCAAGCGTTATCCGCATATCCAGTTGGAAGAAGACAAGTTGTTCGTGGTGGATGGCCAGGTGTGGACCGGGGCCGGCATGAGCGCCGGCGTGGACCTGGCACTGGCCATGGTGGAGAACGACCTGGGCCACGACCTCGCCCGGCGCATCGCACGCAAGCTGGTGATCGCCCAGCGTCGGGGCAGCGAGCAGTCGCAGGTGTCGGCACTGCTGGAACTGGACCCCAGGTCCGACCGCGTGCAACTGGCCCTGGCCTATGCCCGCGAGAACCTCACCCACGACCTGTCGGTGGACGCCCTGGCCGATGTGGCGCGCTTGAGCCCACGCCAGTTCAGCCGGGTGTTCCGCGAGGAAACCGGGCAAACGCCGGCCAAGGCCATCGAGTCGCTGCGGGTGGAAGCCGCCCGGGTGCTGATGGAAACCAGCCGCCACCCGGTCGAGGTGGTGGCCCGCGAAACCGGCTTCGGTGATCGCGAGCGCATGCGCCAGGCCTTCCTGCGGGCCTTCGGGCAACCGCCCCAGGCCATGCAGCAGGTGTTCAGGAGCTAGAACGCCTAGCGGCAGTGGTAAGGGCTTTCGCTCTTGAGTTCTTCGCCGGTGTGGAAGTCGCGGATGGTCACCGTGGCTTTCGGGAAGTTGCTGCAGAACGCGTTGCGCGAGGAGTAGATCGCACTGCCATGGCTGGTCATTACCATCTTGATCGGCTGCCCATTGGCGTCCACCGCCGTGACGTTGTAATCGCCGGACATCGTCACGCAACCGCCCAGGGTCAACAACATCGCGGCACTGACAAGCATTTTTGGCAAAGGGAACAAGCTCATTTCGCTTCCTTGTGAAATTCAGGGCCAGAGCGGCCGACGAGTCTAGGAGCTAACAGGCTCGGCTAAGTTCAACCTTATCGTCAACCCTCTCCCGGCTGGTAGCCGAACAGCGACTTCACCTCCAGGTAATCCTCCAGGCCGAACACCCCCCACTCGCGCCCGTTGCCCGATTGCTTGTAACCACCGAACGGCGCGCCGTTGTCAGCCTTGCTGCCATTGAGATGAACCATACCAGTGCGCAAGCGCCGTGCCACGGCCTGCGCCCGTTCCAGGCTGCCGGCACTGACATAGCCCGACAGACCATAGGGGCTGTCATTGGCGAGGGCGATGGCGTGTTCTTCGCTGTCATAGGGGATGATCACCAGCACCGGGCCGAACACTTCCTCACGGGCGATGGGCGAGTTCGGGTCGACATCTGCGAATACCGTCGGCCTTGCGTAGAACCCGGTGGTCATACCTTCGGGCCGCCCCACGCCGCCGCACACCGGTGCAATGTCCACGCTACCCAGCAACGCCTGTACCCGTTCGAACTGCGCCTGGTTGGCCAAGGGGCCCATGGCGCTCCCTGGGTGGCTGTCGTCAAAGCAGATGCCAGCAGCGACGTCTCGGGCAATCGCCAACGCACGGGCCTGCAAGGCACGGGGCACCAGCATGCGCGTCGGCGCATTGCACGACTGCCCGCTGTTGCGAAAACAACTGCTCACGCCATGGCGCACAGCGGCGTCCAGATCAGCATCGGCCAGGATCAGGTTGGCCGACTTGCCGCCCAATTCCTGGGACACCCGCTTGACCGTATCCGCCGCTGCCTTCGCCACCGCAATGCCCGCACCG
Source organism: Pseudomonas sp. BIGb0164 (assembly GCF_024810135.1). Lineage (NCBI taxonomy): Bacteria > Pseudomonadati > Pseudomonadota > Gammaproteobacteria > Pseudomonadales > Pseudomonadaceae > Pseudomonas > Pseudomonas sp. BIGb0164. The sequence goes on along the minus strand of NZ_JANUEA010000008.1, from coordinate 323,415 downwards.
GTGGAACCGGTGAACGACACCATGTCGATACCGGCATGCCGAGCGATGCCGTCCCCGAGGGTCGGCCCATCACCGTTGACCAGGTTGAATACCCCCTTGGGCACGCCGGCCTGATGCAGGATGTCCGCCAGCAACATGGCCGACAGCGGTGCTTTTTCACTCGGCTTGAGTACCATGCTGCACCCCGCCGCCAGGGCCGGGGCGAGCTTGCAGGTGAGCTGGTTGAGCGGCCAGTTCCACGGTGTGATCAAGCCGCACACGCCGATCGGCTCGCGGCTGATCAGCGTGCTGCCGTGGAGTTGGTCGAAGGCATAGTCCTTGAGTACCTCATGGGCGCGCTGCAAGTGGCCCAGACCTGCCGGGACGTGCGCGCTGCGGGCCAGGGACAACGGTGCGCCCATCTCCTGGTGCACACACTGCGCCAGCGTTTCGCTGTGTTGGCGGTAGCCGTCGATGATGGCGGCCAGCAGGTCCAGGCGCTGTTCGCGGGACCACTGCGCGTAGCCGTTGAATCCTCGCCTGGCCGCCGTCACGGCACGGTCAAGGTCGACGGTAGTGCCCAGGCTGATGGTCGCGATGGTGCGTTCGGTGGAGGGATTGATCACCGGCAAGGTTTCACCGCCCGACGGTTTGACCCAGGCACCGTCAATATAGAAATCCAGGCTGTTCATCGGGTGGCCTCAAGGGCGTGGCCCAAGGTGTTGAAAACCAGCGCGACCTGTTCTTCGTCGATGATCAACGGTGGCGACAGCACGATGTTTTCCCCGGAAGCCCGCACTAGCACACCGGCGTCGAAACAGCGCTGCGCCACCTCGCCCGCCCTGGCGCCCGGGGCACCGTCGCGGGGTTTGAGTTCGACGGCACACAGCAAGCCGATGGCGCGCACGTCCTGCACCCACGGGTTATCACGCAACCCCAGTGCGGTGCGCTGCCACAGCGGCGCAATCTGCTGCACACGGGCATTGATGCCCAGTGCCCCATGCACCTCCAGGGTGGCCAAACCGGCCGCGCAGGCCAGCGGATGGGCGGAATAGGTGTAGCCATGCATCAGCTCGATGGCCTGTTCCGGGCCTTGCATGAAAGCCTCATACACCGTGCCGCTGACCAGCACACCGCCCATGGGCACGGCACCGTTGGTGAGCCCTTTGGCCAGGCACATCAGGTCTGGCGTCACACCGAACGCCTGGGCGGCGAACGAATGCCCCACGCGCCCGAAGCCGGTGATGACCTCGTCGAAAATCAGCAACAATCCATGGCGATCACACAGCTCGCGCAGCTTTTGCAGGTAGCCCAGTGGCGGTGCATACACCCCACCGGAACCGGTGACCGGCTCGACAATCACCGCCGCCACAGTGGCCGGGTCGTGGACCTCCAGCAGTTGCAGCAGCGCATCGGCATAGTGCGCACCCTGCTCCGGCTGGCCGGCGCTGAACCGCGAACCCGCGTCATAGGGCAACGGCAAGTGCGCTACGTCACCGAGCAACGGGCCGAAATCACGTTTCTGCCGGCCGATCCCCGACACCGACAACCCGCCAAACCCCATGCCGTGATAGCCCTTGGCACGGCCGATTAACTTGGTCCTGCGGCAATCGCCCCGGGCCTGGTGGTAGGCACGGGCGATCTTCAGCGCAGTGTCCACCGCTTCGGAACCGGAGTTGGTGAAAAACACCTTGTCCAGGCCGGCCGGGGCCGTGGCCACCAGGCGATCGGCCAGGGTCAGCGCGGCCGGGTGGCTCATCTTGAACGAGGACACGAAGTCCAGGCGCCCCGCCGCTTCACGAATCGCCTCGACGATCTGCGCCTGGCCATGCCCGGCATTGACGCACCACAGCCCGGCCATGGCATCCAGCACCTGGCGGCCTTCAGGCGTGGTGTAGTGCATGCCGGCCGCGCGGTCGAACAGCATCGGCTGGCGATTGAACGGGCGCATCGCAGTAAACGGGGCCCACAGGGATGAGGTCATGAGGTGTACTCCTTAAAGCTGGATGCGCGACCCGCTCAGGGTCGGACGTTGCAAGCTGCCGGCGTTGGTGTTGACGCCACGGTCGAAGCGCAGGCGACCGTCCTGCAGACGGCAGCTGACATGGTCACCGAAGGCCGTTTCGACAAAGCGCCAATCCATGATCAGCGCCCCCTCGGTGGACCAGCGTGCCTGGGCGATCACCGGGGTCTGTTCCGGCTGGTATTGGTGGTGCAGGTAGTTACCGGTAAGGCTGGTGAGCGTCTCCAGCGGCTGCTGGAAACCGGCGCGCACGTGGTGAGTGCCGCGATGATCCACCAGGGTGAAATCGCAGTGATCGCCCTGGAAATCAAAGGCGATTTCGCGCACGCCGTCTTCGTTTGGCTCCATGGCGAAACGGCCTTGCAAGCCCTGGCTGGCCGGCGAAGTTTTCAAACCCTGCAAGCTCGGCAAACGCAGGCCGTCGATCAGCGCCTCCAGTTGTGCCTGGCTGGCCTGGGCATCAATGGCCGTGCGGCCCAACGCCGGGAACAGGTGCTGCCACAGCGCCGCATGCAAGCGTTTCTCCCCCAGGCGCAGGCCACTGGTGAAGACAATCACCGTGTCCTGGTCCGGCAGTACCATGCAGTGCTGGCCAAACACGCCCGAGGCGTAATAGCCGCCGTGCTCGGTCATCCACCACTGGTAGCCGTAGCCTTCGCGCTGGGCCTCATTGGCCTTGTTCTTGTCACGCGGCAGGTATTGCTTGCCGTCGAACTCGCCCATCCACACGTCTTCCACCTGGTTACGCGTGGCATCGGCCACCCAGTGTGGCGATAACAGCTGGCGCCCCTGCCACTGGCCCCGGTTGAGGTGCAGCACGCCGAATTTCAGCGAGTCTTCACTGGTGCAGCTCAGGCCATTGCCACCCGAGTTGAAACCACCCGGGGCCAGGTCCCACTCCAGGTGGTCAAGCCCCAAGTCATCGAGCACGCGCTCCTGCAACAGCGCCTGCATCGTTTGCCCGGTGACTTGGGTCACGATGGCCGACAACATGAAACTCGACGCGCTGCTGTAGATGAATGACTGACCCGGTGGCTCATCCACCGGCTCATTGAGGAATGCCTCGACCCAACTGCTCTGCAGGTTGCGCCAGTCGCCGCCGGAGATTCCGCGAGAGTGACCGGTGCGCATAGTCAGCAGGTCTTCCACGGTCATTGCCGCAAGGTTGGCGCTGATGGGCTGCGGGCAGAGTTCGGGGAAGAAGCTGACCACCTTGGCATCCAGGCTCAGGCGGCCGTCGTCGATCAACAGGCCGATGGCGGTGGCGGTCCAGCTCTTGGTTGCCGAATGCTGCACGTGCAAGCGGTGGGCCGAATAGGGCTGCCAATAGGCCTCGACCACCACGGCGCCTTGGCGATACAGCAGGAAACTGTGCAGTTCAAGGCCGATATCGGCGACGGCCTGGAGGAAGTCGACAACACCGGCGGGATCGACGCCACGGTCGGCGGGCAAGGCCCTTGGCAGCGGGATGTAGGTCATGATGGATCCTCGAAAATGTTTTTATATTTCAAATAATGCAGATAAAGATTTATTCACAACGGCCCAGATGTATTTGAGCCCTCTATAATTCAGAATTTCCGGGTATCCTTGCCCTCCCTGTCACAGGAACGATCACGCGCCATGTCCCCACTCACTTCGCTGCAGACCAAAGTCGCCGGTCAGATCCTGGCCGCCATCACCAGCGGTGACCTGCAACCCGGTTTGCACCTCAAGGAAGTGGAGCTGGCCCAGCGCCTGGGCGTATCGCGCTCGCCGATCCGCAGCGCGCTGGTGTACCTGGCCGAACAGAAGGCCATCGAGCCGCTGCCCCAGCAGGGCTATCGCGTGCCGCTGGAAGCGGCCGATGGCCTGGTGCAACAGTTCACGCAGTTGCATAACGAAGAGGACGAGCTGTACACACGGCTGATTGACGACCGGCTGAACCAGGTGCTGCCCGATCAGATTTCCGAAAGCGACCTGCTGCGCCGCTACGGCGTCGGCAAAAGCGTGTTGCGCCGCTGCCTGCTGCGCCTGTCGGACGAAGGCGTGATGCAACGCAAACACGGCCACGGCTGGCAGTTCCTGCCGACCCTGAACAGCCCGCAGACTCGTTTCGAGAGCTACCGCTTTCGCATGCTGCTGGAGCCTGCGGGGTTGATGGAGCCGACCTTCAAGATCAACCCCGAACAATTTCGCCGCTGCCGCGAACGCCAGATGGAACTGCTCGAAGGCAAGGTCGATGGGCAACGCTTCATCGAGTACAACGCCGAGTTCCATGAACTGCTGGCGGCGGCATCGGGCAATGGCTACCTCCTGCAAGCCATCCAGCAACAGAACCGCCTGCGCCGCCTGACCGAGTTCCACACCGTCAACAACCCGGAGCGGGTCAAGGTGTCGTGCTGCGAGCATCTGGCAATCCTGGATGCGCTGGAGCAAGGGGATAACGAGTGGGCGTCGACGTTGTTGCACCGGCATTTGGATGTGGCGAGCAAGTTGCGGGTGGCCAGGAACAAGGGCTAATGACCTTGCCGTCGTGCGGGGAGACCGAGCACGCTGGCCGAACGCAGGTTTGACTGCAGCAACGGATACGCACACCGAGAGACCGTTATCGCAGGCAAGCCAGCTCCCACATTTGGACCGAGCACACCACATCCCGCCCGTCGTCATTACCAGAGCGCCACGGTGTAGCCAACAATCACCCGGTTCTCATTCATGTCCCGGAAATAGTTGGCCTTGCTCAACCCGTTGCGCCAGCGCAGCGACACCCCCTTGAGCGCTCCGGACTGAAACACATAGCCCAGGTCGATATCCCGCTCCCACTCACGTCCCTCCCCCGCAAACCCCTTCACCTCGGCCTGGTCGCCCTTGGCCCACCGCGTGGAAAACGTCAGCCCGGGCACCCCGAGTGCCGCAAAGTCGAAGTCATAGCGCGCATGCCAGACCCGCTCGTTGGTCTGGGAAAAGTTGCTCAACTGGTACTCGGAAAACAGGTAGGTGTTGGTGCCATCCACGTAGGTGAACGGCGTCTCCCCGTACTGTTCCTGATAGCCGCCACCGAAGCTGTGGCCCTTGTAGCTGAACATCGCCCGCGTACTCAGCGCACGGTTGTCCACCTTGCCGGCCAGGCCGGCGCCGGACTTGTCGGCGTCGAAGTAGCGGATATCGGTCTTGAGCGTGCCGCCGCCCAGGGCAAAGCTGTTTTTCACGCCCACGAAGTGCTGCTGGTAGATGTCTTCCAACTGCGCAAAGTGGTAGCTGAGAGTCATCCCCGGGGTGAGCTTGTAATCGCCACCGGCAAAGCGGAAACGATCACTCTTGCCCGTGCTTTTGTAGGCGCCGTTCTGGCTGGTCAGCGCCATGTCTTCGTAGTCGGTGGACTCGCGCTGCCTGGTCTGGTCGATCTGCCCGCCGATCAGGGCCAGCCCGGCGATATCGGTGGAGGTCACCTGGGTACCGCGAAAGGTCTGCGGGAACAGACGGCTGGTGTTGGGCTGCAAGGTCGGCAAGTCGGGCAGCAGGTAGCCGCTGCGCAGTTCGCTCTTGGCAAAGCGCACCTTGCCGGTCACGCCGTATTTGGAATATTCGTCATGGGCGCGCTTGGCGTAGCTCGGTTTGCCCGGCGTGGCGTCGTTGTCCCGGGACAACAGGCCCGAGCCGGAACGATCCGGGCTGGAGTCGAGCTTCAGCCCGAGCATGCCGACCACGTCGATACCCAACCCCACGGTGCCCTCGGTGAACCCCGACTTGAGGTTGAGGATGAACCCCTGGGCCCATTCCTCGCGCTTGGATTGCCCGGCGTCTTCACGGTAATCGCGGTTGAAGTAGTAGTTTTTCAGCTCCAGATCCGCCTTGCTGTCCTTGATGAAGTCCGCCTGGGCGGGGGCGCACAGCAGGCCCCCGCTCACGAGGCCGGCGCCCTTCAGGATCAGGTTGAGCGTGTTGTTATGCATGGTCTTGGCTCCTGGCAGTCGTTGGGAGTGAGTAGGTCTTATTGTTTTTCTGGGCACGACGTTCCCCATCGCGCAGGCTTCACGGCCTGCGCGCCGAGTGAAATCAGGGTTTTAAATGGCCGGGCGTATTCGGTAGCCGCCGTCCGGCAACTGTTCCAGCGGGCTGGCGGCGGCCAGCAACTGCCGGGTGTACGGGTGCTGCGGGTGATCGAAGATCTGCTCGCGCGAACCCACTTCCACCACATTGCCCTGGTGCATCACCGCCACCCGATGGGCGATGCGCTCCACCGCCGCCAGGTCATGGGAAATGAACAGGCAGGCAAAGCCGTACTGGGCCTGCAAACGCTCGAACAGCTCGAGGATCTGCTTCTGGATGGTCATGTCCAAGGCTGAGATCGGCTCGTCGGCGATCACCAGTTGCGGGTGACGCACCAGGGCCCGGCCGATGGCCACGCGCTGGCGCTGCCCCCCCGAGAGCTGATGGGGGAAGCGCTCGACAAACTGCTCGCCCAGGCCGATGTCCTTGAGGGTCTGCGTCACCCGCTCGCGGCGCTCGGCAGCGTTCAGGCCGGGCTCGTGACGCAACGGTTCGGCGAGGATTTCACCGATTTTCATCCGTGGGTTCAGGGACGAATACGGGTCCTGGAAAATCATCTGGCACTGCAAGCGATGGGTACGGTTGGCCGCCTTGAGGATGTCCACGCCCTTGAAGCGGATCGCCCCGGCGCAGGGCTTGATCAACCCCACCAGCGAACGCCCCAGGGTGGTCTTGCCCGAACCGCTGCCCCCCACCAGCGCCAGGGTTTCGCCGGGGGCGATCACCAGGCTGGCCGAATGCACCACACGATTGAACTGGCGCTTGCCCCAGAACGAGGTCGGCCCGGGGTGCTCGATGCACACCTGGTCCACCTCGACCAATGGCCCATTGCTCGCCGGCAGCGCTGCCAGCTCGCCACGCCGGGGCAAGGCTTCCAGCAGTTGGCGGGTGTAGTCGGCCCTGGGCGCCAGCAGGATGTCGTCGATGCTGCCCTGCTCCACCGCCTTGCCGTGGCGCATCACCACCACCTTGTGGGCATAACGAGCGACCAGGGACAGATCATGGCTGATAAACAGGATCGCGGTGCCCTGCTCGCGGGTCAGTTCCAGCATCAACTCGATCACGTCCAACTGCGCCAGGCAGTCCAGCGCGGTAGTGGGCTCGTCGGCGATCAACAACGCCGGGCGCAGCAGCATCACCGAGGCCAGCATGATGCGCTGGCGCATGCCACCGGAGAACTGGTGCGGGTAAGACTCCAGGCAACGTTCGGCCGCCTTGATGCCGATACGCCGCAGCATGGTCAGGCAACGTTCGCGAATCTGCGGCGGATCGAGGTCGGTGTGCAGCCTGAGCGCTTCACTCATCTGCTGGCCGATCTTCAACGCCGGATTGAGCGACACCATGGGCTCCTGGAACACCATGCCGATGCTCGCGCCGCGAATGCCGCGCAGCTCTTCGCTGCTCACACTGGCCAGGTCACGCCCCTGAAAATCCAGGCGCCCACCGCACACCTGCATGGGCAACGGCAGCAGGCCGATGGCGGCGCGGGCGGCCATGGTCTTGCCGCTGCCAGACTCGCCCACCAACGCCACGATCTCACCGGGGGCGATGCTGAAACTCAAGTCATCCACCGCCAACGGGCCGTGCTCACCTACCCGGATCTTCAGGTGCTCCACGTTGAGCAAAACAGGATTGGCCGACATGTTCACTTCCTCATCCGTGGGTCGAGGCGATCACGCAGTGCATCGCCAAACAGGTTGATCGCCAGCAACGTCAGGCAGATAAACAGCCCGGGGAATACGCCCAGCCAGGGTGCAGAGGCGATGTAGGGACGGCTGCTGGCGAGCATGTTGCCCCAGGTCGCGGCCGGTGGCGGCACGCCCAGGCCGAGGAAGCTCAGGGCACTTTCCGACAGCAATGCCCAGCCGAACATGCTGGTGGCGAGCACGCACAACGGTGCCAGGCAGTTCGGTGCGATGTGCCGCAGCATGGTGTACAGCTCGGAATTGCCGATGACCCGCGACGCTTCGATGTACTCCAGCTCGCGCAGGGACAACACCGTGCCGCGCACCACGCGCACCACCGAAGGCGTGTAGGCGATGCCCAGGGCCAACACGATGCCGTACTTGCTCGCGCCGATGATCGCCATGATGCCCAGGGCCATGAGGATGCCAGGGAATGCCAGCAGCGCATCGTTGAACATCATCAACAGGCGGTCGGTCCAGCCGCGCAGGTAACCGGCGAGCATGCCGATCAAGGTGCCGGCGATAACTGCCACACTCACCGTCAGCAGGCTCACCCACAGGCTGGTGCGTGCACCGATCAACAAGCGACTGAACACATCGCGACCGAACTCATCGGTGCCCAGCCAATGGGCGGCCGATGGCGCCTGGAAGCGCGACAGCAAGTCGATCTTCAGCGGGTCGAACGGCGACCACACCAGCCCCATCAAGGCCAGGACCACCAGAGCCACCAGTAACCCGCCGCCGATCAAGGCGTTGGCCGGTGCCCAGGCGCGGCGGCGCTTGGCCGGCGCCGACACGGCAATTGTCGAACTCATAACTTCACCCTTGGATCGAACAGCGGATAGAGCAGATCCACACATAGGTTGACCAGCACATAGATAAAGGTGATCAGCAACAGGCAGCCCTGTAGCACGGGATAGTCGCGGGCGAAAATCGCGTCCACCATCAACCGGCCGATACCCGGCAAGGTGAACACGGTTTCCAGCACCGCAATGCCCCCCAGCAGGTTGCCGAGGATCAGCCCCACCAGGGTCCAGGTGGGCGCAAAGGCGTTGGGCAAGGCGTGTTTCCACAGCACGGCACGCTCCGACAGACCCTTGGCCCGGGCATGGGCAATGTATTCCAGGCGCAGCACTTCGATCGTGCTGGCCCGCGCCATGCGGGTGATCGCGCCGACTTCCACCAGGGTCAGGGTCACCACCGGCAGCACCATGTAGCTAATGGCTTGCCAGGGAGCCTGTGCAAAACTCACGTAGCCCACCACTGGCAGCCAGCCTAGCTGGATGCCGAACGCATGCAGCAACAACAGGCCGAGCCAGAAGCTGGGGATCGACAGCAGCAAGGTCGCCACGGACACCAACCCCAGGTCGAGGGCGCTGTTCTGTTTCCAGGCAGCGATCAGGCCGATCGGCACCGCAATCAGCGTGGCCAGCAGCACCGCCACCAGCACGATGGTCGCGCTGACGCTGAACCGGTCGAGGATCAGCGGCAGCACCGCCTGTTTGGTGCTGATGGAAAAGCCCAGGTCAAAGCTCAACACGGCCTTGAACCAGATCAGGAACTGGGTCACCAACGAGTGATCCAGGCCGAGGGTGTGGCGCATGTCCGCCAGGCTTTGTGGGTCGGCCATATCGCCGAGCATCAGCAGTGCCGGGTCGCCGGGAATCAGCCGGATCAACGCGAACACCATCACCGAAATCAGCAACAGCGTAGGCACCGCCATCCCGAGTTTTTGCAGGATAAAACGCAACATGTTCAGGCCCTGTTACTGTGCCGCGAGGCTGACGCCCCACAACCGTGGCGATGACACCGGCCACGAGTGGAAGCCCTTGACGCTGTCGCGCAGCGCTGCGGCGACCGTGCCGTTGTAGATGATCACCATCGGCGTGTCGTGGATCATCATCGTGTGCAGTTGGTCGAACAACGCCTGACGCTTGGCCGTGTCGCTCTCACGCACTGCTTCGCGCAGCACCACCTGGGCCTGGGGGTTGTCCCAGACTTTGCGGGGTTCCTTGGTCTTGTCGCCCATCAGCGAGTCGAAGCTGGTGGCCGGGTCCAGGCGCGAGGAATAAGAAAACGCCATCATCTGGTAGTTGCCGCTCTGGTAGCGCTCCAGCTGGGTGCCCCACTCCAGGGTTTCCATCTGGATGTTCAAGCCGCTGGCCACCGCCATGGCCTGGCTGAGCAGGCCCATGTCGAACATCTGCGAGTAACGCTTGTTGACGATCATCTTGATCGGCTGGCCGTTGTAGCCGGCCTCTTTGAGCAGGCGCTGGGCCAGTTGCGGGTCGTGGTGGTAACCCTGTTTGGCGGTGGCGCTGTAGAACGGGCTGGTCTGCGGGATCGCCGAGTTGTTCGGCTCGGAGGTGCCGTTGGACAACGCGGTGACCATCTGCCCGTAATCAAGGGACGCAGCAATGGCCCGGCGGATGCGCACATCCTTGAGCAGCGGGTCGTTGGTCTGGAACAGCAAGCCACAGATGGCCATGATCGGGCTGAACGAAATCTGTACGCCCGGCGTGGCTTTCAGCTCCTCGGCATCGCTGGCACTGACGTTGGGCAGCAGGTCGATGTTGTTGGACATCAAGGCGGCTTTGGCCGACGACGGGTCGGGGATCACCATGAAGCGCAGGTCATCCACCAGCGCCTGCTTCTTGCCGGTGAAACCATCCGGCCCGGCTTCGTCACGCGGGCTGTAGTCCTTGAAACGCGACAACACCACGTATTGGCCGGGCTTCCATTCGGTGAGGCTGAACGGGCCAGTGCCCACCGGCGCCTTCCAACTGCCATCGGCCGACAGCGAGTCGCGGTGCAGGATGCCGCTGCCACCGCAGTCGGGGCGTGCCATCGAGGCCAGGAACAAGCCACTGGGCTGGTCAAGGTGGAACACCACCGTGAGTGGGTCCGGCGTGTCGATGCCGGTGATCTTCGCCCCGCCACGACCATCGAATTCGGCCAGGCAGCGCCATTGGGTCTTGGGGTTGAGGTAACGCTCCCAGGTCCACTTCACGTCCTGGGCGGTCAGGGTGGCGCCATTCTGGAAGTGCACGCCTTCACGCAGTTTGAAGGTGTAGGTCATGCCGTCGTCCGAGCGCAGCACCTCGCGGGCCAGCAATGGGCCGACGGAGGCGTCTTCACGGTGAGCCACGAGGCCCTCGACGATGTGCAGCATCACCGTGTCGGTGTTCTCATCACGGTTGACGCCCGGTTCAGTGCTGCGGATATCGGCGTTCAAGCCCACGCGCAAAGTGCTCTGGGCCTGCGCGAGGCCGGCGCCCAGTGCGAGGGTGACACATAGCGTTCCATTGAGTAAGCGATTCACGGGAGACGTTCTCCTTCGCTGAAAAGACCGGCCAGGGGCAGGAGCCGGCTTCAAGCCTGTGTTAGGTCGTTATTGTTATGGCCTGAGCGAGGTCATGGCCGCGGATGATTTTTGTTTTTTTAAATTCGCCGGGACATATTCACAGCATGCACCCTGCTTGTAAATGTTTTTTTATGCATTTAAAAACATTAAAGTCAGAGACAGCTACAGCGAATGGGCCGAAACGCAGACAAAAAAAAGAGGCCGAAGCCTCTTTTAGATGAACCCGCCAATCCTCAATGCAGCGCCACCCGCGTAATCAGGTAATTGACCAGCTGCGGGTCATCGTCCAGTTCCAGGGCTTGCACCGGGCGCGGCAGGTTGTCCAGCACCGTGCGCCAGAACGCCTGGGACACTTCGTCCTGGTCATAGAAACGCACCAGCCAATTGCGCTCGCCGCTGCACAGCACTTGGGTGGCGATGGCGCGGCCAATGCCTTTGCGCCGGTAGCGCTTGAGAATGAACAGATCGGCCAGTTCCAGGGCGTCGACACCCGGCAACTCGCTGCCTTCGATCAGCAGGAAGCCGGCGATGTAACCCTCCACCAGCAGCAGGTGGGCGCTCCATTGCGGGTCTTCCCAGTAGCGCACCAGGTGCTCGTCATGGATATAGAAGCGCCCGTCGGACTCGACATCTTCCTGTTCCCAGTCGGAGGACTCATAGGCGTAGTACTGGTAGAGATTGCGGATCAACTCCAAGGCGTCGGGGCCGGTCTGGATCAATTCGACGGTGGTTTCAGGCATGGGGCTCTCGGTCAAAAAACGCAGGGCGCCATTGTTCACAAAAGGCCTGCGCAGGCCAATACATTGCATAACCTTTCTGTTTGCTGAACCGATTGCGGATTTACCTGGCCCCGTCCAAAATCCTGAAACATTTAGAATAAACTTCCCCAAAATTGTAGTGAGCGGGCTTGCCCCGCGCGGCGCCAGACCAGGTTCCGGGTTTCTCCCATGAGTGTGCGGTGTCTGGACCGACGCGGCGCGGGGCGAGCCCGCTCACTGCATGGTTATTCATTTTAAGGACATGTATTTTGACCAACGTCTGTACCGCCGGCCTGGATGTGGGCTTTGCCTCCCTGGATTACCTGCAGATCTTCATCCTGGGCGTGATCCAGGGCATTACCGAACTGTTGCCGGTGTCGTCCACGGCCCACATGCGGGTGGTACCCGCCCTGCTCGGCTGGCAGGACCCGGGCTCGGCGTTTTCGGCGGCCATGCAGTTGGCGGCGCTGGCGGCGGTGGTCAGTTACTTCTGGCGTGATGTGCGCCAAGTGACCACCGGCAGCATCGGCGCGGTGCGCCGGGGCGACTACAACGACCGCTGGTTCAAGCTGGCGGTGGCGATTGTGCTGGCGACCATCCCGATCGGGATTGCCGGCCTCGCACTGTCCTCGACCCTGAACGCCTGCAACTCGCCGTTGCGTGGGTTGATGGTGATCGGCATTTCCTGCGTGGTCATGGCGGTGTTGCTGGCCGTGGCCGAAGTGCGCGCACGCCACACCCGCGAAGTGAGCGAAATGCGCCTGCGCGATGCGTTGATCGTGGGTATCGCGCAGATTGGCGCGCTGATCCCGGGCGTGTCGCGTTCCGGCTCCACCCTCACCGCCGCGCTGTTCCTCAACTTCAAGCGTGAAGAAGCCGCGCGTTTCTCCTTCCTGCTGGGCTTGCCAGCCATCGCCCTCGCCGGATTGAAGGAGCTGTGGGTGTTGTTGCATGCGGACATGCCGGCCCACGCCTGGCCGCACCTGATCTTCGGGCTGGTGGTGGCGAGCGTCTCGGCGTTCTTCGCGATCTGGGGCCTGATGAAGTTCCTGGAGCGGTTCTCCACCTGGCCGTTCGTGATCTACCGCGCGTTGCTCGGGGTATTCCTGATTGTGGCAGTCAGCACCGGCCTGCTGAGCTGACTCCTACAGGGGATTGTGGTTAGCGGTCGGCCAGCTCTTCGAGCAGGTCGGCCGAGGGCACGAAGAACAACCCGCCCGTGACTGCCGTGCTGAAATCCAGCAAGCGGTCGTAATTGCCCACCGGGCGACCGACGAACATGTTCTCCAGCATCAATTCCAACGGCTGCGGCGAACGTGCATACCCAATGAAATAGGTGCCGAACTCCCCTGCCCCCGGCCGGCCGAAGGGCATGTTGTCGCGCAGGATCTTCACTTCTTCACCGTTCTCGTCCGTGATGACGGTGAGCGCGCTGTGGGAGTTGCTCGGCTTGGCTTCCTCGTCCAATTCGATATCCGACAACTTGGTGCGCCCGATCACCTTCTCCTGGGCCTCCACCGTCAGGCCATTCCAGGCCGTCATGTTGTGCAGGTACTTCTGCACCAGCACATAGCTGCCGCCGCGGAACTCGCGGTCTTCATCGCCCACGATGGTGAAACCCTCGGCCTTGCGCCCCACCGGGTTTTCGGTGCCGTCGACAAAGCCGATGATGCTGCGCATATCGAAATAGCGGAAACCCTGCACCTCATCCACCACCTTCACCGCGTCGCCCAAGGCCGCCATGAGATGGGTGGCCAGTTCGAAGCACAGGTCCATCTGTTCGGCGCGGATGTGCAGCAGGATATCCCCCGGTGTCGACACCGCCAGGCGCCCTGGCACACCGAATTCGCGGAACGGGTGCAGTGCGGCCGGGCGTGGCGCGCCGAACAGTCGATCCCAGGCATCCGAGCCAAACCCGCACACACACGTGAGGTTGCCCGCTGGCACGCGCTTGCCCACCGAACGCACCAGCCCGGCGATGTCGGCGCACCAGCCACGCACCGTGTCTTCACTGCCGGGGGCAAGGGTGGCGACCATGAAGATGGCGCTGCTGGTGATGGGGTGGCAGACGGATTGCGGTTCCAGGGGCGGCTGAGCAGAGGATGTCGACATGGTGAGAGTCCGGGCTGGGGGCTAAAGACCCGGGCAGATTAGCAGATCCGATGGCGATTTTACGGGCGCCATCGCCGGTAAGCCGGCTCCTACGAGGTCTCGGTGCAGCGGTGCCATAGGGTGCGAACCAGCGCCTGCAGTTTCAAGGCTTCGGCCCAGCGATCACTGATCTCGTGGCCATCGGCGCCGGTGATCGCATAGGGCGGCGGGCCGAGTTCGCAGGTGAAGGACAAGCTCTGCGGCGTGTCGGGGCGCGCCAGCCAGTCGCTGATCCCGTAGCGCCACCACTCGGTAAACCGCTGTACCCAGGCCTGGTGCTGGGGGAACTCCAGCGAAACCTGCACCTGCTCGCTGCTGGCCACGCGGCCATGAAAGCCCCAGCTATGGCGCAGGATTGTGCGGATCTGTTCGTCGTCTTCAAGCGCGCCAGGTTCGGGCAACTCACGCCCGACCACGTAGTGGGACAGGTCGGCCAGCAGTTTCAGGTCGGGCATTTGCGCCAGCAGGTCGAGGGTGAACAGCAGGTCGTTGGTCAGGCGATAGCGATGGGTTTCCAGCAGTACCGGAAAGTCCACCTGCTCGGCCAATCGCTGCCAGCCTTCCACCAAGCGCGCGGCTTCGCTTTGGGTGCGCGGGCGCACGTCGGCTTGCAGCGTGAGGTGATGGCAACCATGGCGGCTGATCACGTCCAACGCTGCGGCCAGGTCGTCGACGCTTTGTGGGAACAGCTGGCCTTCGATCTGCAAGCCCCTGGCCGTGGCCGCCGCGTGCAGCCGGGCAACGTCGGCGGGCTTCCAGTAGTGGTCGGTGACGCCGTCGAAACTGGCAGCCTTGATGCGGTCGAGTTGCGCCTCCAGCGGGCCGGGTTCGGTTTGCATGGCCCATAGGGATTGGAATACCAGGAATTGGCGCATATCAGCCTCGCAGCAGGTGTTTGAGGGACTGCCCGGGATCGGCCAGCGTGGCGGCGTCGAGGGCAGTCCGTGCGGTGATCAGGCGTTCGCACAGCTTGATGTCCTTGGCCACGCCGTTGCCCGGGGCCCAGCCGCAGGCACCTTGCAAACGCTGATCGGCATCCAGGTAAAACAGCAGCATGCCGCCTCCCGCCAGTGGGCGGCTGATCATCAACGGCGTCAGCACCCCCACGGTCTGCAAGCCCCAGTCGTACTGATCGGACCAGAAACCCGGGATCGTTTCGAACGGCACTTCACGCCCCAACAGATTCAACGCCGCATGCCGCCCCTGAGCCTCGGCGTTGCGCCAGGTCTCCTGGCGCTGATAGAAGCCCTCCAGGCGAAACTCACACACATCACCCGCCGCATAAATGTTGGGCGCACTGGTACGCAGATAGTCATCGACACGGATACCCTGCCCCACCTCCAGCCCTGCGGCGGCGGCCAGTTCCATATTCGGCTGCATGCCAATACCGACCACGACGCGCTCGCAGGGCAAGCGTTGCCCGTCGACCAGCAACACGCCGTCGGCCTGGATGGATTCCAGCGCCACATTCAATCGCACCTCCACGCCGTGTTCTCGATGCAGGTCCAACAGCGCCTGCGAGATAACAGGGGGCAGCACGCGGCCCGCCAGCCGTGGCCCGGCCTCCAGCACCGTCACTTCACAGCCAAGCCCACGTGCGGTCGCCGCCACTTCCAGGCCGATAAAGCCGCCACCGACCACCACCAGCCGCGTGCCGGGGTTCAGCGCGCTGCGTAAGGCCAGGGCTTCATCATGGGTGCGCAGGTAAAACACATTGGCCTGTTCCTGGGGCAGACGCCGTGCCCTGCCCCCGGTCGCCAGCAACAGCCCGGCGTAAGGCAACCACTGGCCGTCAGCCAATTGCAGGCGATGTTGCGAAGGCTCCAACCGGCTCACCGGGTTACCGGCAAGATGCTCGATGCCCAATTCGGCGAGTCGCTCGCTATTGAGCAGGCTGCACCCGGCCAGGTCCGTGGTGCCCTGCAACAAGCCCTTGGAGAGTGGCGGTCGTTCGTAGGGCACGTGCGCTTCATCGCCGATCAGGATCAGGCGCCCGGTGTAGCCCTCTTCGCGCAGGGTCAGCGCCGCACGGCCACCGGCATGGCCGGCACCGACAATAATCAGGGGTGCATTCATTATCAGGCCATGACAGCGAGCAGCACTCGCCCCGCTTCGACCCGCACCGGGTAGGTCTTGAGGTTGACGCACACCGGCGCGCCCAGGGCCTTGCCCGTGCGGTAATCGAAGCGCCCGTTGTGCTTGGGGCACTCGATGATGTGGTCCATCACCAGGCCGTCGGCGAGGTGGATTTTCTCGTGGGTGCACAGGCCCGCCGTGGCGAAAAATTCATTGTCGGCCGAGCGGTACACCGCGTAGGTGTGCGGCCCGTGGTCGAAGCGCAGCACGTCTTCTTCGTCTATTTCGCCCACGGCGCAGACGTCGATCCATTGGTCGTTCATGATGGTTCCTGTAGTGAGCGAGCTTGCTCGCGCGGCGGCCGTAAAAATGCCGCAGAATTGTCTGGAAAACGCGGTGGCGTTATTGGGGCTGCTGCGCGGCCCAGCGCGACGGTTCGACGCCTCGACAAGCTCGCTCACTACAAGGGCTCGGGCGTTGGATGAAGTAATTCGGGTCGCGGCGCTGGCGCCAGATGGTCGGGAGGATTTCCTTGTAGGCCTCCAGCAGGTTGGCGTAGGGCGGCGGGCAGTCGTTGCGGATCTCGTCGTGCAACTGGGCCAGGGCGTGGTACGGAACCATCGGGTACATGTGGTGTTCGAGGTGGTAGTTCATGTCCATGTAGATAAAACGCAGCACGCGGTTCATGTAGATCGTGCGGCAGTTGCTGCGGTGGTCGAGCACGTCTTCGGCCAGGCCGACGTGTTGAGTGAGGCCAAACAGGTAGCCGAGCCAGGCACCGTAAAGGCTCGGCAGGCCCACCAGCATCAGCGGCAGCCAACTGTGCAGATACAGCGCGGCGCCGATGATCACGGCATAGATACCCACCCAGATCCGCGCCGCACGGAACACCTTGGGCCATTCGGATTCAGGGATGAAATCGGCCTCCTGGGCACTCATCTTGCCGACGGCATGGCGCGCCACGCCGCTGAAGGTTTTCCAGGCCAGGGGCAGGTTGAACAGGCTCAGGAACATCATCAGGAAGCTGGGCGGACGCGGTTCGACGATCTCCGGATCGCGACCCACCACGATGGTGTCGGTGTGGTGCCGCGCATGGCTCCAGCGCCACACATGGGGTTCGAAAATGCACATGAAGCTGGCGACCTGATACAGCCCGTCGTTCATCCAGCGCGTCTTGAACGCCGTGCCGTGGCCGGTCTCGTGCCAGCGCGGGTTGGAGGCGGTGCCGTACAGCACGCCATAGGCCATGAAGAACGGCACGCAGGCCCAGGTGCCCCAGAACCAGTAGCCGCCAAAACCGGTGGCGAACAGTGTGGCCATCCACAGGGCGGTGTCGCGCAAGGCCGGGCCGTCGCGGCGCTGCATCAGTTCCTTCATGCGTTTACGGGCAATCGGCGATTGGTACCAGCTCGCTGACACCAGGCCTTTTTCGGCCGCGCGGGCCGCTTCGGGGCCGGTGAGGCTGTAGTCGCGTCGGGTGGGTTGAGGCATTGTTATTGTTCTCCGCAAGCGTGGGTTTCAGGGGCTTTGCGAAACCCACGATAGAGAACGGGTAATTCACCCTCAAGGCCTTGAATCCATTCCCTATCAAGCTATCATCCAGGCGCGGTGGGGCTTGATAGTTTTCTATCACGTGGTGCTTGCACGCGCATTGGTATGCCTGGCGCCTCAAACTTGTCTGATACAACGCGGCGCGGGGCAAGCCCGCTCACTACAATCTTTGGGGGGTCAGATGAATAACAATAAACGCCCGACCATCGCCACCGTTGCTGCTCATGCGGGGCTCAGCGTGGCGACTGTGGACCGGGTGTTGAATGCACGGGCGCCGGTCAACCCGCAGACTGCCGAACAGGTGTTCCAGGCGGCCGAAGCCGTGGGTTATTTTGCCGCGCGGCTGATCGGCCAGCGCATTCGTGAACGTCGCCCCACCTACCGTTTCGGCATCTTGCTGCTGGCCACCGCCCAGGCGTTCTACGCCAGCCTGGCGCAGGCAATTGGCGAGGCGGCGCAGCGTCATGCCGGTGCCAACCTCAGCTGCCAGTTCGAGTACATCGTGGATCGCACGCCAAGCGTGATCGCCGCCCAGATCGAACACCTGGCCGTGCAATGCGACGCCCTCGCCGTGGTCAGCTTTGCCCACCCACTGATCAACGCCACATTGGCGCAAATCCGCGAAGCCGGCGTGCCGGTGGTGGCGCTGCTCTCGGATATCCACGAGCACGCCGCCGAACCCTACGTGGGCCAGGACAACCATGTGGTCGGGCGCACCATGGGCTGGTTGCTGGCCCGCACCTGTGGGGCGCGCAAAGGCAGCGTGGGGATTCTGTTAGGCGGCCATCGCTTCCTCGGCCACCAGGCGCGGGTCGAAGGCTTGCACAGTTACCTGGCCGAACACGCGCCGGGGCTCAAGCCACTGGAACCGCTGATCAACCTGGACAACAGCGACATCACCGAAGAGGCCACCCTCGACCTCATCACCCGCCACACAGACCTGCGTGGCCTGTGCGTCGTGGGTGGCGGTGGAGACGGCATCATCAGCGCCCTGGCGCAGTTGCCCAAGCGGCCGGCGCTGTGCTGCATCCTGCAGGAGTCCACCGACCTGTCACGCCAGGCGTTGCGCCAAGGCCTGATCGATGTGGTGATGGATTCACAACCGCGCCAGACGGCCACGGCGCTGATCGAATTGCTGGTGGATTTGCAGACCGCCGAGACCTTCGACCCGGTGCGGCACCGGATGTACATTGCACCGCAGATCGTGACCTCGGAGAACCTTTAAAGCGCGCGGCACTCGATTTTCAACCCGCCCTCTTCCAGCACATGGCTATCAATCGTCACCGGCAGGAAGCGCTGGATCACCTGCATATTGCTGTGCAAGTGGTCGCTCATGTGCGGCGTGGTAAAACTGCCGCCACCGGCCATTGCCATTGGCAGCAGCAGTTGATCGGCCAAATGTTCACCCACTGCCGTCTGCGTGCAACGCCATTCCTGCGCCTGCTCGATGGCCTGGTCAGCCACCTTTTCGGCACGCAGCCTGTGCATGCCGAAGGCGCTGAACACCTCGGTGACGTGTTCGTGCACATACTCCAGCATCAGCAGGTTACCGGGGCCTTGTTCCGGGTCGATGGCTACTGAAAGCAGTTGCGCGTCGTCGAACCCCAGGCGCTGGCCCACACGCTTGAGTTCACGCTCGCTGACCTCGGCGGGCAGTCCGGCGTTCAGGGCAATGGCGCGTGATTCCAGCAACTTGCCGCGCTGCATCAGGTGCAGTGGCGCGAGTTCAGAGGGCTGGATAAAGGCCTCCAGTTCGCCACCGCCTGCCGGGGCAAATCCATACCGATTCAGGCTCAGTTCAATGCGCGCCCCCATGCGGCGCAACAACGGCAGCCAGGCCCGTTGCAGGAAATCCACCGGCGGCGCCAATGGGTTGTGGGTGCCGCCGCAAATCGTCACGCGGCTGGCGGTCGGTGCGCGCAACAACGCTGGGAGCAAGGTTTGCAGCACCAGGGTGCAACTGCCGGCAGTGCCGATGCTGAAGCGGTATTCGCCGCCCTGAATCGCGCCCGGTTCAAAGCGCAGCGTCAGGGAGCCCAACTCGGCCCCTTCCACTTTGGCACCGCACACCTGGGCCGCCGCCAGCACGGCGGTCAGGTGTTGACGCATCAACCCCGGCCGACTGCGCTTGGCGCGGATGTTTCGAATGTGCAGGCCCTGCCCGGTGACCATCGCCAGGCTCAAGCCGCTGCGCAATACCTGCCCACCGCCCAAGGCGCCATCGAGCTCAATCATTTCGTATGTCCTTATGCAAAGTGTTTGACCGTGCTGCGCAGATAGTCATCCAGTTGTTGTGAGTCTGCGTGGGTGCGTGGCAATGACGGCACCTGGCGTTCCAGTTCACGCTGGATATAGGCATGCAATGCAGGGCGCCGTGGCCCGTAGGCCGCCTCGTCGGCATTGCGTTTCAACACCAGCAGGGCCGCTACTTCATCCAACAGTTGCGCGTCATCCACCGTGCCCAGGAGGTCGGCAAAGGTCATCGGCGGGCGGCCCAGGCCCAGGTCGATCCAACGCACCGCGAGTAACGGGCGCAGCACGTAGAAGTACTTCTTGAAACGCACCGAATCGCCTTGCAGGTAACCGCGAAAATTCTTCTTGGCCATCGACAAGTAATGACTGCGCGCAGCCGGCGGGCTGTAGAACGCCTCGGCCAACCCACGCAGTTGCGCAGTGGCGGTAGCGTCCTGGCGATACACCAGCGGCGAATCCAGCCATTCCAGCAATGTGGGATTGGATTTGCGCAGCAGCCCCAAGGTTTTGCGCAGTTCCCAACCGCTGATATCCAGCTCGTCATCCAGCGGGCGCTCGATCACGTCCCGTGGCGTGTCCACCTGCACGAACCAGTCGGGCTTCTCCACATAGACAAAGCGCACATCGTAGTCACTGTCGGTGGAGGCAAAGCCCCAGGCTCGGCTGCCGGACTCACAGGCGTACAACACCGTGACATTGCGCTCGCGCTCGATCCTTTCCAGCTCTTGCAACACCCGCGCACGCATGGTGTCGCAGAGTGGGTGACGCTCTTCCCTTTCCATCCTGATTCCCCTCTTATCCTTTGACACACACCACTTGGCGCAAGGTGTGCAGCACTTCTACCAGCTCGCGCTGGGCGTGCATGACCTGATCGATGTCCTTGTAGGCCATCGGTATTTCATCAATCACATCGGCGTCCTTGCGGCATTCCACATGGGCCGTCGCACGCACCTGATCGGCCACAGTGAAGGTGTTCTTCGCCTTGGTGCGGCTCATGGTGCGGCCGGCACCGTGGCTGCAGGAGCAGAACGACTCTTCGTTACCCAGGCCGCGCACGATGAAGCTCTTGGCGCCCATGGAGCCCGGGATAATCCCCAGTTCGCCTTTTTTCGCCGACACCGCGCCTTTGCGCGTGATCAGCACCTCTTCGCCAAAATGCCGCTCTTTCTGCACATAGTTGTGATGGCAGTTCACGGCTTCCAGGGCCACTTCAAACGGCTTCTTGGTCACCTGGCGCGTGGCCTGCACCACCGCGCGCATCATCAACTCGCGGTTCTGCCGGGCAAAATCCTGGGCCCAGCCCACGGCTTCTACGTAGTCATCGAAGTGCTGGCTGCCTTCTTCGAAATACGCCAGGTCGCGGTCCGGCAAGTTGGCGATGTGCTGGCGCATATCGGCCTGGGCCAGCTGGATAAACAAGTTACCGATCGCGTTACCGACGCCACGGGAGCCACTGTGCAACATGAACCAGACACGGTTGGCTTCATCCAGGCATACCTCGACAAAGTGGTTGCCAGTACCCAACGTGCCCAGGTGCTGGCGGTGGTTGGCGCGTTCCAATTGCGGGTACTTGTCGGTGATCGCCTTGAAGCGTGGGTGCAACGCCGCCCACACCTGATCCGCCTCGGCCGGTACATCTTCCCAGGCACCTTTGTCGCGACCTTTTCGGCTGCGGGTGCGGCCATGGGGCACGGCGGCCTCGATGGCGCAGCGCAGGCCAAACAGGTTGTCGGGCAAGTCAGCGGCCATCAACGTGGTGCGCGCGGCAATCATGCCGCAACCGATGTCCACCCCCACCGCCGCAGGAATGATCGCCCCCACGGTGGGGATCACACTGCCAATGGTCGACCCCTTGCCCAGGTGCACATCCGGCATCACCGCCAGGTGTTTGAAGATGAAGGGCATCTGGGCGGTATTCATCAATTGCTGGCGGGCCTCGGGTTCCACAGGCACGCCTTGGGTCCAGAGTTTGATCGGCTTGCCGTTGGCCACTTCCAGCAGTTGGTAGGTCTTCTCTTGCATGATCTCGATTCTTTTCTTGAAAGCCGTCACTGCGGCGTTGGTTGGGATATAGCAGCGGTCATGCCAGATATTCAGAAAGTTCACATAAAATTTTTAACTAATTGTTTTTAATAGATATTTCTATTTAACCGAGAAAGTTCTACGAAAAAGCCATGACAGGCCTTTAATCACATCCATATCCTTACCTATCGTTCCTTATATTTTGGTCTATCCATGAAGCACAAACGCACGGTCGCCATCGGGTTTATCGGTTCCAAGCTGGATCGCGTCGGCAAGGGCGCCAATCGCTGGAACCATTGGCGCCCCAGCGTTGGCTTGTGCCAGCAGGACGACCTGCAGATTGATCGCCTGGAACTGATCCACGACATCGACGCCCGCGACGTCAGCATTGCCGAGCGCATACGCGCCGACATCGGGCAAGTCTCGCCGCACACCGACGTGCGCCTGCACCCGATGCCGCTGAACAACCCCTGGGATTTCGAAGAAGTGTACGGCGCCCTGCACGACTTCACCGCCAACTACCGCTTCGACACCGAGCACGAGGACTACCTGGTCCACATCACCACCGGCACCCACGTGGCGCAGATTTGCTGGTTCCTGCTGACCGAGGCGCGCAACCTGCCGGCGCGGCTGGTCCAGACCTCCCCCACGCGCCGCCGGGATGAAACGGCGCCCGCCACCGGCACCCACACCCTGATCGACCTCGACCTGTCGCGCTACGACCGCATTGCCTCGCGCTTTGCCCATCAGCGCCTGGAGGGCCTGGCCTTCCTGAAATCCGGGATCGCCACGCGCAACAGCGCGTTCAATGCCTCCATCGAACAGATCGAACGGGTGGCCGTGCGCTCCACCGCGCCCATGCTGCTGATTGGCCCCACGGGCGCCGGCAAATCCTTCCTGGCCCGGCGCATCTTTGAGCTCAAGCGCAGCCGCCATCAAGTGCAGGGGCGCTTCGTCGAAGTGAACTGCGCCACCCTGCGCGGCGACGGCGCAATGTCGGCGTTGTTCGGGCATATCAAAGGCGCCTTCACCGGCGCGCAAAACGCCCGCGACGGCCTGCTGCGCGCGGCGGACGGCGGCATGTTGTTCCTTGATGAGATCGGCGAGCTGGGCCTGGATGAACAGGCGATGCTGCTCAAGGCCATCGAAGAAAAACGCTTCTATCCCATGGGTGCCGACCGCGAAGTGGCCAGCGACTTCCTGATCATCGCCGGCACCCACCGCGACCTGCGCGGGCGCGTGGCCGAGGGACTGTTTCGCGAAGACCTGTATGCGCGGATCAACCTGTGGACATTCGACCTGCCCGGCCTGGCGGGCCGACGGGAAGACATCGAGCCGAACATCGACTTTGAACTGGAGCGCCATGCCCGCGAACAAGGCCGCCGCGTGCGCTTCAACCTGGAAGCACGCCGCCGCTACCTGGCGTTCGCCAGCTCCAGCGAAGCGGCGTGGCTGGGCAACTTTCGTGAGCTGTCGGCGTCAATCACCCGCATGGCCACCCTGGCCGACAGCGGGCGCATCGATGAAGCCCAAGTCGAAGAAGAGATCCGGCGCCTGCGTTACGCCTGGGGACTGTCCGAACCGCAGGCCTTTGTGCCAGACGACCTGGACCTGTTCGACCAGTTGCAACTCAAGGCGGTAATCGACGTATGCCTGCAGGCCGACAGCCTCTCCGACGCCGGCCGCCGCCTGTTCGGCGTATCGCGCCAAGCCAAGGCCCAGCCGAACGACGCAGACCGCCTGCGCAAATACCTGGCGCGCTTCGGCATCGACTGGAAGCAACTCAAACCCCTGTAGGCGCCGACTTGCCGGCGATGGCGACCTCAAGGCATGCATTGAAATCAAGGGCCTCATCGCCGGCAAGCCGGCTCCTACGGGGTTGGGGCGCTTGTTCGGAAGTCGGCGGCGTTCAGGCCCAAACGGCTCATCTTGGTGTACAGCCCGCCCCGCGACACATTGAGCTGTCGCGCAGCCAAACGGATATTGCCCCCGGTGCTCTGCAAGGCCGCCGCAATCGCCTGCATTTCATGGCTGCTCAGGTCTTGCGCGGGCTGCGGCTCATAGGCGCGTGCCGGCGCCCGGTGGCGTGTCTCCAGTGGCAGGTCGCTCACCTGGATCAACTCACCCGTGGCCAGGTTGGTCGCCCGTTCGATACTGTTTTCCAATTCGCGCACATTGCCCGGCCAACCGTAGGCCGACAGCAGCGCCAGCGCCTGCGGCGCAAAACCCTGCACCGATTTGCGCAATGAGCGGGCAAAGCGCGCAAGAAAATGCCGCGCCAGCAACGGGATGTCTTCGCGGCGCATACGCAGCGGCGGCACCGTCAAGTTCAGCACACTGAGGCGGTAATAGAGGTCTTCGCGAAAGGCGCCCTCGGCCACCGCCTGGCTCAGGTTGCGATGGGTGGCCGCAATGATGCGCACATCCACCCGTCGCGAGTTTTTCGCACCCACGCGGGTGACCTCCCCCTCCTGCAACACCCGCAACAAACTCACCTGGGCATCGAAGGACATGTCGCCAATCTCATCCAGGAAGATCGTGCCGCCATCCGCCAACTCAAACTTGCCCGCCGAACCGCCACGGGTGGCGCCGGTGAACGCGCCTTCCACATGCCCGAACAGCTCGCTTTGCACCAGGTCCCGTGGGATCGCGCCGCAGTTGACCGCCACAAATGGGCCTTTATGACGGTCGCTGCCGTTATGGATCGCCTGGGCGAACAGCTCCTTGCCGGTGCCGCTTTCGCCGAGGATCAAGGTGGTGGAATCGCTGCGACTGGCGATGCGCCCCAGGTGCAAGGCGTCGTGAATGGCCCGCGAACCGCCCTGGATGGTCTCAAAGGTGTAGCGGGCCTGGGTGCCGATGATGCGCCGGGTAATCTCGCGGATACGCCGGTTCTCGCGCAGCGAGACGATCACCCCGCCCTGCTCCAGCGGGCACACCGAGACCAGGCAGGCGAGCTGGCTACGGTCCTGCAGGTGAAAAGTGCAATCGAGGTCGCGCACCGGCTCGGCCAGCACGTCGCTCAACTCGCTGCGGCCCAAACGCTGGAACGGGCTGCCGATCAGCTCCAGGCCCACGCCGAACAGTTGCCGCGCGTAACGGTTGAGCGCTTTGATGCAACCGCGCTCATCCAGCACCACCAAGCCTTCGTTGAGCACTTCGAGCACGGCTTGCTGCTCTTCCAGCAAACCGTGCAGCGCCATCTGCCGCGACACCGCTTCGGCTGCCGCCTGCACAGTGCCCAGGGTATGGAAGTGAAACCAGCCAGGTTCAGCGGTGAGGGTCAGCATCGCCAGGGTCTGGCCCTGGGCGTTTTTGATCGGCGCGGCGGCGCAGTGCATGCGGCGCTGGCGCAAGCCCGTGGCGAAGTTTTCTTCGGCCAACACATACACCAGACGGTCTTCGGCCAGGGCCAGGCCGGTGCAATTGGTGCCCTGCACCGACTCCAGCAGGCGGCTGCCGACCGGCGTGATATCCAGCCCGCAGAAGTACAAGGTGGTGCCGTGAGCATCGGTGAGGTTGATATGCCCGCGCGGGTTGTAGGCCAGCAGGCCGTGCATGACGTGTGCGGCGGCGGCGATCAGGACGCGGTGGGCGGCCAAGGTGGCGGCCAGGGTTTCATCGGCGACGAAGCGATACGCGCTGTCAGCCGGGTCGAGCCCCGCCTCGACACTGCGCCGCCATGAATCCCAGATGACCTGCCGCACCCCATCCGGGCGCTCAACCTCACCCGACAGGCACGCCAGCCACGCCTGCTCCAGGGCTGGAACGGGGCCGTCATTCAGCGCCGCTGGCCCCAGGGCCGTGAGGTAATCGAGGTCTTGTACGCTGAACGCCATGCTCATCCGGGGTACCCATGTTCATATTTTCGACATGTCAGTATAGACATGTCATTTAAATGAACACTTTTTGTTTATAACGATTAATTAATCTATAAATATCAGTAGCTTATGAGTTGGCACAGCCCTTGCTCCTACCTCATTGCCCATCAGGACTGTCCTGAGGCCAACAATAAGAAGGGGTCAATTCATGAGTACACAGAACATCCGCCTGGGTCTGATCGGTGCCGGTCGCATGGGCAGCTTCCACGGCCTGACTGCTGCGCGGCACATCCCCGGCGCCAGCCTGGTGGCGATTGCCGACCCTACTCCAGGCCAGGCCGCGCGCCTCGCCGCTGAATTGGGGGTGGCCAAGGTCTACACCGACCCGCAACAGTTGCTCGACGACCCCGACATCGACGGCGTGATCATCGCCGCCCCCGCCCGCAGCCATGCCGAACTGGTGATCAGCGCCGCCCGCGCCGGCAAGGGCGTCTTCTGCGAAAAACCCATGGCAATCACCCTCGACGAAGCCGACCGCGCCATCGCGGCTGCAGCCGACGCCCGAGTGCCGCTGCAGGTCGGCTTCAACCGGCGTTTCGCCAAGAGCTTTCGCACCGCCCACCTCGATGTCGCTGCCGGCCGTATCGGCACCCCGCAGTTGCTGCGCTCGCTGACCCGTGACCCGGCGCTGAACAATCCGGCTGCTTCGCCGCAGTGGGTGATCTTCCTGGAAACCCTGATCCACGACTTCGACACCCTGCGTTATCTCAACCCCGGGGCCGAAGCGGTGCAGGTTTACGTGATGGCCGACGCCTTGATCGCCCCGGCCTTCAAAAGCAAAGGTTTCCTCGACACTGCCGTGGTTGCGATCCGCTTCGACAACGGCGCCATCGCCACCGCCGAAGCCAACTTCCAGGCGGTGTACGGCTACGACGTGCGCGGCGAAGTGTTTGGCAGCGAAGGCATGTTGAGCATGGGCAGCCTCAACGATTCCGACCTGGTGCGCTACCTGGCCCAGGGCATCCAGGCCGACACCCAGCGCATGGACACCGACCTGTTGCGCGACGCCTACATCGCCGAACTCAACCACTTCGCCGACTGCCTGCGCACGGGCGCCAAGCCGATGGCCAGCGGCGAAGACGCCCGCGCCGCCCTGGCGATTGCTCGCGCTTGTATCGAATCATTCGAAACAGGCAAGGCCGTGGCCGTACAGGACGCCCGCCCATGATCCCTTTCAAGCTGGCAATCAGCGCCGAGATGGTCTTTCTCGACCTCCCCTTCATCGAACGCGTGAAGCGCATTCATCAATTGGGATTCAGTGCGGAAATCTGGAACTGGACCGACAAGGACATCAGCGCCCTCGCCGCCACGGGCGCTGACTTCACCTCCATGACCGGCTACATCAGCGGCACCCTCACCGACCCCGAGGGCATCCGCCAGTTGCTCGACAGCGCCCGCGAATCCATCGGCATCGCCGAGCAACTCAACTGCCCCAGCCTCAACTTGCACGGCACCGGCCTGGGTGAAGGCGGCCTGCCCGTGCAACCGGTCAGCCAGACCACCGGACGCATGTGGCTGAGCGCCTGCAAGACGCTGGAAAAAATCGCCCGCCTGGGCGAGGACGCCGACCGCGTGTTCCTGCTGGAAAACCTCAACACCGAGGTCGACCACCCCGGCACGCCCTTCGCCCGTGCCGACGATACCCTGGCGCTGATCGAAGCCGTGGGCAGCCCGCACTTGAAGATGAACCTGGACCTGTACCACGCGCAGATTGGCGAAGGAAACCTGATTGAACTGATCCAGCGCGCCGGCGATTCCATCGGTGAAATCCAGGTGGCCGATGTGCCGGGCCGCAAGGAACCCGGCACCGGCGAAATCCACTACCCGGCCATCGCCAGGGCCTTGCACACCATGGGCTACACCGGCGTGGTCGGCCTCGAAGGCTGGGCCAGTGGCGACAGCGAATTGGCCCTGGAGCGTTTCCGCCAGGCCTTCACCCTATAACAATAAAAGGACCACCCTCATGCATCGCTATTCATTGCTCGTTGCCACGCTGTTGCTGCTGTTCAGCCAATGGACCTTCGCCGCTTACCGTATCGGTGTGAGCATCGCCCGGGTCGACGATAACTTCATGACCTATGTGCGTACCGGCCTCGAAGCCGCCGCCAAACAGCAAGATGTGCAGATCCAGTTCGAAGACGCCCAGGGCGACGTGGTGCGCCAACTCAATCAGGTCGAAGGCTTTCTCAATCAGAAGGTCGACGCCGTGATCGTGTTGCCGGTGGACACCGCCGCCACCGCCAACATGACCCGCGCCGCCGTCGCTGCGAAGACGCCGCTGGTGTACGTCAACCGCCACCCGGATGAACGCACCCTGCCCAAGGGCGTGGTCACCGTGGCCTCCAACGACATCGAGGCTGGGCAGTTGCAGATGCGCTACCTCGCGGAAAAACTCGGTGGCAAGGGCAACGTGGCGATCATCATGGGCGACCTCGCGCAAAACGCCACCCATGACCGCACCGAAGGCGCCAGGCAGGTGCTCAAGGACTTCCCCGGGATCAAGGTGGTGGAGCAGCAAAGCGCGGAATGGCAACGCAACAAGGGCATGGACCTGACCAGCAACTGGCTGCTGGCGGGCACACAGTTCGATGCCATCGTCGCCAACAACGACGAAATGGCCATCGGCGCCGCCATGGCGTTGCAACAGGCGGGCAAGGCCAAGGATGACGTGGCGATCATCGGCATCGACGGTTTGCCGGACGGTCTGGCGGCCATCAAACGCGGCCAGCTTGCCGCTTCAGTGTTCCAGGACCCCAAGGCCCAGGCGACCCAGGCCGTGCAGGCAGCCATCCGGATGATCAAGGGTGAACCCATCGAGCCGGAAGTCTGGGTGCCTTTCGAGCTGATCAAACCCGAGCAAGTGGCGGTGTTTGAGCAGCGCTACAAGTAGGCATTGTGAAGCACGGCTTCAAAGCCTGAGCAGCTTCTGCCCGATTGTGTGCCTGGCCTTAACGGAGAAAGATTCCAGGCACACTCACGGGAGATCACCATGCCTGCACAACCCCAGAAAACCTGGCTTATCACCGGTATCAGTTCCGGCTTCGGCAAAGCCCTGGCCGAGGCCTTGTTGGCTGCCGGCGAGCGCGTCGTCGGCACCGTGCGCACGCCGGAGGCCATCGACGCGTTCGACCGGATCAAACCCGGCTACTCCTTTGCGCGCTTGCTGGATGTCACCGACAGCCTGTTTGTCCCGGCCGTGGTGGCCGAGATCGAAAAGAACGTTGGCGCGATCGATGTGCTGGTCAACAACGCCGGTTACGGCTTTGAGGGCGTGCTGGAAGAGTCGTCCCTGGACGATGTACGCCAGCAATTTGAAGTCAACGTGTTCGGCGCGGTGGCGATGATCCAGGCGGTGCTGCCGTTTATGCGCAAGCGCCGTCGCGGGCATATTCTCAACATCACCTCGATGGGCGGCTTGACCACCTTCCCCGGCCTGGGCGTGTACCACGGCAGCAAGTTTGCGCTGGAAGGCATCTCCGAGGCGTTGGGCAAAGAGGTGAAACCGTTCGGCATTCACGTCACCGCGATTGAACCGGGGGGCTTTCGCACCGATTGGGCGGGGCGTTCGATGATCAGGGCCGAACGCAGCATTGCCGACTACGACGCCTCGTTTGATGCCGTGCGAGCGGCGCGGCACGCCCGCAGCGGGCGACAGGACGGCGACCCGGCAAAAGCGGCCCTGGCGATGATGCAGGTGGTGGCAAGCGCCGAGCCACCGGCGCATTTGCTGCTGGGCAATGACGCGGTGGAGCATGTGACGGCCAAGCTCACAGCGTTGCAAGCCGAGATCAGCGCCTGGGAAAGCGTTTCCCGCGCAACCGACTTTGGATAACCCAACCCTGTAGGAGCTGGCTTGCCGGCGATGGCCTCGACTCGGTGTACCTGATGCACCGAGGCGCCTGCAGGTGATGGCGTGAATGGTCTCAATAATGGCGTTTGCGACAATAGCCG
This sequence comes from Pseudomonas sp. BIGb0164, assembly GCF_024810135.1. Taxonomy (NCBI): domain Bacteria; kingdom Pseudomonadati; phylum Pseudomonadota; class Gammaproteobacteria; order Pseudomonadales; family Pseudomonadaceae; genus Pseudomonas; species Pseudomonas sp. BIGb0164. Next base: position 293,695 of record NZ_JANUEA010000008.1, on the reverse strand, counting down.
CAACAGCGCACGGGCCGTAGAGTTCACTCACCTGATCCCTGCAGAGCCCCTGCCATGACCCCACTGGACATCGCCTTGAACAACCCCGTGTGGCACAGCCTGACGGGGAGCCACGCCCACCTGGGCAATGCCGGCACGCTGGCGGCGCTCTATCATTGCGACGTCACGCCCTTTGCCGGCTTGGCCGAACCCTCGGCCGAAGCCTTTGTTCAATTGGCCAAGATGACGACACCCGGCCAAGTGGTGGCATTGCCCAGCGCGCAGGCGGTCCACCCCTCCTCCGAATGGCAGATCATCCACCAGACGACCGTGGAGCAATTCACCTGCTCGCAGCTCGTCACACCAGCGTTGGAAAACCGGGCGCAATGGATTGCCCTGGGCGCCGCCGACACCGATCAGATGCTCGCATTGGCAGCCCAGACCCAGCCAGGGCCGTTTGGAATTCGTACCCGGGAATGCGGGCACTATATTGGCGTGCGCGCCCCCGAGCTGGTGGCCATGGCCGGCGAGCGCTTTCAGTTGCAAGGCGCGGTGGAGATCAGCGGTGTATGCACCGCCGCCAGCCACCGCGGCAAAGGCCTGGGCGGCCGGATGGTAGTGGCGCTGGCCGAGCGTATGCTCGCACGTGACACCGTGCCGTTCCTGCACGTTGTCACCACCAACACCTCGGCCATCCGCCTCTATGAAGCCCTGGGTTTCAGCCACCGGACGACGCTGCAGTTGACCACCCTCAAGCGCAATGCCTAAACGTCGAAGTCACTCGCGGCGTGCCGCTCGCGCAGTTGCTCATGCGGTTCGCCGGACACCCGGTTGACCCTGCGCCCGCGCTGCACGGCCGGCCGTGCCTCGATGGCGTCCGCCCAACGCAGCACATGCTTGTATTCATGCACCGACAGGAACTCAGCCGCGCCGTACAACCGCCCCTTCACCAGGCCGCCGTACCAAGGCCAGATCGCGATGTCGGCAATCGTGTACTCATCCCCGGCAATGTATTCGCTCACGTCCAAGCGCTGGTCGAGCACGTCCAACTGGCGCTTGGTCTCCATGGCAAAGCGGTTGATCGCGTATTCCATCTTGCTCGGTGCATACGCATAGAAATGCCCGAAACCGCCGCCCAGGTAAGGCGCGCTGCCCATTTGCCAGAACAGCCACGACAGGCATTCGGCGCGCGCCGCCGGCTCGGTAGGGAAGAACGCACCGAACTTCTCCGCGAGGTAGTGCAGGATCGCCCCCGACTCGAACACCCGGATCGGCGTGGCGCCGCTGCGGTCCAGCAGTGCGGGAATCTTGGAGTTCGGGTTGACGCCCACAAAGCCGCTGCCGAACTGGTCGCCGTCGCCGATCTTGATCAGCCAGGCGTCGTATTCCGCGCCGCTGTGCCCCAGGGCCAGCAGTTCTTCGAGCAGGATGGTGACCTTTTGCCCGTTGGGCGTGGCCAGTGAATACAGTTGCAACGGGTGCTTGCCCACCGGCAATTCCTGCTCGTGGGTCGCTCCGGCGATAGGCCGGTTGATGCTGGCGAAAGTGCCGCCGCTTTCGGTGTCCCAGGTCCAGACTTTCGGGGGTACGTAGTCAGTCATCGTTACTGCTCCTTGGGTTGAATAGGGTTCGACGCCGCCAGTTGCGTCACGTTCCAGCCGCCACCCAGTGCCTTGATCAGGCCCACATTAGCGCTCAATTGCTGGGTTTGCAGTTGCAATACCGTGCGCTTGGCTTCCAGCGCCGCCACTTGGGCGGTCACGACATCGAGGTAGGCCACGGCGCCCTGGCGATAACGCGAGGTGGAAAGGTCCTCGGCATATTGCGCAGCGGCCGCCGCATCACGCTGGTCGTCCAGGGCGCTGCCCAGCCCGGCGATCTGCGAGAGGTTGTCTTCCACCTGTTCGAACGCCCCCAGCACCACACCTCGGTATTTGGCGGCGGCTTCATCGGTGGCGGCCTTGGCGATATCCACCTGAGCCTGGCGTGCACCGCCGTCGAACAGCGTGCCCACCAGTGACGGGCCAATGGCCCAGAACAGGTTCGGCGCGCTGAGCAGGCGCGCAAACTCATCGCTCTGGTAACCGCCCTGGGCGCTCAGGGTGATCTGCGGGAACCACGCGGCCTTAGCCACGCCGATGCGTGCATTGGCTGCGGCGATGCGGCGCTCGGCGGCGGCGATGTCCGGCCGGCGTTGCAGCAGGCTCGACGGCACGCCGGTGGGCACGTTCGGCAAGGCAATTGGCGCAACGTTGACCGCCACCGTATAGGTCGACGCCGACTCCCCCAGCATCGCCGCAATCGAATGCTCCAGCACCGCGCGCTGCACCAGGCTCTGGCTCAATTGCGACTTGACCGTGGACAGTTGCGTGCGCGCCCGTGCCACGTCGAGGCCGGAGACAATCCCGCCGCCGTGCAGGCCTTCGGTCAGGCCCAACGCTTTGGCGTACGCGTCACGGGTCTGTTCCAGCAGTTGGTTCTGCCAGTCGATGCCGCGCAGGCGAATGTAGCTGTCGGCCAATTGCGCCTGCAGGCTCAGGCGCACCGAGGCGAGGTCGGCCTTGGCCGCTTCGGAGTCGCTGGTGCCGGCGGCGACGGTGTCGCGCACGCGGCCCCACAGGTCCACTTCATAGTCGACTTCCAGGCCCAGGGTGGCCGAGTTGTAGACATTTGGCGAGGTGGCCGAACGTAGCGGTTTGGTGTCGGACTGGCGAATACGCTGGCCGTTGCCGATGGCCGACACTGTCGGAAACAGCCCCGAACGCGCCTGGGCCACATAGCCCTGGGACTGCTCGTAATGGGCCAATGCCGCACTCAGGTCGGGGTTGTTCTTCAGCAACTGCTGCTGCATCGCGTCCAGTTGCGGGTCGTTGTAGATGTGCCACCAGCCGTCACGGCTGGCCTGGTCGTCAGGCGCGCCGACGGTCCACGGGCCCTGGGTGTGAAACTGTGCCGCCACCGGCGTTTCTGGCACTTTGAGCGGCGGCGCCAACGAGCACGCCCCCAGGCTCAAGGTGGCGACCAGGCCGAAGAGAGTGCGCTTAGCCATGGGGCTTGACCTCGGCTGGAGCGGCCGCCAATTGCACCGCATCGTTGTCGGCCAGGCCATCGGGCGGTGTGTCGATCACACGTTCGTTCGCTTGCAGGCCGCTGGCAATTTCCACGCTGTCGCCAAAGTCGCGGGCAATACTGACGGTCTTGAAGCGCACGTGATCCGTGCTGTCGAGGGTGGCGACGCGCATGCCGTGGTCATCGAACACCAGGGCGCTGGAAGGCACCCGCAGCACATCGGCCTGCACTGGCAAGTCGAACTGCACGCTGGTGTAGCCGCCCGGCAGCAGGCGCCCGCCCGGGTTGTCCACCAGCAGTTGCACCAGGGTGCTGCCGGAAGCGGCATTGACCGCGTCGGCGGTGGCGATCACCTTGCCGGTGAAGGTTTCGCCGCGGTATTCCGGCACGCTCAGGCGCGCCGTGGTGCCTTCGCGGATCTGCGGCGAAAAGGTCTGTGGCACCTGCACGTACACGCGCAGGCGGCTGACGTCGGCCACCGCGAACAGCTCTTTGCCGGCAGCGCCACCGGCACTGATCAGTGCGCCCACGTCGGTGCTGCGGGCGGTGACCACGCCGGCAAACGGCGCCACCAGGCGCTGGAAGCCCTTGGTTGCCACCAACTGGTCGACATTGGCCTTGGCCGCCGCCACCTTGGCTTGTTTGGCGGTCAGGTCGCCGGTGCGTTCGTCCACGTCCTGGCGCGACACCGAATCGGTCGCCAGCATCGCCTGCCAACGCTTGGCGGTGGTTTCGGCAAGGTGCGCATCGGCCTGGGCCGAGGCCAAGGTGGCGCGGGCCTGCAGCAATTGCTGGTCGAGTTCCGGGGTGTCGATTTCAGCCAGCACCTGGCCGGCTTTCACACGGGTGCCGATGTCGACGTTCCAGGATTTGAGGTAACCATTGACCCGCGCAAAGATCGACGCACGGGAATAGGCTTCCATGCGCCCCGGCAGGTTGAGCACCGGGCCCTGGGCCTGCACCAACGGCTTGATCAGCTTGACGCTGGGCAGCGCCTGCGCGTCGGTCCAGGTCTTGAGGTCACGGGACTCATTGGCGCGCACGCCGATGCCCACGCCCACGATGGCAACCACCACCACCCCGCCGACGATCAGCCAGAGCAGCCCACGGGAAGACTTCGGTTTAGAAAGAGAAACGGACATGTCAAACCCCTTGGGTAACGGTGGTCGCCCGCGTGGCGTGCTGGCGACGCCCGTGGACAAGACTGAAAATCAGCGGAACCAGAATCAGCGTGGCGATGGTGGCAAACGCCAAGCCACCAATCACCGCACGGCCGAGCGGCGCGTTCTGCTCGCCGCCCTCCCCCAGGCCCAGGGCCATGGGCGCCATGCCGATGATCATCGAAATGGCGGTCATCAACACCGGCCGCAGCCGGGTAAAGCCGGCTTCCAATGCGGCCTGCACGGCATCGCCATGCACTGCCAGGCGCTCGCGGCAGAAGCTCACCACCAGGATGGCGTTGGCGGTGGCCACGCCCATGCACATGATCGCCCCCGTCAGCGCCGGCACCGACAGCGGTGTATGGGTGACAAACAGCATCCACACGATCCCCGCCAGTGCGGCCGGCAAGGCGGTGATGATCACGAACGGGTCGCTCCACGACTGGAAGTTGACCACGATCAACAGGTAGATCAGCACCACCGCCCCCAGCAGGCCGAACAGCAAGCCGCTGAACGCGGCGTTCATGGTCTGCACCTGGCCCTGCAACAGCACCTTGGAACCGGTGGGCACTTCACTGGCGTGGGCGGCGATGATCTTCTGGATATCGGCCGCCACGGCGCCCAGGTCACGACCCTGGATCGCGGTGAGCACTTCGACCACTGGCTGGATATCCGACTGGGTAATGACCGAGTTGCTGTGGCTGCGCTGGATATTGGCCAGGCCGCCCAGGGTCTGATCGGTGGCCGCGCCGGCACTGCCGCTGAGCGGCAGGTTATGCAGGGCCGCCAGGCTTTCCAGGCTGTACTGCGGGGTTTGCATGACGATCGGGTAGGAAATGCCGTTGGCCGGGTTCAACCAGAACGTCGGCGCCACCTGGCTGGAACCGGCCAGGTTGACCACCAGGCTGTTGGTCACATCGCGCTCGGTCAGGCCGACCAATTGCGCGCGGGTGCGGTCCACGTCGATGTTGAATGTGGGCAACTGCCGTGACTGCTGGATACGCGCGTCCACCACTCCGGGCACGCGGCGGATATCCCGCAGCAATGCACTGGCATAGGTGAAGTTGGCGGCCAGGTTATTGCCGGTGACTTGCACGTCCACCGGCGCCGATGAACCGAAGTTGAGGATCTGCCCGACGATGTCCGACGCCGGGAACGAGAACACCGCACTCGGGAATTCCCGTGGCAGGCTTTCACGCAGCTCACGCATGTACTCGGCGGTCGGACGATGGCCTTCGTTGAGGCTGATCTGGATGTCGCTGTCCTGGGAACCCACGGTGCCGGTGTTGTTGTACACCACGTTGATGCCGCTGATGGACAGGCCGATGTTGTCCACCAGGGCCTTGAGGTCTTCGCCCGGGATCTTGCGGCGGATCGAGTTCTCGATGTCGGCAATCAGGTGCGCATTGCTTTCCACCCGTGTGCCCACCGGAGCACGCACGTGCAGCAGGATCAGCCCGGAGTCGACCTCGGGGAAAAAGTTGCGGCCTAAAAACGGCACCAGCGCAAACGACACCGCGACAAACGCCAGCAAGCCCACCACCACGGCGCGGCGATGGTGCAAGGCGCTGTCGAGCACGCCGTGGTAGCGCTCGCGGAACGCTTCAAAGTGCCGCTCGAACCCACGCTGGAATTTCACCAGCGGGTTGCGCGACGGCGCATGCCCGTCTTCGCCGTGCACATGGGGCTTGAGCAGGTAGTTGGCGAGGGTCGGCACCAGGGTCCGCGACAGGATGAACGAGGCGATCATCGCGAAGATCACCGCTTCGGCCATCGGCACGAACAGGAAACGCGCCACGCCGTCGAGGAAGAACATCGGCACGAACACGATGCAGATGCACAGCAGCGAGACGAACGCCGGGGTCACGATCTGCGCCGCGCCGTCGAGAATCGCCGTCTCCACCGGCTTGCCCTGCTCCAGGTGCCAGTTGATGTTTTCGATGGTCACCGTGGCGTCGTCCACCAGGATCCCCACGGCCAGCGCCAGGCCGCCAAGGGTCATGATGTTGAGGGTTTCGCCCAAGGCCGAGAGCGTCGCAATCGAGGCCAGGATCGCCAAGGGAATCGACGTGGCAATGATCACGGTGGAACGCCAACTGCCGAGGAAGAGCAGGATCATCAGGCTGGTCAGCGCCGCCGCGATCAAGCCTTCACGGGCCACGCCGCCGATGGCCGAGCGCACGAACAGCGATTGGTCGCCGATCAGGTCGATGTTCAGGTTGGGCGGCAAGGCGGCTTTGTTATCGGCCAGCTTGTCCTTGACCCCGGCGATCACGCCCAGGGTGGAGGCCGAACCGGTCTTGAGCACGGTCAGCAGCACCGAACGGTTGCCGTTCACGTGCACGATGTTGGTTTGCGGCGGGTTGCCGTCGCGCACGGTGGCCACGTCACGGATCAGCACGGTGGTGCCGTCGGCGGTCTTGATCGGCAGGTTTTCCAGGTCATGGAAGTCTGACGGCGAGTTGTTCAACTGCAGGTTGAACTCGTAGCTGCCGATCTTTTGCGTGCCCACCGGGGTGATCAGGTTCTGGGTGGCCAGGGCGGTGGCGACGTCTTGCGCCGACAGGCCACGGGCTTGCATGCGCGCCGAGTCGAGGTCGATCTGCACCTGCCGGCTCTTGCCGCCGAACGGGTACGGCAGCGCCGCACCCGGCACGGTGGTGAGCATCAGGCGCACGGAGTTGATGCCGATATCGCCCAGTTGCTGCTCACTCAGGCCCGGGCCCGATAAGGCCAGCTGCACGATGGGCACGGTGGACGCGCTGTAGTTGAGCACCAGCGGCGGCACCGTACCCGGCGGCAGTTGGCGCAGGATCGCCTGGGACACCGAGGTCACCTGGGCGTTGGCGGTACTGATGTTGACCCCGGGCTGGAAGAAGATCTTCACGATGCCGTAGCCGTTCATCGACTGCGCTTCGATGTGCCGGATGTCGTTGACCGTGGTGGTCAGCACCCGCTCGAACGGCGAGGTGATGCGCCCCGCCATCTGGTCCGGCGGCAAGCCGGTGTACTGCCAGATCACGGCAATCACCGGGATGCGAATTTCCGGAAAGATGTCGGTTGGCGTTCGCCAGGCCGCCAGCGGGCCGATGATCAGGATGAAAATGGCCAATACCAGAAAGGTATAGGGGCGCCGCAACGCGATGCGCACGAGGCTCAGCATAGGAGGTGATCCAGACAGGGGGTTGGATGTTCAAGCCGGCAGGGCCGTGCCTTTTTTCCGCCTCGCCCCATGCGCTTCCTGGGGAATTTGCAACGACATCCGGGTCACAAAGAGGCATACGCCACGATATCGAATTTAGTGGCGTACGCAACTAATTTGTTTCAAGCTGTCTCAGTCTTCATCTGGAAGGGCATATTCGGCCGAAAAGCCTTGTCCTGAAGGGTTCGAACGGCATAATTGCCACGTCGTTTTTGTATCAGAGAGTATCCGCCCTTGAAAGCTGCAAAGCCTTGCTCCGAGAGCCCCAGCGCCTGTGTGAACGGTGCCGTGCGTCGCACGTCGCGCCGCCTGGGCCAGATCTATGACGAGGCGTATGCCCCCTGCGGTTTGAAAGCCACCCAGTACGCAGTGCTCAACCAGATTGCCAAGGCCGGCACGCCGAAGATGGGTGAGTTGGCACAAAACCTGGTGATGGACCTGTCGGCCCTGGGCCACACGCTCAAGCCGCTGGTGCGTGACGGGCTGGTGGAGTTGCGCGTGGACGAACTGGACCGCCGCACCCGCCGCGTGCTGCTGACCGAGGCCGGTGTGCAGACCCACGCGACGGCCCGGCAGGTGTCATTGAAAATGGCCGAACGCTTCGATCAGGCGTTCGGCCGCGAAGCCGCGGCGCAGTTGCGCCAGACCCTGGACTTCATCGCCTCCGACGAATTTGCCAGGGTGCTGCTGGCAAAGGACGACTAAGCCAGCGGCTGGTGGTTGGTCACGCAGTGAATGCCACCGCCACCTGCCGCGATCGCGTCGATATTGAGCTGCACCACCCTGCGGTTCGGGTAGAGCTGCGACAGCAGGTCCAGCGCCTTGCGGTCGGCCACCGCATCACCAAACTCTGGCGCAATCACCGCGCCGTTGATCACGAAGTAATTGATGTACCCCGCCGCGAAATCCTCATTGCCTCGGCTGAACTTGCTTTTGCGCGGGTTCAGCGGCGGCGACACGGTGTGCACGGTCAGCGGCCGGCCGTCGGCGTCGGTGGCGTTCTTGAGGATGTCCAGGTGCGCCAGGGTGACCTTGTGGTCGTAGGACTCAGGGTCGGTGTCGAGGTTGGCCAGCACCACACCCGGGGCGACGAAGCGCGCGTAGAAATCCACGTGGGCGTCGGTGATGTCCTTGCCCTTGATGCCGGGCAGCCAGATGATCTTGCGCAAGCCCAGGCGCTCCTTGAGTTCGGCTTCGACGTCGGCCTTGCTCCAGTCGGGGTTGCGATTGCGGTTGATCCAGCTGCTTTCGGTCATGATGCCGGTGCCCAGCCCATCCACCTCGATGGCACCACCCTCACCCACCAGTTCACTGCGAATGTGGCGCACACCGGTTTCTTCGGCAACCAGGGCCGCCACGTGCGCGTCGTCTGCGTGCTGCTGCTTGTTGCCCCAGCCGTTGAAGTTGAAGTCCACCGCCGCCTGGCCGCCCGTGCCGTCGATGACGAAATTGGCGCCGGTGTCACGCATCCAGATGTCGTCCAGCTCGGTTTCCACAAAGGTGATGTTGCGCGTACCGCAGTGCTGCTCGGCGAGGGCGCGCTCGTCTTCGCGGCAGAACACGGTGACCGGTTCGTATTGGGCAATCGCTCGGGCGATACGGCCCAGCGCGGCCTGCACGTCGGCGGTGAAGTCTTCCCAGATGGCGTCCTGGGCGCCAAAGGCAATGAACGCCTGGCGGTGTTTTTCACCCTCGTCGGGCATGTAGAAGCGGCCCTTTGTGGCGGCCCGCACGTGGGGAGTGAGCATTGTCATGGCGCAGACCACGCTGGCTTGTTTGATGAAGGTACGACGGGTTGGCATGGTGGTTCCTGCATACGGTATTGAATTGAAAAACGCTCGCTACGGACGCGACCAAACTCGCTTGTAGTGAGCGGGCTTGCCCCGCGCTGGCGGCGTAACGGCCCCACACAATCGGGAGAGCGGCGCACTCCGGCGCGAGCAAGCTCGCTCACTACAAACGTTCGCGCGTCCAAAAATGCGCGATCATTGCTGGGTTTTGAATTTAGTCCACACGCGCATCCGTGCACGCATGTCCGCCTGGGGAATGTCCTTGCCGGCGATCAACCGCTCGAACGTGGCCGCGTCCGGGTAGATGTCGGGGTTGTCGCGCATGCTGGCCTCTACATCCGGCCGGGCCTTGGCGTTGGCCGTGGGGTAACCGGTGAAATTGGTGATGGCGGCCATGTTCTCCGGGCGCATCACGAAGTTGATAAACGCGTAGGCGTATTCCGGGTGCTTGGCATCGACGGGAATGGCCATGGTGTCCATCCACACCGTCGTGCCTTCGCGGGGGATGTGATAACCAAAGGTCACCGGCTTGCCGGCCGCATCGGCGGCGCGCTGAGCCTGGGTCATGTCGCCGCTGTAGCCCAGGGACAGGCACAGGTTGCCGTTGACCAGGTCGGTCACCGGTTGCGACTGGAACTTGCGGATGTACGGGCGCAGCTTGAGCAACACGTCGCTGGCCGCGGCCAGGTCTTCACGCTTGGCACTGCGCGGGTCGCGGCCCAGGTAGTTGAGCACCACGGCCAACACCTCGTCCGGCGAGTCGATCAGCGAGATGCCGCAATCGGCAAATTTGGCCGCCAGCTCAGGCTTGAACAGCAGGTCCAGGCTGTTGACCGGCGCATTTGGCAAGCGCTGCTCGATCTGCCGCGTATTGTAGGTCAAGCCAATGGTGCCCCAGGTGTAGGGCACCGTGGCCTTGTTCGAATTGACGTAATGGGTGCGCAGCTTTTGTAAGCCCGGTTCGATATCACCCAGCGCGGTGAGCTTGGCAGGGTCCAGCGACTGAAGGCTGCCGGCCCGCATCAGGCGCTCGGCCACGGTGTCACCCGGGAAGATCAGGTCATAGCCGCTGCCGCCCGCCATCAGCTTGGCTTCCAGGGTTTCGCTGCCATCCATTACGTCGTAGATCACCTGGATACCGGTCTCGGCCGTGAACTTGGCCAAGGTGTCGGCGGCAAAATAGTCGGCCCAGTTGTAGAGCCTCAGGGTTTTGTCGTCGGCCAAGGCGCAGGCACTCGTGAGCATCAGTACGCAACTCAATAGACGTTTCATGATGGGCGCCCATCCAAGGTGAGTAGGCCGCTGTACATTTCCGGGCGGCGGTCGCGGAAGATGCCCCAGGTCAGGCGGTCTTCGCGCATGGCGGACAAGTCCAGGCGATGCACCCGCACGCCGGTAGTGTCGCGGTCGGCTTCGGCCAGCAACTTGCCTTTGTGGTTGCAGATGAACGAGGAACCGTAGAAGTCCATTTGCAGAGCAGAGTCGGTGCTCGCCACTTCACGCCCGACGCGGTTGGCCGCCACCACCGGCAACAGGTTCGCTGCCGCGTGGCCACGCATGGTCATCTGCCAATGGTCGCGGGAATCAAGGGTCGCACAGCCCGGTTCCGAGCCGATGGCCGTGGGAAACAGCAGCACCTCGGCACCCTGCAACGCCAGGCAACGGGCGGTTTCGGGAAACCACTGGTCCCAGCAGATACCCACACCGAGGCGCCCGAAAGCGGTATCCCATACGCGAAAGCCGGTATCGCCGGGGCTGAAATATTCCTTCTCCTGATAGCCGATGGCATTCGGGATATGGGTCTTGCGGTACACGCCGAGCAAGCGCCCGTCGGCATCGGCCACGCTCAGGGAATTGAAGAACGCATTGCCAGCTTGTTCGAACCAGCTCAACGGCAGCACCACGCCCAGTTCCTTGGCCAACGCAGCGAAGCGTTTGAGCACGCCGCTGTGCTGGTACTCTTCGGCCAATGCCAGATGCTTGTGATGCTGTTCGATACAGAAATACGGCGTGGCGAACAGCTCCTGCAACAGGATCACCTGGGCGCCCTGCGCCGCCGCCTCTCGCACCAACTGCTCGGCACGGTCGAGGTTGCCCGGCAAGTCCCAGGTGCAAGGCATCTGGGTCGTCGCAATCGTCAGCAGGCTCATGGCTGCACCCACTCAGGTTGTTGTTGGGTGATGCAGTGCACGCCGCCGCCGCCATGGGCCAGGTGGTTGATCTGCACCGGCACGATTTCGCGCCCCGGGAACGCCCCGGCCAGGACCTCGGCCGCCACTTGATCGGCGGCAATGCCATAGGCCGGCATGATGATTGCGCCGTTGGCGATGTAGAAGTTGGTATAGGACGCGCAGAACACTTCGGCCTCGGTGTCGACCGCGTCGGTGGCTTCATACAAGTCGATCAGCTCGAAACGCCGGCCATGGGCATCGGTGGCGAGTTCCAGGGCGCGGCGGTTTTCCCGCACCACTTCGGCGTAGACAGAGCCCTGATCATGGGTCGCATCGACCAGCAACACCCCGGGACGGGCGAAGGCGCAGACACCGTCGACATGGCCGTCGGTCATGTCGCCCGTGACGTAGTCCGGATCGCCGGGCAGCCAAATGGTCTTCTTGATGCCCAGCAGCCGCGCGAAGATGTCTTCCATCTCGGCCTTGGTCACGCCGGGGTTGCGATTGGGGTTGAGCAGCACCGATTCGGTGGTGATCAACGTGCCCTCGCCGTCCACGTGGATCGCCCCGCCTTCGTTGCTCAGCGGCGTACCGAAGCACTCCAGCCCCAGGTGATTGAGCACCCGGCGCGCCAGGCTTTCGTCCAGGTCATGGGCCGACTTGCCGCCCCAGGCATTGAAGCGCCAGCTCACCCCGGCCGTACCCAGTTGCGGGTGGCAGACAAAGCTCGGGCCGGAGTCGCGGCACCAGCTGTCGTTGACGGCCTGCTCGATCAGTTCGATGCCAGGACCGCACAGGGCCTTGGCGCCCGCGACTGCGGACGGATCGACCAGCATCTTCACCGGTTCGAAGCGGGCGATCGCATTGGCGACCCGCGCAAAATCCTGCTGCACCTGCACCAGGGTCACGCCCCAGGTGGTTTCCCACAAGGCGCGGTTATGTGGCCACACCATCCAGGTCGCCGCGTGCCGAGCCCACTCCGCAGGCATCCACCAACCATTGCTTTGCATTGCATTCTGCTGCATGACAAGTACCCTTCAGTTAAGTCATTGTGTTCAGTGAAAACTGCGCACGGAGTCTTGGCGTACATGCTATGGCGGGCTGCAAAGCCGGACAAACGATGGATTTTGTAGAAAACTGATTAGAGGAACTTATCAGCATGCTCAACCACTGGCCGCCCCTCGGCACCCTGCGCGGCTTTGAAGCCGCGGCCCGGCTAGGCAGTTTCCACAAGGCTGCCGAAGAACTGCACCTGACCCAATCGGCGATCAGCCAGCAGATCCGCAGCCTGGAGGCGTACCTGGAGCAGCCGCTGTTTTTTCGCAGCGGGCGCAGCGTAAGCCTGACCGACGCCGGCCATGACTTCCTCAGCACCACCCAGGCCCTGCTGCAGCAACTGGCGGTGGGCGTGCGGCGCCTGGGCCAGTACCGCAAACCCAACCAGCTGGTGCTCAACACCACGCCCACCTTTGCGCGTCACTGGCTGTTGCCACGGCTTGCGGATTTTCGCCGGCAACACCCGGAAGTCGACCTGTGGATCTTCAGCACCGACGAAGTACCCGACATGGCCAGCCAGACCATCGACCTGGCGGTGCGCGACGACATCAGCTCCCAGGCCGAATGCAGCTTCAAGGTGCTGCATGCCGATCGCTTGTTTCCCGCCTGTCACCCACGTGTACTGGAACAGCCCCGGGAGCAACGCACCACCCTGCACGGCGAGCGCGAAATGGATTGGAGCCACTGGGCGGTGGAAGCCGGAGTTGATGTGGGCCAACAAGACCAGGGGCTGAATTTCTCCGACCCTGGCCTGTTGCTGGACGCCGTATGTACCGGGCTGGGGATTGGCTTGGTCAGCCAGTTGTTGTGCCGCCAAGCGCAGCAAGACGGCCTGCTTGTGCCCTTGGTGGAGGCAACAATCCGTGGGCCGAGCTGGGCGCTGCTGACCCATCGCGACAGCGAACACGACCCGCTGGCGCGCAGTTTCACGGCGTGGCTGCTGGCCAACCTGATCAGCTAGCTCACAGGTGCAGCGCCACGCCCACGCCTGCTTCGGCGCGTGGTACCTGCACGCGTAGTGCGATCAACAAGGCAGCCAACAGCATCAGTACCCCCGCCCCCAGAAACACCCCGCTTATGCCACTGAGACTGAACATCGCGCCCCCACCGGCCGCTCCTGCCGCGATGGCCGACTGCACCGAAGCCACGACCATGCCACCGGCACTTTCAGCTTGATCCGGCACGGCGCGGGCTACCCAGTTCGACCACGCCACGGGCACTGCGCCAAAAGCCATGCCCCACAGCATCAGCAGCGCTGCCTGCCCTGGCAGGGACGCAGGCAACACCACCAGGGCGAGCGCCGCGACGCCCACCGCCACCGGCATCAACACCAGGGTGCCACGCGGAAAACGCACCAGCATCCAACCGGCCAACAGCGTGCCAACAAAGTTGGCTGCACCGAACCCCAGCAGCATCAGGGCAAGCCCTTCGGTGCCCACGCCCGTGGTGCTTTCCAGGAATGGCCGGATGTAGGTGAACAGCGCAAAGTGCCCGGTGTGTACCAGCACGCAGCCAAACATGCCGATGGCAATACCCGGGCGCAGCAACACCTCCAGTACCGTGCGCAGACGTGCGGCCCCCGTGGGCGCCAGGCGTGGCAGCGTGAACAGCTGGAACGCCAGCGTCACGCCACCGACGGCGGCGGCGGCAACGAACGCACTGCGCCAGCCATACAGCCCCCCGAGGTAGCTGCCCAGCGGCACGGCGACCACCGTGCCCACCGCAATACCACTGAAGATGATCGACAGCGCACGGGGCAGCAGTACCGCCGGCACCAAGCGCATGGCCACCGCGGCCGCCATGCTCCAGAAACCACCCAGGGCGATGCCCAGCAAGATGCGCATCAGCAGCAACACCGCCAGGCTTGAAGAGAACGCCACCAACAGGTTCGAGGCAATCATCAACACGGAAAAGCCCAGCAGCACCACGCGCCGGTCGATGCCCCGCGTGAGGCCGGGCACCAGCAGCCCGGCAAACAGTGCCACCACTGCCGTTACGGTCACGGCCTGGCCAGCCAGCGCCTCGGACACGCCCAGGTCCATCGCCATTGGCGTCAACAAGCTGGCCGGCAGGTACTCCGCCGTCAACAGCCCGAACACCCCCATGGCCAGGGAAAACACCGCCATCCAGGCAGGCGCATCGGGCTCCACCTGGGCAGCGTTAGCGGCTTGAGCGACACAATCATTCATCACACGACATCCTCGGGAAATTAGCGCGACGGCCAGTCTAGGTTCGCCCGTTAGGATGATCTATGATGCAGACCCTTGAGTTTTTGACCGAAACCCCGAACATGAGCGCAGCGGCCCCTTTCAATCTGTCTTCCGACCTGATCGACGAACTGCTGCGCGGCATGCGCCTGAGCGGGGTGCAGTACCGGCGCATCCAGGCCGGACCGAGCTTCGGCATGGGCTTTGAGGCCAAACCCGGACACGCCTACTTCCACTTCCTGGCAGCGGGAACGGCCACCCTGCGCACCGACGACGGCAGCCTGTTTGAGTTGTCGGCGGGCAATGCCGTGTTCATCTCCCACGGCGGCGCCCATGCGCTGTCCTCCGACGCAAACGCGCCTGTGCAAGACATTGGCGGCTTTGGCGCGACCCCGCTGGGCGAGACCGTGTGTGCCGTGGATGCATCTCCCGATAGGCCCCCCAACACCTTGCTGTTCAGCGCCTGCATGGCGTTCGAACTTGGCAGCCTCCAGGGGCTCGGCAGCCTGATGCCGGCCTTGATGCTGATCGATGCCCAGGGCCAGCGTTACCCCGGCCTGATGCCGATCCTGGCGGTGATGGAACGTGAAGTTTCCGCTGCCCGTATGGGCTACTCCGGCATCCTCGCGCGCCTGGCCGATGTGGTCGCTGCCATGATCGTGCGAGGCTGGGTGGAATGCGCCTGCGGTAATGCGTCCGGGTTAGTGGCGGCGCTGCGCGACACGCGATTGGCCGGTGCCCTGCTCGCGCTGCATCAACAACCGGGTCGCGATTGGCGCGTGGACGAATTGGCTGCGCACTGTCACACCTCGCGCTCGGTGTTCGCCGAGCGCTTCCAGGCCACCCTGGGCATCCCGCCCCTGCGTTACGTGACAGAGTTGCGCATGCGCCTGGCGAGCCAATGGCTGACCCTGGAGCGTTTGCCTATCGAAGAAGTGGCGCTGCGGCTGGGTTATACCTCCCAGGCAGCTTTCAGCCGTGCGTTCAAGCGCATTACCGGCCAACCACCTGGGGCCAGCCGTCAGCGCAGCAGGCGCTCGACATGAACGACCGCCTCGACGACATCCTCGCCGACCACCTGGACGTGCTGTTCTGCGGCATCAACCCCGGCAAAGGCTCCGCCGCCCTGGGCCTGCACTTTGCCAATCGCAGCAACCGCTTCTGGCGCACCTTGCACCTGGCCGGTTTCACGCCCCATGAACTCCGCCCGCAGGATGGCCCCATGTTGTTGCACCATGGCTGCGGCCTGACCACCGTGGTGGAGCGCCCCACGGCAAGCGCGGGCGAGTTGGCGCGGCATGAATTCAAGGATGCAGCAGTGGCGTTCGAACAGAAGATCCGCCGTAGCGCACCCCGCTTCGTGGCGTTCCTGGGCAAGGCCGGCTACAGCGCGCTGTCGGGCCAGCGCGACATCGCCTGGGGCTTGCAGCCACAGGCTTTCGGCGGCGCAGCGGTGTGGGTGCTGCCCAACCCCAGCGGGCGCAACCTGGCGTTCAATCTGGAGCAGTTGGTGGAGGCTTATCAAGCCCTGCACGCGGCCATTGCGCACGCCGATCCTGAGCCCTTACTCTCTTGAGCCCGTCACCGTAAGCAATGGAGGCTTTATGAAACTGATCGGCATGCTGGACTCGCCTTACGTACGCCGCGTGGCCATTTCCCTGGAGCTGTATGGCGTGGAATTTGTGCATGAACCGCTGTCGGTGTTTCGCACCTTCAATGAGTTCGCCCAGATCAACCCGGTGGTCAAGGCCCCGACCCTGGTGCTGGACGACGGCACGGTGTTGATGGATTCCAGCCTGATCCTCGACTACCTGGAAACCCTAGCCCCAGCTGACAAAAAGCTGCTACCCCAGGCGCCCGCCGCCCGCGCTCGTGACTTGCAACGGTTGGGCCTGGCCCTGGCGGCGTGCGAGAAAAGCGTGCAGATCGTCTATGAACACAACCTGCGCCCGGCCGAGAAACAGCATGCACCGTGGCTGGATCGGGTCAGCGGGCAATTGCTGGCGGCCTACTCGCTGCTGGAAAAACAACTGCCTGACAGCGAGGCACTGACCCAGGCGTCAATTACGGCCGCCGTCGCCTGGTCGTTCAGCCAGTTCACCGTGGCGTCGGTGGTCAGGGCGGATGCGTTTCCCAACCTGAAGCGCCACGCTGAGCGGCTGGAGGAGCACCCGGCGTTTAGGAAATACCCAATCGAATAATCACCCCCAAACTGAAGGAGCTGGCTTGCCCCGCGCTAGGAGGCGACGCCACCCCAACCTGAGCACCTCGGCCTTTCTGAAAGACCGAGGTGCCCCGGCGCGGGGCAAGCCCGCTCACTACAGAGGCAAGCTGCCTATACCCAGCCGCCGTCCACGATGAAGTTCTGCGCCGAGCACATTGCCGACGCGTCAGAGGCGAGGAACAGCGCCATGTTGGCGATGTGCTCCGGCAGCACACTGCCGGGCAGGCACTGGCTGCGGCTGATCAGTTCCTTGGCGGCATCGTCGACCCACATCGCCAGCTGCTTGTCCGTCATCACCCAACCCGGCACCAGCGTGTTCACACGGATCTGGCTCGGCCCCAGTTCCCGGGCCAGCGCGCGGGTCATGCCGTGGGCGGCAGCCTTGCTGGCGGCGTACACCGGGTAACCGGCCGAGGCCATCATCCACCCCACCGACCCCAGGTTGATGATTGACCCACCGCCTGCACTTTTCATCATCGGCACCACCGCCTTGGCGGCGAAGAACGCGTGCTTGAGGTTGACGGCGATGAGTTTGTCGAAGGTCTGCGAATCGACTTCTTCCAGGGTATGGCGCACGTCATTGGCTGCGTTGTTGATCAACACGGTGATGGGGCCCAGGGACTGCTCGAAGCGTCCGATCGCTGCCTTGTAGGCGAATTCATCGGTGATGTCGCCATGCACGAATTCCACCGTGTGCCCCTGGGCACTCAACAGTGCCGCCAGGCGCTCGCCCTGGCTTTGAGCACGGTCGACAAAGCCCACCTTGGCGCCCTGCGCGGCGAAAGCCCGCACCATGAACTCGCCAATGCCAGAGGCGCCCCCGGAAATCAGTACGGCCTTGCCTTTGAGGTCGGGGTAACTGGCCTGCTGCGTACTCATAAAATGCTGCCTCGCTTAATTAGTCTTATTTTATTTTGCAAAAACGGCTCTAAAGGCTATAAATTCGCTGTCGTATCGACAAAATATCGCACATTAGTAGAACTATTCCACTCAAAACAACAAAAGGAAGTTCGATCATGAAGCACCCTCGATACCTGCTGTCGGGCCTCGCCATGTCCCTGCTGATCGCCAGCGGCGGCGCCCAGGCTGGCGGGCTCACCAGCGAGCACAAACCCTTCGGTAAAACCAATGACGGCACCGCCGTCGAACAGTACGTGTTGCGTAACAGCCATGGCATGCAAGCCACGGTGATCACCTACGGCGGTGTGCTGCAGTCGCTCAAGGTGCCGGACAAGCACGGCAAGGTCGAAGACGTGGTGCTCGGCTTCGACGACGTTCAAGGCTACCAAAGCGGTACCGCGTTTTTTGGCGCGACCATCGGCCGCTTCGGCAACCGCCTGGCCGGGGGAGCCTTTGAGCTCGACGGCAAGCGCTACCAGGTGCCGCTCAACGATGGTCCCAACTCGCTGCATGGCGGCGCCCAGGGCTTTGACAAGCACGTGTGGAAGGCCGCGCCGGTCAAGGGCAAGGACTCGGTGGGCGTCACCCTCACCTACCTGTCCAAGGACGGTGAAATGGGCTTCCCCGGCAACTTGAAGACCGAGGTCACCTACAGCCTCAATGACAACAACGAACTGCACATCGACTACAAGGCCAGCACCGACAAACCCACGGTGCTGAACCTCACCAACCACAGCTACTTCAACCTTGCCGGTGCGGGCAACGGCGACATCCTCAAGCAGGTTGCCACCTTGCATGCCAGCCATTACACGCCGGTGAACGCCACCTTGATCCCCACGGGCGAACTGGCACCCGTCACCGGCACGCCGATGGACTTCCTCAAACCTACGCCTATCGGCCAGCACATCAAGGACGATCACCCGCAGCTGAAATTCGCCGAGCCTAAGCAGGGTGGATTCGACTTCAACTGGGCGCTGGACACCCAAGGCGACGTGAAGCAACTGGCGGCCGAGGTGCATGACCCTGAGTCCGGGCGGCGCCTGCAGCTGTTCACCACCGAGCCGGGCGTGCAGTTCTATACCAGTAACTTCCTTGATGGGACGGTGAAGGGCAAAGCGGGCAAGACGTATCAGCACTGGAGTGGGTTTACGCTGGAGACGCAGCACTTTCCGGATGCGCCGAATCAGCCGACATTTGCCTCGACCCGTTTGAACCCGGGCCAGACCTACACCCAGCACACCATTTTCAGATTCACCGCGGACTAAAACTGTGGGAGCGGGCTTGCTCGCGAATACGGAGTGTCAGGCCCTAATGAGTTGACTGATACACCGTATTCGCGAGCAAGCCCGCTCCCACATTTTGGTCTTCACATGGCTGGAAATCAGCGTTGTTTCATACGGTCGATGACCACCGCCAGCAACAGGATCGAGCCGCGAATCACGTACTGGTAGAAGGTGTCGATGTTCTTCAGGTTCATCGCATTTTCAATGATCGCCAGGATCAGCACCCCGGCAATCACGTGCCGGATCATCCCCACTCCGCCGCTCAACGACACCCCGCCCAGCACGCACGCCGAGATGACCGTCAGCTCGAAGCCTTGGCCAATCATCGGCTGGCCAGAGGTCATGCGCGACGCCAGGATCACCCCGGCCAGCGCGCCAATCACCCCATGCACGGCAAAGATCAGGATCTTGGTGCGATCCACATTCACGCCCGCCAGCAGCGCCGCTTCCGGGTTGCCGCCAATGGCCATGGTGTTGCGCCCGTAGGTGGTGTAGTTGAGCAACCAGCCGAAAAACAGGAAGCACAGGACCGTGATCAGGATCGGCACAGGCACGCCCATCAGTTGGCCGTTACCGAAGATAAAAAACTGATCCTGGGATACGCCCACCGCCTTGCCGTTAGCAAAAATGTACGCGAGGCCGCGCACGATCTGCATGGTCGCCAGCGTCGTGATCAGCGCATTGACCCGCAGCTTGGCGATGACGATGCCGTTGATCAGCCCCACCATCAGGCCCATCAGCAACGCGGCGCCAATCCCGAGCAGGACGCTGTCGGTGTCGCGCATCACAATCGCCGCGACCACGCCGGCGCAGGCGATCACCGAACCGACCGACAAATCGAAATGCCCGGATGCCAGGCAGAACAGCATGGTGCAGGCCGCAATGCCCACGGTCGAAATCGCCAGGCCCAGCCCGCGCATGTTCAACGGCGAGAGGAAGTTGTCGATGAGCAAGGCGCACAGCAAAAAGAGGCTCACGGCGGCCAGCAGCATCGCCCAGTTGTCGAGCAATGCACGCAGGTCCAGGGGCTTGCGCGCCGTGGGCAGCACGTTGTGTTGAGTGGTCATAGCGCTCTCTCAGTGGGCCAGGCTGCGTGGCAGGGCCAGTTGCAGCAAGTTGGATTCAGTGGCGTGCTCGCGGGTGTGTTCGCCGCGCATCGCGCCTTCGCACAGCACCAGGATACGGTCGGAGATGCCCATCACTTCCATCAGGTCGCTGGACACCACGATCACCGCAATACCCTGGGCCGCAAGGTTATGGATGATCTGGTAGATCTCGGCCTTGGCGCCGATATCAATGCCGCGGGTGGGCTCGTCCAGCAGCAGGACTTTCATCGGCATGGACAGCCAGCGGCCGAGAATCGCCTTCTGCTGGTTGCCGCCAGACAGGTACATGATCTTCTGCGCCGCGCTGGGAGTCTTGACCTTCATCGCCTGGATCTGTCGGTCAGCGTTGCCCTTTTCCCAGCCGTCACGCAGCAGCCAGCCGAAGGCGGAATGGGCGCTACGGGCACTGAGGTTGATGTTCTCGGCCACGCTCGACAGCGGGATGATGCCTTCCTTCTTGCGGTCTTCCGGGCACAGCAGCACACCCGCAGCGATGGCATCACGGGGTGACTGCAAGTGCAGCGGTTTACCACACAGCTCCAGTGTCCCGGCGCTCGCGCGTTCCAGGCCGCTGAGCAGCCTGAACAGCTCGGTGCGCCCTGCCCCGACCAAACCGAACAACCCGAGAATCTCGCCCTTGCGCACCTCAAAGCTGACGGGCTCACGCAGGCCGGGGCCCAACAGGCCATCAACCTTGAGTGCGACTTCGCCGTGCTGACGTGGGCGGTAGTCATAGATGTCCTGGATGTCGCGACCGACCATGCACGTCACCAGTTGGTCGTGGGTGAGCGCGGCCATGTCATCGAAGGTACGCACGTAACGACCGTCCTTGAACACGGTGACCGCATTGCAGATGCGGAACACCTCTTCCATGCGGTGGGACACGTACAACACCACTTTGCCCTCGTCCCGCAGGCGCGTGATGATCGCCATCAAGCGGTCGATCTCCCGCGCCGACAGGCTGCTGGTGGGTTCATCAAAGGCAATCACATGGGCACCACGGGACAACGCCTTGGCGATTTCCACCAGTTGGCGCTGGCCCAGGGACAGGCGTCCGAGCTTTTCCGCCGGGTCGATTTCATCCGCCAGGCCCTTGAGGCAAGCGAGGGCTTGCTGACGCAGCCGCCCTCGATTGACCACGCCAAAACGCGATGGCAAATGCCCGAGGAACAGGTTCTCGGCGACGGTCATTTCCGGCACCAGGTGCAGTTCCTGGTGAATCACCGCCACGCCGCTGGCGATACTGTCGGCAGCGCTCTTGAAGGCCATGACCTGCTCGCCAATCTGCAACGTGCCAGTGCTGGGAATGTAGGCGCCGCCGAGGATTTTCAGCAGCGTCGACTTACCCGCGCCGTTCTCGCCCATCAAGGCGTGTACCTGCCCGGGCTGGGCGCTGAAACTGATGCCGTCCAGCGCCTTGACCCCGGGGAAGGTCTTGCCGATACCGTCAAACCGCAAGGCGGCCGCTGTCATTGCCACAGCCCGATCTTGGTCAGCTCTTCCTTGAAGTTGGCGCGGGTGATCAGCGTCACTTCATCCATCGCCGTGTACTTGGCCGGCTCAGTGCCTTTGGTGACCCACTCGTACATCATCAGCGCGGTGTTGTAGCCCTCGATGTGCGGGCTAGGCAGCATCGAACCGAAGAAGCCGCTGTCAGCCTTTTTCAATTCGCCGATGGCGTCGGTGCCATTGATGCCGATGCCGATCACGTTGGCCGCCTTGAAGCCGGCGCTTTCAGTGGCGCGTACGCCGCCCAGCACAGTGTTGTCGTTCATGCCGCCGATGATCAGGTTTTTCGCGGTACCCGGCAGTTTCACCAAGGCCGAGTTGGTGGCGTCCATGCTGCCCGGAACGTCGAGGGTCTTGGCGGCGGTGAACAGGATGTGGTCCTTGGGAATACCCGCCTCTTCCAGGGATTTGACCGAGCCGTCGGTGCGCTTCTTGCCGGTGTCGAGTTCGTTGAAGGTGTTGATCACCGCGTAGGTCTCTTTCCAGTCCCAGCCGCGTTTCTTCGCTTCAGCCGCCATCGCCGCGCCTTGCTTCTGGCCGACTTCAAAAGCGGCCATGCCCAGGTAAGGCACGTCCTCCATGAAGTTGCCCTTGGCATCGACGAAGCGGTCATCCACGGCGATCACTTTCAGGCCGTTGGCCTTGGCCTTGGCGACAATCGCCGGGCCGAGTGACACGTCAGGCGGGCAAATCACAAACCCCTTGGCGCCGTTGGCGGCCAGGCTGTCGATGGCCGACAGGGTTTTCTCGCCATCGGGCACGGCGATCTTGATCACGGTGAAGCCATGTTCCTTGCCGGCTTTTTCAGCGAAGGCCCATTCGGTCTGGAACCACGGTTCTTCCGCCTGCTTGACCAGGAACCCGATCTTCACTTCTTCTGCGGCCAGCAACAGCCCGCTCAAGCTCATGGCCGAGACCGCCACAGCGGCGCAAGCCAGGGAACGCAAACCACGACGACGATTCATACGGGTGACTCCTTGTTGTTGTTTTTAAATGGGCACTTATCCAGCGAAGCGAGTGCAGGGTTTTCCAGGTACATCCACTTCAATCGCCAGCACGGCACCGTCCAAAGGATGATCCAAAGGGCTCGCGGCACTGGTGATGTAGAGGGTGGTGAGGTTCGGCCCACCAAAAACGCAGCTGGTGGGGCGGCTGACGGGCAGCTCGATAATGCGGTCCACGCTGCCATCCGGTGCTATGCGTAGCAGGCAACTGCCATCCCAGCGGGCATTCCAGATATAACCTTCGATGTCCATCGCCGAGCCGTCGGGGCCACCGCGCTCGTGTGGGCCGAACCAGATCTGGGCGGGCGCGAGTTGACCATCCGCTTGAATGCCATGTTGGTACAGCGTGCCATCCATGCTGTCACCAAACAGCACCTGGCTGCCGTCTTCATGCCACAGCAAGGTATTGGGAATGCCCAGGCCACTGAGCAACGGCGTGACCTGTGCATCGGCATCGATGCGAAACAGGCCACCTAATCGCCGGGTGATCGGCAGGTCTTCGCCGCGTTCGCCAATGTTGTTCTGCATGGTGCCCAACCACAGGCGGCCCCTGGCATCGCAGCGTGCTTCATTGCCACGGTTGCCGGGTTGCGGGTCGGCCACGCACAAGAGTGTCAGGGCTTCAGTGGCGAGGTCGAGGCGATACACGCCGCTGCTCAAGGTCACCAAGGCATCGCCGCTCTCACACGGAATGAAGGCCGAGACATGCTCGGGCAACTGCCAAACCTGCAACTGCCCGTCCATCAGGCGCAGCGCTTGTTTGCCGGCGATATTCACCCAATACAACGCTTGGGTCGGCCCATCCCAGAACGGACCTTCGCCCAATTGCGCCCGGTGCGGGGTAACGGCGATACACGACATGTTGCCTCCTGGATTGTTGTTGTTCTCAGGTGTGCGTTACAGCGGGTCGCGTGATGGCGTGCCATCCACCAGCCGCTGGATACGCAACGGGTTGGCGTTTTTCAACGCGTCGGGCAGCAGGCTATCAGGGTAATTCTGGAAGCACACTGGGCGCAGGAAACGGTCGATCGCCAAGGTGCCGACCGAGGTGCCACGGGCATCCGACGTGGCCGGGTACGGCCCGCCGTGCACCATCGCATCGCAGACCTCCACACCGGTCGGGTAACCGTTGAGCAGGATGCGCCCGACCTTCTGTTCCAGCAGCGGCGTGAGTTCGGCGAACTGCTGCAGGTCGGCGGGCTCGCCAATGAGTGTGGCGGTGAGTTGACCGTGCAGGCCGTGCAAGGCGGCGCTGAGCTGGGCCTGGTCGGCCACCTCGACGAACACCGTGGTGGGGCCGAAGACTTCTTCCTGCAGCACCTCATCGCCATCGATCAGCAGGCGCGCATCGGCCTTGAACAACTGCGGTTGTGCTTGGTTGCCGGCCTGTTGACTGCCCGCCAGGTGCTGGATGCCAGGATGGGCCAAGAGTTTTTCCAAGCCCTTACCGTAGCTGCCCAAGGTGCCTGCGTTGAGCATGGTTTGTGGCGGTTGGTCGCCGATCATCTGTGCCACTTGTTGGGTGAACGCGCTGAACTCAGGCGATGCAATCCCGATCACCAGGCCCGGGTTGGTGCAGAACTGCCCGCAGCCCTGGACCACCGAGGCGGTCAGGTCCCGTGCGATGGTGTCGGCTCGCGCAGTCAACGCCTGGGGCAGCACGATCACCGGGTTGATGCTCGACATCTCGGCAAACACCGGAATCGGCTGCGGGCGCGCCGCTGCCATGTCGCACAACGCACGGCCGCCCTTGAGCGAGCCGGTAAAACCCACGACCTGGATGGCCGGGTGCTTGACCAGCGCTTCACCGACGCCACCACCGAAGATCATGTTGAACACACCGGCCGGCATCCCGGTGGTTTGGGCTGCTTGAATGATCGCGTCAGCGACACGCTCGGCCGTCGCCATATGCCCGCTGTGGGCCTTGAACACCACCGGGCAACCTGCCGCCAATGCCGCAGCGGTGTCGCCGCCCGCCGTGGAGAACGCCAGGGGGAAGTTACTCGCGCCGAACACAGCGACCGGGCCGAGGCCGATGCGGTATTGGCGCAAATCCGGGCGCGGCAACGGCTGGCGATCCGGCAGTGCTTTGTCGATGCGAGCGCCGTAAAAATCGCCGCGACGCAGTACGGTCGCAAACAGGCGCATCTGGCTACTGGTACGCCCGCGCTCGCCTTTGATACGCGCAGCCGGCAGTGCAGTCTCGCGGCAGACCAGCTCGATAAAGTCATCACCCAGCGCGTCCAGCTCATCCGCGATTGCATCGAGGAACTGCGCACGGCGTGCTGCACTCAACCCGCGATAGGCAGGGTATGCCGCGGCCGCGGCCTCGGCGGCGGCGTCAACTTCTTGCGTGGTCGCCTGGAAAAAAACCTGGGACAACGCCTCGCCGGTCGTGGCATCGACGCTGTTGAGGGTGACGCTGCCGTTGGCGCTGCGTTGACCGCCGATGTAGTTGTGGCCGAGGAACTGAGTCATGTGGATCTCCGTTAAAGGGTGACGACGTTGCCGGGTTCAAAAGCGGTTTCGGCGCTGCCGACGCGGTTGATCAGCGGCGCGCCGAACTCGCCTTGGCTGATCTCGAACACGTCACCCGGCTGGGTCCGTATACCGTCGGCAAATGACAGGGTGGCGGTGCCGAAGAAATGAATGTGCACATCACCCGGCGTGAGGAACTGGCGGTATTTGAAATGGTGGTATTCGAGGTTCTCCAGGCTGTGGCACATATTGGCTTCACCGCTGAGGAACTCGTTCCGCCAGATTTCCGCGCCGTTGCGCAGGATGCGACTGGTGCCCGCCAGGTGCTCGGGCAACTCGCCCACGCGTAACTCGGGGCCATAGCTGCAACTGCGCAGCTTGGAATGGGCCAGGTACAGGTAGTTCTTGCGCTCCATCACGTGGTCGGAAAACTCGTTGCCCACGGCAAAGCCGACGCGATAGGGCTTGCTGTCCGGGCCGATAACATAGAGGCCGCCGATTTCCGGTTCTTCACCGGCATCCTCGGCAAACGGCGGCACCGGGAACGCGGCACCGGGGCGCACGACGATGCTGCCGTCGCCTTTGTAGAACCACTCGGGTTGCACACCCGCCTGACCGGCTGCCGGTTTACCGCCCTCCACGCCCCACTTGAAGATGCGCATGGTGTCGGTCAACGCCGTGTCGTCACCGGCCTGGTGCATTTTGTCGCGAGCAGCGGCGCTGCCCAGGTGGGTCAGGCCGGTGCCGCTGATCAGCATGTGGGCCGGGTCCGGGTGGTCCAGGGGCGGCAGGATTTTCAAGTCCGCCAGCAAGGTGGCGTAGTCATGACTGTCACCCAGGCCCAGGCTGTCGACCTGTTGCACCAGGCCCACGCCGGCTTCGATGGCGGCCAGCGCCAATTCGCGCACGCTGCGCGCCGCCTGGACTTCACGCACCTGAGTGCCTTGAACCACGCCGACGCGGCGCTCACCGTTGCGAGACTCGAACTGAACTAAACGCATGCCATTTCTCCTGGATTAAGTACGTGTGGCGCCACGGGCGCTGGCGGCGAATTGGTCCACGGGCAGCACGTGCTTGCGTTCCAGCAGGCGGTACACCACGCCGGTCAGCAACAAGCCGAACACCATCACCGCAGACAAGAAGTACAAACCCGACGCCAGGTTGCCGGTGTATTCCTTGAGCGCACCGATCACGAACGGGCCGATATAGCCGCCGAGGTTGCCCACCGAGTTGATCAAGGCAATGCCCGCCGCCGCACTGGCACCGGCAAAAAACCGCCCCGGCAAGGTCCAGAACACCGCCGTGCAGGAAAACAGCGCGAACGCCGCCAGGCACAGCGCGGCCATCTGCAGCACCGGCACATTGAGCCAGGCACTGCAGAACAGGCCGATGGCGCCCAGCACATAGAGCACGGCGAGGTGGCCGTAGCGGTCATTCAAACGGTCGGAACTGCGCGGGATGATCAGCAGGCCGATAATCCCGAAGAGATAAGGCACGGCAGAGATAAAACCGGTGACCAGATCAGTGCCGCCGAACTGCTTGATCAGCGTCGGCAACCACAGGCCGAGACCGTAGATGCTCAGGGTCACCGGCAAGTAGAACAGCGCCAGCAGCAGAACACGCTTGTCTTTGAGGGCATGCAGCGGGTTGCCGTGGCGGGTCTGGCCGTAGGCTTGCAGGTCTTTGGCCAGCTCACCGGTGAGCCAGGCTTTTTCGTCCTCGCTCATCCAGTTGACCTGCCTGGGGCCGTCCGGCAGGTAGCGCAGTACCGGCCAGGTCAGCAGGATCGCCGGGGTGCCGATTACGATAAACAACCACTGCCAACCGTGCAGGCCAAGCATGCCGTCCATGCCCAACAAGCCACCGGAGACCGGCCCGGTGATCATCATCGCAATCGGCTGGGACAGGATGAACAACCCCAGGATCTTGCCGCGATGGCGCACCGGAAACCATTGGGTGATGTAGTAGAGAACCCCCGGAAAGAACCCCGCCTCCGCCGCGCCGAGCAAAAAGCGCATCACGTAGAAGCTGTGCGGCCCCTGCACGAACGCCATGCCGATGGTGATGGCGCCCCAGGTAATCATGATGCGTGCAAACCAGCGACGGGCGCCGAAGCGGTCGAGCATCAGGTTGCTAGGGATCTCGAACAGGAAGTAGCCAATGAAGAACAACCCGGCACCCAAGCCGTACGCCGCATCACCGATGCCGACGTCGGCGCCCATGTGCAACTTGGCAAAGCCCACGGCAGAGCGGTCCACGTAGGCGATCAGGTACAGCAGGATCAGGAAAGGAATCAGTTTCAGCGTGATGCGCCGAATAAGCCGCAGTTCCTGGCTCATGGGGTCGATCTCCGATTGTTGTTTTTATAGAAGCTCGGGACACGCCTCTCGCGAAAAATCGCCAGGGCAATGCCTCAGTTGAGACGGACTATATAGTATGACTATTTGCAAAACAACACTTCCAAAGCTTCGATTTTGCGCTTATGTTTAGACGAAGATAGAACATATAGTCATACAATAAGAGAATCGATCATGCCCGATAAAAAGCCTGGCCTACGCTCCGCCCAGTGGTTTGGTACCGCCGACAAGAACGGCTTCATGTACCGCAGCTGGATGAAGAACCAGGGCATTGCCGACCACCAGTTCCACGGCAAGCCGATCATCGGCATCTGCAACACCTGGTCGGAACTGACGCCGTGCAACGCGCATTTCCGCCAGATCGCCGACCACGTCAAACGCGGCGTGCTCGAAGCCGGTGGCTTCCCCGTGGAATTCCCGGTGTTCTCCAATGGCGAATCCAACCTGCGCCCCACCGCCATGCTCACGCGCAACCTGGCGAGCATGGACGTGGAGGAAGCGATTCGCGGCAACCCGATTGATGGTGTGGTGCTGCTGACCGGCTGCGACAAGACCACCCCGGCCTTGTTGATGGGCGCGGCCAGCTGCGACGTGCCGGCCATCGTGGTCACCGGTGGGCCGATGCTCAACGGCAAGCACAAAGGCCAGGACATCGGCTCGGGCACGGTGGTGTGGCAACTGAGTGAACAGGTCAAGGCCGGTACCATCACCTTGGATGACTTCCTCGCCGCCGAGGGCGGCATGTCACGTTCGGCGGGTACCTGCAACACCATGGGCACCGCGTCGACCATGGCCTGCATGGCCGAAGCACTGGGCACGTCCCTGCCCCACAACGCGGCGATTCCGGCGGTGGATGCACGGCGTTATGTGCTGGCGCATATGTCGGGCATGCGTGCAGTGGAAATGGTGCGTGAAGACTTGAAGCTGTCGAAGATCCTCACCAAGGAAGCGTTTGAAAACGCGATCCGCGTGAATGCGGCCATCGGCGGTTCGACCAACGCGGTCATCCACTTGAAAGCCATTGCCGGGCGTATCGGTGTGGAACTGGACCTGGATGACTGGACGCGCATGGGCCGTGGCATGCCGACCATCGTCGACCTGCAGCCGTCGGGGCGCTTCCTGATGGAAGAGTTCTACTACGCCGGTGGCCTGCCAGCGGTATTGCGGCGTCTCGGTGAAGCCAACCTGATCCCCCATCCGAATGCCTTGACCGTCAACGGCAAATCCCTGGGTGAGAACACCCAGGATTCGCCGATTTATGGCCAGGATGAAGTGATCCGTACCCTCGACAACCCGATCCGCGCGGATGGCGGCATCTGTGTGTTGCGCGGCAACCTCGCGCCACTGGGCGCCGTGCTCAAGCCTTCGGCGGCAAGCCCGGAACTGATGCAGCACCGTGGCCGTGCGGTGGTGTTCGAGAACTTCGACATGTACAAGGCGCGCATCAACGACCCGGAGCTGGACGTGGACGCCAACTCGATCCTGGTCATGAAGAACTGCGGGCCCAAGGGTTACCCGGGCATGGCCGAAGTCGGCAACATGGGCTTGCCGGCCAAACTGCTGGCCCAGGGCGTGACCGACATGGTGCGCATCTCCGACGCGCGCATGAGCGGCACGGCGTACGGCACGGTGGTGTTGCATGTGGCGCCGGAAGCCGCTGCCGGAGGGCCGCTGGCCACGGTCAAGGAAGGTGACTGGATCGAACTGGACTGCGCCAACGGCCGCCTGCACCTGGACATCCCCGACGCAGAGCTGGCGGCGCGCATGGCCGACCTGGCGCCGCCGCAGAAACTCATCGTTGGTGGCTATCGCCAGCTGTACATCGACCATGTGCTGCAGGCCGACCAAGGCTGCGACTTTGACTTTCTGGTGGGGTGCCGCGGGGCGGAAGTCCCAAGGCATTCCCACTAATTGGGATGCTATGATGCGGCGAATTCAAGCCAGAGCCTCCCTGTAGTCATGGATCACCAGCCGTCCAAGCCGCGCAAGAGCCAGCATGCCCAGATCGTTCAGGACTTGGGCATGCACATTGTTTCCGGTCGCTTCAAGCCAGAAGAACGCTTGCCCATGGAGGCCACGCTCTGCGAAGAGTACAAGGTCAGCCGCTCGGTGTTGCGTGAGGCTACGCGGGTGCTCAGTGCCAAGGGCCTGGTGTATTCCAAGCCACGGGTGGGCGCGGTGGTGCGGCCACGGTTGAAATGGCACTTGCTCGACCCGGACGTGTTGTCCTGGTTGATGCAGTCCACGCCCCACAGCGAGTTCTTCAATACCCTGGCCGGTGTACGCCGCATCCTCGAACCGGAGATCGCCGCCATGGCCGCGACCACCGCCACCGATGAAGACATCGCCACCATCGAAAAAGCCTACCTGGGCATGGAAACCGCCAAGACCCACGAGGACCTGTTGCAGGCCGACCTGGACTTCCACCGCGCCATCGCCGACGCCACCCGCAACGACCTGTTGGCCTATATGTGCAACATGCTGTCGCTGCCGTTGCGCGAGTCGATCAACATCACCAACCGCCGCCCCGACATCCAGGGCCTGAGCCTGCCCCGGCACAAGGCAATCCTCACCGCGATCCAGAACCGTGATGCCTTGGGCGCTCGGCATGCCTCGCTGGTGCAGTTGGATGACACGCGGGTGGCGCTGGATACGGTGATGAATGTGCTGACGCCGCTGTAACGTGGGAGCTGTCAACCCAGCTCTATCAGGCGTAAATCGATCCAAATGTGGGAGCGGGCTTGCTCGCGAATACGGTGTGACAGTCAAAAGATTCAGCGACTGACACTCAGCTTCCGCGAGCAAGCCCGCTCCCACAAGGATTATGCGGTGCACCTGCCATCCTGCTATTGATTACAGGGTGTAGGCGATCCCGACTTGTACGGTACGCGGCGCACCTGGGTAGGCGTAGAAGTTACCGAACGCACCTTCTTCATAGTCGCGGTTGAACAGGTTCTTCACGTCCAGGTTGAGCCGCACCTTCTCGTTGACCTGGTAGTAGCCGAGCACGTCGACCACGGTGTAGGCGTCCATCGAGAACGGGGTGTTGGAGGTCTGGCCGACACGTTCATCGACATACTTGGCGCCCGCGCCCAGGCCGAGCCCTTTGAGCGCGCCCTCCTGAAACTCGTAGACGTTCAGCAGGCTGAAGCTGTTGCGCGGGATGTTGGCCAGGTGCGAGCCGACACGAATGCTGTTGTCCTTGGTGACTTCGGCGTCCACGTAGGCATAGCCGCCGATCACACGCCACTCAGGTGTGAGGTTGCCGGCGACGTTCACGTCAAAACCACGGCTGCGTACCTGGCCCGCTGCGACCTTGTAGTTCGAATCCGTCGGATCGGTGGTCAGCACGTTTTGCTTGTCGATCTGGTAGATCGCCGCGTCAACACTCAGTTGCTGGTCGAACCCCTCCCACTTGATGCCCATTTCGTAGGACTTGCCCTTCTCTGGCTCAAAGCCGGCACCCTCACGGCTGGCGCCGGTGTTGGGTTTGAAGGAGCGTGCTGCGTCGGCGTAGACCGCCAGGCTGTCGGTGAGGTCGTAGGTCACGCCGACACGGGGCGTGACCGCATTGTCGCTGGCCTCCCAGCTTTGCCCGCCTTTCACATACGTCTCGTACTGGTGCTCGAAACGCTCGAAGCGCGCCCCCGCCAGCACTTTCAGGCGCTCAGTGAGCGCCACCTGATCCTGGACGAACGCTGCGTAGGTCTTGAGGTTTTCCTTGTCATGGGTGGGCGTGCTGGTGAGTGCCGGGCGCGGCTTGCCGTACACCGGGTTGAAAATATCGCTGGTGTAGGCGGCGGACGAGCGCTGGATGATTGACTTGTAGTCGTAGTCTTCAAACTCGACGCCGGTGAGCAAGGTGTGCTCGAACCCGCCGGCGGAGAAATGCCCGGTGAGGTTGAGCTGGGTGTCCTTGTCGGTCCACTCCAGCTTGCGGTAGTTGAAGTTGCGGTTGAGCGTGTGCCCGTCAGCCGCCAGGCTGTTGGCCTCGATGGCGTTGCCCTGCAACGTACCGTCCAGCCACTGGAAACCACCGCCCAAGGTCCAGTTGTCATTGAGTAGGTGCTCAAAACGCAGCTGGGCCATGTTGTTGTCGTTGTGCAGCTTGCCGACGTCTTTATCGCCCCAGAACGTATCGCGTGACGCGGTGCCCTTTTGATTGGCAAAGCGCGTCAGGCCACGGTCCAGCGGGTGGTTGTTGCGCATGAAGTCGCCCTCGAAGATCACCTTGGTGTCCTCCGTGGCTTGCCAGCTGAGGACCGGCGTCACGCCATAGCGTTCGGTTTCGACGTGGTCACGGAAGGTGTCGCCGCCCTCGCCCACCACGTTCAAGCGATAGGCCAGGCGACCTTCTTCATCCAGCGGGCCGGAAGCATCCAGCGTGCCGCGCTTCATGCCTTGGTCGTTCAATTGGCTGCCCAGGGTCACGCTGCGCTCGGCCAGCGGTTGCTTGGTCACCACGTTGAAGGTGCCGCCGGGATCGCCACGGCCATAGAGCATGGTCGCCGGGCCGCGCAGGACTTCCAGGCGCTCGATGGTGTTGGCGTCGGGCATGTTCGGGTAACCGCGATTGATCGGAAAACCGTTGCGGTAGAACTCGCCCGTGGTGAAGCCACGCACGGTGAAGGTGGTGAGGCCCTGCCCGCCGAAGTTGTTGGCACGCCCAACGCCACCGGCGTAGTCCAGCGCGTCTTGCAGGCGGGTAGCGCCGATGTCTTCAACCACAGCCTTGGAGACCACGCTGATGGACTGTGGCGTTTCATGGATCGAGGTATCGGTGCGCGTCGCACTGGCCGAGCGCGTGGCGTGGTAGCCCTGCACCGGGCCTTGTGCGGTTTCAAAGGCCGCAGCACCCGTCACCGTGGTGGCTTGCAGTTCGAGGCTGTTTTTTTCGACCGTCTCCACTTCTGCCCAGCTGAAAGGGGAAAACGCCTGAAGCACACAGAGGGAAACCAGGGTACGACGCATGGATGAAGAACCGAGTAAATGAGCCAGAGAGGGTGGCATATCCGCCATTTTTTGTGCCGCGCAGGGTATACCAAAATACCAGCCATTGATATTTATTCTCATTTGTCATGTTTGAATTTTCTGTCGGTGTGCGGGTATCAGCGTCTACGCTCAGGGTTCAGCCGGAGGAAGCGGCCATGTGCGGACGACTGTCGCAGTACCGCGGTATCCATGACTTCGTGGCGGCGTTGAGCATGCCCAATGCCCTGGTCAACAGCGTGGGGGAGCAGCCGCTCGGGCGCTACAACGTGGCGCCCTCGACGGGGGTGGCGCTGTTGCACCTGGAGCAAGCGGTGTTGCATGCCGACCGTGTGCGTTGGGGCTGGCGCCCGCACTGGGCCAAGGACCGCGCCCCGCCGATCAATGCCCGTGTCGAAAAAGTCGCGAATGGCGCGTTCTTCCGGGCGATCTGGCCACACCGCGCCATCGCCCCGGTCGACAACTGGTTTGAATGGGTGGACGAAGGCGGCCCGAAAAAACAGCCCTATCTCGTTCGCCGACGCGATGGCGCGCCCGTGCTCTGCGCGGCCATCGGCCAATTGCCCGACGCCGATGAGGGCGCGGGCGAACTCGACGGGTTTGTGATCATCACCGCCGACAGCGCCGGCGGCATGGTCGATATCCATGATCGCCGCCCCGTGGTTTTGAACCCCACGCTTGCACGGGAATGGCTGGACCCGGCGACGACGCGCGGCCGCGCCGAACAAATGGTGCTGCTGCAGGGCGAGCCCCCGGACGCTTTTGAATGGTTCAGGGTCGACTGTGCGGTGGGCAACCCACGCCACGAGGGGCCGCACATCATCGAACCCTTGACGGCCGGGCAGTAGAACCGATTCAGCGGCGTCGAACCTTTGTGCATGAACCTGCGTCCGAGCTAAGGCACTGTTGCCAACCGCCGCGAGGTTCCCGTTTGAAAGCCGCCATCCTCAAGAAGTACCGCCTGATCATCAAGACCATGGGCTACGTGGGCTGGGCCCTGTTCTGGCTGTTGTTGTGGGACATCGCCGTGACGGTGGATTTCATGCTGTTCCTCAACGCCAAGATCAACTTGCCGTTGATGCCGTTGACCCTGCTGGGCTCGGCGCTGGTGGTGCTGATCAGTTTTCGCAACAGCAGCGCCTACAACCGTTGGTGGGAGGCACGCACGCTGTGGGGGGCGATGGTCAACAACTCGCGCAGCTTCGCACGCCAGGTGCTGACCCTGCTGGACGACCCCGGCAGCGAGGCCAACCCGGTCAAGGCCAGCCTGCTGCGCCGCCATGTAGCCTATGTGAACTGCCTGGCCGCCCACCTCAAGGGCCAGCCGTGCCCTGACGAAGTGCGTGCGTTTATTCCGCCAGAGGAGTTCGCCCGCAGCGGCGCGACCAACAACTTTGCCAACGACATCCTCACCGGCTCTGCCGCCTTGCTCGCCAAGGAATACAAGGCCGGCCACTTGGACAGCATCCGCCTGGCACGGCTGGAATCGACACTGGTGGACTTGTCCAACGCCCAGGGCGGCATGGAGCGCATCGCCAACACGCCGCTGCCCTACCCCTACGTGTACTTTCCGCGCCTGTTCATTTCGTTGTTCTGCCTGATCGTGCCGGTGGGCCTGGTGGAATCCCTGGGCTGGTTCACCCCGCTGGCCTCCACGGTGGTGGGCTTCATGTTGCTGGCCATTGAGCGCATCGGCACCGACCTGCAAAGCCCGTTTCATTCCAGCGAACACCAGATCCAGATGGAAACCATCTGCGAAACCATCGAGAAAAACCTGCAGTCGATGCAGCGTGATGCGCTGGGCGGCGAGCGTATCGTTTAAACCCGCCTTACGGCCTAAAGTGCGTACTCCCGCAGTCGATATACAGGGGGTACGCATGGGCCCTATCCCCTCAAAACAACACATGCGACGCTCGACGCTACTGTTTTCTCCTTGCCAAAATTATAAATACCCGCGGGTGAAGTCATGAATATCAAGCAAAAGCTGACCTGGGCGTTTGCCGCCATCGCGTGCGTCCCGGTTATTTTGGTCGCTGTGTTGGTTGTGCTGAACCTGCGCGAGGGGGCCCTGGCCAATTTCCTCGACAGCAGCGGCCGAGAAATCCGCCAGATCGACAATGGCATGAAGCAGTTCTTCGACGGCATCAGCCAAAACGTCGACTACGTGGCCAAGGACCCGCGCGTTGTCGCGGCCAAGGACCTCAAGAGCTACGCCGGCGCCGACGCCGCGCAAATCCCCCTCACCCCGACCAACAAGGCGCTGCTGGAGATTTTCGACCAGTTCGCCAAGAGCCACCCGAGCACTGCCTACCTGTCCCTGGGCTTGAAGGACGGCGGCTACGCCAGTTGGCCCGACGACACCAAACTGAACAACTACGACCCGCGCGTACGCCCCTGGTACCAGGCGGCTATCGCCGCGCCGGGCAAGACCGTGCGCACCGGCGCCTATTATTGGGCGCCGGACGACGTGACGCTGATCGGCACCGTGCACACCGTGGCCGATGCCAGCGGCAATATCCTTGGCGTGGTCGGCCTGGACGTGTCGCTCAAGCAACTGACTGAGCTGGTGCGCAACATCAAGCTCGGCGACAGCGGCTACCTGATGCTGGTCGAAGCCAACGGCAACGTGCTGGTGGACCCCAGCGATGCCAAGCACAACTTCAAGCCCCTGGCCGACCTCGGCGCCAATTATGCCGAGCTGGCCAAACGCGGCGACGGTGTGACCCAGATCGACATCAACGGCGTGACCTACATGGCCAACGTGGTCAGCTCCAAAGACCTGGGCTGGCGCTTTATCGGCCTGATCAAGCGCGATGAAGTCATGGCCCAGGCGGCGAGCCTCACCTGGTTGATCGCCGCCATCGCGGCGGTGCTGGCGGTGATCTTTGCGATTGTCGGCGCCAGTTTTGCCCGGGTGATCGTGCGCCCGATCCGCGGCGTCGCCGACGGCCTGCAAGAAATCGCCGAAGGTGAAGGTGACCTGACGCGCCAGCTCAAGGTCGAGGGCAAGGACGAAACCGCCAGCCTGGCGGGCTGGTTCAACCAGTTCCTGAGCATGATCGCCCAGTTGGTGCAGCGCATCGGCAACGCGTCCTCCGACCTGCAGACCGCCGCCGCCGACACCCGCGAAGTGGCGCACAACATGAACCAGGCGGCCGGGCGCCAGCGTGAAGCCGTGGAACTGGTGAGCACCGCGTTCAATGAAATGGTCGCCACCGCCAACGAAGTGGCCCGCTCCTGCAGCGCTGCCGCGTCGAGTGCCGACGAAGGCTACCGCGACGTGCATGACGGCCAGCAGCACATCGGCGAGGCCACCGGCAGCGTGCTCAAGCTGAGTGAAGACTTGCAGCGTTCGACCCAGACCATGCAGCAGCTGGAGCAGGACAGCAAAAACATCAACACCATCCTCGACACCATCCGCTCGATTGCCGAACAGACCAACCTGCTGGCGCTCAACGCGGCCATCGAGGCAGCCCGCGCCGGTGATCAGGGCCGAGGTTTTGCGGTGGTGGCCGACGAAGTGCGCGCCCTCGCCCGCCGTACCGCCGACTCCACCGGCGAGATCGACAGCCTGCTGGGCAACCTCGCCCGCCGCACCCAGGAAGTCACCCAGCAGATGCAGGGCAGCCTGTTGGTGTCCCACACCAGCGTGGAACGCATCCAACAGGCCCGCGACAGTTTCGACAAGATCCGCGGGTCGGTGGATTCGATCCGCGACCAGAACACCCAGATCGCCACCGCCGCCGAAGAGCAGCACCAGGTGGCCGAGGAGATCAACCGGCACATCGCGCAGATTCACGCCGATGCGCAGTTGGTCGAAGGCTTTGCCCATTCGGCGCAGACCGGTTCCGGGCGGTTGACGGATATTTCCGGTCAGCTCAAGGGGTTGGTGGGCCGCTTCAAGTTCTGACCTGGCGGGCGGTGGCGACCTTGCGGACGCCACCGCCGGCAAGGGCTCATGATTTCAACCCACTTGCAGCTCGGTGGAACGGCCAGTGGCCTTGAAGAAAGCCAGCACGGCAATGCCCAGCGCGATCCAGCACGTCCCGCCAACCTTGGCGTAGATATCGGAATTGACCAGCACGTAGCTGATGATCACAAAGCCGATCAGCGGCACCAGCCCATGCACCACCCGGCGACCGGCGCCACGGTAGTGCCAGGCCACGGCCACATGAAGCAGCAGGAATGCGGTCAGCGCACCAAAGTTGCACATGGACGCCAGCAGGTTGATCTGCCCCACAAAGAACAGCCCCAGCACCAGGCTCAAGCCCGCCACCAGCAACGTGGCGCGTTGCGGCACGCCGGTGACCGGGTGCACCTGGCTGAGAAACTGCGGCAACTGGCGGTCCCGGGCCATGGCGAACAACAGCCGTGAAGTCGCCGCCTGGGCCACCAACGAGTTGGCAATGGCCGCGCCGATGGCCACGGCCAGGGCGATCACCACCTGCAACCAGGGCCCGGCCACCAGGCGGCCGATTTCGTAGAATGCGTTGTTCGACGCATCGGCATCCGGGTACTGCACCAGGTTGGGCTGCAACAGCGCCGCCAGCCAGGTCTGCACCATGAACAGCGCCGCTACCAAGGCCAGCGCCCACAGGGTTGCACGCCCGACGGCGCGGCTGCCGCCACGGGTTTCCTCCGACAAGGTGGAAATCGCATCAAAGCCCAGGAACGACAGCACCGCCACCGACAGCGCACTGAAGATCAGCTGCAAGGAAAACTCGGCCGGGTTGTACAACGGCTTCATCGTCCAGCTGGCGCCATTCACGCCGTTGCTGATCGCGATACTCGCCAGCACCACAAACACCACCAGCACCACCAGTTGCCCATAGAGGAACAAGCGATTGGCACGGGCCGTGGTCTGGATACCGCGCAGGTTGACCAGCGTATTGAGTACCACGAAAAACACGATCCACAACGGCTGGGGCACCGAAGGGATCACGTTGGCCATGGCATTGGCGCCGATCACATACAGCAAGGTCGGCACCAACAGGTAATCGAGCAGGATCGCCCAGCCCGCCAGGAACCCCAACTGGCTGCTCAGCCCGCGCCCCACATAGGCATACACCGAGCCTGCCACCGGGAACGCATGGGACATCTGCTGGTAGCTGATGGCGGTGAACAGCATCGCGACAAACCCGATCAGGTAGGTCAGCGGGACCATGCCGTGGCTGGCGTCGAACACCCCGCCAAAGATCGAGAATGGCGCCAGCGGCACCATGAACACCATGCCGTAGATCAGCAGGTCGCCGAGGCTCAGCTGGCGCTTGAGTTGTTGGGTATATCCGAAACGCGCGAGGTCCGCGCTGTCACCGGGGGTGGAAGAGTCGATCATGATGGCGCTCCGCAAGGGTTGAACACAAAGCTCACTCTAGGGCGACGCAAGCCCGCGCTCTATCCTGAAAACTACTAGGTTTTGGCCTTGGCAGAGTGTTTGCTTGCAAACCTGCGCAGCCCAACGCCCGGAGGCGCCATGCACACCGACCTGATTAGATTCAGCGAACACCTCGCCCACACCACGACGCTGGACGCGTGCCTGGCCGAGGTTCAGGCCGCCACCCAGCAACTGGGTTTCAAGACGCTGATCTACGACTACGCGCCCGTACCCGTCAGCCATGAGGGCGCGCTGATCACACCGTCGGTGTTCAAGACCCTGGATGCGCCGAGCGACATGCACGCGCTGTGGTGCGAGCGCGGTTACTACCAGATCGATCCCGTGCAGCAATGCGCGGCACGCCGTACCACGCCGTTTGCCTGGTCCTTCAGCACCGACGCGCCCTGGAGCGGCACCCTCACCGACGCCCACCGCCCGGTGGCCCACTATATTCGCGACTACGGCCTGAGCACCGGGCTGACCGTGCCGTTGCACCTGCCCGACGGCGGCTTCGCCACCCTCACCGCGATTGTCGACGGCACGCCCGCCGATGCCGAGCGACAAGCCCAGCACAACCTTGGCGAGATGCTGGTACTGGCCCACGCCTTCCAGGCCCGGGCCAGCGAGCTGCTGGCGCCGGCCGAGCGCTGCTGCAGCCACATCCACCTCACCCGCCGCGAGCGCGAGTGCCTGCAGCATTCGGCCAAGGGGCTCACGGCCAAGGGCATTGCCGCCACGCTCCACCGTTCCGAAGCCACGGTCAACCTGCACTTGATCGGCGCGGCGCGCAAACTGGGCGCACGCAATCGCGTCGAAGCCGTGGTGCGCGGCCTGCATTACCGGTTGGTGGAAGTCTGAGAACCTAGCATTTTTGCCAGTGCCCTTGCCGCGCACTTTTGACTAGCCTGTACCTCATTGATCCCCAAGGAGGTACACAACATGCAGGTTCGCGAAGGTTATGCCGATTTCCGTGGCCATCGGACGTGGTTCCGGGTCACCGGCGACTTGAATTCAGGGCGCCTGCCCTTGATCGTCGCCCACGGCGGCCCCGGCTGCACCCATGATTACGTCGACAGCTTCAAAGACCTGGCCAGCACCGGCCGCGCCGTGGTGCATTACGACCAACTCGGCAATGGCCGTTCGACCCACCTGCGTGACGCCGCCAGCGATTTCTGGACCGTGGAGCTGTTTCTCGCCGAACTGAACAACCTGGTCGCCCACCTGGGCATCCGCGACTACGCCCTGCTGGGCCAGTCCTGGGGCGGCATGCTCGGGGCCGAACACGCGGTGCGCCAACCGGCCGGCCTTAAAGCCTTGATCATCGCCAACTCGCCGGCGTCCATGGACCTGTGGTGCGAAGCCGCCCACGAGCTGCGCCAGGCACTGCCGGCGGAGGTGCAGGCCACCCTGCTGCAGCATGAAAACGCCGGCACCACCGACAGCGCCGAA
Source organism: Pseudomonas sp. BIGb0164 (assembly GCF_024810135.1). Taxonomy (NCBI): domain Bacteria; kingdom Pseudomonadati; phylum Pseudomonadota; class Gammaproteobacteria; order Pseudomonadales; family Pseudomonadaceae; genus Pseudomonas; species Pseudomonas sp. BIGb0164. The sequence continues at coordinate 254,388 of NZ_JANUEA010000008.1, read as the reverse complement.
TACCGCGCCGCCTCGGACGTGTTTTACGCACGCCATGTGTGCCGCCTCGACCCGGTACCCGACGATGTGGCGCGCACCTACGCGGCCATCGACGACGACCCCACCGTGTACCACGCCATGAATGGTCCCACCGAGTTCCACGTGATCGGCAGCATGCGCCACTGGAGCATCATCGATCGGCTGTCGCGCATCCAGGTGCCGACGCTGCTGATTTCCGGGCGCTACGACGAAGCCACCCCGGCGACCGTGCAGCCGTTTGCCGACGGCATCGCCGATGTGCGCTGGCAGATCTTCGAACAGTCCAGTCATATGCCCCACGTGGAAGAGCGCGAGGCGTGCATGGCGTGTGTGGCGGCGTTTCTGGAACAACCCCAGCTAGAAACGTGATGACGTCAGCTCATGTAGCAGATTAGTGAGCTTCTGGTATCAGCATGTCGCTGATTAAACTTCGACGAAAAAAATCAAGGGCAGTCGCCTTCGGTAGCCCTTGACGAAGAATGATATCAAATTGGAATCAATCATCCGATTTGCATTACACTAAACCCTTTTCACGCTTTCCTGATCGGCTGTTGCCGTACCGTGAATAGGGAGATTCTGGTGTCGTTCAACGTTCGTAGCTGCTTCGCCGTGGGCGCAATAAGCCTGGCGTCCCTCAGCCTCACCGGCTGCTTTACCGAAGAAATTGATTCCCGACAGACACGGGAAATCCAAGGGTTACTCTACAAAATCCACGCTGACGACCCATTCACCGGACGCATCCTCAATTACCCGATGTCTGTACTCGGTTTGTTCAACGTCGGCACGTGCACCGTCGATATTAAAAAAGGCTTGCCCGACGGGGAAATCCATTGTTCGGATAACGCCGGTAACCTTTTGGCTTCAGGCGAATTCAAGGCGGGTAAACGCGACGGCAAAGAAGAAAAGTTCGACGCCAAGACCGGCAAGAAGACCCTGGTTGCCCACTGGAAAAACGGCCTTCAGGACGGCATTGTCGAACAGTTCAACCCGCAGAATGGTGAGCGCGTCCTCGAAGTGCACTACGCCGCCGGCAAGAAGAATGGCAATGAACGCGCCTGGGACAATGAAGGGAATGCGCTGATCGCAGATTTGCAATGGGACAACGGCCTGCGCAGCGGTTTCGACAACCGTGGCACCCAGCACCACACTTACCTCAACGGGAAGCAACACGGCCCCCAGAAGGATTACGGCCTGGACGGTAATCGGTTCTATGTTTCGCGCGAGGAAAACTACGAGAACGGGCTGCAACACGGTATTCAGCGCAGTATCGATGCCCGCGGCAACGTGACTGAATCAAGCGTGTTTGAACACGGTAAGCTGCGTACGCGCATCGTTGACGAATACAGCTACGACGGCAAACACATGCATCACGTTAGCCGCGTGGCGCTCAAGGATGATGTCAACGAGTTCATCGCCAGCGATTTGAACAATGATGGGATCGAACAATACTGGGACGACAAGGGCCATCTGATTCGCGAACTGCAATGGAACAAAGGCAAGCTAGTCAGCGCGGTCGCGACGGTGTGGGTCGGTGACCGTCAGGAAAGCCAGTTCCAAGGGATCGGACGCGACAACTATGATCAGCAACAGATCGTGGTCAAGCAGGGTCAGGAGCGGTTGTTCAGTGACAAAGGCGATTTGCAGGCGATCATTGTCTGGAATGCAGGCGACGCCAGCCAGGTACTCATTACCCTTGCACCCGACCTGCAACAACAGCACCCAGGGAAAATGGGCGTGCTCGGTGGTTTTCAGCAATGGGCCAACCCGATAAGCGCCGAACGTGACTTCAACAAACCCAGCGCCTACGTGGGAACTGGCTTTGTATCGCGCTATGAACAACTGGTCGATATCCCTGCGCCTGGTCAAGCCATAAATATCAATCCCCCCCCGGAACAGGTCGCGGCAAGCCCCCAAAGGAACAGTGGCGACCGCGAAAGCTGCGTACAGCGCCAGGTCGACGCAGTGCATGCCGAAGATCCTGATGCGCTGATCCGCTCTGACATGCTCGAAGAATTCGAGCAGGGCTGCCTGTAGACGTCTCTTACGGAGGAATACCTGATGACTCAATCCCTGGAACGTTTTGTACAGGCTCAAGCTTCACACTATGAGCTCGCCTTGGACGAGCTCAAGCGCGGTCAGAAAGACGGGCATTGGATGTGGTTTATCTTCCCCCAGCTACGCGGCCTCGGCTTCAGTGAGAAGGCCACTTACTACGGCATTAAAGACGTGCAGGAAGCACGAAACTATCTGCAACATTCACTGTTGGGCCCACGCCTTGGGCTGACAACACAAGCAGTCATTGATGCAAAGGTGCCCTTGGAGGACTTACTCGGCGAAATCGATGCGTTGAAGTTTGCCTCTTGTATGACACTGTTCGCCGCGGTAGCCGGCGATGGATCCGTGTATGCGCAAGCACGGGACAACCTATGCGGTGCCGATAAAAAAACACTTGAGATACTGAGCGAGAAAGACAATGGAAACGAATGACTACAACCTGCTGGCCTCCGTGATCCAGGTATTCCTGGCGGTGCTCGCTTTAGTGTCCGTGGTGCTGGTGTTGCGCCAGATCACGATCCTGACTTCACAACTTAAGGCCACACAGCTCGCCTCCGAAGCACAGAGCATTATTTCGATTGTTGAGTTCCTGCAAACCAACGAAGCACGGGAAGCGCGGGAAACAGTCCGCGCAAAGTTGTCCGAGCTGCATCATGACGCATGGGATGAGCAACAAAACCGGCATGCGGCGCTGGCCTGCGCAAATTACGATGTGGTAGCGGCACTGTTGCGCGTGGATCTGATCAAGAACAAGCACGTCATCATCGAAAACTGGGCTCCCAGCATCATCCACTGCCACAGAGTGCTTTCCCCTTTCATCGAGAAAAAACGCATCATCGCCGGCGGTGACCGTAAATACTGGAGCAACTTCGACTGGCTACGCGATCAGTGTGCCCGCAGCTGAATACATTTTTTAAGGTGAGACGATGGATGCTGATTACCTTTTCAACCAGACGGTCGAATACCTGAAAACGGCCCAACATGTCGTTATTTCTACCGGTGCTGGCATTTCTGCCGAAAGTGGCATTGCCACTTTCCGCGCCCCCTCGACTGGCCTCTGGTCTCGTTACAAAAGCGGCGAACTGGCCACGGCCGAAGCGTTCAAGCGTAACCCCTCACTGGTTTGGGGCTGGTATACGTGGCGACGAATGCAAGTCGCAAATGCGCAACCCAATACGGCGCACAGGGCGGTAGCAGCGATGGCGCAATGCCTACCTCACATGACCCTCATCACGCAGAACGTGGACGATCTGCATGAGCGAGCAGGCTCTCAGGACCCGATCCATCTTCATGGGCACCTGGCCACCGCGCGCTGCTTTACCTGCAGCCAACCCTACCTCGACACCCTCCCCATCGTCGTCGATCCGGACGCCGGCCCCTTGGAACCGCCGCGCTGCCAACACTGCGAAGGCCTGATACGGCCCAATGTCGTCTGGTTTGGCGAGCGAATGCCTGAAAACGAGATGAAACGCGCCCGTATTGCAGCGTTTGACTGCGACGTCATGCTATCTATTGGGACCTCTGGGAGCGTAGCTCCGGCCGTGTACCTCCCAACAATAGCCGCAGAAAACGGAGCTTGGGTTGTGCATATCAATCTCGAAGCCGATTCGACAGCACCTGGAAACACCTTGATAGGTCCAGCGACCCACTGGCTTCCCAAACTTGCGCAAGCCTTGCTCAGCGCCTGAAAAAATCAAGTTGCGTTGTCGCTCACCGTCCCAACCGTGCGATGCAGGCAAAAAAAGCCGCATCGCACCCCAGGCGACATTTGGCCACACCGCATCATCGCATTACCTGTAATAGTCTATTGCGGAGCTAAATGTACTAACCAGTTACTTATCTTGCTAAAATCGCGTCTTTGCCCTCTCACCTTCGAGCATTTATCGATATGAAACGAGCATCGCGCGCCGCTGGCGTCTCTAGATTTATCCTGCTGGGCCTGGGCGTCGTTATCGCCCTGCTCGGCGTGGCGCTTGCCGTTGGCGGCGCCAGGCTGGTCAGCCTCGGCGGCTCCTGGTACTTCCTGGTCGGCGGCCTGGCCATGGCGATTTCCGGCGTGCTGATTGCCCGGCGCAAGCCTGCTGGGGCGTGGCTGTTTGCGACGTTCCTGGTGGGCACCGCCGTTTGGGCGGTGGCGGATGTGGGCCTGGTGTTCTGGCCGCTGTTTTCGCGCCTGTTCATGTTCAGCGTGATTGGCCTGGTGGTAGCGCTGGTTTACCCGCTGCTCGCGGGCAAGCCGGCACGCGGCGCCTATGGCGTTGCCGCCGTGCTGGCGGTTAGCGTGGCTGTCGCGGCGGGCAATATGTTCGTCGCGCACCCCAGCGTCGCACCCACCGGCGCAGGCCCGGGCGTAACGCCCGTGGCCCCGGCCGACGCACAGAAAGACTGGGCCCACTACGGCAATACCGAAGGTGGCAGCCGCTTCGCCGCGCTGGACCAGATCAACCGCGACACCGTCAACAAGCTCAAAGTGGCGTGGACCTACCACACCGGTGACGTGGCCATCAGCGACGGCAACGGCGCCGAAGACCAGCTCACCCCGCTGCAGATCGGCAACAAGGTGTTCATCTGCACCCCGCACAACAACCTGATCGCCCTCGACGCCGACACCGGCAAAGAGCTGTGGAAGAACGAGGTCAACGCCAAGTCGGCGGTGTGGCAGCGTTGCCGTGGCATGGCTTACTTCGACGCCACCGCGCCGATTGCCGCGCCCACCCAGCCCAACAGCTCGCCGATCATCGCCGCCAGCGTGCCAGCCGGTGCGCAGTGCCAGCGTCGTTTGCTGACCAACACCATCGATGCGCGCCTGATCGCGGTCGACGCTGACACCGGCAAGTTCTGCGAAGACTTCGGCAACCACGGCCAAGTGGACCTGAAAGCCGGCCTGGGCAATGTCCCCGACAGCTACTACCAACTGTCCTCCGCCCCGCTGATGGCCGGCACCACCGTAGTAGTCGGCGGCCGTGTGGCGGACAACGTGCAAACCGACATGCCCGGCGGCGTGATTCGTGGCTTTGACGTGATCACCGGCCAGATGCGCTGGGCCTTCGACCCGGGCAACCCCGAAGACAAGCAAGCCCCGGCCGCCGGCAGCACCTACGTGCGCAGCACCCCGAACAGCTGGGCGCCGATGTCCTATGACCCGCTGATGAACACGGTCTTCCTGCCGATGGGCAGTTCGTCCACCGACATCTATGGCGTGGAACGTACCCAGCTCAACCACAAATACGGCGCGTCCGTGTTGGCGCTGGACGCCTCCACCGGTGCTGAAAAGTGGGTGTACCAGACCGTCCACAACGACCTGTGGGACTTCGACCTGCCGATGCAACCCAGCCTGATCGACTTCACCCCACCGGGTAGCGACAAGGCGGTACCCGCGGTGGTGATCGGCACCAAAGCCGGCCAGATCTACGTGCTCGACCGTGCCACCGGCAAGCCGTTGACCGACGTGCGTGAAGTGCCGGTCAAGGCCGCCAACATCCCCAACGAGCCCTACTCGCCCACTCAGCCAAAATCGGTTGGCATGCCGCAGATCGGCGCGCAAACCCTGACCGAATCGGACATGTGGGGCGCCACGCCGTACGACCAGTTGCTGTGCCGCATCGACTTCAAGGGCATGCGCTATGACGGCCTGTACACCGCGCCGGGCACCGACAAATCCCTGAGTTTCCCGGGCTCCCTGGGCGGCATGAACTGGGGCAGCCTCTCCACCGACCCGGTGCATGGCTTTATCTTCGTCAACGACATGCGCCTGGGCCTGTGGATCCAGATGGTACCGTCGCAAAACAAAGCCCAGGCCGCCTCCGGGGGCGAAGCGCTGAACACCGGCATGGGCGCCGTGCCGCTCAAGGGCACGCCGTATGCGGTGAACAAGAACCGCTTCCTGTCGGTGGCCGGCATTCCGTGCCAGGCACCGCCGTTCGGCACCCTGACCGCCATCGACATGAAGACCCAGAAGATCGCCTGGCAAGTGCCGGTGGGCACCGTTGAAGACACCGGCCCCCTGGGCATCCGCATGCACCTGCCGATCAAGATCGGCCTGCCGACCCTCGGCGGCACCCTGTCCACCCAGGGCGGCCTGATCTTCATCGCCGGAACCCAGGACTTCTACCTGCGCGCCTTCAACAGCGGCAACGGTGACGAAGTCTGGAAAGCCCGCCTGCCCGTCGGTAGCCAAGGCGGTCCGATGACCTACGTGTCGCCGAAAACCGGCAAGCAGTACATCGTCATCACCGCTGGCGGCGCACGCCAATCCACGGACCGTGGCGACTATGTGATCGCCTACGCCTTGCCATAACCCCTTCTGTTTGCGCGGCGCCTCCCCCGGCGCCGCGCTTTTTTTTGGAAAACGTCGCATGACCCCCACTTCTCAGATTTCCCTTGGGCGCCTGTTGCTGGGCCTGGCCCTGGGCGCCGCCCTGCCCGTGCAAGCCGATGACACCACCTTGACCGGCGACTGGGGCGGCCTGCGCCGCGAACTCGACGAACAAGGCATTCGCTTCACCGGCGACTACAGCGGCGAGACCGCCTACAACGCCGATGGCGGCCTGCATCGCTCGGCGCGCTACTCGCAGAACATCAAGCTCGGCGTGCAGTTCGACCTGGGCAAGCTGTACGGTTTCAACAATGGCGACCGCATCCAGGTCACGATCAACGACCGTCGCGGCAACAGCGCTTCAGAGGACTTGGTGGGCAACCGCCTGCCGATCCAGGAAAACTACGGCGGCCTCTACACCCGCCTCACCGAGCTGAGCTACGAGCGCACCCTGTTCACCCCGGCGCTCAACGTCAAGCTCGGCTACATGGCCATGGGCAACGATCTCGGCGGCCTGGACAGCGGCATCCTGTGCAACTTCATGAACGCCGGCTTCTGCGGCCACCCGCTGAACATGTCCGGTGGCAGCGGCTGGACCAACTACCCGAATGCCCGCCTGGGCGCGCGGGTGAAATACGACTTTTCACCGAACTGGCAACTGCGCGTGGCCGCCTTCAACGTGGACCCGGACAGCAACGGCAACTCCAGCCGCGCCTGGCGCCTGGACCCCAAGCGCAACACCGGCACCGTGCTGCCCATCGAACTGGTCTACAAGCACGCGGGCACCCTGCCGGGTGAATACAAGCTGGGGTATTACTACGACAGCTCCGACGTGAAACGCATCGGCAGTAAGCAGGAAGTCAGCGGGCGCAGTGGGCATTACCTGCTGGTCGACCAGGCGGTGTGGGCCAGCGACACCTCCGCCGGCCGCGTGCTGCACGCCTTCGGCCAATACTCGGCAGCAAGCTTGGCCGCGTCACCCTTCACGAAGTGGTATGGCGCGGGCGTGGTGCTGTATAAGCCGTTCGAAGGCCGCCCGCGCGACACCCTCGCCCTGGGCTATGGCCGCGCCGTACCCAACCCGCGCAGCCGTGACGCGCAGGAACTGGCGGCGTTCAACGCCGGCACCGACTACCCCAACCTGAACAACGCCGAGCAGTTGATCGAACTCAGTTACGGCTACCAGGCCACACCCTGGCTGACCCTGCGCCCGGACGTGCAATACATCATCGAGCCCGGGGCGTTTTCCGGCAGCGACATCGACAATGCGCTTGTGCTGGGGTTGCAGATCAAGGCGAGCTTCTAAGGCGCCTCAGTAGTAGATGATCTGCACCACCATGATGGCTTCGAACGCCCCGACCTGAGGGTCCCCCTGGGCCACCACCGTTGCGCTGAACGGCACATCGATGTGGCTCACATTGGCCGCAAAGGTCGCCAGGGGGAACGGTTCGTTGATGGGCACCAATGCGTTACGCCCATCGCGCACCTGAATGCCGAACCCGCTGTCGGCCGTCGGCAACACCGTGTACAGGCCTTGCTGGTTGGCGGTCACAAAGGTGGCACCGACGTTGATGGCACTGCTGCACTTTTTCTCCAAGGCCAGGCTGAACGGCTTGGTCGGGCTGGGCGGAGACAGCCCGGTGGCGGTTTTCTGGATCACGCCGAAATCGACAATGCCCGGCTCCGGCGTCACCGTGACGTCGACCGTGCACGCCGTGCCGACAATGTTCTGCAGGCCGCTGAGCTTGAAGCGGAAGTTGTTGAACGGGTTGCCCACCCCACCGTTGAGACCGTACTGGCCGTCAAACTGGAACACGTCGTAGGTGTCCTGGGACGGGCGCTGCAAGGGCAGCAGCCCACGCTTGCGGATCACCACCTGAAACGCAATGTTCGGCGTGGCCAATGAACACGGCAGCATCTCTTCATTGTTGGTGGCCGCCGGGCAGCCACGGGACACGAACCCAGTATTGACGCCCAGGGTCGGGTCGGAACTCCAATCCCCATCCCAGGCCGTCACCTGCCGGTACACCAGGCCGAACTCGATGCCCCAGGCCGTCGCGTTGAGCCCCGCAGGGTTGCCGTAGAAATAGATCGGATCGTCTTCGTTGAAGTGCTGGTCACGCAGTTTCCAGCACTTGGCAGGCACCACGTGGGTTTGCGAGCGCCAGATGATCGTACCGTCGGGCACTGTGTCCGGCACCGACACCGGGCCAATGTATTCGCTGAGAAAATCGCCGTCGGACTGCGACTTGCAAATCAGCGCCCACGAGGCGCTGGAAAAACCCAGCATCAGCAGCGCCAGACCCACCCTGAGCAGTGGCTTGATGTTCACGGTCTCACTGCCTTGCACGCCTCGGCTGCGCACTGGAACAGCGTGTCGGTCTGGCCGCCGAAATCATTCATGTTCGACACCCGCAACTCACTGAGGGCGGTGGTGCTCAACGGCAACCGTGCACCGCTGAACGGCGCGATCATCACGGTCTCGACCGGCAGCTTGGTCATCTGCGGCCCGGCCAGCAGGCCCACCACGGTGATATGGAACGGTGACGGGTTGTCGATCAGCAGTTGCTTGCCGATGGGGTCGATTTTCAGGTTCAGCCGCTGGGCCAGGTCTTCACCGCGCTCACGCTTGACCGACGCCGGGCGGTAGAACAGCTTGATCTTCGATTGCAGGGCAATCTGCATCGCGTTGACCGCCTCGCTCTTGGGCGGGATCTCGCGGATGTTGAGGTAGAACACCGACTCGCGATCCTTGGGCAGCGCGGTCTCGGGCAGCTTCACAATGCGCAGCATGCTGCTTTCATTGGGCTCGATGCGTTGCAGCGGCGGCAGCACCATGAACGGCGAGCTGATTTTCTTGCCGCTGGCGTCTTCGATCCATGACTGCACCACAAACGGCAGTTGCAGGTTCTTGTTGCTCACGGTGACGCTCACCGAGGAGGCGCCCTCTTCAAAAATCACCCGGGTGCGGTCGGGGATCACCGCGGCCTGGGCCAGCAGCGGCAGGCAAAACCCCACCAGGGTGGCCAGGCGTTTAAAGGTCAATCGAGGCATCAGGAGTCTCCATGAATCAGGGGTAAGGGGTGAGTCACAAACACCGCACGGTGGTGGCGACGTTGGTGACGACGTCTTCGTCGGGCAGCGTTGCCAACGCGCAGCTGTGGCTGTCATCCCAGCGCGCCACCAGCTCGGCGCCGGTCTTGGCACCCAGCAGGTAAGTCACCCCTGCCTCGCCGACGATGCCCACTTCCTTATGGCTGTGTTTGTCCTGGACCGAAGCTCCGAAAGGCACCGGCTGGCCGTTCGGCCGGATCAACTCGATAAAGGCGTTATGGCCCTGGGCGGCGGCAAAGCTGACGTAGCCGATGGCGCCCTCGGTCAATGCCAGGCGCTGGATCGGGTTGCTCACTTCGGTGCGCAGCGGCAGCTTCTCCAGGTTGACCCGTGCTTCGTAGGCTTGGAACGACGGCAAGCCGTCCATCACCGCGTAGCCCTGGCTGTTGGTGCGCGCCCGGCCGGTGAAGGTCACGTCCGGCACGCCGTCGGTGGACACCAGCAAACGCGTGTCGCCGTTGGAACCATTGCCATGGGCCGCCACGCCGTAACGGGTCGCCACCAGCGAGCTGTCGAACTCGCCGGTGAGCGAGCGGTAGGTGCTGCCGTCGGTGGTGGCCGAGGCGTTGGCCCGGTAGGTCGCGGCACGTTGGCCGACGTAGGCGTTGACGTACTTGTTGTCGCCCATGCCGCCGTACACCTGGTAGTTCATGCCGTCACCGTCGTCATAGCTGTAGCCGACGTTGGTCGAAGACGCGCCAGCGCTTGAACGCTGCAGGTTGCTCGACATGATCGCGTTGCCCCCCAGCGGCACGCTCACGCCGAGGTAGAGCTGTGCGTCGCTGTGATGCGCGTTCTTGGTCTGGTACGCCGACAAGTTCAAGTTGATGTTCTTGACGTTGCCCAGGGTGAAGCTGCGCGCCAGGGTCAGACCGAACCGGTCGGACGGCGCGGCGTCCCAGAACGTGGAATGGTCGAAAGATAAGCTGGTCGACAGCCAGGCGAAGCGCTTGGCGAGCATCACCGAATAGCGTTGCTTGCCCGAGTTCAAGGCGTAGGAGTCCGGGTCGCCGACAAACTGCGAAAAATTGGTGAAGGTGCGGTCGGAAAAGCGATAGCCGAGAAAGCGCAGGTCGGTGCCGATGGCGTCGAAATGCTTGGAATAGTTGATGCGGTAGGAGTTGCCCACTGCCGTCTCACCGGTCCAGCGCAATTTGGCGCGCGAGGTGGTGACGTCTGCCGACACCGCGCCGAACACCCCCAGGTCGCGGCCCACGCCCACGGCGCTGGACACGTAGTCGGTGGCCGCCAGCATGCCGCCGTACACCGTCCAGTCACGGGACAAACCGTAGGCCAGTTCGGAGGCGACAAAGCTCGGTTCGGTGCCGCCCCTGCCCGTCAGGCGTGGCTGGCCCGCCGAGAGTTTGTAGCGCAGCTCGCCTTCGCGGGCGAGGAACGGTACGGCGGCGGTGGTGACGGTAAATTTCTGCTCGGTGCCGTCTTCTTCGCGCACGGTCACATCCAGCGTGCCTTGCACGCTGCTGTTGATGTCCTGGAGGCTGAACGCACCCGGGGTCACCGTGGTGGAATACAGCACGCGGCCTTGCTGCGACACGGTCACCGTGGCGTTGGTGCGCGCCAGGCCGCTGATCAACGGCGCGTAACCGCGCAGGTTCGGCGGCAGCATGCGGTCGTCACTGCTCAGGCTCGCGCCGCGCAGGGCGAAGGTGTCGAATACGTCGGAGTTCAGGTAGTCCTCGCCCACCGACAGTTTCGAGCGGATCGACGGCAGCGCCCGGTAGGCATACAGCCGGTTCAGTTGGAACGCCTGGCCATTGTTGCCGCCGCCCTGGTTACCGGTGACTTGCTGGGCCTGGTAATCGGCACGCAGCCGCCAGGCATCAACGTTCAGGCCTGCCGTGCCGTAGCTCTGCAACGAGGTGGAGTCGCCGCTTGACGCCGAGCCTGTGGTCTGGCGGCTGTTGGCGATGACCCGGTAATCGAGTAAGGCGCCGTCGAGCCCTTCGCTCCAGGCGGCCGGTGGAATGTAGCTGGGGTCGTCATATTCGAATGACGCCTGGGGCAGGCTGATCAACAGGCGCCCCAGGTTCTGGGCGTAAGTGACGTTGGCGTTTTCGATCACGCTCAGGTCGACACATTGGCCATCGGCAATGCGTGGCAGGCGCTTGTACAGGTCGGGCTTGAGCCCGAAGGTTTCGACCAGCGACGGCGGCAAACAGGCATAACTCTGTTGCGGTTGATCGCCGCTTTTGAATGCTATGGAGCGTGTTCCGAAGTAACGTTGATTAACCACGATATCCAATACGTAGTTGCCCGGCACGGTGTAATGCGCATGAGTAAATTGTCCGAGGCTGACGCCGTCATGACCGTCAATATTTAAAAACTCGGTATTAAACTCCAGCGCATAGGTATAACCCGCGCAAGGCAGTAATACGCAAGACAGCATAAGTGTGCGGCAGTACACGGGCATTACCCTTTTATCAGCACCGGATCAGACAATAAAAAAGGGGCTTGCGCCCCAAAGTGTTACAACACCAACAACGAACACCGATAGACAAAACTTGTAGTGAGCGGGCTTGCCCCGCGCCGCGCCGGACCAGCCATCTCATTCCAACTGGAGACACTCAGGGCCCGGGCTGGCGCGGCGCGGGGCGAGCCCGCTCACTACAAGATCAAGGACGAACTCACCCGCGCACGTATCAGTTGTAGGCGACGGTGAAGTTGGCAACGCTGTCGGCTTCACCGGTGGTGACGGAAGCCGCGGTGGCTTCGTACATCGCGGCGAAGGTGACGGTGTTGTTGCCGTCTTGCAGCACCACCGGTGCGACTTGCTCAGTGCCGTTATCCAGCATTTCGCCAGCGCTGGCCTGCAGGCGGATGCCGACGTTCTGGGCCAGACCGGTGGTGGCGAACAGGCCTGGAACCACGGGGTCTTGCACGCCGCTGAAGGTGAAGCGGGCGTTCTTCTGGGTGGAGGTGTCGCACTCGGTCAGAACGATGTCGAACTTGGTCGGCGTCGAACGATCACCAATGGCCTTGAACTGGTTCGACGGCACTTGGCCCAGGGACACGGTCTGGTCCAGAGAGTTGGCATCGATACCGCAAGCGCCGGAAACGATTTCACCAATGAAGCGCACGGTGCCCGGGTTGCCGGTGGCAGGCGTCGCAGCGTTGGCGAACGAAGCAAGACCCATAACAACAGTAGCGGCGGTAACAGCGACAAGCTTTTTCATGAGTACAACTCTTGGATTATTAATAGTGGGTTGCGCAAAGACGCTGAATCCTGAATACACAACAATGCGGCACGACAAGTTTCCCCACCAAACAACGTTCATCCGTTAAAACAACTCAAGCATCGACTTGAGTGTTCTCGTTGTTCAGTCAAGTGCAGCCAACATCATTGTTATTCAACAACTTCAACCATCTTTGGTGCGGGGCAAATAATGCGATGTATACCTGAGCCGAAATGTAAGCCCGTTCCGCCCAGGCTGTAGGAATTTTCCCCACAGCTTCCCTCACAGATTTGTCCTATTGCACCTCATGGCGCCGCACAGGTGGCCGCCATCACACGGTAGCCATCCACCGGTTCGGTCTTGCTGATATCCAATTCGAACGTGCAACGTTGCGCGTCTTTTTCGCCCCACTTCATGCTGAACCGGGTGCCTTCGCCCACCGCCATCAACACCTGCCCGGCCTGTCCGACCACGCCGACACTCAAGCCCTTGGCATCCAGCACCGAAGTGCCGAACGGTGGCAAGCCGCCGTCGGCGAGGCGCACCGTGGCCACGACTTTCTCCGAACGGCTGGCGGCGAATGTCGCCTTGACCACGGCACCGCGACGCGGCACCACGTTGGTCACGCCGTCCTCGATGTCCACCTGGCTGTCCAGTTCGCTGGTGTCCAGCGCCACACGGTTCTTGCGGTACGGCATCACGTAGGGCACCAGCGCGTAGCCCTTCTTGCTTGTCAAGGTGCCAGGGGCATTGAGCACCCCCACGTTCGGCGTGTCCTTGACCTCCACCAGGGCCACGGTTTCGCCCAGGCTTTGCCCGAACTCCACGCCGTCGCCGTGGGCCAACACCGAACCTGCGGCACTCACCGACGTCTGGCGGTAACCACTGCCAACGCTGACACCCGCGCCCAGCTGGGCAAACGGCGCACGGTAGCCGACCAGGGCCGAGCCGTTATTGCCGGCGTTGTCCGAGCGGTTGGCGTTGACGTTGTAAGTCATCTCGCCATCGCGCCCACTGAGGCCCGCGCGCTGGTCCAGGCTGCCGTCGGTGTTGCGTGTGACGGCATAGGTGGCGGTGCTGCGGGTCTGGCCGATCGGCATCGACACGGTCAACACCACCTGATTGTTCTGGCCGAAGTTGTCGGTCAGGGTCTTGCTGGCATAGGCGCCATAGGTCACGCCCTTGTACTGGCTGCTGAAACCCAGTTGCATCTGCTTGTCCTGGCGCGATGAGCCCCAGTAGTTCTGCTGGCTCATGTTCAAGTAGAACGAACCGGCACTGCCCAGCGCCTGGTTGATGCTCGCCTCGACCTTGGAGCGGCGGGACAGGTTGTAGTAGCTGTCGGGCTCTAGCAGGCGCACGGCCTCGTCAAAGTCCCGGTAGCCTTCGGTGGAATAGCGATAGCCGGCGAAACGCACCGAAGTGCCTGTCTCGAAGGCCTTGCCGTAGCGCACGCTGACACTCTGGCCATTCTGTTTGCCTGCCGGGTTGCCGGACGCCTGCGGCACCTCGGTCTTGGCTGCCGTCACGTCCATCGACACCGCACCCAGGCTGCCCAGGCTCTTGCCCATGCCGACCAGGCCGGCGTTGTAGAAATTGGCGCCGAGCAGGCCGCCGTACAGCGTCAGATCGAACGGCAAGCCGTAGGCCAGCGAGGCCTGGGCGAACGAAGGACGCTGGCCACCGTCGACGGCGTTGTACTCGCCGACGGTCATGCTGTAGCGCCAGGTCTTCTCGCGCAGCATGTTGCCCAGGGTCGCGTAAGGCTGGGTGAAACGTCGTTCGCGGCCGTCGGCCTCGGTAATCACGATTTCCAGGTCACCGCTGCCGGAGGCGGCGTTGAGGTCATCGATCTCGAACGCGCCTGGCGCCACATAGGTGGTGTACAGCGAGTAGCCGTTCTGGCGCACTTCGACCTTGGCCTGGGTTTCAGCGATACCGCGGATGATCGGCGCATAGCCCTGCATCGAGTCCGGCAACATGCCCATGTCCGAGGCCAACTGCACACCGCGAAACGGAATGCTGTCGAACACATCGCCCGGCGTGAAGCTTTCGCCCACGGTCAGCGTGCCTTTCATGGCCGTCACGTCCCGCTGTGCGTAGGTGTTGCTGCGCTGCCAATCCTGCTTGCCCTCCTCGTCCTGGCGGAACGACGAACTGGTGCGAAAGCGCCAGTCGCCCAGGTTGAAACCGCCATTGCTGTAGAGGTTGTATTGCGTGCCGCTGCCCCGCGCGTCGGATTGGGTCTGGGCCGCCGAGAACTGATAGTTGAGCATCGCAGCGTTGATCCCGTTGTCCCACTCCTGCGGCGCCACGTAGCCGGCCGCGTCACGGCGCAGGGCGATCTGCGGCACGCTGATGTCGAGGGCCAGGTGGTTGGCGTCGAAGCTGACCGCAGCGCCGTCCACCAGCGCCGCGAGGTCGATGCACTCGGGCAGGGTTTCGCCGGGCACCTGGAAGGCGTCCAGCTTGACCCCCAGCTCAGTGAGAAACGCTGCCGACAGGCACGCCCGCACTTCACCGGTTTTTTCGTCCTGGGTGAAGGTCATGTCGCGGCGATCAAAAAAGCTCTGGTTCAGGCGAATGAGCACCGGGTAGGTGCCAGGGCCAAGGCTGCCGCTGTTGGCAATCGCGTTCAGGTCCAGGTTCGGCCCGGCATCGGTGCCGCCAAAGGATTGCATGAAGCTTGAGTCAAACTTCACCGCGTCATCGGCCTGTGCCACACCGGCCATCAACGCAGCCAGGATGGCGGCGGACAGGCGCAGCGGGGCAAACGGCAGTGAAGACCAGTCGAAGTTCAGGGCATCGATTCGCATGACAATACTCAATGGGCCGCCATCACGTTGCCGCGTGGGCAACGTGGGAGCACCTTCGCAAGGACAAGAAAAGTGGGATTAGGGCGTGCTGGTCAGCGCGACTTTGGTCGGTTCGCTGTAGCCGCCGTAGTCATTGATGGCGGAGAACATCACCTCGCCGCCGCGGCCACTGAAGCCGGGCAAGGCATAACGCTGGCTGCTCATCGGCGCGACCATCTTCGGCTCTTCGACTTCCACGGTTTGTGCACCCGCCAACACCTTCACGCCGATGAAGGAGACGTGAAACGCCGACGGGTTGTTGACCACCAGCACCGTCTTGCCCTGCTCCTGCGCGAGGCTCCAGCGCAGTTGTGGCAGTGCGTCCAACGGGTTGCCCTTGAGGCCGGCCGGGCGATAGAACAGCTTGATGCGGGTACGCATGGCGATCTTCAGGGTGTTCTCGTCGGCCTTGCCGGCCACCGGGATTTCCTGGGCGTTGAAGTAGAACACCGACTCGCGGTCTTCCGGCAGCGCGCCTGGGACTTTCTGGATGCGCACCATCTGCTCTTTGCGCGGGTCCAGGCGAAACAGGGGCGGCGTGGCCACGAAGGGGGTGGCGCTGGTGTTGTCGTCAGCCTCGGTGTTGATCCAGGTCTGCACCGCATAGGGCTGTGTGGTGGTGTTGCCGACGCTGATGGACGCATCGCGCTTGCTGCCGTCGAACACGATACGCGTGCCGCCGAGCATCACACCGGCCTGGCTTGCGGTGCCAACCAGCGTCGTGGCGAGCAGCACGGCCAGCATCGCTGTGGCTTTGAATGGGGTCGCAAAACGTTTCATATCGGTCATCCTCTTGGCGCCCCAACCCGGCTGGGCTGGGGCGTGTCACAGGGCTTACTGGTAGTCGACGGTGAACGCGGCCTTGGCGTTGGCCGGGCCCGAGGTCGCAGCACCGGTGGCGATGTAGTTGGCGGTGAAGCGCAACGGTTGGGTCAGGTCCAGGTACGGCGAGGACTCCAGGCCCAGCTGCACGTCCTTGCCGGTGGCGTCCTTGATCTGTACGGCGACGTTGGTGGCCACACCCGGATCTGGGGTCAGGCCGATCCACTGGCCGCTGGCGCCGGCGTTGCCGCTCAGGGACAGGAACTTGACCACAGCTTTCTTGCCGCTGACGCTGCAGCCGGGCGCGGTGGTGTCGATGGTCAGGGTGAACGCACCGCCACCGGCGACTGCACCGGCGGTGGCCAGGGAGGTGGCCGGGACGCTGCCCAGGGTCACGTCACCTGCGCCGGCCGCACCGTTGAGGTCCGCCACCACCACCGGGCACGTGTTGTCGGTGACGCTGCCGATGAAGTTGATTTCGCCATCAGCGGCCATGGCCGCTTGCGATGCACCGCCCAGAACCAGGGCCAGGGTCAAACCTTTGAGAGCGTACTTTTTCATGATCACATCCACAGTTAAGAGAGGGGGTATCTGTGCACCTGCATCAGGCATCCAGACAAAGCGACGGGGCTACCCGACTGCGGGTCAGCGCGTTTCGTCTGGTGTCATTATTGGAAGTTGGAGGGGTACACCTATGTAGGAAACGTCCTCGTAGCTGTAGGAAATTTCCCACGAGCAGGCACCCTTCACCGGGCTGTAGAAACGCCAACGCCACAGGCGCGATGCACCTGTGGCGTTGGCGTTGTGGCGCTGGAACACCTCAGCGATAGGTCACGGAAAAACTCGCGTGGCCATTGGCGGTCCCCGGGGTGGGCGTGGGTCCGTCGGCGGTCTGGATGTAGCGCGCCTTGAGCGGCACCGTGGTGGTGCCGTTGACGATGCGCGTCAGGCGCACCGGCTGGCCCAGGTTCAGCGGCGTGTCGTTGGCCTGCAGCACCTGGATGGCCACGCCCTGGGCGGTGGAATCACTCGACAGGCTCAGGACGCCATTGGCCGCGTCCAGGATGGTCGAGGTCTTGTTACCGTCGACCTGGATGTTGGCGTAGTTGCCGTTGAAATAGCCGCTGCCGTTGTTCGGGTAGTTGCTGCCCGCGATGCACGAGTCCAGCGTGACGGCGAACGGCTGGGCGGGCGTGGTGGAGTGCTTGCCGTTGAACACACGCTTTTCCCAGGTGCCCATCGGCACATCGATCTGATTACCCGGCGCAGCCGGCATCGAACAGCCGGCGACCGTCACCGTGGCGGTAAAGGTCAGGTCGAAAATCGGCCCCCGATCAGACGTGCCCGTGGCCACCAGTTGATTGATGGTATGGGTGCCCGGCGGGATATCACCGGTCTTGACCAGGGCATAGCGCATCAAGGCCCCGGTCATGCCGGCGACGGCATAGGAAATATTCATGTTCAGCTCAAACGGAATGAATCGGCTGGGGTTGTCCGCCGACCCTCTCCACTCGGAAGCAAACCCGGTCATGTAGATGGCCAGGCCGATGCCGGGCACATTGGTTTGCAGCAACGAACTGGCGGGCACCCGCACCACATCCACCGGGACATCGGTGACAACGGGCCCGACCAGCGTGGTGGCGTAACGGGCGACCAGGCCACACACCAGGCGGTCGTTGAACGGCACCGTGCGAATCGGTGCATTGTTGTTGAGCGTGGTGCCAATTGGCACATCCCGCGGTGCGAACACCGTACCGGCGCCCAGCGTCAGTTGCTTGGGCGTGCCGTTGTTGGAGGCCCAGGTACAGGCCGCCATGGCGGGTGTCGCCGCCAGCGCCAGGGCGACGGCGGCAAGGCCGCTGGTGAGCAGTGAGCGTGCTTTCATGATTGAAGTCCCCGTAAGAGTAACTGCAGGCATGGACGGTCTTTGGCCTCACCAGAGGGATCAGGCACAAGAACCGGGTGAAACCTGATTATCGAAAACAGTCATCAGCTAACCCGTAGCCGATATCCCGCCAACTCGTAGGAAATTTCCTACGGTCAGCGATAGGTCACGGTGAAACTCGCATGCCCATCGGCGGTGCCCGGCATCGGTGTCGGCCCGTCGCCGATCTGGATATAGCGCGCCTTGAGCGGCACCGTGGTGGTGCCGTTGACGATGCGATTGAGGCGTACCGGTTGGCCCAGGTTCATGGGCGCGTCGTTGGCCTGCAACACCTGGATGGCCACGCCTTGGGCCGTGGAGTCGCTCGACAGGCTCAGGATGCCGTTGGCCGCATCCACGATGCTGGAAGTCTTGTTGCCATCAATCTGGATGTTGGCGTAGTTGCCATTGAAGTAACCGTTGGCGTTGTTGGGGTAGTTGCTGCCCGCGATACATGCACTCAGCGTGATGGCAAACGGCGTGGCGGGCGTGGTGGAGTCCTTGCCGTTGAACACGCGTTTTTCCCAGGTGCCCATGGGCACATCGATCTGGTTGCCGGGTGCGACCGGCATCGAACAGCCCGCCACGGTGATGGTGGCGGTGAACGTCAGGTCGAACATGGGGCCGATGTTCGTCGTGCCAGAGGCCACCAACTGGTTGATGCTGTGGGTGCCGGCCGGAATATCACCGGTCTTGACCAGCATGTAGCGGAACATCACCGAAGGCATCTCGGCGATGGTGCCCGAGGCATAGGTCAGGTTGAGCGGCACAAACCGGTTCGGATTGTCGGCCGGCCCGCGCCAACCGGCGGCAAAGCCGGTTATGTAGACCGCAAGGCCGACCCCGGGCACGTTGGTCTGCAACAGCGCGTTGGCGGGCACGTTGAGGTAATCCACGGGAATATCGGCGGCCAACGGGCCGATCAGCGCCACGTTGTAGATCGACGACGAACCGCACCGCAGCCGATCACCGAAGTTCACCGCACGGATCGGCGACGGGTTGTTCAGTGTGGTGCCGATCGGCACGTCGCGTGGTGAGAAGACAGCGCCGGCGTTGTACGTCAGCGCCTTGGCCGTCGTGCCGCCCGAGGTCCAGGTGCAGGCCAGCGCGGGGATCGCAACCATCGACAGGGCTGACAGCCCCAGGTAACACAAGAGCCTTGATAGGAATTGCATGGGTGTAATCCTGCTGAGCATGACTGCAGGCAGGAGTTGCCATCAGCCTGTCGGTTGATCGGGTTCGGGCACCAAGGCCCGATGAAGCGCGATTATGGGAAGCCGGCATCACCCAACGCGCAGCCGATTTCCCACCAACTTGTAGGAAATTTCCTCAGGATTATGTTTTCACTCACACCAGGTTGTTGCGCTTGGCAAAGTCGGCCAGGTACACCACCGACTTGACGTTGAGTTTTTCGATCAGGCGGGTCTTGTAGGTGCTGACCGTCTTGTTGCTGATCAGCATGGCATCGCCGATCTGCTTGTTGGTCATGCCCAGGGCCAGTTGCTTCAAGATGCTCAGCTCACGGTCGGACAGGCGTTGCACCAGGTCATGGTCTGAACGCTGGGTATCGCTGCGCCGCACGGTATTGCTGGCCAGGTCGGGAAAGTACGTGTAGCCGTTCATCACCGCTTCGACCGCCTTGACCAGTTCACTCAACTCGTTGCATTTGGAGACAAACCCCGCCGCCCCTGCCTTCATGCAACGCGCGCAATAGAGCAGCGCTGGCTGGGAGGTCAACACGAGGGCCTTGCTGGGGCCATTCGCCCCTGTGACCTTTGCAATCAGCTCCAGCCCGTCGAGCCTGGGCAAGGTGAGCTCAAGAATGATCAGGTCCGGCGCGTTTTCGCGAACGCGGCGAATCGCTTCAACCCCATCGCCGGCCTCGGCGATGACGGTAAAGCCAGCACTGGCCAGCAGCATTTTGACCGAGGAACGGATAAAGGGGTGGTCGTCCACCACTAATGCGCTAGACATAGGTTTCCTTTCTACAACACAAAGCGGCAGTCGGCTTTCCCTGCTGTTCGATGGGTGCAACACGCGAGAGAACGTCGATCGTCCTTCAATCATTGAGGAAGGTGAATGATGGGCACTGGGATTGAATGGTGGCGTAGGACTGATCCCTGCAAATCGTAGGATTTTTCCTGCCAACCATGAATGTTGTACGCCACGTTGCCTCTGTAGGAGCTGGCTTGCCGGCGATGGCGGCCTATCAGTTGACCTCTCGCTATCGCCGGCAAGCCGGCTCCTACAGGGGAGATGGGGTTATTTGAGGTAGCGTGCCGCAGGCCTGGCGTTGCCGAACTTGCCCGAGATCGCGCGGCGCCCGGCCTCCCACTCGTCCCACGCCTGGCCTTCATGCAGCCCAGGAATGGTGACGCGCTCGCCCAGGTCCAGCCCTGCCAATGCGGCGTCCACCAGGTCGCTGGCCGACATGGTGATCGGGCTCTCCTTCTGCGGTGCATAGCCGGCCACGTCCCAGAACTCGGTGGCGGTTGCACCTGGCAGCACGCTCTGGATGCGCACGCCCTTGTCGCCGAGGTCGCGTTGCAAGGCGTGGCCGAAACTCAACACGTAGGACTTCGAGGCGCTGTAGACACCGTTGAGCATCTCCACCGCAATGCCCACCACCGACGCGATATTAATGATCGTACCGCTGCCTCGCGCCACAAAGGCCGGCGCCACCGCGTAAGTCAGCCGCGTGAGGGCGGTGATGTTCAGGCCGATCATGGCGTCCATCGTTTCCACATCGCCGTCGAGCACGGACGCCACCGAGCCCACCCCGGCATTGTTGACCAGCACGCTGATGCTCGCGTCTTCCCGCAGCACGGCCTCGACCTTCGCCAAGGCGGTCTTGTCGTTCAGGTCGGCGACCAGCGTGGTGACACTACGCCCGGTGTCGGCGCGCAGCCTGGCCGCCAGGGTATCCAGGCGCTCGGCGTTACGGGCCACCAGGATCAGGTCATAGCCACGCTTGGCCAGACGGTCGGCATAGACCGCGCCGATACCGGTGGAAGAACCTGTGATAAGGGCCGTGCCCTTGGACGCTACAGTACTCATGAGGTGTCTCCAGGAAAATGAGCCGACAAACTTCGGTGATTGATCGTACGGCTTCCCCTGTACGTCACAAATGTCGTATATACACCTTTTTAGGACACGCCTTCCCAGAGAGCGGTACATGTAATGAAAACCATCGGCCTTGTGATCTACCCGGGCTTCCAGGTACTGGGGCTTGCTGTTTCAGCAGTCTTCGAAACGGCGAATGACCTGCACGGCACGCCCTATACGCTGACGGTGGTGTCGGAACACGGCGGCATCGTGCACTCCTCCCTGGGCTTCGGCATGGAGTCGCAGTCATTCAAGGGCGCGCACTACGACACACTGGTCGTGATCGGCAATAACCGCCTGGACGATGTGTCGCCAGGACTGCTCGACTACTTGCGCAACGCCACTTCACAGCGCATCACCGCGGTGTGCACCGGCGCCTTTGTGCTCGCCCAGGCGGGCTTGCTGGAAGGCCGGCGTGCGACCACCCACTGGGCCCACGCCCGGGCGTTTCGCGACGCCTACCCCGGCGTGCGGATGGAAGAAGACCGCATCTTCGTGATCGACGGCGCGCTGTGGACCTCGGCCGGCATGACCGCCGGCATCGACCTTGCGCTGGCGATTGTAGAGAAGGATTTGGGCACCGAGATCGCGCGCAGTGTTGCCAAAAAAATGGTCGTGCACCACCGTCGTTCGGGCGGGCAATCGCAGTTTTCGACGCTGTTGGACCTCGACCCGAAAACCGACCGCATCCAGAGCACGCTGCTTTACGCGAAAGAACACCTGGATGCCGAGCTGTCGGTGGAAGAACTGGCCGAGATCGCCCACCTGAGCCCGCGCCAATTCAGCCGGATCTTCAAGGAAGAAACCGGCCAATCGCCGGCCAAGGCCATCGAGCACCTGCGGGTTGAAGCGGCGCGGATCATGATGGAGGAAGGCCGCTACTCTCTGGACGTTATCGCCCGGGAATGCGGGTTCGGCGAACGGGAGCGGATGCGTCGATCGTTTTTGCGGGCATTCGGCCAATCGCCCCAAGCAATCAAGCGCGTCACACCGCAACTGTAGGCGCCGGCTTGCCGGCGATGAGGCCCTTGATATGAGTGCATATCTTAAGGGTGCCATCGCCGGCAAGCCGGCTCCTACAGTGGACGATGGCGTCGGATTATTGGGAGACCGGCATGGCGAACTCAGCGCTTTGCTCGATGCTCTCCAACCAGCGCTGCAGACCGACGTGCGCTGGGCATGTCGATGCTGCATGTGGACAGTTACTGGCAGATAAGTGATATCAAGTTTTTGCTATCAGAAGTCGCTCTAAAACCTCGAAGGGGCCTGAGCTTGGCGCATACCCAATCAATCAGCGATCTCCCCATCAAAGATATGGTTAACACTCTTTGGCTTCGTGGTAGGCGACGAAAGATATACAAACAAGGTTCCATCCGACTCCTTGACGGCCATAACTTTCATAAACTCATTAGGGCCTATTGCGAGATGATCCGGCATTTTTTCCGTGGCCAAATTCATTTTGGGTACTGACTCATCAAATACATAAACCACTTTCTGGGTCGTACCTTTTTCTTTGTTTGGTTCAGTCTGCGCCCAGGCATCCAAATCAACTAAACCCTGCAGAGTCGTCGCGGCAGATTGCACACCGGAATCTTGCAATACCTTGCCAACACTATCCTTGATCCTTTTTGCCGCTTCTGCAGTGACAAACGTTGAGCGGTAGGCTTTTTCCTGAGATACGGTCATCTGGTAGAATTCCTTAAGGAAATTTTCTATTTCTGGGGAGGTTCTACCCGATCGCAAAGGTCCATTGACTGTATCTGAGCCTGCCTCAACATAGCCCTCTACCAAAGGGTACTGATCGGCATTACTTCCCTCCAAAAGATTCTTAAATTTTTCAGTAAGCTTTAGCTGCTCTTCACCCGAGAGTGGGTGTAATCGCTGTTTATAGTTAGCAGCAACTTCCTCCAAGGAGTCGCGCGCTTGCAAATGTTTTTTTGAAAAGTATCTTTTTATTCCGTCGACCCCGACCATACCGCGTTCTTTCCAATCGCCCTTTTTATCAAGCCCAGCAATGATATAGCTGCTTCTCAATTTCTCCGGATTCTTAGTGTCTCGCAGATACAATATAAAATGGACACCGTCCCCTGCATCAGGGTGCTCAGCGGCAAAATAATGATTACCCCGTATCTCGACCTCGCGCATTCCCGAAAAAGAGGTAGTTCCCTCAGGCGTCGGGACTACATCAGGCATGTGCGGTTTTGAAATCGGCGCTTCATCATCCAGAGTTTTATACTTTGGCAGGGTTTGTAGCTCAATTTCATTCGTACGCGAACTGCGCCGCCACGTGTACTGCTCAGTCTGGGAACGGTTGATCGTCGGAACCGGTTCACCCGGTTCAACCTCGCCGCCTACTGGCAGAATTTCGTGCGCCAACTGTAAAGCCGAGATAACAGCCGCAGCACCACCACCCACTCGGTCGTCGGCGGTCATGCCATCAATTGCATCGTGTATGCCAAATACAACGTTGCCGAGGTTGCCAACGATAGGCACGTAACCGAACGTATTACTCCACAGTTCCTTCGCGGCTTTCCAACCTTGCTGCGAGGAGCCAAAGACTTCTGTCTGGTCAGACCAGAGGGCATTTTTGGCATTCACTTCCTGGAATTTGGCGGCAATACCAGCATTCAGGTCACCGAATTTCAACCGGTATTCGCCCCCTCTCGATTCGGTATAGTTGAAGGTTTCCCCTACCGGCACCTCTTTATCTTTGACTAGGTTTTGATACCCAGGGTAAGTCGCATTGCTACCTGCAATCAGTGTGTCAAGTACATCGCCGGCTTTCGGCCAATGCGCATCTTTGCCGCCTTGCTTATCGCTGGCATTGAAACTATTCAGTATATGGTCGCGGTTGTGTTTCGCCCAGTCGGCAAAATCAGCGTCGCTGTGAATTTCACGCGCACTACCGTTCTTCAAATCAATGATCACGCCCTTGTTGGGCCTGTTCGCGTAATTCCCATCAAATTCGCTAAAGGGAATAAAGGCATACCCCGCCATAGGGTAGCCATAGATATTTGGAATAATAACTTGCCCATTTTTTTGCAGCGTACGGTTGATCGCCGCCAGCCCTTCGGCACTTAAAAGTCCCGAGGCATCATTATTATTAACCAGACTTTGCAATGTGCCACGAACGACATAAGCGTCCGCTTTTCCTGAGCGACTCGCCAATCCCCCCGAAGCGTCGCGCATGGGCGTGGCAACGTCCTCTTTCCAATGGGATTGGAGGCTGTCGCCGAGCGACTCAAGCTCGTCGATCGTGCTCCGATCTTTCGGTTCGATATGCATAAATTGGAAATTGATCGGGCCACCACGCGGAACCTTATCGTGCTGAAGAGCACCGGCTGCGATCTCCCAGGCAAAATAGGTGCGTTCTTCGGTGCCGGTCAATGTATCTGGCGATCCTCGTCCGGTATAGCTGCGGAAGGTCACCGTGAACTTTTCATGAGGGTCACGACCTGCCGCCAACAGCCCGCCGCTGAAGTAACCCGCCGGCTCCAGAAACTTACGAATCTGCTGAAACTTGACATTACGTTCACCTTCGCTGCCACTTTCGATGTTCTTTATATGCGTCACCACTCGCTCGGAATACGCTTTTATAAGTTCCATTCGTTGTGACAACGTGTAATATTTGGTAGGTGGCAATGCGAAGTCAGAATTATAAATAACCGAATTATAATAATTCGCCAGTGGCGCAGGACCAGTGTGTTCACTGATCGCAGGCGCGCCAGCTAGCTGGCTGAAACTGGGGCGCAATTGAGCGACATTTGAGATGCTGTCTCCACGTAGCGAAACCGACGGCAGGGAGGGAGAATAAACATTCATGGGCGACGTCCTTCTTCAGGCGACTACAGTTAAACAACTCATTCACGGAATATAAACTTGGATTGAGCGTCCACTGCTCCCGTTCAAACACCGCATTAGTGGTTTTTGAATAGACTGCTGTAATTTTTCGTACTCAAATTACGAAACAACCCTTACATTAGTCGCTGTATAAGTCGCCCCAGAAAGTAAATGAGTTCCTTAAACAAGAAGGGCGGTTGTTACACGCTATTTTCACAGTACACCCTAGGCCACATCCTCAAATTCCTGAAACACAAGTAAAAATGTGGGAACGGACAAGTCCGTTCCCACATTGGATCCAGCACAATATTGAGTTACTTCGATACCGGCATCGCGAACTCCGCACCCTGTTCGATACTCTCTGACCACCGCTGCATGATCGATTTCTGCTTGGTGTAGAAGCGCACGCCTTCGGTGCCGTAGGCATGCATGTCGCCAAACAGGCTCTTCTTCCAGCCACCAAAACCATGCCAGGCCATCGGTACCGGGATTGGTACGTTGATGCCGACCATGCCCACTTCAATGCGCCGTGCAAACTCGCGGGCGATGTTGCCGTCGCGGGTAAAGCAGCTCACGCCGTTGCCGAACTCGTGGTCGTTGACCAGCTTCACCGCTTCGGCGAAGTCGGCAGCGCGCACGCACGCCAGCACCGGGCCAAAGATCTCTTCGCGGTAGATGCTCATGTCTTTGGTCACGTGGTCGAACAACGTCGCGCCGAGCCAGAAGCCATTTTCCAGGCCCGCTTCAGCAGGCACATAGTCACGGCCGTCGAGCAGCAGTTTGGCACCGGCTTGCACGCCTTGTTCGATATAGCCACTGATGCGCTCCAGCGCGGCGCGGGACACGATCGGTCCCATCTCGGCTTTCAGGTCGCGGCCGTCAGTGATGCGCAGTTGCTGGGCACGCTCGGTCAGGGCCGCGATGACCTTGTCACCCACATCCCCCACCAGCACCGCCACCGAAATGGCCATGCAACGTTCGCCGGCACTGCCGTAGGCCGCGCCCATCAAGGCGTCGACGGTTTTTTCAATATCGGCGTCGGGCATCACCACCATGTGGTTCTTCGCGCCGCCCAGGCCTTGCACGCGTTTGCCGTGGCGGGCGCCGGTCTCGTAGATGTACTGGGCGATCGGCGTGGAGCCGACAAAGCTCACCGCCTTGACATCGGGGTGTTCGATCAGTGCATCCACCGACTCCTTGTCGCCCTGCACCACGTTGAACACCCCTTTGGGCAGGCCGGCTTCGCGCAGCAGTTCAGCCATGAACAACGAGGCACTCGGATCGGTCGGGCTTGGCTTGAGGATGAAGGTGTTGCCCGCCGCGATGGCGATCGGGTACATCCACATCGGCACCATCACCGGGAAGTTGAACGGCGTGACACCGGCCACCACTCCCAGCGGCTGGCGCAGGGTCCAGTTGTCCATGCCACGGGAAACCTGGTCGGAGAACTCACCCTTGAGCAGGTTGGGAATGCCACAGGCAAATTCGAGGATGTCGATGCCACGGTCCACTTCACCCTGGGCGTCGGTGAACACCTTGCCGTGCTCGGCGACGATGATGCGCGCCAGGTCGTCCTTGCGCTCACGCAGCAGGTGCAGGTATTCGAACAGCACGCGGGCACGGCGGATCGGCGGGGTGTCGGCCCAACCGGCGAACGCGGCCTGGGCGGCAGCGACGGCTTCGGACACGGTCTGGCGGCTGGCCAGCGCGACGCGGCCGGTCTTTTCGCCGGTGGCCGGGTTGAAGACATCCTGATAACGATCATCGCGGGACACGCGCTGGTCGTTGATGTAGTGCTCGATGGTCGTGGTCATGGCAGTGGTTCCCAGGTGGGTAGCGATGGGAACCACGATAGGCTTTCGGTTTGTTCCAAACCAGAGCAGAATCCAGAACTTATTGTCCACCTATGCGAACAATACTCCCATGGAAAAAGCTGAGATCGAAGGGCTGTGGACCCATATCCACTGGCTGTCGGTGCTGGAAGAACAAGGCACCTACACCGCTGCGGCGGCGCGACTGGGCGTGAGCAAATCGGCGGTCAGCCAGCGCATTTCCGACCTGGAAAAAGCCACCGGCACCCGGCTGGTCACCCGTACCACGCGCAGCGTGCGGCTGACGGATGCCGGCCTGTCGTTGACCCGCGAAGTGCGCAGCGCCTACGAACACATCGCCCGCAGTTTCTCGTCGGTGCGTGACTCAGTAGGCGAGATTCGCGGCCTGGTGCGCCTGACGGCGCCGGTGGCGTTCGCCCGCCAGCAACTGGTGCCGCACCTGTCGGCGTTCCTGCAGCAATACCCGCAGGTGCGTATCCAGCTGGACGTGTCCGACGCGCTCAGCTCGCTGGCGGCCGAAGGCTATGACCTGGCGGTGCGGCACGGCTTCCAGGTACCGGAAACCCACGTGGCCTGGAAACTGTGCGACACCGCCTCGGTGCTGGTGGCGACCCGGGAATACCTGCAACGCCACGGCGAACCCCGCGAGCCTGGCGACCTTACTGCGCATAACTGCCTGTTCTACCCGCGCGGCACCGATCAGCCGGCGTGGACCTTCGAGCGCGGCATCAAGAAGGTCAAGCGCCTCACCGTGCCCATCGCCGGCAGCTTCGCCACCAACAACAGCGAAGCCCTGCGCGACTCGGCCCTCAACCACTTGGGCATCGCCCTGCTCCCGGATTTCAGCGCCCATGCCGCGCTGGCCAGCGGCAAGCTGGTGCAGGTGCTCAAGGACTGGACGCTCAAGGGGGTGTTTGCCGATGAGATCTACTTGATCCGGCCGTATTCGCCCCATGTGCCGAAGTCGGTGAGTGTGTTGGTGAGTTATCTGAGGGACGCGCTGTCGGGTGGCTTCAGTGTTGTTACGCCACTTTAGGCACGCACTTCTGTGTTCGAGCAAAAAACCTGTCACTAGTGACAGGTATTCGCTTCATACAACGGGCCAAGTAAACCCCGCCTAATTACTTTAAGCGGAATCATTCTCGACAACTAAGCTCTTCCCCGTTACTTATAGCCAACCGCAATAAATCACGCGCCACAGGCAACAACATTGCAATTAAACCGGCACTTTCTAACCCCGCTACCAACGGCTTCTTGACGCCCATTGAAAGACCATACAACTAATTGTAATTATTGAATTAATGCGCGCAAAAACCCTCGTCTACACGTCCCTTTTGAAACTCCTTACTGCACCCGCTTGCAAAACAACCACAACCGTCTACGTTCATGAATACCGTAAAAGCCATCAGCCACTATTGATAAAACCACCCTGCCGGGCGAGGGATTTTATTGCACTGAAAAAAGACCAGACGCTGCTTTAACTCAAGACACGGAATTTAAGTCTTAACTCTCAGAAGGGATGCTTTGATGAAGCGCAGCCAGTGGTACCGTGCGTTCTCGAAAAAGGGGCCAGCCGATCATTTCTGGCTGTCGTTGCTGTGCTTTTGCGGCCTGGTCATCGCCAGCTTCCTGTTGTTCGAGCAACAGATCCAAGACTTCCTCGCGCACCTGAACCTGTACCAACCTTCGACGCCCGCGCAAACACTCAACCTCGCCCTGTTGCTGGTCGCCCTGCTCGCGCTGGACGTGGTGCTGCCGGTGCCGTCGAGCGTGGTGGCGCTGCTGGCGGTGGCGCTGTTCGGCAGCCTGGGCGGTTACCTGGTGATCTTTATCGGGCTGTGCCTGGGCGCCGGCTTGGGGTATGCGCTGGGGGCCGGGTATTTCCGGTTGTTGTCCAGCCGCCTGGGCCTGCATCAGCGCCAGCCAGGGCAGCTGGGGTATCGCTTGGGCACGCTGTCGCTGATCTGCCTGCGCGGCGTGCCGGTGCTGGCGGAAACCTCGGTGGTCGCGGCCGGCATGCAACGCTATCCGCTGCGAGCGTTTTTGCTGATCACCACCCTGGCCAACGCCGGGCTGGCGCTGGCCTACACGGCCATCGGCACCTTCCTGATCGAACAGAACGCGCTGCTGGTGACGGTGCTCGCCAGCATGGTGTTGCCGCTGCTGTTCGTCGCTGGCTACAGCCTGCTCAAGACCCTGCGCAAACCCGCCAAGGATCAACTGCTGCACGGGCGCTTTGAGGTGAGCTACGACTACCCGGTGGTGTTCACCGATCACCTGTTCGACCCACTCAACCCGTGCCTGCACGGCCAGCTCACCGCCCACCACGCGGGCCCGGTGACGGTGATGGTGTTTGCCGACGCCCAGTTGCTGCAAAGCGCTCCGCAATTGGGTGAGCAGATCGACGCGTATTTCGCCGCCCATGACGACCTGCACCTGCAAACGGCCCCTGTCGCAGTGCCGGCCGGTGAGTTGAGCAAGACCGCCCAGGTGCTCGAACAGCTCTACCGCGACATGTTGAACCACGGCCTGGATCGGCACTGCTACGTGCTGGCCCTGGGCGGTGGCGCGGTGCTGGACGCCGTGGGCTACGCCTGTGCCACGTTCCACCGAGGCATCCGCCTGATCCGCCTGCCCAGCACGGTACTGGCCCAGAATGACGCCGGTATCGGCGTGAAAAATGGCATCAACGCCTTCGGCCAGAAGAACCTGCTGGGCGCCTTCTACCCCGCCACCGCCGTGATCAATGACTTCCAACTGCTCACCAGCCTGACACGCCGTGACCAGATCGCCGGCCTCGCCGAGGCGGTCAAGGTGGCACTGATCAAGGACCAGGCCTTCTTCGAATGGATGGAACAGCACGCCGACGCCCTCGCCCACTTCGAACACAGCGCCAGCCGCTACGCGATTCGCCGCTGCGCCGAATTGCACCTGGGGCACATCACCGGTGCCGGCGACCCGTTCGAACGCGGCAATGGCCGGCCGCTGGACTACGGGCACTGGGCCGCGCACAAGCTGGAAAACCTCAGCCACCACCGCTTGCGCCATGGCGAAGCGGTTGCCGTGGGCATGGCCCTGGATGGCCTGTACGCCAACGCCCTGGGGCTGTTGAGCGATGCCGACAGTGAACGGGTGATGAACCTGCTGCGCACCCTGGGCTTCAACCTATGCCCGGCGGAACTGGGCCTCAAGGACAGCCAAGGTCGCTCGCAGGTATTGCTCGGCCTGGAAGAATTCCGCCAGCACCTGGGTGGGCAGCTGTCGATCCCCATGCTCAACCGGATCGGCCAGTCGGTGGACCTGCACGAGATCGATGACGCGCACATGGAAGCCGCCCTGCAACGCCTGATGGCCAGCAGCGCGCGCCCCTTGCCCCTGCACGAGGGCTACGCCAGATGAGCCAGGCCGACGTAAAAACCTGGCTGACCCTGGGCCGCGTGTCCAACCTGCCCACGGTGTGGACCAACACCCTGGCTGCCGCCCTGCTCGCCAGCAGCGCCGGAGCCCTGGCGCCACCGTCGTCGCTGGTGTGGCTGCTGTTGCTGTGCACGCTGTCGCTGCTGTACCTGGCCGGCATGCTGCTCAACGACTTGCTGGATGCCGATTGGGACGCACAACACCACAACCCACGCCCGATCACCCTGGGCCTGGCCAGCCGCCAACAGGTGGGGCGCGCCACGGCACTGTTGCTGACCCTGGCCGCCGTGGCGGTGCTGGGCCTGAGCCGGTTGATTGACCAGCCCCATTGGCTGCTCGGCGGCGTGGTGCTGCTGGTGGGCTGCATCTTCGGCTACAACCTGCTGCACAAGAAATACGCTCACAGCGTGTGGTTGATGGGCGCCTGCCGCTCGGCGCTGTACCTCACCGCCGCTGCCAGCCTGGCGGTGCCACCGGAGCCGATCTGGCTCTGCGCGATGTTGCTGGGCGTGTACATCAGCGGCCTGACCTACCTGGCCCGCCAGGAACACCGCAACAGACTGATCAGCCGCCTGCCGGTGCTGCTGATGCTCAGCCCGCTGGCCCTGGCGCTCTACTCCAACAACCTGTGGTTCTGGCCGGTGCTGGCGCTGTGGCTGGGCTGGTTGGGCTGGCATTACGTCAAGCACCTGGCCAACCCCCAGCACCGCCAGGTGCGGGCGTTTATCGGCGCGGGCCTGGCGGCGTTGCCGCTGTTCGATGCCCTGGTGCTGGCGGTGGCTGACCAGCCGTTGGGCAGCCTGCTGTGTGTGCTGGTGTTTTTCCTGCTCCCCCACTTTCAGCGCTGGATCAAACCCACATGAACATGCGCCCCGAATGCCTCACCGAACAGCATCACACCCTGGCCCAGCAACTGAATGCCGCCGAGTTGCACTGGTGGCAGCAGGCACAAGAGCAACTGGCCCAACAGCCAAGCGCGACCACAACGGCGCTGTTGAGCGGCCAATGCAAACGCCACCTGAACGCCGCCGTCGTTGACCGGGCACGTGCCTTGTTGCTGAGCCAGCTACTTGAGCAGGCACCTGTCGACGAACGCCCGGCGCTGCTGCGCCAGCTGTTCCTATGGGGCGATGACCACGAAAAAGTCGCCACCCTCAAGGCCCTCGACTGGCTCGACAGCGAGGGTGTGTGCCTGGAACTGGCGCTCCAGGCCGGGCGCACCAGCAACCCCCAGGTGTTTGCCGCCCTGGCGCTGGACACTGCCTACCCGTCGCGGCACTACCCCGAGCGCGCCTTTCACCAGTTGGTGCTCAAGGCCCTTGGCATGGGCCTGGACATCACACGCCTGGTCGGCCTGGAACAACGCCAGGGCGTCACGCTCAATCAGCTCGCCCTCGACCTGCTGGACGAGCAACTCGCCGCCGACCGCCCCGTGTCACCCGGACTGCCCCACGCCATTGCCTTCCACCTGCTCAGCCCCGCGCAACGCCAGCGCCTGGGCGGCCTGCGCCTGCCGCAGGAGTGGCAGGCCTACCTGAATTGAGCCCCACCGCCAGCCCCTTTCCCTTGACGAGGATTCACCATGCTCAAGTACTTCGATCCGCATATCCACATGGTCAGCCGCACCACCGACGACTACCAGAACATGGCCGCCGCCGGCATTACCGGGGTGATCGAACCTGCGTTCTGGCAGGGCCAGGCGCGCACCAGCGTCGGCAGTTTCGTCGACTATTTCGACACACTGCTGGGGTGGGAGCGCTTTCGCGCGAGCATGTTCGGCATCCATCATTTCTGCACCATCGGCCTGAACCCCAAGGAAGCCAATGACCTGTCGATTGCCAATGAAGTGCTGGAGATCCTGCCGCGCTACCTGGTCAAGGATGGCGTGGTGGCGGTGGGTGAAATCGGCTATGACGACATCACCCCCGAAGAAGACCGCTTTCTCGCCGCGCAGCTGGAGCTGGCCAAGCAATTCAACCTGCCGGTGCTGGTACACACCCCGCACCGCGACAAAATCGGCGGCACCAAGCGCACCCTCGCAGTGGTCCGCGAAGTGGGGATTGCCGAACACCTGGTGATCATCGACCACCTCAACGAACTCACCCTGCCCCTGGTACTCGATAGCGACTGCTGGCGCGGCCACTCGATCTACCCCAACACCAAGATGTCCGAGCAACGCATGGTGGCCCTGCTCAAGGAATACGGCACCGAAAAAATGGTGGTCAACAGCGCGGCGGACTGGGGCATCAGCGACCCGCTCAAAGTACCCAAGACCGGCCAGGCCATGCTGGCAGCAGGCTTCAGCGAAGCCCAGGTCGAGCAGGTGCTGTTCCACAACCCCGTGGACTTCTTTGCCCAGAGCGGCCAGTTGGACAAGGCCCTGGTCAGCACCCCATTGCCCATCGACCAGCGCAAGCAGTGGCAGGAAAACTCGGCCCTGCGCGGCCAGGAACCGGTGGTCAAATGAGTGCCGCCAGTGGCTGGACGGCCGCCCAGGTCGGCTATTGCAGCAATGTGCATCCCACCCGTGACCTGGCCGGGCTCAGCGCGTCCATCGCGCAGCATTTCCAGGGTGTGCGCAGCCTGCGCGGGCTTTTGGAACAGGACAGCGGCCTGTGGATCTGCGCCCGCGCTGCCGAGCAATTGCGCGACGCCTCGGCACGGGCGCACTTCCTCAAGCTGCTGCACACCAGTGGCGTGCGCCTGACCTCGCTGAACGGCTTTCCCTACGGTGAGTTCCATCAGGGCGCGGTGAAAGCCGAGGTCTACCTGCCGGACTGGGCCGACCCGCAGCGGCTGGACTACAGCCTGGACCTGGCGCGTATCCTCGCCGAAGCCTTGCCGCCCGGCTGTCGCCAGGGCGTGATTTCCAGCGTGCCGCTGGGCTATGCCGCCACCTGGACGCCTGCCTTGCAACGGCGGGCTGAAGAGCACCTCAACCGGCTCACCGCTGCCCTCGCCGACCTGCACCGGGAAACCGGCAAGAAGATCGTGTTCTGCCTGGAGATGGAACCGGACTGCGTGCTGGAAACCACCGAGCAGGCCATCGCGTTCTTCCAGCAGCGGCGCGTGACCGACCCGAACCACGCCTACCTGGCGCTGTGTTTTGACGTGTGCCATCAGGCGGTGATGTTCGAAGACTGTTATCAGTCCCTGGACCGCCTGCGCCAGGCCCGGGTACCGGTGGGCAAGATCCAGCTGTCCAACGCCATGATCTGTCGCCTGCCGTCGCAAGGCGACGCGCAACGCCAACCGGTACTCGACACCCTGGCGACCTTTGCCGAAGCGGTCTACCTGCATCAGGTCAAAGCCCTCGACGCGCAAGGCCGGGTGGTCGCCTGGCCGGACTTGCCTGCCGCCCTGGCGGGTTGCGACCGTTTTCGCGAGCTGCGCATTCACTTCCACGTGCCGCTGTTCAGCGAACACTTGTTGCTGCCCGAACTGAGCGGCAGCCAAGTGGCATTGGCGCAAACCTTCGATTACCTGGCGGGCCATCCCGAGTTCCGCCCGGTGCTGGAGGTGGAAACCTACAGCTGGGGCGTGCTGCCCGCCGAGCTTAGGCCCGCCTCCGAGCAGGCCCAGTTGGCGGGCATCGCGGCCGAGCTGACCTGGGTCGAGACGCAGCTGCGCCAACGCAACCTGCTGCGTTCCCCGGTGCAGGAGGCTTACGCCCATGCCCTCTGATCAACCGTTGTTGCTGATCAATGTGGTGGGGCTGACGCCCGCGTTGCTCGGCGAGGCCACGCCGCATATCAATGCGCTGCTCAAGACCGCGCAGATGGCCCACTTGCAACCGGTGTTCCCGGCCGTCACGTCGACGGTACAGGCCTCGATCCTCACCGGCGCACCGCCATCGGCGCACGGCATCGTCGGTAACGGCTGGTACTTTCGCGACCAGGCCGAGGTGAAATTCTGGCTGCAACCCAACGCGCTGATCCAGGGTGAAAAGGTCTGGCACACCCTCAAGCGTGCACTGCCGGGGTTTCGCTGCAGCCAGCTGTTCTGGTGGTACAACATGTATGCCGACGTGGACGCCGCCATCACCCCGCGCCCCCATTACCCCGCCGATGGGCGCAAACAGTTCGGCCTGTATTCGTCGCCGCCCGAGCTGCACGCTCAGATCGAAGAGCAGATCGGCGAGTTTCCGTTTCCCGGTTTCTGGGGGCCAGCGGCGGGTATTCGCTCCAGCCGCTGGATCGTCGATTGCGCCATCGCCGAATTCCAGATCAATCGGCCGCACCTGCAATTGATCTACCTGCCTCACTTGGACTACAGCCTGCAACGCGTGGGCCCCGACCACCCCTCGATTGCCGATGAAGTGCGCGCCATCGACCTGGAAGTCGGGCGTTTGCTGGCATTTGCCGAGGATCAGGGGGCGGCAGTGATGGTGCTCTCCGAGTACGGCATCGAAGCGGTCGAGCAGTCGATTTCGATCAACCGTGTGCTGCGCAGCGAAGGCCTGTTGCAGGTGCGCCAGTCCCTCAGTTGGGAGCTGCTCGACGCCGGTGCCAGTGCGGCGTTCGCGGTGGCCGACCATCAAATCGCGCATGTCTATGTGAAGCAGGCGCAGGACATTCCCCGCGTCAAAGCGCTGTTGCAGCGCCAGCCGGGCATTGAGCAGGTGCTGGATAAAACCGAACAATGCGCCTGGCAACTGGACCACCCGCGCAGCGGTGAGCTGGTGGCGGTGGCCGCCGCCGGGTATTGGTTCGATTACTACTACTGGCTGGATGATCGCAAGGCACCGGACTTCGCGCGCACCGTGGACATCCACCGCAAGCCCGGCTACGACCCGCTGGAGCTGTTTGTCGACCCGGCCATCCGCTTCCCCCGGCTGAAAGTGGCGCGCCGCCTGCTGCAGAAAAAACTCGGCTTTCGCTACTACATGGACCTGATCCCGCTGGACACCCGCCTGGTCCGTGGCAGCCATGGCCGCCTGCCGAGCAGCGTGCAGGGCGGCCCGTTGCTGATCACCAATTGCGACCTGGCGTTGCCGCAGCAGCTTGCGGCGACGGCAGTCAAGCAACTGCTCCTGGAACACTTCCTGGGGCGCCCCCACACCAAACTGGCCACAGCCAAGGAGCTTCCATGCGGCGAGCCTTATCAATCACTGTCCTGAGTGCACTGGCCGGATTGGCCCAGGCCCAGGCCCCCAGCACCTTCGATTGCAGCAACTTCCTGCAGTTTGGAGGCAACCTCAATGCCACCCGAACCCTCTTCACCCAAAGCCCCGAGACCCTGGCCTGGAACTGGTTCGCCTGCCTCAACCAACCCACGGCCGCCCAAAGCCCGGACCGGGTCTGGGAAACCCTGAAACCGTCAGACCAGGTCTACCTGAAAAACGGTGCCCAACCGCTGCCGTACGCCCAGCGCGTGCCGGTACCCGCCGCCGTGCTCACGCAGGCCAAAGCGCTGGGCATGAACACCAGCCGTCTGTTTCACAACCTCAACGCCACGCAGCAGGTGGACGGGCTGATCCTGCAAATGGGCGGCCAGGTGCCGGCAGCCGAGAAAGGCCAGGCCGTGCGCTTTCAGCTGTTGATGGGCCAGGACACGTTCAATTACATCGTCCAGCAGAACGTCTACAACGTGAACGGTCAGGCGGCGCTGACCAGCGACCTGAACTTCCCCTCCACCGCCTGGGAGCTAAAGGCCGCCTGGCTGTGGATCGGCAGCGACGCCACCTATCAACAGCAACTGGCCAACGACGGTTACTACATCGCCCAGGCCTACTACCAGCAAGGCAGCACGTACCAGGTGGGTTACGCCGCGTTGAGCGGTTTGCACGTGATCAACAAGCTGAACCCCAACTGGGTCTGGACCACCTTTGAAAACGTCAACAACAGCAAGTACACAGTGACCAACGCGACGCCGGCCACGCCCATGACCAACAGCACCGGCCCGACTGCGGCGGCGCAACCGGTGAACACCAGCTTCCAGGCGGCCAACCCGACATTGGCGCAGTACGAGTTGATCGGCGTGCAGTCGGAAACCAACCCCACCCTGTTGGCCAACTCCCAACTGGAGTCGGCGTTCCAGAGCGAATCATCGTGTTTTGCCTGCCACGGCACGGCGGCGTACTCACCCAAGCAGGGCTACTTCAATTTCGCCCTGAAGCAACAGGGCGGCATCGTCTACCCCACCGCCGAGTTGCCGGCCGCCGACTTCGTCGGTTACCACAAACTGGACTTTGTCTGGTCGCTCAAACGCGCCCAGTGGCAACGTTAAGGAGCCTGACATGAGCGTATTGAATTTTCCTCGGATCTACGTCAAAGGCCACATGTTCTGGAACCCGCCAACGGCCAATAACAACGACATGTTCCCGGTGTATGACGCGGTGAAGATGCAGATGAACTGGCCGTTCCTGGAGTCCTTTGGCATTACGCCACTCAATGCGGCCAGCACACTGCTGCCCTGGACGATTGCGCCGCTGCCGGTCAACCAGATTCCTGACTATGTGCTGCAAGTACCGGGCAATGCCCCACAAGTGACCACGCCGATGATCCCCGGCGAATGGAACCTGTTCGGTGACAATGCTTGCGGCACCGTGAGCTATCAGCAGACCCAATCGGTGATCAGTGGCGGTGAACTGCCTGGTGGCGGTTACGTTGCCACTGACTCGCTGATCAACCAGCCCTACCAACTGGTGGGCAACCCCTTTGGCGGCGCAGGCCCTACGGCGGCGCGTTTTGTCGACGTGAGCCCGTGGCAGAACACCTTCACCGCGCTGTACTTCGACAAGCTGGTACTGGGCACTCCGCAATGCGGCCTGACCCTGAACCGCGAGCACCGTATGCTCGACCGATTGCTGAACTTCAACTGGGCGGGCCTCGGCGGCCTGAGCTACGTCACCACGACCTGGCAGACGTGCTTCCCGAAAGAAAACCTGGCATGGGCGGTGGGCGACTCGGCGCTGCTGCAAAACCTGCAAGCGCAGATGCAGCAACAGAACGCCAAGGGCCTGATGTTCCGTTTTACCACCTACCTCACGTGCTACGACAAGAACGGCATCCTCAACGACTTCCCGCCCATCGACACCCACTCCTCCACCCCGGAGGCGCTGGCCAAGGTGCAAGCCATGTACCAGCAGGGGCTGGACAACGTCGGCGATATTTTCTTCAACCCGGCCTACAGCCGCACGGTCGGCACCCTCGGCCTGTGGTTCGAGGATGAGTTCCCCACCGCACCTGCCGGCATGCGCCTGGTGCCGGCCGCCAAAGTGCCGATTCACATCACCCCAGGGGACAGCCCAAAACAGGTACAGCTCGGCGTGACCTCGGCGCAGATCCATGGCAACACCTTGTCGCTGGACCTGGGCAACACGTTTCCGTTCTATCCGGTCGACAAAAGCGCCCCAATCCCTGTGGCCGCCAAGTACCTGGCGGGCGACTATGCGATTGGCATCCGCCAGGGCACGCAGTTCAACGAATTGGCCCGCTTCGGCTATGCCGATTACCAACAGGCACAGTTCGACAAGCGCTCGGGCATCCTCGACCTGCCCTTCACCGTGGCCGCGCAGACCCTGCTGCAAAACGGCACGCTGGAACTGCAGTTGCAGGGTAGCCCGAATGTGGTCGCCGCGACCCAGCAACGATGGACCGCCGAGGTGGTGGAGAGTGGCAGTTTCATCGATGTAGGCGCCACCCAGACGCTGCAGATCATGGTGCAATGCGACGGCCAGCCGGCACCGAAGGGAACCACGTTGTGGATCGCGGAATACGGCAATGCCTACATGCTGTGCACCACCGACTACTACCTGGCGTTCAACAACTCGGCCGACTTCAAGCTGTTCGACAGCTTCCCTCCCACGTTCCTGCAAAACACCGCTAACCTGCCGCAATTCAACGGCGTTGCCCCGCTGCTTGGCCAAGTGACCGAAGGCACCGGCCGCCAGTTGGTGTCCATACGGCTGGCCGACACCAATGCCACATCGGTGCCCGTGACGTATCAGGAATACTTGAAGACACCTGCATCTGTCGCCCTGAGCCCGACGCTGGAGTTCGCCAACCCGATCAACCGGCAAGGCACGCTGCGTGACGCGTCCAACAGTGTCGTGCAATACAGCGTGACCCAGATACAGACCGACGACCAAGGTATCGCCTACCTCACGGTCACGGGGAAAGCGGCGGGGTTTCCGACCCTGCGTTTCTTTGTGCAAGAGGGTCAGCAAGCGCCGGATATCCCGTTCAGCTTCGCGCTAACCCAGGCCTACACAGACTTCCTCGCACCGCTGCGGGTGTTGCCGCTGGAGCCCGAGTTGCAGAAAAACTTCGTCGATACCTGGAACCGCGTGTACCAGCGCGAGGACGCCGGCGTGGTGATCTGGGAAACGTTCATCTTCCCCTTCATCCTCAAACCCTATTACTACCTCTACCCGATCATGAACAAGTTCATGCCGCTCAATTCCCTGACCCGGATCGAAGGCGCCATCGACCAATTGATCGTGCTGATCAGCAAGGAGTACCAGGAAGAAAGCACCCTGGCGATGCCCATCACCCGCGACATGCCGCAAAGCCGTCGCGCCGTGCTGGAGCTGTGGGCGCAGGCCTTGGTGAAACGCAATTACCCACCCGTGCCGCTCAGCATGAGCGACTACCAATAACGCTGTAACGCCAGGACCACCGGGTGACGCCTGCGTCACCCGGCACTGCACAGGAGTGTCATATGAACGCCAACTTCTTGCGTCGATTCTTGCTGCTGGTGCTGCTGCTCAGCCCCGCAGCGTTTGCTGCCAGTGACAGCGGCGCGGTGTACTTCACCAACGGGGTGCACAACACCGAAGGCTGCAACAAGAAAAATGGCAACTGCATCGCCAAGCGCACCGCCAGCGACCCATCCGACCCGTTCTTCCCGGCGCAATGGATCAGCGACTGGACGATGTACCGGGTGATCCACAACTACCAGAAAAACCCGCCGCCCTACAGTGACCCGCCTTCCACCCTGACGCCGGCCGACTACACCGTGTCCAAGGGCACCAGCTACTACGACACCACCTATATCCCGGCGGACGGCGACGGTTACGGCGCGATGATGGAGCACTACGAGAAGTACTGCCTGCCGATCTTCCCGATAGAGGACAACAACTACACCTGCACCTTCGTGTCCCTGGGCAACAAGGCGTACTTCCTCACTTATCCGGAAGACCGCCCGAAAGACATGCCGGCCTGCTGCATGTTCTCGCCGATGAACCATCCGCCACGGCAGAGCTTCATCGAGCACCTGCCCTATAGCGCCGAGCGCAGCAAACACCTGGGCGGCAGCCTGCAAGCCTATGCCATGGACTTGAAGTCTCCCGCAGGGCCGATCCTGTTTGGCTACGCCTTCAACAAACAACCGACCGGCAGCCCGCCCTACCGGCAGCCGCAGTCGTTCTTTTTCTCGGGGGATACCAGCGTCGCCAACGCGCCCATCGTGAGCCAGAACTACACCAACTTCCGCATCGCCACCCCCGACCCGAAGGACACCTGGGACCAGGTGGCCGACATGTGCCCGGCGAACCCGCCGCCCTGCCAGCTGTTCGTGCCACCGGCAGGCGTGAGCAACGGCCACAAGGCGCAATGGAACCAGCTCATGCAACCCTGACCCCGACATCAAAGGAAGGATCCGCCATGAAAACCCTCGTGTGTTTTTCCATGCTGTTACTGGGG
This sequence comes from Pseudomonas sp. BIGb0164, assembly GCF_024810135.1. Classification (NCBI taxonomy): domain Bacteria; kingdom Pseudomonadati; phylum Pseudomonadota; class Gammaproteobacteria; order Pseudomonadales; family Pseudomonadaceae; genus Pseudomonas; species Pseudomonas sp. BIGb0164. The sequence goes on along the minus strand of NZ_JANUEA010000008.1, from coordinate 214,250 downwards.
CTGGCAGGCCTGCCGGCCCAGGCCAGGGAGGCGACCCAGCCATCGGCCCTGGCCACGTCGCTGAGTTGCCAACTGCCCGGCGCCGCGCCGGCTGCTGGCGCCGGCCAGACACCGTTTGATGAGTACAGCTGGCAGCTGTTTGTCGCCTTGAACTGGCCGGCCAAGGACGGGCAACGCGGCAGCCCCGACTGCACCAAACAGCCCGGTGGCAGCGGTTATACCGTGTGGCAAACCTACAAGAGCGTGGAGGAAATCTTCCTGCCGAATGCGGCCAACCCCGGCCCCTGGAACAGCGTGCTGACCGCCAGGAGCCTGGGCCTGATCAATATCGCCGCGCTGAAAAACACCAGCCTGCAGAACCACGTCGACCAGGCCATCGGCGGCTGGCTGATCGACCAGGCGGGCAACCCGACCTACTACGACATTGCTGCCAACGAGACCTCCTATAACTACATCGTCGCCAACAACTTCTACAACGCGGACGTGGTGTCCAACGCCAGCAGCATCAAGTTCCCCAACGGGGTCATCGAGGTCAAATCCAGCTGGCGCATCCTCACGTCCAAGGACAATGCCAGCCGCTACCTGAACATGATCGCGCAGGTGACCACGTTCGACGCCCAAGGCAAGCCCAACGGAGTCGCCCAGCAACTCCTGGGGCTGGTGGGGCTGCACATCATCACCAAGCCCGTCGGTTACCCGCAGTGGGTGTGGTCGACCTTCGAGCAAATCGACAATGTGCCGGCCGACCTATCAACCAACGGCAGCTACTACGACCCGGCCGCCACCACCGTCAACCAATCGCCGTGCAACTGGAACACCCAAGGGGCGCATCCGGTGTGCGTGCCGGTGAACGGCACCACGTTCCAGACACCCGACCCGCTGACCCGTGTCACTGCCATTGATAGCGCCACCGACACGGTCAACGCCACCTACCGCGCCGACCCTGGCCTGCAAAACAGCCCGTTGAAGTACTACAAGCTGATCACCACCCAGCGGCCGCTCAACCCCAACATGATCGGCAACCCGATGGGCACGCCCACCCCCACGCTGTCAGCCAACGTGACCATGGAAAGCTATATCCAGCCCACCAGCAGTTGCATGGCGTGCCATTCGATGGCGACGCCGCCCAAGAGCGCGATCAAGTCCGACTACTCCTACCTGTTCAAATTCGCCCAAACACCGGGCGCCACCCCTTCCCAGATCAAGGAATAGATCATGAGTATCCTCAACGGACCCCGCCTGAATTTCTGGGGCGGTATCACCACCGACGTCAGCGTGTCGAACAACACCCCGTGCCTGCCCCAGAACGCGGACAACGGTTGGCCGGTGTTTGACCTGGCGCGTTCTATCGTGGCCCCCCAGGCCGAGGCTTACAGCGATGACGAACTGAACGCCATGATCGATACCCCGAGTGCGGTGCGCTATACCCTCGGCGGCTGGAACCACTTCGGAGACCATCAGGTCTTCATGGAAAACGCCCTGGTCAGCTCCCAGGGCAGCCCGGGCAGCGTCAGCACCAGCGGTGACCTCGTTGGCCAGCCGATCGGCCTGCTTGGATCGGTGGACCCGGTTACCGGCCAGGGGCCTTTCACCGGTCCGATGATGGTAGACCTGGACCCGACAGCGTCGACCACCACCCAGATCTTCGTCGGCGGCCTGCAAATAGGCACCGATGACGACCTCCAGTTACTGATTCACTGCAACACCGTGTGCAGCAGTTTCGACGTGCAGACCCGAGTGCTCAAGCCAAACACCATGGACGCACCCGGCTCGTTCCATGCCAGCGGTACGTTCCAGTTGACGTTCCCGCTGAGTAGCATTGTCCAATGGAACCGCAACAGCGCGGGCCTCAAATCGATCATCGAGGCACCCGGGGCGACGGGGATCGTGCTGCGCTTCGTGATGTTCGAAATGTGCCCCAAGATGACCACGGCCGAACTGAACGCCGACTATGCGGCCAACAAAAATGACCCCAACCCGAGCATCGGCCGGGTCATCGGCACACTGGCACCGGCGTTTGCCAATGAGCCGTTGAACTGTCAACCCGGTCGCCAATTGATCAACCAGGACACGGACAATGCCGCCTATGCGGAGCTTGCCAGCAACGGCCTGCTGAGCATCGACATGGTCAACCTCATCCCCAAGCAAACCTTCCGCGCTGACCGTACCGACATCACCAGCCCCATCGGGCCGAATGCGAATTACGGCCCTGTCAGCATTACCGCTGGCACCACTCAGCTCACCACGCTCGACCCAACGAGCAGCCCACTGGTTGACTACTACGTGTATGGCGGCATCGTCGACCTGCCCCTGAGTGCCACCCAGCAGCAAGCTGCGCAGACGTCGGCCCTGGCGGTCAATGCCCCGGGTACCGTCGATGATTCGACCCTGCAGGCCCTCGAATCGGAGTACCGGGTGTACGGCGATCTGCGTAACGTCTACCTCGAGGACTACCCTGACGGCCTGTCGATCACGTTGCAGGTTCGCTACCTGGGCGGTCCGGTGCCCGCTGCCACAGCGATCAGTATTGAACAATCGCCACCGGCGCTGTACACCGCCCCGCAGGACTACGAGTTTCTCGATTTCCCCGCCACGCTGACGGTGGAGGCCGGCCAACGCTCGATCAGTGTCCCTGTGGCCCTCAAGCCGGGTAGCGAAGCCCAGGCGGGTTTCGTCGCGTTGAACTGCACCGCCAACGGGCTCGACAGCAGTGGCTACTTCACCAGCTTTCGCAAATACGCCCAGACCGACTTCGGTATCCCGGCCGGTACGCTCATCACCTGGGACATGGTCTACCCCCACGTCCTGCGCTTTCACTACCTGGCCTTCCCCGCCATGTCGCGCTACGTCGCATTGAACAAGCCGGATGCGGTCATGGGCGCGAAAAACGCGATCCTCGCGCGCATCGCGGATGTGTACAAAGGCACCACGCTGTACATGCCGGTGGTGCGTTCGATGTCGCCGTCACAGCGCGCCCTGTTGAGTGCCTACCTCACCCAAACCCCTTGGCAACCGCCGCAGTAGGAGGACACCGCCATGACGCTACGTATACCCGCGCAGCCCAGCGAAACCCTGCGCCCCAGCACGCTGATCGCCGAAGGCCTGCTCAACCCCCGTGGCCTGTGCCTGCAACCCGACGGCAGCCTGTTGCTGGCCGAGGCCGGCTCGGGCTTGCCGGACCAGACCTTCAGTGGCCGCATCAGCCTGTTGCACCCCGACCCTGAACGACCCGGCGCCTACCTTCCGGGGGAGCCCCTGGCCCAGGGCTTTCGTGCGATGAACATGCAGGCGCGCATGCTGCGCGATGAAATCATGGGCCTGTCGGACATTGCCTGTGGTGGCGGGCGTTGCCTGGCCAGCCAGACCGATTACATAGGCGGTTCCAAGTTGCTCGACCTGCAATACAGCCCGCCCGAACCGGTGTACCACAGCCGGGGCAACCTGAATGCGCTGTGCTACCACCCGACCCGACGCAGTTGGCTGGCGGTCAAGCCCGATACCAACCAGCTGGTGGAATTCGGCGACGGTGAAGACGAGCGTGTGCGGGTGCAACTGCCTGGCCTGGACCAGGGCCAGGAAGCGGTGCCCGTCACCCTCGTGTATGAGCCGCAGACCGACGCGGTGTTGATCAGCCTGTTCTCCGGTGAACTGCACGGCGATCCGGCCCGCAAGGGCATCGACTTTGCCGACCACGCCGGCCAGGTGATCCGGGTACACCCGGCCAGCGGGCAGATCGAGGTGCTGATCAGCGGCCTGCAACTGCCCACCGGCCTGGCATTGTGCACCAACGGCCATGTGCTGGTGCTGGAGCTGTGCAGCCACCTGCAACAACCGTTGCCGCCTGACTGGAACGGCGAAACCCTGCATGGCGGCTTTACCCGATTCTCGGGGCGCCTGCTCGACTGCGACCTGCACAACGGTGACGTGAAGGTGCTGGCACGTGGGCTGGATACACCGTCCAACCTGTGCCTGGTGCCCGGTGGAGTGGTGGTGAGTGAAGGCATGGGATTGACGGGCCGGCCATTACCGACCCCGGATGGCAACGTTGTGCCATTAACCGGAAGACTGCGCCGCATCGACCTCTGATTGTAGTGAGCGGGCTTGCCCCGCGCGGCGGTGTGTCAGCCGAATACAAGGCGCCAGGCAGACCGCAGCCCGCGCCGTGGTGTGTCAAGTAATGTGATGTGCCTGATACGCCGCCGCGCGGGGCAAGCCCGCTCACTACAAGGTGATTGATAATAAAAATATGTGATTTTATAAAAACATAAAATCACATTAATTAATAATTAGCTTATTCCAAAAAAGACTTTCACTCGAGTTTCTTATAGTAATACTTTCATGTCACACCGTTTCCCAGCTGCACCCGCACCAAGGGCCAGTGCCAATCCTGATGGATTACTCCTGACATGCCCGATCTCGCACGCCCTCTCCCCACCCGTAAATTCCACCTGTCACTGCTGACCAGCTCCCTGTTGCTCGCGGCCCCGCTGCCGTTTGCCGAGGCGGCCACCGAAGACGCCAAGCTCGACACCGTCACCGTGATCTCCACCGGCCTGCGTGGCCAGGAACGCACCGTGGCTGACAGCCCGGCACCGATTGATGTGATCAACAGCGAGCAACTGCTCAAGACCGGCCGCGCTGAACTCTCCGAAGCCATCGCCAAGCTGCTGCCGTCCTTCAACTTCGGCACCAACATTGCCGGCTACAACTCGGTGACCCGCCCGCTGAGCAACCGCAGCCTGGGCCCGGCCTACACCTTGGTGCTGGTCAACGGCAAACGCCGCCATAACGGCGCGACCGGCCAGCGCGGTTCCATCGATAACAGCGGCGCGAATGCCGTGGACATCGACTTGATCCCGGTCAGCGCGGTGGACCATATCGAAGTGCTCAAGGACAGCGCCGCCGCCCAGTACGGCTCGGATGCCGTGGCCGGGGTGATCAACATCATCCTCAAGTCCGAGGCCAGCGGCGGGCACCTGGAAAGCAGCTACGGCCAGTTGTATTCCGGCCAGGGCGAAACCATCAAGGTGGCCGGCGACCAGGGCTTCAAACTGGGTGACCGGGGCTTTTTCCATTTCTCGGCCGACGCCCGCAAACGCGGTGCCGCCTCGTGGAACGACAAGGCCGACAACACCGTGCGCGCCTTCAGCGACCCGGCCAAGGAAGCGGCCTGGGACCGCGTGGCGATCAAGAACGGCGATCCCGACCTCAAGGCGTTCAACCTGGCCTACAACGCCGAACTGCCGCTGGAGGACGTGACGCTGTACTCGTTTTCCACCTACGGCGAACGCGACGCCGAGGCCGCCAACTACTTCCGCCTGCCCACCGGCACGGCGGCAGTGCCCGAGGTGTTCCCCAATGGCTACTTCCCGCTGAACAACATCAAGGACCGGGACTACCAGTTCCTGTTCGGCGGCAAAGGCGAACTCGCCGACTGGAACTGGGACTTGAGCACCACCTACGGGCGCAACACCGTGCACCATTCCAGTGACCTGAATATCAACCCGTCACTGGGCACGGCATCGCCGACCCAGTTCGACAACCTGGCCACCTTCCGTTTTGACCAGTGGGTGAACAACCTCGATTTCACCCGCCGCTACGACAGCCTATTCAACCTGACGCCTCCGGTGCAGGTGTCGGCCGGCCTGGAACATCGCTGGGAGCGTTTCAGCACCTTTGCCGGCGAGCCCGACGCGTATATCACCGGCACTTACCCCGCCGCCTCGGGCGCGCAGGCGGCGGTGACAATTCGCCCGGAAGATGAGGTCAACCTGGTCCGCAACAACTATGCGGGCTACCTTGACCTGGGTTTCGACCTGACCGAGCGCTGGTTCCTCGATGTGGCCGGGCGCATCGAGCATTACGACGATGACTCAGGCAACACCTTCGGCCTGAAAGTGAACTCACGCTATGAACTGACCGACACCGTGGCCGTGCGCGGCACCGTCGGCACCGGGTTTCGCGCGCCATCGCTGACGCAGATCGGCTACACCGTCGCCGACAACCGGGTGGCCATCGACGCCAACGGCAACGTGGTGCCCGCTGTCACCCGCCTGACGCCGTCGGGCAGCAACCTGGCCAAGGCCCTCGGCGGTGATGACCTCAAGCCGGAGAAGTCACGCAACCTGGGGCTGGGCCTGACCTGGGAGCCCGCACCCCGTACCAGCATCACCGCCGACGCCTACCTCATCGATATCGATGACCGCATCGCCCTGACCAGCAACATCTACGACCGTGGCAACGGCGTGATCAACAACATCCTCACCGCCCAAGGCGTGCCGAGCGGCACCTGGGTCAACTACTACACCAACGCCTTCGACACCCGCACCAAAGGCCTGGATGTGGTCGCCGACCACACCACGCCGCTGGATGCCTGGGGGTCAGTGCGCTGGAGCCTGGGCTTCAACTGGAACAAGACCACCATCGAAGGCACCCGCGACACTCCCGGCGCGCTCGCCAACTCCGGCGTCACTTTGGTGGGCCGCGATCGCGAGGGCGACCTGACTGATGCCACCCCCAAGACCAAGTGGATTCTGGGTGCTAATTGGAAGGTCGATGACCTCGCGGTCAACCTGCAAACCAGCCGCTACGGCGCGGTGAAGACCCTGGCGGTCAACCCCACGGGCGACCGCAGCTTCGGCGCCAAATGGATCACCGACCTGGACGTCAGCTACACCTTCGTCGACCACCTCACCGTGAGCGTCGGCGGCACCAATATCTTCGACGTGCGCCCCGACCGGCACGCCGTGTACAGCAACTTGGGCCTGGCGCCTTATGGCAACCCGCCGTTCTATCCGGGCGGCGGCTATTGGTACACCAAGCTGGCCTACGACTTCTAAGCGCAATCGCCACGTGAGGGCATCCCTTTGACGAGATCCACTGTACCGAGCCGCCTGCTGGCGTCCTGCGCCCTGGCACTGAGCCTGGTGGGCTGCTCACCTTCGGGTGACCAGGCCCAGGCCAGCAAAACCCTGAGCATCGCGTTTTTTGGCGACAACACCACGTTGGTCAGCGTCGATCCATTCCAGGTCTACTGGCTGGAACACCGGGTGCTGCTGCGCAATGTCGCCGAGTCACTGACCGACCAAGACCCGCAGAGCGGCAAGATCATCCCCTGGCTGGCCAAAAGCTGGGAGGTGAGCGACGACGCCCTGACCTACACCTTCCACCTGCGCACGGACGTGACCTTCAGCAATGGCGAACGCTTCGATGCCAAGGCGGTGAAAACCGCCTTCGACAGCGACAAGGCCCTGGCCACCGAGCTGCCGGCGACGTTCGGCGCGACCTACCTGGCGGGCTACGACCACGCCGAAGTGGTTGATGACTTCACCGTCAAACTGGTGCTGGCCAAGCCCAACGCGGGGTTCCTGCAAGCCACCTCCACCACCAACCTGTCGATCCTGGCGCCCGCCTCCTATGCCCTCAGCGCCAAGGAGCGCTCCCTGGGCAAGATCATCGGTACAGGGCCCTTCGTGCTCGCCAGCTACACCCCCGAAGTCGGCGCGCACCTGACCAAACGCAAGGGCTACGCCTGGGCGTCGGCCAACATGAAGAACCAGGGTGAAGCCCATCTGGATACGGTGGACGTGAGCTACATCCCCGAAGAGAGCGTGCGCAACGGCCTGTTCCTGCAAGGCAAGGCTGACATCCTGTGGCCGCGCAACCCGTTTTCCGAAGTCGACCTCAAGCTGTTCCAGTCCAAGGGCGCGACCATCCAGAGCCGTTCGCTGCCGGGCCCGGCGCTCAACCTGTACCCCAACACCCGGGGCGAACGCCTGCTCGCCGACAAGCAAGTGCGCCTGGCCGTGCAAAAAGCCATCGACCGCAAGAGCTACGCCAGCACCGTGTACAACGCCGAATTCCCGGTGGTGGACGGCATCTTTGACGTGACCACGCCCTACTTCAAAAGCCAGGGCGCCAAACTGGCCTACGACCCCCAAGGTGCCGAACAGCTGCTGGACGCGGCCGGCTGGGCCAAGGGTCCCGACGGCTACCGCCAGAAGAACGGCAAGCGCCTGAGCCTGAGCTATAACATCAGCCCCGCCGAAACCGCCGGCGATGTGCTGATCCAGGACCAACTGCGCAAGGTCGGGATCGACCTGAAGCTCAGCGTCGTCACGCGGGCCGAGTGGATCGCCAACAACTCGTCAGGCAACTATGACCTGTCGATCAACTACATGACCCGCGCCGACCCGATCATCCTGCAAACCATCCTCGACCCGCGCACCGCCAACAGCGCAACCCTGGCCACCAACATTTACGAGCCCCAGGTGCTCGACAAGGCCAAGGGCTTGTTCGACGCCGGCATTACGGCCACCCAAAGCTCGCAACGCGCTGCGGCCTACGGTGACTTGCAGGATTTGCTGATCGACGAAGGCGCGGCGTTCCCGGTGTACGAACGCGTGTGGCAGGCCGCGACGTCGCCACGGGTGAAAAACTTCCAGTGGACCGCCGAGGGCTTTGCGCTGCTGGGTGATATCGAGGTCGGCCAGCCATGACCCGCTACCTGATCGGCCGCGTGGGCCAGGCCATGCTGGTGTTGTGGGGGGCTTATAGCATCACCTACTTCATCCTCTATCTGCTGCCGGGTGACACGCTGTCCATCATGCTCAGCGCGTCGGGCATGGAAGCCGACGCGCTGTCGGTGGAAGACCTGGCCAAGGCCCGCGCCTATTACGGCCTGGACAAAGGCGTGTTCGAGCAGTACTTCAACCTGCTGCTGGGCGCCTTGCACGGGGATTTCGGCCAGTCGCTGTCGCTGAATCGCCCGGTGGCCGAACTGCTCGCCGAACGCCTGCCGCAGACGCTGTCCCTGGCAGGCCTGGCGATTGTGTTGTCGCTGGTCGGCGGCATCGGGCTGGCTTACCTGGCGGCGTATGTGCGCTGGCGGCCGTTGAAAGTGGCGTTGGCGCGGTTGCCATCGCTGGGGTTTTCGGTGCCGGTGTTCTGGATGGGCTTGCTGCTGATCCAGGTGTTCGCCTTTGGCCTGGGCTGGTTCCCCGCCACCGGCAGCCGGGGGGTCGAGAGCCTGGTGCTGCCGGCGGTCACCCTGGCGATTCCCAGTGCGGCAGTGTACGCGCAGGTGCTGCAGCGCAGTTTCCAGGGGGTGTGGCAGGAGTCCTACATCACCACCGCCTACGCCAAGGGTTTAAGCCGGGCTCAGGTGCAGGCACGCCACGGGTTCAAGAATGCCGCGCTGCCGATCCTCACGCTGATCGGCCTGCAGGTGGGCAACACCGTGTCCGGCGCGGTGCTGGTGGAAACCATCTTCGCCCGTTCTGGCATTGGCCGCCTGGCCCAGGAAGCGGTGTTGCGCCAGGACATTCCGGTGGTACTGGCAATTGTCGCGGTGTCCGCCGCAGCCTTTGTGCTGGTGAACCTGCTGGTGGACTTGCTCTACCCCTGGCTCGACCCGCGCATCTCCCATACACCCAAGGTGTCCTAGACCATGACTATCCTCCAGCACAACCTGGGTCACACCGGTATTCCCGCGCCCCTCTGGAGACGCCGCAGCCGCCTGCAACGCGTCACCGCCGTGGTGCTGCCACTGCTGCGCCGGCCGGGGTTTACCGTGGCGTTGCTGATCGTGATATTCGCGTTGGTCGCCGCCGTGGTGCCGCAATGGCTGACGCACTTCGACCCTTACGCCACGGCCCCAATCGACAAGCTACGCGCGCCGAACCTGACTCATCTGTTCGGCACCGATGAGCTAGGCCGCGACCTGTTCACCCGGGTGGTCTACGGCGCCAGCCTGTCGGTGCAGGCCGCGTTCCTGGCGGTGGGTATCGCCCTGGTGGGCGGGCTCGGGCTGGGCATCTTCTCGGGTTTTGCCGGGGGCCGCATTGACGCGGTGATCATGCGCTTTATCGACGTGCTGCTGGCCCTGCCCGGCCTGCTGCTGGCCTTGGCCATTGTCACGGCCATCGGTTTTGGCACCGTGCCGGTGGCCATTGCGGTGGGCGTCGGCATCATCCCGGGGTTTGCGCGCACCACCCGCGCCGAAGTGCTGCGGGTCAAGACCCTGCCCTACGTGGAAGCGGCCCGCCTGGGCGGCGCCAGTTGGGCGCGGACCTTGCTGCGGCACATCCTGCCCAACGCCTGGGGACCGGTGGCGGTGCTCGCGACGCTGGACTTCGGTGCCGCGATCCTCGCCACGGCCGGCTTGAGTTTTCTTGGCTTCGGCGCGGCGCCTCCGGCAGCAGAATGGGGCACCTTGATCGCCAACGGCCGGCACTTCCTGATCACCGCCCCCTGGGTGTCCCTGCTGCCCGGCCTGTTCCTGGTGGCGGTGGTCTTCAGCCTTAACCACATTGCCCGCACGTTTGAGGAGCATCGCCGATGAGCCCCCTTCCCCTGTTGATCGATGTGCGTCAGCTCGACGTGAGCTACCACTCAGGCGGCCAGGCCAACCCGGCCGTGCGCAACCTGTCGTTTGCACTGGCCCAGGGCGAGACGGTGGCGATTGTCGGCGAGTCGGGTTCGGGCAAGTCGACCCTGGCCAATGCCATCCTCGGCCTGTTGCCGGACAACGCCCGCATCACCGACGGAGCGCTGTGGGTGGACGGCCACGATTTGACCCGCGCCAGCGACCGCCAGAAACGCCAACTGCGCGGGCGCACCATTGGCCTGGTGCCCCAGGACCCGATGGTCAGCCTGAACCCGACCTTGCGCATCGGCCAGCAGATTGCCGAGGCCGTGATCCTGGCCAAGGGGCGGCGCTACCCCGGCGTGGATGCCGACGTCGTCGATCTGCTGCAACAGGTGGGCATCGACAAGCCGGTACTGCGCGCCCGCCAGTACCCTCACGAGCTGTCCGGGGGCATGCGCCAGCGTGTGCTGATCGCCATCGCCCTGGCCGGCAACCCGCGCCTGATCATCGCCGACGAACCCACCAGCGCGCTGGACGTCACCGTGCAACGCAAGATCCTCGACCACCTGCAACGCCTGGTGCGTGAACGCGGGATTTCCTTGTTGATCATCACCCATGACCTGGGCGTGGCCACCGACCGCGCCGACCGGATACTGGTGATGAAACAAGGCGAGTTGGTGGAGCAAGGGCCGCCGCGCCAGATCCTGCAGGCGCCCCGCCACGACTACACCCGCGCCTTGATCGCCGCCGCACCGGCCTTCGCCAGGCGCCGCGAGCCGTTGCCCAGCGTGCCTCATATCCAGGCGCCGATCCTGAGCCTGCGCAACGTGGCCAAGACGTTCAGCCTGCCGAAGGTCAAAGGTGAGGCCGCGACGTTCCTGGCGCTGGAAAACCTCAGCCTGGACGTTTACCCCGGCCAGACCCTGGCCATCGTCGGCGAATCCGGCTCGGGCAAAAGCACCGCGCTGCGCATCGCCCTGGGTCTGGAGAAACCGACCCGGGGCCGGGTCCTGTTCGAGCAGCAGGATGTGACCGACCTGAGCTGGCGTGACTTCCGCCCGCTGCGCCAGCGCATCCAGCTGGTGCAACAGAACCCATTCGCCGCCCTCGATCCGCGCTTCACGGTGTTCGACAGCATTGTGGAACCGCTGGTGTCGTTTGGACGGCTAAAGGGCGCAGCCCTGGAACAGGCCGCGCGCGAACTGATCGACCGGGTGCACCTGCCCGTCAACTTTCTCGACCGCCTGCCCCGCGAGTTGTCCGGAGGCCAATGCCAACGGGTCGCCATCGCCCGCGCACTGGCGCTCAAGCCCGACCTGCTGCTGCTCGATGAACCAGTGAGCGCGCTGGACGTGTCGGTGCAGGCGCGCATTCTTGAGTTGCTGGAAGAACTTCAACGGGAGATGGGCATGGCCTACGTGCTGGTGTCCCACGACCTGTCGGTGGTCGCCAACTTTGCGCACCGGGTGTTGGTGTTGCGCCATGGGCAGGTGGTTGAACAGGGGTCGGTGGAGCAGATTTTCAGCCACCCTACCCATGCGTACACCCGTGAACTGATTGACGCGATTCCCGGACGCCCCCGCCCGCCAGCCGAACAACCATTGCGCCCGTACGCCCTCGCTTTGTAGTGAGCGGGCTTGCCCTGCGCGACAGTGTGTCAGACGCATCGGGGTTACCTGACACACCGCCGCGCGGGGCAAGCCCGCTCACTACAGTCTCAGGCATGACCACCGCCCAGGACCAGGAACAGGTTGACGGTCTCCTGGTACCTGTTTCCACGGGCTTGCACCCACCTCAGTTGCGCCAGTTGTTGAGTGCGCTGGGCCTGCACCACTTGCAGCAGGCCAGCGCTGCCCACGTGATACGCCTGTTGGGTCAGGCGCAGCGCAGCAGTCGCCGAGTCGAGGGCCTGTTGCTCGGCACGTGCCTCATCCGCGGCGTTTTGCAGGCCGTGGAGGCTGACGGCGACCTGCTGGAACGCACGCAACACCGTCTGCTGATACGCCGCAAATGCGCCCTGATAGGCGTCTTCGGCCGCCCGTTGGCGCGCCGATAACGTGCCGCCATGGAACACCGGGCCGGCCAGCCCGCCGAGCAGGTTCCAGGCAGAGCTGGCGGGGCCGGAAAACAAGGCTTCGTCACTCAGGCTGGCGCTCAGGGTCAGGTGCGGGTACAGGTCTGCCGTGGTCACCCCGACCCAGGCGTTGGCCGCCTGCAAACGGGCCTCGGCAGCCCGGATATCCGGGCGCAGGCGCACCAGCTCGGAAGGGACGGCCACCGGGACATGCTCGGGCAGTTGGAGGGAGGCCAAGTCAAAGTCCGGTGCGGTCCAGCGCGTTTCGGTGGCACCGACCAGTGTGGTCAACGCGCCGCGATTGACCGCCAACGTCTGGGCCAGCACCGGCAGGCGTGCGCGGTCTCGGTCGAGCTGGCTTTGCGCCAAACTCACATCCAGGGTTGAAGCCACGCCAGCCTTGGCCGCCTGTTTCACGCGGTCGAGGGTCTGCTGATCGGCCTCGATCACCGAAGTGATGGCCTGCACCTGCCCGTTCAGCACGGCCATGCGCAGCGCGGCGCCCACGCTGTTGCCGGCGACTTCCAGGCGCGCTGCTTTCAGTGCCTGTTGTTCTACCTGCACATTGGCCGAGGCCATTTCCACTTGACGCCGCTCGCCGCCGAACAGGTCCAGGTCATAGGTCGCGCTCAGCCCGCCGCCATAGGCCGAGAACAACGGGAAGTCTTCGGCCTGTGGCCCGAACGCCGTGGCGCCGACCTTGGTCCGACCCGCACTGGCGCCGGCATCGACCTGCGGTAATCGCCCACCGTCGGCCATCGCCACGCCTTCCCGGGCTTTGGCGAGGTTGGCGCGGGCGATCACCAGCGATCCGTTCTGCGCCAGGGCGCGGTCGACGGTGCGGTTGAGGTCGGGGGAGCCCAGCAAGGTCCACCAATCTTCACGCAGCGCTTGGCCTTCATTGAGTTGCGCTTCCTGCCGAGGATCGGCGAGGTAGTGTTGCTCTTCGGGTGGCTGGGGTGCCGAGTAATCCGGGCCGACCGTGCAGCCGGCCAGCGCCAGGCTTAACAGCAACAGGGTGTAGGGTGTGAAGGAAGTATTCATGTCAGTGCGCCTCGCCGGTGTTGCCGGTTCTGGTTTTTTTCAGCAAAAGCACGGCGAGGAAAGCAAGCCCCAACAACGCACTCTGCAAAATGATGGTGTCGCTGAACGCGAGGATCGACGCCTCGCGGCGGATCAACCGGCCCACCTCGACGATGGCCTGGTGCCGCGCCAGTTCCGGGTCGCTGATGCCGCGCGCAAGAAACCACTGGGTCAACGCATCGAGCCGTTGTCGGGTGGCGTCATTGAGCAACGACACCTGCGGGGTGATCACGTCGGAGTGGTACTTGCCGCGGTTGCTCATGAAGGTCTGCAACACCGCAATGCCGATGGCGCCGCCGAGGTTGCGGGTCATATTGAACAGCGCGGCGGCGGAGCCTGCGTGTTCGCGCTCGATCCCCGCCACGGCGATGGCCGACAGTGGCGTCATCACCAGCACCTGGCCCAGGGCGCGGATCAGGCTGGAGGCGATGAACTGCGGGCCGGCAAAACTCATCGACAGGTGGGTGGCCAGCAAGCTGCCGCCGATCAGGATCAGGTACCCCACCGCCACCAGCTTGCGCGGGTCGAAACGCCGCATCAGCGCGGGCACCAGCGGCAGCATCAGCAATTGCGGGATGCCGATCCAGATCAGCACATAGCCAACCTGCTCGGAGTTGTAGCCATGGATACGCGCCAGGTACAGCGGAATGATGTACACCCAGGTGTACATCGACAGGCCAAAGAAGAAGTTGGCCATGGTGCCCAGGCCGAAGTTGCGCCGCGCCAGCAGGCGCAATTGCAGCAGCGGATTGCGCCGACGCAGTTGCACGCACACAAACACGCTCAGGGCCACCGCTGCGATCACACTCAGGCGCACGATAAAGGGCGAGCCGAACCAGTCGTCTTTCTCGCCCTCCTCCAGCACCGTTTCCAGGCAACCCAGGCCAATCGCAATGCTGAGGATGCCCCACCAGTCACCCGTGCGCAGCAGGTGCAACTGGCGCGGTTCGGCGTCCAGGGCAAACCACAACAGGCCGAGCATGATCGAGCCGGGCAGCAGGTTGACGTAGAAGATCGACTGCCAGCCGAAGGTCTGGTTGAAGTAGCCGCCGATCACCGGCCCGATGGAGGGGGCGAAGATCGCCGAGACCGAATAGATCGACAGGCCGATCGCATGCTTGGACGGCGGCAGGCGCGTCATGATGATGGAGAACGCCAAGGGAATCAGCACGCCCCCGGCGAAGCCCTGCATGGCCCGCACCACGATCATCTGCCCGAGGTTTTTGGTAAAGGCGCAGGCCACGGTGAGGATCAGGAACAGCACGGTGTTGGTCAGCAAGTACGTGCGCGTCGAGAACACCCGCGCCAGCCAGCCGCTCATGGGGATCACGATGATTTCGGCGACCAAGTAGGCGGTGGTGATCCAGCCGCCTTCATCCGAGCCGGCACCGATGGCGCCCTGGATATCGCTCAGGGACGAGCTGACTATCTGGATATTGAGGATCGCCAGGAACGCGCCGAGCGCGGCGCCGACCACCGCCACCCAGGTGCGCAGGCTCACAGGATCATGGTTCATGGCGTGGCGCCCGGGTATCGATGGCGGCGGTCACGGACATGCCGGGACGCAGGCGCCCAGCCAGTTCACCCGCGTCGTTGAACAGGATTTTCACCGGGATCCGCTGCACGATCTTGGTGAAGTTGCCCGTGGCATTGTCCGGTGGCAGCAAGCTGAATTCCGCGCCGCTGGCCGGGGCCAGGGTGTCGACGGTGGCGCTTAGATCATGGTCGGGAAAGGTGTCGACACTGACCCGCACCGACTCGCCGGGGTGCACATTGAGCAACTGGGTCTCCTTGAAGTTGGCGACCACATACACCTGTGCCAGGGGCACCAGCGCCATCAACTGGGTGCCCGGCTGGACGAATTGCCCGGTGCGCACGCTACGCGCCGCGACGGTGCCATCCACCGGCGCCACCACGCGGGTGTAGCTCAGGTTCAGTTCGGCCTGGTTACGCTGGGCTTGGGCAGCGTCCCGGCGCGCCACTGCACGCTCTCGCTGGCGGGCAAGAACATCCACGTGCTGGCGGGCACTCAGCGCAGCAGCCTGCAACCCCTCCAGGTTGGCGGTCTGCGCCTTGGCGTCGGTAGCGGCGTTATCGGCCTGTTCGTTGGAACCAAAGCCGACCCGGGCCATTGCCTGGCGTCGCGTGTCGTTGCGCCGCGACAGGCTCAACGTCGCCGAGGCAGCCGCCACGCGGGCGTCGGCCTGGCGAATCATCGACGCCTGCGCGACCACCTGGGCGTCCAGTTGCGCAACGGCCGCCGTTGCCGCCGTGACGTTGGCACGGGCGTCGTCGAGGGCGTTGCGCAGGTCGCGGTCGTCAATGGTCGCCAGCAGTTGGCCAGCCTTGACCGGCTGGTTGTCGTTGACCGGCAGCGCACTGATGTAACCGCCGACCTTGGGCGCGATCACGGTGGAATCGGCCTTGATGTAGGCGTCGTCGGTGCTTTCGATAAAGCGCCCATTGCGCCAGTAATGAAACCCTTGAAGCAGCACCAGGACGATGATTACAAAGGCGACCAGAAACAGCGCAAGGCGCGCCCATTGTTTGCGCCCAGTGGAAACAGAAGTGTCTTCGGAGTGAGAGTTGAGATGGCTCACGGTGAGGCTCGCTAGATGAACAGAATCGGGCTCAAGGCTTTGCTAAGAGCGGGTTTGGTGGCAGTCTGATGAGCACGCGAGCGGCTGAATAGCCGTTAAAAAATCAAGGCATCCTTGCAAAAACAGGAAGGAAGGTATGGCGGACGAGATCAGTGACCTGCGGTTGTTCGTGCGCATCGTGGCGGCGGGCAGCCTGTCGGAGGCGGCGCGGCGCCTGCACAGTTCGCTGCCTGCCGTGAGCCGGCGCCTGGCGGGGCTGGAAAGCCGCCTGGGGGTGCGGTTGATCAACCGGGGTTCACGGCATTTCAGCCTGACGGAAGAAGGCGCGCTGCTGCATGAGCGCGGGCTGTTCATTCTCGACGAGCTGGACGCGGCGGTGGCCGAAGTGGGCACACGGCTGGAGACGCCCCACGGGCATATCCGCGTAGGTGCGCCCCTGGAAATCGGCCGACGGCGAATTGCACCGCTGATTGCCGAGTTTTCCAGACGCTACCCGCGTATCACCGTAGAACTGCTGCTCTCCGATTCACCCGCCGACGTAGCGGGTGACGACTTGGATGTAGGCCTGTTGACCGACAACCCCAGCGACACCGGCATGGTCAGCCGCCGCCTGCTGTCCAGCCGCCGCGTGGTGTGCGCGTCACCTGACTACCTGGCGCAGCACGGCACGCCGCAGACGCCCCAGGACCTGCTGCACCACGACTGCCTGCGCCTGGTGCGTGGCCGGCGTATCTTTGATCGCTGGACCTTCCAGGAAAACGGCCATGGGCTGGAGGTGCAGATCAAGGGCACCCTGCTCAGCAACAACGCCGAGGTGATCCATGATTGGGCGGTGGGCGGCAGCGGCATAGTGCTCAAGGCGTTGTGGGATATTCAGGACGACCTGCGCGACGGTCGCCTGATTGCCCTGCTGGAGCCTTATGCCAACGACTACCTGTTTCTCAACGCCGTGTTCCCCAGCCGCCGCCACCTGCCGCCACGGGTACGGGTGTTTCTTGATTTTCTGGCGGATGCGCTACAGCAACAGGATGCCAACCCCGAGGGCTTGTAGTGAGCGGGCTTGCCCCGCGCCGCGGTGTGTCAGATGAACCTTAGGCGTCAGGTACACCGCGGCGCGGGGCTAGCCCGCTCACTACAAGTTGGGGGTTGGGTGGGACTTTTCGGCCTGGGCGGATAGCACTATTGCCAGCACAATCAGCGCGGCGCCGGCCAGCATCCGCGAAGACGGCGCTTCATGGAACAACCACCAGGCACAGGCAATGGCGTAGACCGGCTCCAGCGAGATGATCATGCCGGCGCTGCGTGCGTTGAGGCCTTTGAGGCTCTTGACGAACAACGCCTGGGACAGCGCCGTGCACAGCACGCCCAGGATGGCGAGGTTGAGCCAGTCGAGCGAGCCGATGCCCGGCAGGTCGGCGAGGGCAAACGGGGCCATGACCACGGCCACGGTTGTGTTTTGCCAGAACACCACCTGGACACCGTTGCGACCATCAGTGGCACGCCGGTTGGTGATCGCCAGCAAGGCAAACGAGAGTCCGGAGGCGATGCCCCACAACAGCCCGACGGTGCCCTGGTTGGCCACCTCGAACGAGGGAGTCACCAGCACCAGGCCGAAGGTCACCAGCAGCAGCAACAGCGCTTCGGCCAGGTGCGGTCGATCACGAAATACCGCCATGTCGAGCAAGGCGATGAACGCCGGGAAGCTGGCAAAACCCAAGGTGGCGACGGCAACGCCGCCCACTTTGATCGCGATGAAGAACGTCACCCAGTGCGCGGCCAGCATCAGCCCCGAAAGTCCGTAGACCAAGAGTTTCCTGAGGGTCAGGCCGCGCAGCAGCGCACGGCCTTGCAAGCGCGCAAACAGCCCCAGGGCCAGCATGGCAAAGGCCGCGCGACCAAAGGTGATGACGCTGGCGCTGGCGTGGATCAGCGCGCCAAAAATACCGGTCAGGCCAAACAGAATGGCAGTGACATGGGCAGAAGTCAGGGCAGTACGATAGGCAGTCATGAAAGGGCTTCGAGAAAACGAGCAGGGCCGTGGACTTCTTATTGTTGACCCGGTTGAAAGGAAGGCGCCCCCATCGCCGCTTGCGTGGAGCTTTGTAAAGGGGCGCCTGTTTTTTTAACTTTCGGACACGTCGATCCAGATGGTCTTGAGTTCGGTGTACTGGTCGTGGGCCCAGATGGACTTGTCACGCCCGCCGAACCCGGACTGCTTGTAGCCACCAAACGGTGTCGAGGCATCGCCTTCACCGAAGCAGTTGACGGTGACAATGCCGGCGCGGATCGCACGGGACAGCTTGATCGCGTTGCGCAGGTTGTCGGTGTACACCGACGCGGCCAGGCCGTAGATGGTGTCGTTGGCCAGGGCGATAGCCTCTTCCAGCGTGGTGAAGGTGGTGACGGTCAGCACCGGGCCGAAGATCTCCTCCTTGAACAGCACGCTGTCTGCGCCAACCCCATCGACCACTGTGGGTTGCACGTAGATGTCATCCTCGGTCTTGCCGCCGAAGACCACCTGCAGGTTCTCGTTGCCGGCCTGCACCAGGTACGAGCTGACTTTGTCGAAATGCGCCCGGCTGACCATCGAGCCCAGGCGGTTGTCCGGGTCCAGCGGGCTGCCCATCTTCCAGCCTTGCAACTGCACGCCAATGCGCTTGAGCAGCGCGTCCTTGATATCGGCGTGGACGATCAGGCGTGACGACGCCGAGCAGTTCTCGCCCATGTTCCAGAACGAGCCGTTGACGATGTGCCCCGCCACCAGGTCGAGGTCGGCCACGTCGTTCATGACCACGGCGGGGTTCTTGCCCCCCAGCTCCAGCACGATGCGCTTGAGGTTGGATTCGGCCGCGTATTGCAGGAACAGACGGCCAGTGTCGGTGGAGCCGGTGAAGCTGACCATGGTGACGTCCATGTGACGCCCTAGTGGCTCGCCCACTTCACGGCCACCACCGGACACCACGTTGAACACGCCGTCCGGGATGCCGGCCTGGGACGCCAGCTCGGCCACGCGCAGCGCCGTCAGGGTGGTTTCCTTGGCCGGCTTGACCACGATGGAACAGCCAGCGGCCAGGGACGGCGCGATTTTCCAGGCCAGCATCAGCAGCGGGAAGTTCCACGGCAGCACCAGGCCGACCACGCCGATGGCTTCGCGCACCACCAGGGTCAGCGCGTCATTGCCCACTGGCGCGGTGTTGTCGTAGATCTTGTCGATCAGCTCGGCGTGCCAGCGGATCATGTGGATGGTTTCCGGCACGTCGGTCAGCTGGCACTCACGCACCGGCTTGCCGCTGTCCAGGCTTTCGAGCACGGACAGTTCGTGGGAATGCTGCTCCAGCAGGTCGGCAAAACGCAGCAGAACTTTCTTGCGCGTGCCCGGGCTGAGGGTGTGCCAGCGCCCATCGTCAAACGCCTGCTTGGCCGAGGCCACGGCGTAGTCCACGTCGTCGCTGTTGCACGCGGTGATTTCAGCCAGCACGTCACCGGTTGCCGGGTTGGTGGTGGTAAACGTCTTGCCCGAACCCGAGGTATGGGCCGCGCCGTTGATGAAGGACGTGGTCGGGAACCGGATGTCCTGGGCAATGGCCGCGTATTCGGCGGCGCTGAGCAGATGGGTCATCATGCACCTCCGACAATGTGTGCGACGTTACGCTTGAGGTCGGTAATGACGGTCTCCAGCGCGTGTTTCTCGTTTTCGAACAGCGGTTGCAGCGGCGCACGCACGCTGCCGGTGCGCAGGCCGTTGAACGCACACCCGGCCTTGATCGCCTGGACGAATTTGCCGCCTTCGAGGAAGTCCATCAGCGGCATGAACGCGCCCATGATCCTGCGGCCTTTGTCGAAGTCTTTTTCGACCACACACGCCTCGTACAGCGCGATGTGTTCACGGGGCACGAAGTTGGAGCCGGCACACACCCAGCTGCGGGCGCCCCAGGCGAAGAACTCAAGGGCCTGGTCATCCCAGCCGCAGGACAGCGCGATGTTCGGGTATTGAGTGGCCAGGCGATGGACCTGGCCCATGTCGCCCGAGCTTTCCTTGATGGCCACGACGTTTTTCGAGGCGGACACGGCCTTGAAGTACTCGTCGCCCATGCTCACGCTCATGCGGCCCGGGTAGTTGTAGAGCATGATCGGCAAGCCCGCGGCCTGGTCCACGGCCAAGGCGTGGATGGCGTTTTCCTGTTCGGTGGGCAACGCGTACGGCGGCGAACCGACGAGGATCGCATCGGCCTTGATGGCGCGGGCAGCCTTGGCATATTCCACCGAGTCTTCGGTGCGGATGGCGCCGGTGCCGACGATCAGCGCAACGCGGTTGCCGATGACTTCCTTGGCGTGGGCCGCCAGGTCGATGCGCTCCTGGGCGGTGTGCGCGTAGTACTCGCCGGTGGAGCCACCGATAATGATGCCGTGCACCTTGGACTCAATCAGGTATTCCAGCACGTCTGCGAAGGCTGCGCTGTCGATCTGGCCAGTGGCGGTCAACGGGGTGATTGCCGGGGTGTAGATGCCTTCAAATTTCATGGGTGTCTCTCCAACTGTGAATATGAGGTTTTTTCGCTCAACTGCTTAAAGCCGCTGCGTCGCGCAAGTTCAACGCGCGTGTTTCCGGGGCCATGGCCCAGGCGGCCGCGAGGCCGACGAAGGTCACGCCGGCCGCGACGTACATGGTGTTGCCGATGCCGATCGAGGCCAGCGACAGCGGCACCAGGTAGGTGCCCACGGCGGCGCCGACCCGCGACAGCGAGGTGCCGATGCCGACGGCAAAGGCGCGGATTTCGGTGGGGAACAATTCGTTGGGGTAAACCAGCTGCAGCACTTGCGCGCCGCCGATGAACACGGCGTAGGCGCCGAACAGGCACAGCACCAGCAGCTCATGGCGGTTGGAGAATGCCGCCAGCAACAGCAGGGCAAGGCCCGACCACAGGAAACTGTGGATCAGCATGCTGCGTCGGCCGATGGTGTTGATCAGCCGTGTAGCGAGGACGCAGCCCACCACGAACAGCAGGGTGATGAACATCGAGCCGTAGGAAGCCCACTCCCCTTTCAGGTTCAGGGCTTGCAACACCTTGGGGGCAAAGGCGTACACGGCGAACACCGGGATGATCGAGCAGGACCAGAACACCGAGACAAAGAACAGCCGCTTGCCGTAGCCCGAACGCAGCAGGTCGCGGAAGGTCATCTTGCGTTCGTCAGGTTGCTCGGGCAGGTCGCGCAGCGAATAGTGTGGCCCGTAGACGCGCTTGATCACCTGCTCGGCTTCGGCCTCACGCCCCTTGCTGAGCAGCCAGCGCGCGGATTCCGGAGTGCCCAGGCGCAGCACGAACAGCACCAGCCCGATCACCGAGGCGCTGGCCAGCGCATAGCGCCAGGCGTCATTGGCGCCGGTGTTGATGATGGCGTTGCCGACCACATAGGCAAACGCCGCACCGGCAAACCACAGAATGGTCAACGCCGCGAGCCGTGGGCCCCGTTGTTTCTTGGGCAGGAACTCCACCAACAAGGAAGTGGCCACCGGGTATTCAATGCCCACGGCCAAACCGATGATGAAACGGAACAAGAACAACGCCCACGCCGATTCAACCCAGAATTGCGCCAGGGAACACACAATAAATAACGAAGGGCCAATGAAATAAACTTTCTTGCGCCCCAACTTATCGGTCAACCAGCCGCCAATAAAACCGCCGAAGAACACACCGATCAAGGCAGACGCGGCAATCAGCCCTTGCCAGAACTCGATCAGCGCCAGGGCGCCGGTCACCTGCATCATCGCGATGCCGATAATGCTTAATACATAACCATCGACGAATGAACCACCGCCCGAACGGGCCGTGAGCAATCGGTGAAAGTTATTGAGCGGTATATCCTCAATTGAGGCATTCGGACTTGTCATTATTATCTCCTACTTCGCTTCGTTCATTTGCCGGAGTACAACGCACACTTGAAATCCAGGCGAATGAATGCCGTCTCAATCAGAAACCGCAGTCGCGCAAACGCCTGCTGTTTTCCAATCAATAGATTAAGTTCGGTATTACGTAACTAGCGTGTTGCGGGTCAGCTTTCCTGGCCGGCGCGACTTTGTCCCCATAGCAAGTTCATGTTTACACCCGCTGAAAGCAGCGGCTCCGGTGGGTTTCTGCTCGGGCCCGGGGACGTCAACAGGAAGTCCACCAGGTGATTGCTTTTGCCCGCCAGCCACTCGGCCAGCAAGGTGCCGGTGACGGTGCCGCGGGTGACGCCCAGGCCGTTGCAGCACAGGGCACCATAGACGTTCTTGGCCAGCTCGCCGAAGTGCGCCATGTGGTTGCGCGACAGGCTCAGGGAGCCACCCCAGGTGTAGTCGAACGTCACGTCACGGTGCAGCGGGAAGCGGCGGTCGAAGGAGGCTTTGTGGCGCTTGACGAAGCGTTGCAGGTACTTGGGGTTGCTGCGCCCGTCGGCGTTGAAGCTGAAGCTGTTGCGCACCAGCAAACGGTTGTCGACGGTGCGGCGCAAGGTGGTACCGAAGGGATCGGCCGGGATCACGCCCCAGAATGGGTTGCCTCCCAGGCGCGCCTGCTCTTCTTCGTCCAGCGGACGGGTCAGGCTGGCGTAGGTGAAGATCGGCAGCATGCGACTTTTGAGGAAGCCGAAACTCATGGCGAAGGCGTTGTTGGTGAGCACCAGCTTGTCGGCGACGATGCGGCCGTTCTTGTGGCTGAGCACGGTTTTGTCACCGTACTCCACGTCGGTGATCGGGGTGTTTTCGTACAGGGTCACGTTGGATGGCAAAGTGTCTGCCAGCCCTTTGACCAGCGCCGCCGGTTGGACCAGGGCCGTGCCCGGGGTGAACAGCGCCTTGCGATAGAAACCCGTGCCGATGCGGCTGGGCAGTTCGTCGGCTTTGATCACCTGGTAGGCCTGGCCGAGCTTGTCGAGACCGCGCTGGTAGGCGTCCAGTACCGCGATGCCGCGGTCTTCGACAGCGGCCTGGTACTTGCCGCAATCGCGCCACTGGCAGTCGATGCCGTGCTGCGCAACCAGCGCACGGAGCATCGATTGCCCGGCGAGGTTGAGCTCCATGCTGATTTTGGCGGTGGCAATGTCGCCGATATAGTCTTCGGCGCCGATGTCGTGGGGCAAGTCGATGGCAAAGCCGGCGTTGCGCCCGGAGGCGCCGTAGCCGACTTCCTGCGCCTCGATCAATACGATCTCGTCATCCGGAAAATTCAGCGCCAGTTGGCGGGCCGCCGCAAGGCCGGTGAACCCCGCCCCTACCACGGCCCAGCGCGCCGAGCGAATGCCACTGTGTGGCGGGCGGGCCACGCGCGGTGGGCTGAGATGAAACCAGCCGCAGGTTGAATCGTCTGCCGGGGTGTTTCTGATGAGTGCCATGTTCGCGACCTGGGTTCTTTTATAGTTGTTAGAGCTAACAGCCACCCGTCTGCATCGCGTCACACTGCCCAGCCTCAACCGGTCAGAAGGTAAGCGCTACATCCAGGCCTTCGGGCGCCGCGTACTCGGACATCCGCCGACGGGACAGTTCGAGGTGGGCCCGCACGATTTCCCCGGCCAAGACCGGGTCGTGTCGTTCAATTGCGTCGATCATGTCGTCGTGCTGCTGGGCGGCCACTTCCAGGTCTTCCTGCATATCCACCGTGGTCGGATGGCGGTAGAAGATCTTGCCCAGACGGGCGTGGTCGATCAGCAAGCGCTGCAAGCTCGGCATCAGGTAGGCGTTGTGGGCCATCTTGCCGATCTGCAGGTGAAACTCGTCGTTGTACAACACTCGGTTCTCGACATCTTTTTCATCGATGGCCGTGCGGAACAAACCTTGTATCCGCTTCAATTCCTCAACTTCAGCCGGCGTCGCGTGGGAGCAGGCCAACTGCGTGGTGGCAATGTAGATCAGCGGCGCCGCCAGGAAAAAACTGCGCAGCGACTGGTAGCTCATCGCCGACACCCTTGCCGCGCGGTTGGCTTCCAGATCGATGTAGCCCTCCGCCGCCATCTGCCGCATCAGTTCACGCACCGGCGGGCGCGACAAACCGAACTCATCACACAGCGCCAACTCATCCACCACGGCACCCGGTGCCAGTTCCATGCTGAGGATGCGGCGCCGCAGCGCATCACCCAAGACCGCCTTCCGGTCGATGGTTGGCTCGACGGGAGCCGGGGTGCTGAGTTCTTTGGTAGCCATGGTGAAACCTTCCTAGTAGTAAGTGCACACGGTCTACTACCTGTATTCGCACTATAAAACAACAATATTCTTATTGTCTACAATTAATATACACAACGTAAAACGAGACTATGGCCCAATGGCTACGGGCTTAATCAGTTATTTGACGAGGCGGATTTCCTTCGAAGGCCGATGCCCGAAATAGGCGCTGTAGCACTTGCTGAAATGACTCGGCGAGACGAAACCACAGGCCACCGACACCTCGACGATGCTCAGCGAGGTATGCTGTAACAACCGCCGCGCCTCGGTGATGCGCAGGTCCATGTAATAACGCTGTGGCGAAGTGCCGAGCTGTTCCTTGAACAGGCGCTCGATCTGCCGTCGCGAGCGGCCGGCGTACAGGCACAGGTCGAGCATCTGCAACGGTTCTTCGAGGTTGACGTCCATCAGGTTGATCACCTCACGCAACGGTCCGCTGATCGACAGGTTCAACATCGGCTTGATACGCCTGAAGCGTGACGCCTCGAACGCCAGGATGTCCTCGATACCATCGGTGAGGCTTTTGCCGTGCAGGCTGCGGATCCACTCCAGGGCCATATAGAAGGCACCCGTCGGGCTCGATGCCGTCAGCCGATCACAATCCACCACGTAGGCTTCACTCGTCACTTGGGTAAGCCGGGCTATCTCGGCCAATGCTGGACGGTGCTCCGGATGCACCGCGCACCGGTACCCGTCCAACTGCCCTGCCCGCCCCAGAAACCACGCACCGTTCCATATCCCGGCCAGCGTCACGCCTTGCTCCACCGCCACTTCCAGCAACAGGCTCAGTTCATCGTTGTAGCGCAACGGCGTGCGATAGCCGCCGCAGATCACCAACAGGTCCAGTTCGCACACCGCATCGGGTGTCAGGCGCTCGTCCGGCCGGATCACCAAGCCCAGGTCGCTGACGATTTCGTCGGTGCCGAGGCCAAAGGTTTTTGTCGCAAACACTGCCGGCCGCAACAGGTTGGCGGTGACGATGGTATCGAGCGCCTGGGTGAAGGCCGGCAGCGAAAAATGTTCCAACAGCACAAACCCCGCCCGCGCCCTGCGCACCTCCTGGCTCGGCTGAGCGTCGAGATAGCGCAGGTTCTTGCCCTGCATCGCACCGCAGAATTGCCGTCGCTCCACCACCTCAGGCACGCCGAGCCTGGCGCTGCAACGCACCGCGTGACAGGCGATCGAGCAACAGCGCCACCGCCACGATCGCCAGGCCGGCGCGCAGGCCCAGGCCCATTTCCATGCGGGTCAGGCCGCGCGTCACTTCGGCGCCCAGCCCCCCTGCCCCCACCAACCCGGCCAGCACCACCATCGCCAGCGACAGCAGGATGCACTGATTGAGCCCGACCAACAGCGTGGGCGCGGCCGTGGGCAACTCGATCTTGAACAGGATGTGCCGAGGCGACGCACCCATGGCCTGGCCCAACTCCAGCAGGTCCTTGGGCAGTTGCTTGAAGGCCAGAGTGGTCAAGCGCAACATCGGTGGAATGCCATACACGATGGTGGCGATGATCGCCGGCACACGGCCCAGGCTGAACAGCATCACTGCCGGGATCAGGTACACCCACGGCGGCACGGTTTGCATGATGTTGAGGATCGGCAGCAGCGCCGCGTCCACGCGCTTGACTCTTGCGGCAAGAATGCCCAGGGGAAACGCGACGCTGACAGAAATCAGCACCGCCACCGAGACCAGTGCGATGGTCTGCATCGACGCCACCCACAGCCCGGCGAACAGGCAGAACGCCAACATCAGCCCGGCAAACAGTGCCACGCGCCACTTGGCCAGGCCCCATGCCGCCAGCACCACCACGGCAATCAGCCCATACGCAGGCGGCGCGAGCAACACCGTTTCGATGGCGCCCAATGTGGCTTCGATGATCTTGCTGATGATCACGAACAGGCCGTGCAGGTTTGCGTTCAACCAATCGATGGCCGGTGCCAGGAATGCGCCCGGGGAAAAACGGAAGTCCGTCACGTTCATTGGCTGGCTCCCTTGCGCGCCTGGGCAGCAGCCTGCGCGAGGCGGTCGAGAATCATGGTAAGAATAACGATGGCCAGTGCGGCGTTGATCGACTTGGCGATATCCAAGGTGCGCACCGCGCCGTAGATGGTTTCGCCCAAGCCCCCGGAACCGACGATCCCGGCGATGACCACCATGCCGAACGCCATCATCAGGCTCTGGTTGACCCCGGCCATGATGCTGGGCATGGCGAACGGCAGGCGGATCTTGAAGAACATCTGCAGGCCGGTCACGCCGCTCGCGTCGCCGAGTTCGACGAACTCCTTGGGCGTCATGCGAATACCCAGCGAGGTCAGGCGCAAGGCCGGCGGCACCGCAACAATAAAGGTCGCCAGCAACGCGGTAGCGGGGCCGTACCCGAGCAAGGCGATGGCCGGCAGAAGGTAGATATAGGGTGGCAACGTTTGCACCAGGTCCAGGCACGGGTCGACCACGCGGTCGAACGCCGGCGTCAACCCGGCCAGCACGCCCAGCGGTATCGCCACCAGCAGTGCCAGCAAGGTGGCGGTGAGCACCAGGGCCAAGGTGCCGACGGTTTCCGGCCACAGGCCGATAAAACTGCACACCAGCAACGCCATCGCCGACAGCAGCGCAAACCGTGCACCCACCATGCGCCAGCCCAGCAGGCCGACCGCCAGGGCAATCACGTAGAACGGCGGCGCAGCGAGACACCACTGCACGGCCTTGAACACGCCAGTCAGCGCGGTATTGGCCCCCTCGAAAAACGCCTCGCCGTTGTCCTGCAGCCACATCAGGCCCGCGTCGACGGCCGCATCGAACTGCACCGAGAAATCCGGGACGCTCATGACGAAGTCTCCAACACGGGAGCCAGCGCCTGGGCGTCGTTGGGGATGCCCTGCACGCCGCGCAACAGGTCCTTGGCGGTGATCACGCCGACCACCACGCCGTGCTCGACCACAGCCAGGGGTTCAAGGTCGGCGTTCATGGTCAACCCGATCAGCGCATCGATATCCGTGTCGGGGGAGGTCTGGGGCAATCGAGAGAAATCGCACAGCGGGAACGCTCGTGTGTAGAGCGCAATCGGCGTCATCACCGAATGGGCCTTGACCAGGTGCAAGCGCGAGATGCCCGCGACGAATTCGGCGACGTAATCATCGGCCGGGTTCAACACGATCTCTTCGGCGGTGCCGACCTGGATGATCACCCCGTCCTTCATGATGGCGATGCGATCACCGATGCGGATCGCCTCCTCCAGGTCGTGGGTGATGAACACGGCGGACTTGCCCAGTTCCTTGGTGAGTTGACGGAACTCGTCCTGCAACTGGCGACGGATCAACGGGTCGAGCGCGCTGAACGGCTCATCCATCAGGATAATCTCAGGGTCAGCAGTCAGCGCACGGGCCAGCCCGACACGCTGCTGCATGCCACCCGACAATTCGCTGGGGTAACGCGAGGCCCAGTCGGTCAAACCGACCTTGGCCAACGCACGCTCCGCCACCTTGTAGCGCTCAGCCTTGCCGACGCCCTGCACTTCCAGACCGAAGGCGGTGTTTTCCAACACCGTGCGGTTAGGCAGCAACGCCACGCTCTGGAACACCATGCCAATGTTTTTCGCCCGCACATCCCGCAACTGCGCAGGCGATAGGGCAGACAGATCCTTACCCTTGACCAGCACCTTGCCGGCGCTGGGGGTGATCAATTTGTTCAGCAAGCGGATCAGGGTCGACTTGCCACTGCCGGACAAGCCCATGATGCAAAAAATCTCACCGCGGCGAACCTGCAGGCTGACATCCGAAACCCCTACTACACAGCTGAAATCCTGCAACACCTGGGTCTTGCCGAGCCCCCTGCTGACCACCGCGTCCATCGCCGCCTTGGCATTCTGACCGAAGATTTTCCAGACCGACTGGCAATCCACGAGCACTTCGTTGGTGTCTATTTTGACCGTTGT
This sequence comes from Pseudomonas sp. BIGb0164, assembly GCF_024810135.1. NCBI lineage: Bacteria > Pseudomonadati > Pseudomonadota > Gammaproteobacteria > Pseudomonadales > Pseudomonadaceae > Pseudomonas > Pseudomonas sp. BIGb0164. The sequence continues at coordinate 185,998 of NZ_JANUEA010000008.1, read as the reverse complement.
CATCTTTGAGCCTATTGAACCAGTCGGGCTGGTTTTTCTAATGGATCAGAACGCGTTATCCGTACCTGGCAGTGGCAAAAAAAGGTCGATGCTTATTGTTTGATATTGGCCCAGCGCTTCATCAGGTCTGCGTGGTTGTCGGCCCAACCGGCGACCGCTTCATCCATGGTCTTGCCGTCCTTGACCACACCGTTGATGGCGGTGATATCGGCCAATGGCACGTACACGCTGGCGATGACTTCACGGGCATGGGGGTATTCGGCGGCAAAGCCTTTATGACCGATCCAGTAGTAAGCCTGGGGCGGCGCGAAGGAGCCTTTTGGGTCCTTGAGGAACTTGAGGTCGAACTTCTGGGCCATCCACGACGGCTCCCAGATCGTGACCGCGACCCATTCCTTGCGGTCGACCGCCGACTTGAGCGCGGCGGTCATGGCGGCGGTGCTGCCTTCGAGCAATTGCAGCTTGAGGCCATAGTCCTTGACGGCCTTGTTGGCGTCGCTCATCAAGCCCGAGCCGGGTTCGATGCCGACGATCTTGCCGCTGAACTTCTCGGCGTTGTCATTGAGTTGGTCCAGGGAATCGATGTCGACGTACTTGGGCACCGCGATTGCCTGATACAAGCCGTAGGAAACCGGAGAGAGTTTTTCCAGGCGGTTCTTGTTCTTGTTCCAATAGTCCTGGGTGGCGTAGTCGGTCTGCGAGGCCAGTACCTGCACATCGCCTTTGGTCAACGCGGCATACGCGATGCCGATTTCGGAAAACTCGACGACCTTGACGGTGTAACCGGCATTCTCCAGGACCTTCTTGGTAATGCCGGTAATGGGGGTCAAGTCCTCCCAGGACATCGTTCCAACCGTGATGGTTTTTTCTTCTGCCTGCACCGGAAGAATCACCATCCCCATCAGTGCAACCGCACAAACCGTTTTCCAAAGTTTCTTCATGGCGTGCCTCGATCTCATTTTATTTGTAGTGTCGGACCTCTGGTTGCCAGAGGAAGGAGTGACGCGAAAACAAGGGGTTCAGCGCTGAAAAAGACTGCCGGGCGAAGCCAGACTGGCATGGGGGAAAGTGCGGGTCAATAGGATGTATTTTCTGTGTATACAAATAGAATTCACACAGAACACAAAATAAATAATATTTTTTTCACTTAAATCAGATAGTTACAGAGGTACGCCTCGACAGCAGCAGGTCGCTTACAGGAAAGTATCGGGTCGTTTTTGGAATGCCGTTGCGTGGGGAAGAAAGGGTGGTTGGAGGGGCAGCCGCCAATGGGTAACAAGCGTTACCCAGTCGTCACAACGTTGCCCGGGCTTTTAAGAAACTTAAGTAGTGCGGACTTTCATTGGCAAAAATGTCTGCCCCAGCGCCCATGTAGGCCCGCATCAACTCGTCTGCCGCACGGTCCTCTTGCCCTTCATCGAGATAAACCTGCCCGAGCCGCAAGTGCAGAAAGGGGTTGCCAATGGCACCAGGACAGGTCATCGCATACTGCAACGCATCACGCGCAGAACCCTTGTAGCCCGACAGAAAACAGGCGTCGGCTATTGCCGCCAGAATCCAGGTTGACGCTTGCCAGTCGTTTTTTGGCTCAGGCACCAACTGCCACGCGGCGTTATATTCGGCTATTGCAGCCTCGTATTTTCCTTGTTCAGCCAACGCGTCACCCACGCGTGAATGATGTTTTATTTGCTCGTGCAGGGCGCTATCGAGTTCAGTGCTCATATCCAAATCCCTCTAGAAAATCACAGGACACCAGACCTACCCGTTGAGTCAGTCTTGACTACACACCGGCCAGACCGTCATCGCCATCCGCGCCACCTGCTGCAGACTTTCGCGGGAGGCCCCATCCCGAGCCTGCACCGACATGCCCTGCTGTACGCCAATGATGAACCTGGCGAAGGTCTGAACATCGGTGTCGGCAGGCAACTCTCCCTCGGCAACAGCCTCGGCGATTCGCTCTTCAAGTTTCATCACACCAGTTTGACGCAGATCCTGCACCCAGCAGCCAAGGGATTGCGGCCCTTCACTGCCGACGTTTGACAGGGTCACCATGCAGCCACCGGGCCGGCCTTTCAACGTGAGCACGTCGGCGGATTCCATCAGGAACTGCTCTACCGCCTCACGCACGGGTGAAACCTCATACACCGGCTTCCAGATCGACGGGGTGACGACCTCCCGATAGCGCGTCACCGCCTCGACGTACAGCGCCTCCTTGCTGGTGAACGCGGCGTACAGGCTGGGGGAGCCGATGTCCATGGCGCTGCACAGCTCTGAAATCGACGTTGCGCTGTAGCCTTTTTCCCAGAACAGCGTCATCGCGGCATCAAGCGCTTGATCACGGTCGAAATTGCGTGGACGACCTCGGGTAGACATGGATAACTCCTATTTCTGTATCGATCACCACAGTAATTGATTGACAGCCCTGGAACAACCTCAGCATATTTATATAACGATCAACACAGAAAGGCAGTTCACATGACCACTCTTAACGGAAAACGCGCCCTGGTAACGGGCGCAAGCCGTGGTATCGGCAAGGCGATTGCACTGGCACTGGCAGCAGAAGGTGCCGACGTGGTGATTACTTACGAGCGCTCGCGGGAAAAAGCTGAAGCCGTTGTGGCGCAGATCAAGGCGACCGGGCGCAACGCCTTCGCCTTGCAGGCCGACAGCGCCGACGCGCAAGCGGTGAAGAACTCGGTAGACCAGGCTGCAGAGGCGCTCGGCGGGTTGGACATACTGGTCAACAACGCCGGCATTTTTCAGTACGGCACGCTCGAAACCCTGGACTTGGCCACGCTGGACGCGGTGATCGACGTCAACATCAAGTCCGTCATCCTCGCCAGCCAGGCCGCGCTGGCGCACCTGCCGGACGGCGGTCGCATCATCAACCTGGGCAGTTGCCTGGCCGAGCAGGTTCCCGCAGCCGGCTTGAGCATTTACTCCATGAGCAAATCCGCGCTGATCGCCTTCACCCAAGGCCTGGCCCGCGACCTGGGGCCGCGCGGCATCACCGTCAATATCGTCCACCCCGGCCCCACCGACACCGATATGAACCCCGCCGACAGCGAGAAAGCCGCCGCCAGCAAGGCCGGCATCGCGTTGGGCCATTACGGCACCAGCGAAGACGTTGCCGCGGCGGTCACCTTCCTTGCCAGCCCTGGCGCCAAGCAGATCACCGGTGCAGGTCTGCTGGTCGATGGTGGCGTGAACGCTTGAGGCGGATGCGCGCTGTGCATCAGAGGTTTCTACGAAAACAAAAAAAGACGCCAAAGCGTCTCCTTCCATAAATCGCAGGCAAAAAAAAGCCACTCGTTAGAGTGGCTTTTTTCGTAATGCTTGGAGCGGGAAACGAGGCTCAGACTCCCGCTCTATTTCCTTGAAATATCTATAGTTTTTTTCAAAATCAGCGGTTTCGATGTACGCAATTACGTACTCACTCTTTTAAGCTGGCAACCCCCCTCCCGATGGAGGCGCTGCACGCCCTACCAGCCTCGCGTGTCAGTCACGTCTGAGACGCTTGTGCGGTGTCGCCGACAGCCCGTTCTGAAAACGCAACACCAGGCGAAAAAGCCCAGGCCAGCTGCAGGCAAATGCGCTATGTAGTCACCCGTACCGACGCGTTCGGCCGCGACCTGTCAGACACCGACCGCGTGGCCACCCGCTGCCTGCTGCAAGCGTTGCAACGCCCTCGGCCAGAGCTGGCCCGCCAGCCCCAATCGGCCACGCCCGCCGAGGCCTAGGCAAAACCATTTACGTCCCGGTCACTTTACCTGCCCAATGCCGCTCACCAAGGATGGATCACGCAGGCGCACACAGGGACGTACCACGATGACGATCGGCGCACGCTTACGTGAAAAACGACTACGCCTGACACTGTCCAAGCGCGCCTTGGGGGAGGCCGGCGACGTGGAAACCAATGCCCAGCGGCACTACGAGGATGCCAGCCGGTCGCCCAAGGCCAACTACCTCGCTGCGATTGCTGCTGTTGGGGTGGATGTGCTGACGGGAGAACATCACCTCCCGCGACTGAGCCGCGACAATCTGGCCCAGTCTCACCACGACCTGTTGCGCTACCAACGCCAACTCAGACAGTTACAGCGCCGCTCAGAGGGACTTCTGCAGACGCTACATCAACGTAACAAATAATTTCTCAAGTGACTTTCATTATGAAAGCCACCATGCAATATTATGGATGTAATATTGCTCATTTGGTGCGGGTGATCATGATGAAAAAAGCCAGTTTCCAGTCCATGCCTTGTCCGGTCGCCCGTGCTCTGGAGCACATTGGTGATGGCTGGAGCCTGTTGATCCTGAGGGACGCGTTCTACGGATTGCGCCGCTTCGATGAGTTTCTTGCCAGCCTCGGCATCGCTTCAAACACGCTGACCCGCCGCTTGAACACGTTGGTGGCCAACGGGTTGCTGGAGCGGCACTCGTACCAGAACAACCCGCCGCGCCATGAGTACCACCTCACCGAATCCGGCCGGGACCTGCGGCAAGTCATCCTCACGCTGATGGCCTGGGGTGCGCGGCATGCAGAGGGCTCGAACAAGGTGTTTCTCGCCGACGAAGCCACTGGGCGCCCCGTGGCACTGGGGTTAATGGACACCAACACTGGCAAACCCATCACCCGCGATGGCCACCGAGTGCATGTTGCCGACGATGCCGAGACGTTGACGCTATGGCGCGCGCGAACCGGCCGCGCCTATGCCGACAAAGATCAATTGGTCAGCCCCTTCCCCCACTAATTTTGAATGAGGTCATTTCGCCATGGACGCTCCAGTCAGCGCTGTGCCCGAACCCGCAAAACCATCCCGGCGCAAACAGGCAGTGCGGCTGGGTTTGCTGACCCTCGCTGTGGCGGGCGGCGTGTGGTACGCGAGCCACTGGTGGCTGGTCAGTCGATTTGTTGAAGACACCGACGATGCCTATGTGGGCGCGGATGTGACGGTGATCAGCGCCAAAGTGCCCGGCTATATCAGCGAAGTGACGGTGCTGGACAATCAGTTCGTGCATGCTGGCGACGTATTGGCGCGCATCGACGTGCGCGACTACCGCACCGCCCTGGCCAAGGCCGATGGCGCCGTGGCCGCGCAACAAGCCAGCCTGGCCAACCTGGATGCCACCGAACAACTGCAACTGGCGGTGATCAACCAGGCCAAGGCACAAATCGACGCCACGGACGCCGAGTCGCAACGGGCCGGCGATGATCAAACGCGGTACCAGAACCTGGTGCGCAGCCAGGCTGTGTCGGTCGAAAGTGCACAACGGGTCAACGCGGTGTGGAAGACCGCACGCGCCGACCACTCCCGGGCGCAAGCCGGGTTGATGGCCGCACGCCGGCAAATCGACGTGATTGAAACCCAGCGCGGCCAAGCGCGTGCGGCACTGCAACAGGCGCAAGCCGAACGCGACCAAGCCCAACTGAATATCGGCTACACCGAACTGCGAGCACCGGTGGACGGGTATGTGGGCAACCGCCGCGCCCGGGTCGGAGCCTACGCCGCGGCCGGCAGCCAACTGATCTCGGTGGTACCGGCAAAAGGGCTTTGGGTAGACGCCAACTTCAAGGAAGACCAGTTGGGGCGCCTGCAGATCGGGCAAAGCGTGAGTATCCGCGCCGACATCCTCCCCGGCCGTGAATTCCACGGGCACATCGAGAGTCTGGCTCCCGCCACCGGTGCGCAGTTCAGCGTGTTGCCGCCAGAGAATGCGACCGGCAACTTCACCAAAATCGTGCAACGCGTGCCGGTACGTGTGCGGCTCGACAGCAGCGACGCCGAATTCGGCGCCCTGCGCCCAGGCTTGTCGGTGATGGCCAAGGTCAACACCCAGGAGGTGTTCGACGACCAGGCCAGCGCACTCAAGGCCCAGCTATGAGCAGCCCGTTACCCACCCTCAGCACCGCGCAAAAGGTCGCGGCCTTCGCCACCATGTGCGTGGGCATGTTCATCGCCCTGATCGACATTCAGATCGTGTCCGCCTCGCTCAAGGACATCGGCGGCGGGCTGTCTGCCGGAGCGGACGATACGGCGTGGGTGCAGACCGCCTACCTGATCGCGGAAATCATCGTGATTCCCATGTCGGGCTGGCTCTCACGAGTGATGAGCACGCGCTGGCTGTTCGCGGCCTCGGCGGCGGGGTTTACCCTGACCAGCCTGCTCTGCGCGCTGGCCTGGAACATCCAGAGCATGATCGCGTTTCGCGCCTTGCAGGGGTTTCTGGGGGGCTCGATGATCCCGTTGGTGTTCACCACCGCGTTCATGTATTTCAACGGCAAGCAACGGGTGATCGCCGCGTCTACCATCGGCGCCATCGCGTCACTGGCGCCCACACTGGGCCCCGCAGTGGGTGGCTGGATCACCGATATTTCCTCCTGGCACTGGCTGTTCTACATCAACCTGCTGCCCGGCCTGTTTGTGACGTTTGCCGTGCCGATGCTGGTCAAGGTCGATCGCCCCAACCCATCATTGCTCAAGGGCGCCGACTACATCGGTATGGGCTTGATGGCGGTGTTTCTCGGCTGCCTGGAATACACCCTCGAAGAAGGCCCGCGCTGGAACTGGTTCAGTGACAGCACCATCGCCACCACTGCCTGGATCACCGCCATCAGCGGCGGCCTGTTTATCTGGCGCTGCCTAGAAATCAAGGAGCCGATTGTCGACCTGCGCGCTCTGCGGGACCGAAACTTCGCCCTGGGCTGCCTATTTTCGTTCATTACCGGCATCGGCATTTTCGCCACCATCTACCTCACGCCGCTGTTTCTTGGCCGAGTGCGTGGGTATGGCTCGCTGGATATCGGCCTTGCAGTGTTTTCCACGGGGGTGTTCCAGTTGCTGGCCATCCCGGTGTACGCAGTGCTGGCCAGCCGTTTCGACTTACGCTGGATCCTGATGTTCGGCTTATCGCTGTTCGCCCTGTCGATGTGGGACTTCTCCCCCATCACCCACGACTGGGGCGCCAGGGAACTGCTGTTGCCGCAAGCCATACGCGGGTTCGCCCAACAAATAACCGTGCCACCCGTGGTGACCCTGACCCTCGGTGCACTGGCCCCCGACCGACTGAAGCTTGCCTCAGGGCTGTTCAACCTGATGCGCAACCTCGGCGGCGCCATCGGCATCGCCGCTTGCGCTACGGTGCTCAACGACCGCACCAACCTGCATTTCCTTCGCCTGGCCGAGCACCTGAACATCCAGAACGAATCCATGAATGTCTGGCTTGACCAGCTTTCGGGTAACGCTCAGTTGCTTGGGCAAAACAGCCTGGATGCGAGCCAGTTCGCACTGCATCAACTGTGGGCGCTGACATGGCGTGAGGCGCAGACGCTGACCTATGCCGACGCGTTCCTGATGATCATGGCGTGCTTTGTTGTCGCGGTGTTGCTGGTGCCGTTGATGCACAAGGTGCAGCCACCGAAGCAGCCGTCCGCGAATGCCCATTGAGTTTAAACGACAGGAGCCGCCACGCATCAGGCGCTCAGTAACGTTGCATCGTCCGGCCAGCGAGAACGCTGCGGCCCAAGTGGAGAAATATCAGTGAATCTAGTCAATGAAGTTGCACCCGGCCTATCCGGACTTGAAACCCTCCAGGCTTTGATTTCAGCCGGGGGACGACCGCCGATTGGCGATTCGCTCGACTTCACGTTTGTCGAGGCAGGTGACGGGTGGGCGGTCTTTACAGGCACGCCCGGCCTGCATGCTTACAACCCGATCGGCACGGTCCACGGCGGGTATGCTGCAACGCTGCTCGACTCGGCATGCGGGTGCGCCGTTCACTCAACGCTTTCAGCCACCCAGGCCTACACAACCCTTGAACTGAAAGTTTCATACTTGCGCCCCATTACCACTGAGACAGGCCCGCTGCGCGCAGAGGGCCGTGTTATCTCGGTCGGCCGGCGGGCGGCGTTTGCCGAGGCTACCTTGAAGGGCCCCGACGAACGCATCTACGCAAGCGCTACCTCCACGTTGCTGGTGATGGATCGCCCACAAAAAGCATGATGATCGGGCACTGGTCGCGGTGGCGAATGCTGAACTTCATGATCGCAACCCTGATCGACATCCGGCTCCGCAAAGACGCTCCCGAAAAATCATGCGCTGGCCAGGACGTCCGTCGAAGCAGCGAGATCCTTCTGAGCCGCGACCGCCGCTAACCGATCAGTCAACGCCTTGAAGAGGATGCCCCAAGAGTCGGAGCCTAGAACAATCCGTTTCGGTGCAGGTTCGTGATCGACACTGGCGAGGATTATTTCCGACATCTTCGCCGGGTCTCCGAGAGGCTGGCGCGAGGTATCTTTGATCATCACATGCACCATCCCGGCCGGAGTGTCCTGGTAAGCAGCTAGAGGCTTACCGAGCTGTGCCCCCCCGAAACGGAAATTGGTGCGTGCGCTGCCGGGCTCGATAATCGTGACGCCAATGTTGAAGGGTGCAAGCTCGATGGACAAAGAATCCAGAAAACCCTCCAGCCCCCATTTGCTTGCGTGATAAAGCGAGCCACCGGGCAGCACTGCCTGCCCGCCGAACGTCGAAAGGCCGATGATTCGGCCACCCCCTTGTGCACGCAAGTGAGGCAAGGCCGCGCGAATCAACATGATTGGACCAATCAGGTTTGTCGCCAGTTGATGGTTGACCTGTTCGTCACTCAGCTCTTCCGCTGCGCCAAACAAGCCATAGCCTGCATTGCTGACAATGACATCGATCTTGCCAAGCGCCCCGAAAGCGTTGCTCACCACTTGTTGGATGCCGACGGTGTCCGTCATATCCAAGTGGGTGAGCCACAGTTGATCGCCATACTTGGCCTTGAGATCGCTCAGTGCTTCCATCTTGCGCGTGGTACCTGCCACCCGATCACCGCGGGCGAGCAATTGCTCTGTCATGACGCGGCCGAAACCGCTGTTGACGCCAGTAATAAACCAAGTGCGCTGTGTCATGGGTGCCCTTTTAGACGAGTAGTCGTTCAATGAGTAGGCCCACCGCAATCATCGCGAAGGGCGTGTTGTCCGGTGGCTCTCCCCCGGTACACCTGCAAGATAACGCTCTAACTCCAGATTATTAATGCTTGATCCTCTGCATTACTTGCGTCATCGTCTGAGCATGCACAGCGATCCCCTTTCAGAGTTCCTACATTTCGTGAACGCACGATCCGTCATGTCCGGCGGACTGGTGGCAGGCGGTGCCTGGGCGATAGCCATCCCAGCGCCGGACACGATCAAGTTCTGGGGGGTGGCTCGCGGCAGGTGCTGGCTCTCGTTCGATGACGAAGCGACGCCCATCCTGCTGGAGGAAGGTGATGTGTTTCTCTCTTCGAGGCCTCGCTCGCTCACCCTCGCCAGCGACCTTGGCGCACCGCGAGTGGACCTCGGCGATGTGATCAAGAATCGCGTAGGCGCAACGGTCCAGCTTGGCAGTGGTGATGACTGCTATGTGATCGTTGCAGGTGTGGAACTTAGCTCTGACTACGATCGCCTGTTTCTGGACGCCATCCCGACAACCATTCACGTGCGGGGCACGTCGCGTCAGGCACTAAAACTTTCCTGGTTGATGGATGAACTTATCCAGGAGCGCGAAGACAATTCACCGGGCTCTGGCGTTGCCTCTGCACAGCTTGCCCACCTGATGTTCATTCAGACCCTGCGCGCTCATTTTGCTACCGAAGCCCCCCTGAGCCCGGGGTGGCTGAGGGCCGTGACCGACAAGCGTATTGCGCCGGCGCTTCGATTGATGCACGGCGATCCCGGCTATCCCTGGCAACTCGAAGCATTGGCGAAGGCAGCCGCCATGTCGCGAGCGACGTTCGCATTGCACTTCAAAACGGTCGCCGGCGTCGCGCCAATGAGCTACCTGACCCACTGGCGCATGCGACTCGCAGAGCGTGCACTGCGCGAGACGCGTGCCTCCATCGGGGAAATTGGACGGTCTTTCGGTTATACATCCGAAAGTGCCTTCAGCAGCGCCTTCAAGCGCGTCACCGGCCGGTACCCTCTACATTTTCGACGACTAATGACGCAACAACAGGCTTGACCTTGAGTTCTGGGCCAAAGCGCCCTCGAGCCCTAGCAGGTGAGTGATGAGAGCCAGGTCAATCACCTGGCCCTCAGACAGGCACGCGTCGCAAAACCTTAAACCAACCCCCTCTTACCCGCATACGCGACCACCACTTGATTCAACGCAGCACTCAGCGTGCGTTCATCCGCACTGCCTAGCGCCACTTCAAGGCTGTCCATGTAGCCCAGCAGTTGGGACTTCACCTGATGGGCGAACTCCGGACTCACCTCCTGATCCTCATAAAACAGCACGTAGGCACGACAAAATTCGCCGATCACAAAACACATCGCCGCCTGCTCGGGAACATTACGGATGATCTGCTCGCACTGCACGCGCACGCGCTTGAAGGCGTCGGTGCCTGGCAGTGCCTGGCGGAACTCTTGGACCGCGGTTGAGAAATTCATTGGGGCACTCCTTGAGCGTGATTAGCGATCGAATGACAGACGTTGACCAAGACTTTGCGGCGCGATTTCACGGCCATCCCAGACCCGCTGCCCGTTGACGAACGTGCCGACGATACTCGATGAGAAGGTACTGCCTTCGAACGGACTCCAGCCACATTTGGACAACACCTCAGCGCGCTGCACCGTATACGGCTGGCGGGGATCGACTAAGACCAAGTCCGCGGCAAACCCTTCACGCAGGAATCCGCGAGCGGCTACGTCGAACAGTTGCGCCGGGGCATGACAGACCGCCTCGACTACGCGTTCCAGCGTCAATTCACCCGCGAATACCCGCTCCAACGCCACTTGCAGGGCGAACTGCACCAGCGGCACGCCGGAGGGTGCTTTCTGGTAAAGGTTGTTTTTCTCTTCCAGTAAATGCGGTGCGTGGTCGGTGGCCAACACGTCGATGCGTCCTTCGGACAGTGCCTGGACAATCGCCCGTCGATCGCGCTCGGACTTGACTGCCGGGTTGCATTTGAGCCGCATCCCCAAGCGCTGATAGTCGCGATCGTTGAAGTGCAGGAAGTGCACGCAGGTTTCGGCCGTAATGCGCTTATTCTTCAGTGGGCCGGGTTCGAACAGGTCCAGTTCTTCAGCGGTGGAAATGTGCAGCACATGCAGGCGTGCGTTGTGCTTGCGGGCCAGGGCAATGGCCAGACGGGTTGACTTGATGCACGCCTCGCGGGAGCGAATCAACGGATGCAGGCCTGCGGGGATATCCTCCCCGTAAGTGCCCAGGGCTTTTTGCAAGTTGTCTTCGATCATCGGCGAGTCTTCGCAGTGTGTGATGATCATCACAGGCGAGTCACGGAAGATGCCGTTCAACACCTCAGGATCGTCTACCAGCATGTTGCCAGTGGACGCGCCCATGAACACTTTGACGCCCGGTGTGCTCTTGGGGTCGATGGCGCGGATGGCCTCCAGGTTATCGTTGCTCGCGCCCATGTAGAACGCATAGTTGACCACCGACGATTGCGCCGCGATCGCATATTTGGCTTCCAGGGAATCGCGATCCAGCGCCGGCGGCCGGGTATTCGGCATTTCCATGAAGCTGGTGATGCCGCCCGCCGCGCAGGCTCGGGATTCGCTGGCGATATCGGCCTTGTGGGTCATGCCCGGTTCGCGAAAGTGTACCTGATCGTCGATCATGCCCGGCAGCAGCCACAGCCCAGTGGCGTCGATCACTTCGTCCTCTGCGCGCGGCTCGATCGTCGGCGCAATCTGCGCGATCAAACCATTCTCGATGCGCAGGTCGCTGCAAAAGCGCTGACCTTCGTTGACCAGCGTGGCATGGCGAATCAGCCAGGATTGAGATGAACGGGTCATAGCGTCAGCTCCTGCAGGGTGTGGTAAAGCACTTCGCTGGCCTCAATGAAATCGTCCAGCTCCATCGCCTCAAAAGGGTTGTGCGAACCGTGCTGATTACGGATGAAGAGCATGGCGCTGGGGATTCCGGCGTTGGCGAAAACCGCAGCGTCATGCCCCGCACCACTCGGTGTCAGGACCCCTTCCCATCCGTGCTCGCGGGTCATGCGCGCCAAGGCGTCGACCCACGGTTTATGCATGGCCGCCGGCTGCGTATCGATACGTTTGTCGAATTCGAAGCGCACCTGGCGTTGGCCCTCTATCTGGCGAATTTCGGCCAGGATCAAGGCGTGGAAGGCTTCCAGCGTAGGTTGATGCAGGCTGCGGATTTCCAGGCTAAAGCTGACTTCGCCAGGGATCCGAGAGACCGCATGATGGGCGGCGTTGGTGCCCAGGGTGCCGACCGTGACCACCAGATCGCGGCCGTTCTCCAGCCATTCACCCCACAATCGATCAATGCGCGCGACCAGTTCGCTGACCGCAAACACCGAGTCGTGACGATCCTCCCGGGACACCGCACCCGAGTGGCCGTCCTCGCCCAGACACCGCACCAGGTTGTGCCGCAGGTTGCCGCGAATACCGGGCACGACGCCAATGGCCTGGCCCATTTTCTCCAGGGACTCGGCCTGCTCGATGTGCACTTCCAAGTAGCCGGCGAACTGTTCGCGCTCGATCAGCCATTGCTGGGAGCGAATCGCGTCGAGATCGGCGCCCACCGCCTGCATCGCCTCGCCGAGGGTCCGTTTACTGAAGCGATTGGTCAGCGCCAGATCGGTCGCTGTCAGCCCGCCCATCAATGCTCGCGAGCCCATATAGGATTTGCCGAACCAGGCGCTCTCCTCACCGCGCAGGCCCAGCACCCGGATGGGTCGTGGGGTTTGTACTTGCAACTGATCGAGGCGGCACAGGCACAACAGTCCGGCAACAACCCCGGCCAGGCCATCGTAGTTGCCGCCCTGTGGCACCGAATCCAAGTGCGAACCGATCCAGATCGCCGGTTGGCCATCGTCATCGGCACGCTGGTAAATCACGTTGCCGGCGCGGTCTGCGTGGACGTGTAAACCATTGTCGAGGGCGAATTGCGACAGGTAGGCAATCGCAGCGTTTTCCCCGGCGCCATAGCTTTCGCGAGTGATGCCGATTTCCGGGTCACGGGAAACTTCGGCAATTTCACTGAAGATCCGCTGCGCCTGGTGTTTCCAGAGGGTGCTCATGGCAGTGCTCCAAACGCGGCGGCCGGGGAATCATCGAGGCTGCCGATCAGTGAGCTCAAGCGGTTGATGCCTTTGCGCCGACAGAACACTTCCAGCTCATTGACCATCAGGTTCATGGTCTTGGGGTGGATGAACGTCGCGGTGCCAACCTGCACCGCCGTGGCGCCGGCGTAAATGAATTCCAACGCGTCATCGGCGGTGGCGATGCCGCCGCAACCAATTACCGGAATCTGCAAGGCCTTGGCGCATTGGTAGGTCAAACGCACCATCAATGGCTTGATCATCGCGCCGGAGATCCCGCCCATGAAATTGCCCAGGCGTGCCCTGCCCTTTTCGATGTCGATCGACAGCCCAAGCAAGGTGTTGCCGACGACCACCGCATCCGCGCCTTCGTCCTGGGCCCCAAGCGCAATATCGACGATCTCACCGCTGTTGGGGGTTAGCTTGACCCACAGCGGCAGCGAGGTGTTGGCGCGCATCAGCTTAACCACTTGCCGCGTGCTGTCGGCGTGCATGCCGAACGACTCACCGTGGGCTTCTAGGTTGGGGCAGGAAATATTCGCTTCAATGCCGGCAATGCCCGGTACATCGCTCAGGCGCGCGGCCAGCTCGGCAAAACCCTGGGCGGTTGGCGCAGAAATACTGACGATCAGCGGCGAATCGAAATCCCGATAAAACGGCACTACCTTATCGATGAACAGGTCCGCGCCTTTGCTCGGAATACCGATGGCATTCATCATGCCGTCCGCCAGTTCACAGACCCGGGGCATCGGGTTGCCCGTGCGTTTTTCGCTGGTGATAGTCTTAGTCACCAAGGCGCCCAGACCGTTGAAATCCAGCAGATGGGTCAACTCCTCGGCGAAGGTGCCCGAGGCCGGCATCACCGGGTTCTTCAGGCGCAGACCGCCAATGTTTACGCTTAGATCGATCATTCCAGCACCTCCGCCAGGTCGAACACCGGGCCTTCCAGACACACACGCTTGCCGATTTTCAAACCATCGACTTCAAACACATCGACGCAGCACTGGCACATGCCCAGGCCACAGACCATTTGCTGTTCCAGGGCGACTTGCCCGGCCAGCCCCAATTCGCCCGACAAGCGCTTGAGCAAACGGGTCAGGCGTTTGGAGCCACAGGTGAACAATGCGTTGCTGCCTTCGCGGGCAATCACCTCGCGCAACACGGATTCAATGTTTTCCAGGGAGCTGCTGCCATCCTCATCCAGGACGGCGATGACGTCAGCGCCCAGTGAGGCGAAACGCTCCCGGGACAGCAGGCTCTTTTCACTGCGGGCGCTGAGCACGGCGGTCAACTTGATGCCCAATGCGTGAGCCGCTTCGGCGAGTGGCGCCAAGGTCGCGAGGCCGACACCACGGGCCACGATGGTCATGTGCCGCCACTGCGGGTCGAGGTCGAAGCCCTTGCCCAACGGGCCGAGGATTTCCAGGGTTTGTCGTTCGGTCAGCGTTTCCAGGCCGAAGGTGCCCTTGCCCGTGACCTTGTACAGAAACTCGACCTGGCCACTCACCGGGCTGGCTTTATAGGTGCTCATGGGGCGGCGGAAAAAGGGTTTGTGCTCACCTTCGCTGGGGCACAACAGGTTGAAAAATTGCCCTGGCTGCGAATGGCACGCCGCGCCATCGGCCTGCAGGACCAGGCGTTTGTATTCGTCGTTGACCCATTCGTTGGACAGCACCACCGCCAAGGTATCGTTCGGCGGGGTGACGGCGATGACCTTGCAGCAGCTGGAAATCCCGATCATTTTGAAAGCCCTCAATGTTTCTGTCTAATTTTTGATACAGGCAAGTCAAAAGAGAAGCGACGCCGCCCGTGTATCCGGCAGCGTCGTGGTTTTCTACTTCATTTAGACCTTGACTCTACGACATCAAAAAACACTTGTCTAATTATTGATACAGCATATGCACTACTTTTTTGGCATTACCACGCCGACTGACGCCTTACTTGGGTTGTGCTTCGAGGGGACTCGCCAACGGTACTTCACCGCTGTCGCCCTGGCTGCGCGGCAACAGGAACAGCGTGGCGGCCATGGCCAGCAGGTAAATCGACGCCAACAACATGATCGCCGCCGAGAATGAATACGCCAGGGCAATGGCGCCCACCACCAGCGGCCCGAAACCACCGACACCGCGTCCGACGTTAAACAGGACGTTCTGGGCCGTGGCCCGAACCTGGGACGGATAGAGATCGGAGATCAACGCACCGTAGCCGCCAATCATGCCATTGACGAAGATGCCCATCACCACGCCTGCAAACAGCATGCTGATCGGATCCGTCAGGTTGGCGTAGATCAGCACCATGACCGCGGCGCTGGCCTGGTACAGCAAAAAGATCCGCCAGCGACCGAAGCGGTCGGCCAATTGGCCGAACAACCAAATGCCGAAGGCCATCCCCACCACCGTCGCCGCGGTCCACGTGCCGGACGCGGTCAGCGTGAAACCGAACTGACGCGACAGGTAACTGGGCATCCAGATCATGATTCCGTAGTAACCGAAGTTCTGCACTGAAGTCAGCACCATCACGCCGATGCTTGCCTTGGCAGTCGGCACATCCTTGAACAGTTGGCCGAAGCGCCGCGTAAAAGAAATCGGATTGACCGAAGCCTTGATGAACTCTTCTGGCTCACCCATGGTGTGGCGAATCACGAAGGACAGCAGCGCCGGTACCAGCCCGACCAGGAACATCCCGCGCCAACCGATATGCGGTAACAACAATGGCGTCAACAGTGCAGCCGCCAATACCCCAGCCTGCCAGCCCATGCCGACGTAGGAAGAAGCGCGATTGCGTTTGTTGGCGGGCCAGGTCTCGGCGATCAGCGCCATGCCAATGCCGAACTCACCGCCCAGGCCAAACCCGGCGAGGGTGCGGTAGGTCAGCAAATCCCAGTACCCCTGGGCCAACGCACATAAACCGGTAAACACGGAAAACACCAGGATGCACACGCTGAGCATCTTGACCCGGCCGTAGCAGTCGCTGAGCTGGCCGAACACCAGGCCACCGGCCACGGCGCCGAGCAAGGTCCAGGTCACCAGCGAACCGGCTTCGGAGGTGGTCAGCCCCAGGCCGAGGGTGATGGCTGGCAACATGAAACCGAGGATCAACAGGTCGAACCCGTCCATGGCATAACCGGTCACGCTGGCGATCAACGCCTTGCGCGGTGATGCGTCCGCCTTGGCGGTGCTTGAGTCGTTGTGAGTCTTCACACTCTTTACCTCTTATTGTTATCACGGGTTGAGGTGATGGCCGTGATCCGGCTTCACCACCTGACTCATCCCTGGAAGGAAACAGCGCCGTCCTTATCGCCTGGGCGATGGGCTGAGTCTACGAACAAATGAGACAGCCTGTCTAATTATTGATACAGCACAGGCGAAAAATAACGATCTCCGGTCTACAGATGCCACTCCAGATTGATGGATAACGCATCGACGTCCGTGCCTGGCCCCTTCTCGTTGCCGAATTTGTTGCGCCAGTACTCGTAACCCGGACCAACCCAAAACACGTTTTTTTCGCCCCAGACCATCTGGCCGACATCCAGCATCAACGAAGTGCGCATCAGTTGCTCGGCGCCGGTGGGCTTGTTTTGGTAGTCGTCGCCCTTCTTGCTGCTGAAGGTGTAGTAACCCTGGAACTTGAGCGGCAGCGGGCCCGCCGTGAATGGCACGCCCCAGGTGAGATTGAACTGGAAGAACGGGTCGAACAGCAGGTCAGTGTGGTTGCCCGGTTTGCTGCACACGTCCAGGCCACAGTGGTTCCACTCCCGGGCGTAGAGCACGCTGGCATCGAGGAAACCGGCGGGCAAAGCGAACTTGAGCGTCGGGCCGAGCACCAACAAGCGCTTTTCCGAGGCGAACTCGTTGTTCTTGGTGTTGTAGTCGAGCCCGGCAGTCAGCGCGACGTCCTTGACCGGGCCGAATGCCAGCGGCTTGTCGAAGAACTTGCCGTACTGCAGCTGGTTGCGATACGTCAGGTAAAACTCAGTGGCGCCGGTGCCGCCGCCCTTGGCCGGATCGTTGCGATCGGACTTGAACACGTCCAGATTGACGAAGTTCTGACCCAGCCGGTAGCTGCTGACATGAGTGATTTGCAGGATGTTCTTGGCCACATCCTTGGTTTTGCCCGGGTCGGTGTAGTGATCGCTGTAGCGATAGCCGATCAAGGTGTCGCTGAACCCCGGCGCAGCCAGTGCGCAAGGTGCCAGGACGGCCAGTGACAGCGCCACCAGCGCAGTTGCAACAGGTGAATGTCCCATCGTGTGTTCCTTATTTTTATAAATTTCAGGGCATAAGAGATCGCGCCGCCCTGGTCGGGAGCGACCGGATACAACAGCGTTTGATCAATATCGGAGGACGTGATTGTTGCCCGTCATCCCGTAGACAAGCTCGGCACGGGGATTCGGAGTGGTATATACATGGACATAGCCGCACCATTTTTGTATTTTTTAGACGACAGAATATCTTTCGTCTAAATATTGATACAGCGAAGTCACAACGAGGTCAACCATTTCCTCGATCGAGTCGCCTCAACGGGGTGCGTTCTCGACTCTGGAAAGAATGGAGCAACACTCTTCACCCCACAGACACAGTGTTTCGGAGTTGCAGTGAACCAAATCGACTACCAGGCCATCGGTGAACGCCTTCGGGCCTACCGCATCGGTCGCCAATTGAACGCCGATCAGGTGGCCGAAAAACTCGATATCTCCCGGGCGGCGGTGTATCGCCTGGAGCTGGGCAAGATCGTCAAGCTCGAGACCCTGGAGCGCCTCGCGCAGTTGCTCAAGGTTTCATTGACCAGCCTGCTGGGCTCCGACACCGAATATTTCGATAATGCCCTGGGTTACTTCGAACGCATGCGCCAACTGGAAGCGCGTTCAATCAGCATCCAGTCGTATTTCGATCCCTTCTCCTATCTCCTGACGTCGCCCGCCTACACCGAGTTGTTCAAGACCATGCTCGACGAAGCCCGGCCGAAGGACTTCACCGCCAGCCAAGAGGCGATGCAAACGCAGATTCTGGAGATTCTCAACGAACGGAAAGCGATATTTTCCAAGCAGAAATTCGAAGTGCAATCGATCATCAGCCTGCGCCAGATCGAACGCTACCTGCACATCGGCCTGGTCGGGCGCCTCGACTTGCCACCGAGCGTAAGAATGGAACGGTCGCTCCTGGCCCGGCGCGAAATCGAAAACCTGATCGACAAAATCGGCAGCGAAGGCTCGCGGTTCACCATCTACCTGATCGACGAAACCCTGCCCAGCGCGACGTTCCAGATCTTCGAGCAAGCCCACACCAGCTATGTCGCGGTCAGCCCCTATCGCCTCGGCGAACTGCCGAACATCCATACCGGCATCGCCACGGTGACTTCCTCCCCCGAAGCAGTGGCCATGTACAAATCCATGACCCGTGGGTTGCTTGAACGTGCGCATTCGGGTGAGGCGGCGAGAGATGAACTGAGCAAGTTGCTGGCGAAACTCTGAGCTGGCTCTCTATTTTCCAATTTTGGCCAAGCAGGCTCGGCGCCTGGGTGTGTGAGATGGCAGCACCAAACTGTTGACGGAAGCAGTCGGTAAACGCCTCAGGGGATGGTCGTTGGCCTTTCCAGCGTTTGATTTTTGCTGCCTGCTACTACCGTCAGCCTGGGGTCGTTAACAGTGGGTTACGAGCGGCAGCTCTCGGCCAAAAGCGGTCATCTAGGTTGATGATGCACCCGGATTGATTTTGTCTTCGACGTCAAATCTACTCAACAATTCGGCTCCATCCGAAACACCAAGAACCTGATCAATTGCGCATATTTTCTGGGTCGCACATTCGAGTTGAAAATCAGCGTTGCCGTATGCAGCTTCCGCCTCATTGTGGAGCGCATAGGCCAAATGGGCCGCGACACGGACGCTCATTGGAGCATCTACATCACTGCCCAGATAATCAGCAAGCAACGTCCTGATCTCTATTAGTGCAAGCGCGAGTAGCCTGGTTTGAGCAGTTTGCATAAAAGTATCCCGGATACTACAACGAATTTGCGAACGGATTTCGCGAGGTTATATAAGCTGTCAATTGTCAAAAGCGAAAGGCCGTTATGGGTCGATTGCGGTGGGCGGTGAAAAGCAGCAATCGGCCAAAAGCGGCCTCTCCCCCCCTCCGAGTCTCCTCTGCAAGAATCGGGAGGTCAGATGAGTGGAAGCTATAGCAAATAAATATATGATCTGCCTACAAAAGGAGACTCGATTCAGGCCTACGACTCTTCAATATCCACCGGTGTGACCAGAGGACGGCAGGGTGATAAGTGATTCGGATTTGGCCGAAATGGTTCCTTCCACGCTAACGGGTGTGACTGTCGGGATCGGTTCACAGGTCCTGCTTTTTGGTGATATCGCTAGCGTGTTAATTCAGTGCCCATTCGTCAGTGATATCAATAGGGTATGCAAGAGGGGACATGGTGAAGACGCTACTACAAGCCCTTTGATTTTTGAGTTTTTAAACCTCGATGTGGAAGCTTTTTCAATTGATAGTTTTGGGGTGTTGACCATCACCTTCAGTGCGAAAATGATCTTGAAAATCTTTCCTGAGAAAAACGGATTGGAGTCTTATGTCGTAAATACCCGGCGCGATATATTTCCCATCCTGGTGTGGTAGCCAGAAAGACGCGATGGCTCTCAGTAGCGAATACAGCACGAGCCCAGATATCGGCCAGAAGTCACTGGGGCAATCGCAGACACCAATGGATGTCCTGTATACAGACGGTCTTGGAGCCGCGACTCTGATTGCTCAAGCCTCAGGCTCCAAGTTACCTTTTCTGCTTCGAACACGCAGGCGCAGCTTACAAACCATGTCTACTTGCTATTCCGTTCAAATCACGCCAGAAGGACTTTTACCGGACTTCTATAGCATTGCTGAACATCTATGGGGAATCGGATGCAATGTTGACTCTGAGGGTGATTGCACGCGGTCGGATCGTCGCCAATGGACGGAGCTGACATTGTCGCTTCGCGGCACATCAGGAGAACGCATCGACATTGATCCGCTCTCGCTCAAGCCTCTAACCCTGGTAATCCGCTCATCGCACGCTACCCTCTGCCAAAGAGTGGCCGACTACATCGTATCTGTTTCCGGATGCATCGAACCCTGCCCACGTTGTGGGTCCCTCCAACACGTCAGATCGAAAGCAATGTTGATTGGAGCAGCAAGCCCGAAAAAACGCTTCGATGGGGAAGAAAAAGTCGGCTACCAACGCTTGGATCAGCTGGCAGTTTATGAATGTAAGCCCGCTCTCCTGAATGCATCACCGCTCGAGCAGCTAGTCGATGGTTTTTACTGCGATCATTGCGCAGTGGGGTTTGTAACAAGCGACCTTGTAAAAGATGTCGAACCATCGTGAGTGGCCGGATCTAGCCGTTAGTTAATTCTCACTCAAGGCAGCTTTAGGTCTATAGCGGCCTCGCGTGAATGACAGCTTCTGGCCGATAGCAGCCCATTCAGGCAGTGCCGTTATCACTGTTCTCTAATCCAGTTTACTGGTGCTGTGATAGAAATGCGTAAGGCTCGAAACCGCTGCCCTCCCCCCAAAAAAGTTGGGTGAACAGCCAAACATGCTGTCAGGCAAAGGCAAGTCGCTTCGAGATAACCCAGTAGGCATCCCAGGGCGCCTCCACTGTCATCAGCACCCTCTGCGTTTGCACTAACCAAGGCGCGTCGAGCTGCCAATCCGGTAGCCGCAATCCTCGATTCCCCAAACTAATAGCCAATAACCGCCCTTCCTTGATATCCCGACTCACCTGCTCCCTCGACACGCCCGCCAATCGCGCAAACTCTGGCACTGTCAAATTGGTAGGTGCTTCCTATGCCGCCAGCATTGCAAGGCGCTGCCGTTGTATTGCAGAAACGGGCATCTCCACCAGGCCCCTCTCTGGCGTCACTGTGGTCGCAACGAAACCTTGATCCACATGCTCAGCCCCTTTCCGCTTAGACTCCACCTCATATATCAACGAGGCAGTAGCCGCTGCCACCGCTCCAGCGACTGACACCGCACCCTCCAACCGAATCGTTAGCGGCGAACTCGCTGCGTCATGCTTCCCCTGAGCCCAAAGGTCCAATCGGTTGGCCCAGCCCTGCATCATGGTCCGCCGCTGTTCCACATATCGGGCATGGTTATAGGTCGCACTCACCTGATCCGGATCAGCATGAGAAAGCTGCGCGTCAATCCAATTCTTGGGGTACCCGATCTCGTGCAGCGCAGTAGAAATTGTGGCGCGCATACCATGGCCCGTTAACTGATCAGCCAAACCCATTCGATGCAGGGCATTGTTTAAGGTGTTTTCGCTGATGCGTAGCTGCAGGTTGCTGCGATGTGAGAAAAGAAAACGCTGTGCAGGTAAGACCTGATCGAGCATATAGCGCACGATTTCCAGTGCCTGCACCGAAAGCGGGACGATGTACGGAGGCACCTGACCACCAGCCCTACCCGGCTTGCGCATCTGCGCCTGGAGCTGTTTGACGACCTCCGGTGGAATCACCCACAGCTGCTTTTCCAGGTCGAACTGATCAGGCGTGGCATAACGTAACTCGCCTGTTCGCACGCCGGTCAACAGCAGCAAACGCAGCCCCAATTTTGTCTGTAGGCGACCACCGTAATTGCGAATTCTCGACAGTAGTTCCGGCAGTTGGTCCATCCGCAAAAATGGGTCGTTCGTCACCGGAGGTTTGGGTAGCGCCACCACATCCAGGTCCGAAGCCGGGTTCACTTCGAGCCCTTCGACTTTTACCAAAGCATAACGAAACAGCTGGTTGAACCAGGTGCGACATTTCTCGGCCATCGTGAGGGCGTTGCGCTGTTCGATGACACTGAGAACGCCCATAAGGTCGTGACGGGTAATGCCTTTGATGGGGCGCTCGCCCAAGGTGGGCAGGATGTCTTTTTTGAAGACCCTGAGGATTTGCGAGAGTGTGCTTTGCCGCCCTTCTTTCAGGCTCAACCGCCGGAAGCTGACCCACTCGTTGTACACCGCTTCAAAGGTTTGCTTTTCAGCAACTTCAGCCGCATGCCGCTGTTGCTTGCGGTATTCACAGGGGTTGATGTTGTCCGCTAGTAATCGCCGCGCGTCATCACGCCGAGAGCGTGCTTGCTTGAGGCTGACCTCAGGGTAGGCACCAAGGGACATGCGCTGCTGACGCCCCTCCCAATAATAGCGAAACAGCCACAGCTTACTGCCCGCCTTGGTAACCCAAAGGGATAGGCCGTCAAAGTCGCCGAGGGTATAGTTTTTACCGGTGATTCGGGCATGCCGAATGGTGAATTCCGAGAGTGGCATGGTGAGCTCCTGTGAGAGAGTCAGCACCAGATGCTCGTCTGGAGACCCGAGGGGAGCCAGTCAAAATACGAACTCGAACGAGCCCGTAATGTTGTACTTAATCCTGTACTTGTTCGTACTGGACTACCCTGAGTCTCAATGGTTTTTGCAGAAACAAAAAAAGACGCCGACGCGTCTATTCCATAAATCGCAGGCAAAAAAAAGCCACTCGTTAGAGTGGCTTTTTTCGTAATGCTTGGAGCGGGAAACGAGACTCGAACTCGCGACCCCGACCTTGGCAAGGTCGTGCTCTACCAACTGAGCTATTCCCGCTTGGTGATGCGCATTCTATAGAAATCTCAGAACTCGTCAACCGCTTGATTCAAAAAAGTTTTATTTCTTTTCAACGGTGGTGCGCAGGTGAGGCCAGGCAGCGCGCAGATATTGGAGCATGGACCACAGTGTCAGGCCGGCCGCGATCAGCAGCAACGCGTAGCCGATCAGGACCCAGAAGGAGAAGTCTGACGGGTTGGCCAGCAGGATCACCAAGGCCAGCATTTGCGCAGCGGTTTTCCACTTGCCCAGGTTGGACACGGCCACGTGGGCGCGGGCGCCGATTTCGGCCATCCATTCGCGCAGGGCCGAGACGACGATCTCGCGGCCGATGATCACGGCGGCGGGCAGGGTCAGCCACAGGTTGCCGTGTTCCTGCACCAGCAACACCAGGGCGACGGCGACCATGAGCTTGTCTGCCACCGGATCCAGGAACGCGCCGAAGGGCGTGCTCTGCTCCAAGCGGCGGGCCAGGTAGCCGTCGAGCCAATCGGTCGCGGCGGCAAATGCGAAGACCGAGCTGGAGGCGGCATAGCTCCATTCGTAAGGCAAATAGAACAGCAAAATGAAAATCGGAATAAGCAGGACGCGTAGAACGGTGATCAGATTAGGGATATTCATCGGCACAACTGGCTACGAGGTGGAAAGGCATTCTATTCGCTGTGCAGATTGGCATAAATCAACTCAGCGAGCTTTTTACTGATACCGGGTGCTTTGGCTATTTCGTCAATGCTGGCACGGGATAGCTCTTGCAAGCCACCAAAATGTTTAAGCAAGTCACGCCGCCGCGTCGGCCCTACCCCTGCCACCCCTTCCAGGGTTGAGGTTCGTCGGGTTTTACCACGGCGGGCGCGGTGGCCGGTAATGGCGAAGCGGTGGGCTTCGTCGCGGATCTGCTGGATCAAGTGCAGCGCCGGTGAGTCGCCCTTCAAAGTGAACTCATGGGCGGCATCATTCAAGTACAACGTCTCGAAACCGGCCTTGCGCGTGGCGCCCTTGGCCACGCCGAGCAGGATCAGGTCGGGCACGGCCAGCTCGTTGAGCACATCACGGGCCATGGACAACTGGCCCTTGCCGCCGTCCACCAGCAGGATGTCGGGGAGCTTGCCCTCCCCGTCCTTCAGCTTGCTGAAGCGTCGCGTCAGCGCCTGGTGCATGGCGGCGTAGTCATCGCCCGCCGTCACACCTTCAATGTTGTAGCGCCGGTAGTCGGCCTTGATCGGCCCTTCCGGCCCGAACACCACGCAGGAGGCCACCGTGGCCTCGCCGCTGGAGTGGCTGATGTCGTAGCACTCCAGGCGCTGAGGTGGCTCGTCCAGGTTGAGCACTTCGGCCAGCGCATCGAAGCGCGCAGCGACGTGCTGTCGGTTGGCCAGCCTCGCGCCCAGGGCCTGCTCGGCGTTGGTCACCGCCAACTGCTGCCAGCGGGCCCGGGTGCCGCGCACGCGGTGGCTGATGTCCAGCTCGCGGCCCCGCAGTTCGTGGATCGCCTCGATCAAGGTGGGGAAGTCTTCATGCACCACGTTGACGATCAGCTCCGACGGCAGGTCGCGCTCGGGGCTGCTGACGTAGTACTGGCCGAGAAACGCAGCCATGACTTCGGCCACGTCCTCGTCGATCCCGGTCTGCGGGAAGAAATTCTTGCTGCCCAACACTCGCCCGCCGCGCACGCTGATCAGGTGCACACAGGCACCGCCCGGGTTGACGAAGGCCGCGATCACGTCGACGTCGCCGGTGCCGCCTTCCATGCTCTGCTGGTCCTGGACGCGACGCAGCAAGGAGATCTGGTCGCGCAGTTCTGCTGCCCGCTCGAAATCCAGCGTACTGGCCGCCTGTTCCATGGCGCCCGACAGTTCATCGGCGAGCGCATTGCTGCGACCTTCGAGGAACATCACCGAATGGCGCACATCCTCGGCGTACTCCGCCGGTTCAACCAAGCCCACGCACGGTGCCTTGCAGCGTTTGATCTGGTATTGCAGGCAAGGCCGGGTGCGGTTCTTGTAGAAGCTGTCTTCGCACTGGCGCACAAAAAAAGTCTTTTGCAGCAGGCTCAGGCTTTCGCGGATCGCTCCGGCGCTGGGATACGGGCCGAAATACTTGCCCTTGAGCTTCTTCGCGCCCCGGTGAATGCTCAAGCGCGGGAAGTTGCCGTCGGACAAATACACGTAAGGGTAGGATTTGTCGTCGCGCAGCAGGATGTTATAGGGCGGCCGCCATTCCTTGATCAGCGTCTGCTCAAGCAGCAGCGCCTCGGTTTCATTGGCGGTGATGGTGGTCTCGACCTGGGCGATACGCGCCACCAAGGCGGCGGTCTTGGGCGCAAGACCGGTCTTGCGAAAATAGCTCGCCAGGCGGTTCTTCAGGTTCTTGGCTTTACCGACATAAAGCAGGCGTGCCTCGCTGTCGAACATGCGGTACACGCCAGGGCGGCCACTGCAGGTTGAGAGGAAGGCACTCGGATCAAACGGTGTGGTCATGTCAGGCGCTGGCGTCCACCATGCCGTGGCGTACCGCGAGCAGGGTCAATTCAACATCACTGCTGATGGCGAGCTTCTCGAAAATACGATAGCGGTAGGTGTTGACGGTTTTGGGCGACAGGCACAGCTTGTCGGAGATTGTCTGCACCTTCTGGCAACCGACGATCATCAGGGCGATCTGGATTTCCCGTTCCGACAGCGCATCAAACGGCGAGTCACTGGTGGGCTGGAACGACTTAATGGCCAATTGCTGGGCAATCTGTGGGCTGATGTAGCGCTGGCCGGCAAAAACCAGGCGAATGGCTTGCACCATCTCCGCCAGGCCTGCGCCCTTGGTCAGGTAACCCGCCGCGCCCGCCTGTAGAAGGCGTGTAGGAAACGGGTCTTCCTCGCACACAGTCACCACCACGACTTTGATGTCCGGATGGCTGCGCAACAATTTGGTAGTGGCACCAAGACCGCCGATCCCAGGCATCTTGACGTCCATCAAAACCACATCGGGTTTCAACTCCCGGGCCTTGATCAGGGACTCCTCCCCCGACTCGGCCTGGCCGACTACTTGCAGGCCATCGATGTCAGCCAGCATTCGTGTAATGCCTGTACGAACGAGATCATGGTCATCGACTACTAGCACCCTAATCAAGCAGACACCTCGCGATATGGTCTTATAGGTTGCTGAACACCTTAGCAAAAAACCTAGGTACAGACCTAGCTGCAAGCGTCATATATATAGAGTTTGCGTGCGATATCGGCCACCGCCGACTCGCAGCCGGCCTCTTATACTGAGCAAAAGGTCAGCTTTACTCTGGCGCCAGTGCGCTACGCCTCCAGAACACGAGGACATTCGCGCTCCATGCGCCAGAAGCAATCCTCCTCGCCAACGATGCTCAAGCCGAGCCGCTGATACAACCTTCTCGCCGGATTGGTCTTGAACACCGTCAAGCGCAAAAGCCCCTGCGCCTGGGCCTTGAGCGCCATCTGTTCGAGCACCCAACTGCCCGCGCCGTGTTTGCGACAGCTCTCCAGCATGTGCAGCTCGCGGATATACAGCGCCCGGCTGTCACGGCTCAGGCTGATAAACCCCATCACCGTGTCATCGTTGCAAATCAGCCAGTTCTCGCGCCCCGCCCAGGCGACGTCGAAACCATCGTCAGACCACAACAACCCATATTGAAGGTAGTAGCGGCTCATGGCTTCGCGGGTGAGCTTTCGCGCAAACACACGATCCTCATCCGTCGCTGCTCGCAGGTGAAACGCCATGGCTAGAGGACGACCACTTGGCCAGCCCACCGCGAGCCCTCGCGGCGGGCGATCACCAAGGCGTCGCCAACGCCAGGGGCGGATGCGAGCAAACGCCCATCAGCCGCCCAGACAGCACTGCGACCGGCACACACGTAGCCGCCCGAGGGGCCACCATAGTTGGCCATCAACACCACCAAGCCATGCTCCGCGGCGTATCCCTGGAGCAACGCGCTGTCATTGGCATAACCACCTTCGCTGATCAGTACACCTGCGGCATACACCGTGGCCCCCGATTCAGCCGCTTGGCGTGGATGGCTGGCGTGGGAAAAGTCCGCGCATACCGCCAGCGCAATACGGTCACTGCCCCGTTCGAGCGCTTCACCGCCCTGCCCCGGGATAAACGCCACCTCTTCGCCCGGGTGCAGGTGCTGCTTGGAATACACCGCGAGGGAGCCGTCCGCCCCCAACACCAGCGCACCGATCAACACGCCCGCTTCGGGCGCCAGGCGGATCGGCATCCCCACCACCGCCGTCATGCGCAGCTCCCGCGCCATCTCCCGAAGTGGCGCCAGCACCGCGTCATCCGGCGCAATCGCCAGGTTGGCCGCCAGCGACGGCTCATACCCGGTCAGCGACAACTCTGGAAACACCAGCACCTGCACGCCGTGCTCGGCGGCGACGTGCATCAACCGCACATGCCGTTGAATATTGGCGGGCACGTCACCCGCGATGGAGACAGATTGAGCAGCAGCAAGGGTCAAGGCAGTCATGGTCGCGTCCAAGCAATAAGTATCAACGTGTTATCAGCATATCCCGACCGATAGCCTTCAGTACCCCTGCGCGATAGAAATTACCGATTGAATCCTCCTGCGTGCCTCTAGTAAGCTCACCCCCATCATTTGGAGACATAACATGTTGCAACTCACCCACACTCAGGTTTGCCCTGCTGCCAGCGCCCCGCGCTCGGTATCGGCTACCCGCGTGAACGGTTCGAGCGCAGCTGTAAGCTTTTATTTTGGGTATTGGTTTAGCCACTGGCGCGCCTGATACCTGAAATCGGCGGCCACTACTCAAGGGGTCGC
Organism: Pseudomonas sp. BIGb0164; assembly: GCF_024810135.1. Lineage (NCBI taxonomy): Bacteria > Pseudomonadati > Pseudomonadota > Gammaproteobacteria > Pseudomonadales > Pseudomonadaceae > Pseudomonas > Pseudomonas sp. BIGb0164. Next base: position 158,501 of record NZ_JANUEA010000008.1, on the reverse strand, counting down.
CTGCCAGAGAAATCTAACCCCCGGTCGGCTCCCCGACCGGGGGTTTTGTTTTTTCAGGCCCTTAACTTTTTTGAAGAACACTTAAAGGAATCACACCATGAACTACGCCACCTATTACCGCTACGACACCAGCCCAGCATGGCGATTTAGCAAGCTCCGTTCGGGACAGCCTGCCGCCTCCGATCGGTCACCTATTGGTGGCAACCCAACACACGTCGCCGATACGGCCAATTGTCGAACACCCCAGTAGGGCCGAGCGTGCGGGAACAGCCCGCCGCTTGCCCAGGAAGCCTTGAATATGAACTCTGCCACCGCCGCTCTGCCTGTTGCCAACCTGTCCAGCGCCAATGAAGCCCTGACCCAGCGCCTGCCCAGCTCCCTTGAGCTCAAGCATCAGTTGCCCCTCAGCCCGTTCCTCAATGAACAAGTCCACGCCCATCGCCAAGCCGTGCGCGCCATCCTCAATGGCGAAGACTCACGTTTGCTGGTGATTGTCGGCCCGTGCTCGATCCACGACCCCGAGTCGGCGATGGAATACGCGCGCAACCTGAAGAAACTTGCACTCGACGTCAGCGACCAGATGCTGCTGGTGATCCGCGCCTACGTCGAAAAACCGCGCACCACTGTCGGCTGGAAAGGCCTGGCCTACGACCCGCACCTGGACGGCAGCGATGACATGGCCGCAGGCCTGACCCTGTCCCGCGAACTGATGCGTGAAATGCTGCGCCTGGGCCTGCCGGTTGCCACCGAACTGCTGCAACCCATGGCCGCTGGCTACTTCGATGACCTGCTCAGCTGGGTGGCGATTGGTGCACGTACTACCGAGTCCCAGATCCACCGTGAAATGGCCAGCGGCCTGGGCATGCCCGTGGGCTTCAAGAACGGCACCGACGGCGGCGTCGCGATTGCCTGTGACGCGATGCGCTCAGCATCCCACCCGCACCGCCATTTTGGCGTCGATAGCCAGGGCCATCCGGCGATCATCCAGACCCCGGGCAACCCCGACACCCACCTGGTGCTGCGCGGCGGTCACCGTGGGCCGAACTACGACGCCCAAAGCGTGGCTCAGGTGAAACACGACCTGGCAAAGTCCAAAGTGGCGGCGCGGATCATGGTCGATTGCAGCCATGCCAACAGCGGCAAGGACCCGTTGCGTCAGCCGGCAGTATTCAATGACGTGCTGGAGCAACGCCTGCAGGGCGACACCTCGCTCATCGGCATGATGATTGAAAGCCACCTGTTCGAAGGCTGCCAGCCGCTGAGCGCGTCGATGAAATACGGTGTGTCGGTGACTGATGGTTGCCTGGGTTGGACGGGGACTGAGCAGTTGTTGCGCAGTGCCGCAGAGCGTCTTCGCGCTTGCTGACCTCTGTAGGAGCTGGCTTGCCAGCGATTGCGGTACATCAGCTACAGATGTGTAGCCTGACACAATGCAATCGCCGGCAAGCCGGCTCCTACAGTTTCAGGAGAGGGGATACAGCGCCTCATCAAACTGCGCCAGCTTTGGGAAGACCAAGGGCTGCTCATCCGCCAGCCCTTGCAGCCGCTGTTCATACGCCACCAGAAAGTCCCGCCGCGCCTCATCACTGATGTACGGCACATGCCAGGCTACAAACGGCGCCAGCACGTCATAGCCCACATACGCCAGCGTCCCGCGCAGTATCGGGCGCAGCATGTCCTCCAGCGGCCCATGGATCGCACCTTCCCCAAACATATGCTCACGCCCGCCCAAGGTCACCGTGACCATCGCCCGCTTGCCCGCCAGGCCGCCCTGATCGTAAAAACGCTTACCGCCGTAGCACACCCCCGACACCAGCACCCGGTCGATCCAGCCCTTGAGCATCGCCGGCGCCGAGAACCAGAAGATCGGGAAGTTGAGGATCAGCAGGTCCGCCCACAACAGCTTGTCCAGCTCGGCCTGGATATCCGCCGCAATCGACTGCTTTTTCACCCCCAGCCGCTGCTCCAGCGCGTACACCAGATAGTCAGGGTTTTCCCGCGACGAAAAGTCCGCCGCCGACGCCACCGGGTTCCAGTGCATGGCATACAAGTCGCTGACCTGCACCTCATGCCCCTGGCCTTGCAACGTGGCAATCGCCTTGTCGCGCAAGGCGGCAGTGAACGACTGCGGTTCAGGGTGAGCGTGAACAATCAAAACCTTCATGGGAGTTCCTCAAACAGTGGGGGCCGCCCGTTGGGCCAGCAAGTGGTCGAGCCAGTCGGGGTCCATTTCCGGCTCAGATGAGAACAGCAGGCCGGTGTAGTCCTGGTACGGCGGGGTGAAAATCGCACTGCGGCTGCCCTGGTCCACCACCCTGCCCCGCTGCATCACCACCACCTCGTCGGCGATGGCGCGCACAGTGGCGACGTCATGGGTGATAAACAGGTAGGCCACGCCGAGTTGCTGCTGGATCCGGTTGAGCAGCTTCAGCACGCCTTCGGCCACCAGTTGATCGAGGGCCGAGGTGACTTCGTCGCAGATAATCAATTGCGGGTCAGCCGCCAGGGCGCGGGCGATGCAGATGCGTTGCTTCTGCCCACCGGACAACTCCCGTGGCTGGCGCTCCATGAACACCGCCGGGTCCAGCTCGATCATCTCCAGTAGCTCGGCAACGCGGGCGCGCAGGGCCTTGCCTTTGAGCCCCAGGTAAAACGTGAGCGGGCGGCCAATGATGTCGACGATGCGCTGGCGCGGGTTCAGCGCGGTGTCCGGGATCTGGTAGATCATCTGGATGCGCCGCAACTGCTCCTTGCTACGCCGCCTAAAATCCACCGGCAGCGCTTCGCCGTCGTACACCACCTGCCCGGCCGTGGCCGGCAGCAAACCGGTGATCAACCGCGCCGTGGAGCTTTTGCCGCTGCCGGACTCGCCGATCACTGCCAGGGTCTGGCCGCGATACAGCTTCATCGACACGTCATGCAGCACCGGCTGGTGCCCATAACTGGCGCACGCCTGGCGCACCTCCAGCAACGGCACCTGCTGCGTCGGGCAGGCCTTGGGCTCAGTGCGGAAACTGCGCACCGCCCACAGCGACTTGGTGTAGTCCTGCTGCGGCTGGCTGAGCATGCTGCGGGTATCGGCCTCTTCCACCAGCTTACCGTGGCGCAACACCATGATGCGGTCGGCCATCTGCGCCACCACTGCCAGGTCATGGCTGATGTACAGCGCGGCGCTGCCGAAGGTTTTCACCGCATCTCGGATGGCAGCCAGCACTTCGATCTGGGTGGTGACGTCGAGGGCGGTGGTGGGTTCGTCGAAGATGATCAGGTCCGGGTGGCAGGCCATGGCCATCGCCGTCATCACCCGCTGCAACTGCCCGCCCGAGACTTGATGGGGGTAACGCTGGCCAATGGTTTCCGGGTTGGGCAGGCGCAGCACGCGGTACAACTCCACCGCCTCGCGCTCGGCTTGGGCACGGCTGATGCCGCCATTGATCACGGCGGTTTCCACGTGCTGATCGATCAGCCGGTGGGCCGGGTTGAACGACGCCGCCGCGCTCTGGGCCACATAGGCGATACGCAGGCCGCGCAGCTTGCGCAGGGTTTCGGGCTTGGCCTGCAGCAGCTGGATCCCATCAAAACACACCGAGCCACCGGTGATGCGGCAACCGTCCCGCGCATAGCCCATCGCGGCCAGCCCAAGGGTGGACTTGCCCGCCCCCGACTCACCGATCAACCCCAGCACTTCGCCGCGCTGCAAGGTCAGGTCGATGCCCTTGATCAGCGGGTGCCACGCGTCTTCGTAATGCCCTTCGATCTGCAGGTTGCGGATTTCCAGCAATGGCGTGTCCATCCTCAACACTCCTTCAGGCCGCTGGATTTATGCAGCATCCAGTCGACGACGAAATTCACACTCACCGTGATCAACGCCACGGCTAGCGCCGGCAGCAACGGGCTGATGTCACCAAAGGTGATCAGCACCGCGTTGTCACGCACCATGCTGCCCCAGTCGGCGGTCGGCGGTTGGATGCCCAGGCCGAGGAACGACAGCGCACTGATAAACAGAAAGACAAAGCAGAAGCGCAGGCCGAATTCAGCAATCAACGGCGCGGCCGCGTTGGGCAACACTTCGCGGGTGACCAGCCACCACAGGCCTTCGCCGCGCAAGCGGGCGGCCTCGACGAAGTCCTGCACCACCACGGTCATCGCCACGGCACGGGACAGGCGAAACACCCGGGTCGAATCCAACAACGCAATCACCAGCACCAGCGAGGTGGCGTTGGTGCCGACCACGCTGAGGATCAACAGCGCGAAAATCAGCTGCGGGATCGCCATCAGCACGTCCACCACCCGCGACAGGCCCTGGTCGATCCAGCCGCCCTTGATCGCCGCCACTAAACCACTCAAGCCCCCCAGCAAAAACGCGAGGGTGGTGGTCAGAAAAGCGATGCCCAAGGTGTTGCGCGCGCCGTATACCAGGCGGCTGAACATGTCGCGCCCCAGGTTATCGGTGCCCAGCAGGAACTGGCCGCTCCAGGGCGCGAAACCCTCGCCCACCACCTGGGTTTCGCCATAGGGCGCCAGCACCGGCGCAAACACCGCCACCGCGATGTACAACACAATGATCAGCAGGCCGAACTTGGCGCTCAACGGCGCCCGGGCCACTTGGCTCAACAGGTTCATGGTCTACCCCTTCGGATGCATCAGGCGTGGGTTGCTGGCGATGGACAGCACGTCCGCTCCGGTATTGAGCAGGATGTAGGTCGCGGCAAAGATCAGACTGCACGCCTGTACCACCGGGATGTCGCGCTTGGACACCGAGTCCACCAGCAACTGGCCCAGGCCTGGATAGACGAACACCACTTCGACCACCACCACCCCCACCACCAGGTACGCCAGGTTCAGCGCGATCACGTTGACGATGGGCGCCAGCGCGTTGGGCAACGCGTGCTTCCAGATAATCCGCGACTGGCTGATGCCCTTCAGGCGCGCCATCTCGATATACGGGCTGGCCAGCAGGTTGATCAGCGAGGCGCGGGTCATGCGCATCATCTGCGCGATCACCACCAGGCTCAGGGTGGCGACCGGCAACACTGAGCGCTCCAGGATCGTGCCCAGGGTGGCGTCCGGCGCCAGGTTGGACAGGCTGGGGAACCAGCCGAGTTTCACCGAGAACACCAGGATCAGCAGGTAGGCGACAAAGAACTCCGGGAACGACACCGCGCTGAGCGCCGAGGTATTGAGCAGGCGATCGAACCAGCTGTTGCGGTACAGCGCCGCCAGCATGCCCAGCACCAAGGCGGTGGGTACGGAGACCAACGCCGCCAGCGCGGCCAGGCTCAAGGTGTTGCCCAGGCGCGCGCCGATCAAGTCGGCGATGGGTCGCTGGTTGGCCAGCGAAGCGCCCAGGTCGCCGTGCAACAGGCGCAGCAGCCATTGCGCAAAACGCGTAAGCGGCGGCAGGTCCAAGCCCAGCTGCGCCCGAAACGCCGCCACGGTTTCCGGCGTGGCGGACTGGCCGAGCATGGCCTGGGCGATATCACCGGGCAGCATGCCCACGGCGAGAAAGATGATCACCGAGACGGCGAACAGTGACAACACGCCTAGGGCGAGGCGCTGGAGGATTAATTTGAACAGGCTATTCATGGACGATTCTCATGAGGTGAATAGGCTCGTCGAGACTGCACCCATCTAATGTGGGAGCTGGCTTGCCTGCGATGGCGGCCTTAAGGCTTGCAGCGAATGGGCGGACCTCATCGCAGGCAAGCCAGCTCCCACATTGGATATTCATTGGCTGGAGGATCTCTACGCCTGCCACCACCGCTCGATCAGCCGCAGCCCATCCAACTCGCCATACGGTGCGGTCTGCGCGCCATGGGCCACACGGTTCGAGCGTGCCGCCACGGAGCTTGCAAACAACGGCACAATTGCGCCGCCGTCATCCCGGCACAGGGCCTGCATTTCGTTGTACATCTCCTGGCGCAGCGGTGCGTTCATCTCACCACGGGCAGCGGTGAGCAATTGGTTGAAGCGCGGGTTGTCCCAGTGGGTTTCGTTCCAGGCCGCGCCCTTGGCGTAGCCGATGCTGAACATGCGGTCGGCGGTCAGGCTGCTGTACCAGAACGAGGTGGTGAACGGCTGCTTCATCCACACATTGGAGAAGAACCCATCCGCCGGCTCGCGCACCACGTCGATATCGATACCGGCCTGGCGCGCCTGCTCCTTGAACAACACCGAGGCATCCACCGCGCCGGTGTAGGCCGCGTCGGACGCTTGCAGGCGCACCTTGAGCGACTCCACGCCGGCCTTACGCAGGTAGAAGCGTGACTTGTCCGGGTCGTAGGTGCGCTGCTCCAACGCGGCGTTGATAAAGCGACTGCCAGGCTGGATCGGGTGATCGTTGCCCACCAGGCCATAGCCGTACAGTACCGACGCCAGCAAGCTTTCGCGGTTGATGGCGTGCTTCATCGCCATGCGGATGTCGTTGTTCTTGAATTCGTTGCTGTCGCAGAGCATCGGGAAGGTGTAGTGCTGGGCGCCTTTGGTTTCCTCGATCACCAGATTGGGGTTGCGCTTGAGCAGTGCCACGGTCTTCAGGTCGACCTTGTTGATCACGTCCACTTGCCCGGTGACCAACGCGTTGACCCGTGCCGCCCCGTCGGCAATGGCCAACAGCTCGGCGCTGGCGAAGTGCGCGCGGTCCGGCTTCCAGTAATCGGGGTTGCGCTCCAGGTCCATGCGCACACCGGGCTCAAAGCTTTTCAGGCGGTAACCGCTGGTGCCCACGCCGGCTCTCCAGTCGGCCACGCCGTCCTTGGCAGGCATGATCACCAGGTGGTAGTCGGCGACCACATAGGCGAAGTCGGCGTTGCCCGAATGCAGCTCGAACACCACCGTGTCGTTGCCCTTGGCACTGACGCTGGCGACATCGCCGAGCACGGTCTTGGCCGCCGAGGTGGAGTCTTTGCTCAGGTGGTGATTGATCGACACCACCACGTCTTCGGCGGTCAGGCCTTTGCCGTTATGGAACGTCACGCCCTGGCGCAGGGTGAAGGTCCACACCCGCGCATCCGGAGTGGACTCGAACCGCTCGGCCAGTTCGGGGATGGCGGTGCCGTCGACGGCAATTTCCGTCAGCGTGTTGTACACCGCCGAGAAGCCGACGAAGGTGAAGGTATCGACCCAGGAGCCGGGGTCGCGAGAATCGGTGGTGCTGCCCCCGGCCAGGCCCAGGCGCAGCACGCCACCGGGCTTTGGGGTGGCGTCTGCGGCAAAGGCCGAAAACGGCAAGCCCATGGAGAACGCGGCGGCTACCGCACCCGCGACAGCGCTGTGCTTGAGGAAGTCCCGTCGGTGCATCGCTTGAGTCATTTTGTTGTTGTTTTCGCTCATGGTCTTGTTCCTCTAAAGGTCAACAGGCATAGGCATGTTTCAGCTCGATCAAGGTCACGCCATTGCGTTTGAAACCATTGCGCAAGTCCGTCTGCAATTCATCCAGGTTGTGTGGCTGGTTCACGGTGCAGCCGAACGCCTGGGCGAACAGCGCAAAATCCGGGTTGCGCGGCAGTACGCCGATGGGCTCGATGTCGAGGCTCAGCATGTCATCGCGAATCTGGCCCAGGGCGTCGTTGTTCCACAGCAGTACCACCAGCGGGCTGTCTAGTTCTTCGACCGCGGTGGCCAGTTCCTGGGCGGTGTAGAGAAAACCGCCATCGCCCACCAGCACCAGGCCCGGCCGCTGCGGCGCGCCGAACTTGGCGCCGATGCCGGCCGGCAAACCGTAGCCGAGGGTGCCGTAGCCCGTGGGGTGCAGCCAACTGCGCGGCGCTCGGCTCTGGTAGGCGTAATTGCCGGTGTAGGCCAGTTGGGTCATGTCGCTGCTGATGAACGCGTTGGCCGGCAGCTCGGCCGCGATGCGGTCGAGAATGGCCTGGTGAATCGACTGCAACGGACCATGCCCAAGCTCGACGGCCTGCAGCAGTGTCGCAACTTTTTCAACCGCCTCGGCGGGGTCACGCGATATCGACGGCAAGCGTTCCAGCAACGCCAACAGCGTCTGCTGGGCATCACCGCGCAACGCCACCGCGCAGGGGTAGAAATCATTGAACTTGCGCGGGTCGATATCCACCCGCAACAGCTCTCCGGTGAGGGGCAAGCGCTCGCGCCAATAATCGGTGTCGGCCATTTCCGTGCCGACGGCCAGCACCACATCCGCCTCACTGATCAGTTGCCAACCGGGTTCCACGCACAGGGTCGAACCGGCATTCAGCGGGTCATTGATCGGCAACAGCCCCTTGCCCGCCACACTGGTGAAAAACGGCGCGGCCAATTGCGTGCTCAAGCGCTGCAAGGCTTCACCGGCACCCAGCGCGCCGCCACCGGCAATGATCATCGGCCGTTTGGCCGCCGCGAGCTTGGCCACCGCCTGCTCCAACGCCTCGATCGATGGCAGGCCGCGCCCCGGGCGGCGGACTACCTCGTTGCTCCAGTCACGCTTGATCGGCGCCGCCAGCACATCCAGCGGCACCGAGATGTGCACCGGACGCGGCCGTTCGCCGTCGAACACCGCGTAGGCCCGGGCGACCAGTTCAGGCAAATCTTCGGCGCTCAACGCCACCGCCGAAAATGCGGTGATCGGTGCCGTAATCGCCCGTTGGTCCTGGGTTTCATGCAGGATCCCCCACCCCTTGCCAAGGCTGGCGGTGCTGTTGACGCTGGAGATCACCAGCATCGGAATTGAATCGGCATAGGCCTGGCCGATGGCCGTGGCAGCATTGGTCACGCCGGGGCCGGTGATCACGAAGCACACCCCCGGCTTGCCGCTGACCCGCGCATAGCCGTCGGCCATGAAGCCGGCCCCCTGTTCGTGGCGTGTGAGCACATGGCGAATGCCACTGCCAGGCAGGCCCCGGTACAGCTCCAGGGTATGAACGCCGGGAATGCCGAAAACCGTGTCGACGCCGTAGTTGGCCAGCAGCCGCACCAGGGCCTGGCCACCTGTCATCGTCTTGTCAAACATGTTCACCTCCCAGGCGGATCAACGCATCGACCGCCGTGGCGCCGTGGGCGCTGACCAGCAGTGGGTTCACATCCAGTTCCAGCAAGCGCCCGGCGTTGGCACAGGCGTAATCGGCCACCGCACGGATCGCTGCGACCACGCTTTCGATGTCCGCCATGTCTCGCCCACGAAAGCCTTGCAGCAGGGTCGCACTGCGCAGGCTGAGCAAGGCGTTGCGGATTGCATCATCGGTGGTGGGCAGCAACAGGCTGCGACTGTCCTTGAGCAGTTCCACCAGAATGCCGCCCGCGCCAATGACCAGGGCCAGGCCGAAATCGTTTTCGCGCTTGATGCCCACGATCAACTCGGCCAGCGGTGGCGTGGCCATGGACTCCAACAACAACTGATCGAACACCACTGTCGGCGCGTACGCGGCGATGTGCTCACGCATCAGCGTAAGCGCAGTGCTCAGCGCGACCCCGTCCTTGAGGTTGAGCGCCACGGCGCCCGCTTCGGTTTTATGCGGCAAATCTGCACTGACCGCCTTGAGCACCAGCGGGTACCCCAGCAACTCGGCATCGCCCACGGCCCGCCCCGGCGTGCTCAGCACCCCGGCTGGCGTGGCCAGGCCAAAGGCGCGCAGGGCTTGCTTGGAAGCCCATTCGTCCAGCGCCAATCCCTGGCCGTCCAGGGCTTGCGGGCAGAGCGGTTCAAGGATCGATTCGCCACGCTCCAGCAAGGTACGGCGGGTGGTTTGATACGCCGCAATCCGCCCCCAGGCCGCGAGTGCATCCTCGACCCCTTGCAGCGCCGCAATGCCCTCGGCATGCAAACGTTGGCGGGCATGGGGCGGCAACAGTTCAGGAAACGCCGAGGTGACAAACCCGGTCTTGCCATGGCGGCCCAGGGCGTCGCAAAACAGTTCCAGCAAGAGGTCGCATTCCTTGCGCTCGCCGGTGAACTCGGCCGGGTAATCCAGCACCAGCATGGCCGCGTCGGCCTCGGTGCGCAGCGCTGTGTCGAGCATGGCGTTGAGGGCTTCACGGTCGCCCCAGATGGCGGTGGTGAAGTCCAGCGGGTTGACCAGGTTGGCGTAGCTGGGCAGCACCTGGGCCAGTTCGCCACGCTGGTCTTCGTCGAGTTTTGGCAGGGTGAGATGGTTGCGCTCGGCGTAGTCGGCAATCAGCCCGGCATCGCCACCGGAGCAGGCCAGTGCGATCAGGCTATGACCCGCAGGCAGGTTGCCGCACGCGGCGGCCTTGAGGGTCTCGACAAAACTCACCGGCCCGCTGACGCGAATCACCCCCAGCCGCGCAAACAGGCTGTCATACAGCGCATCGGAGCCGGACAACGAACTGGTGTGACTCAGGGCCAACTCGGCACCGATCTGCGACACGCCGGTTTTCAACGCGATGATCGGGATGCCTTTTTCCAACGCCTTGTGCGCCGCACGAGCAAAACCCGGCACATTCTTCAAGCCTTCCAGGTGCAAGCCGATAGCCGTGACGCGCGGTTCATCAAGCAGCACGTCCATCAATTCGGCAACGCCCAACTGCGCCTGGTTGCCCACCGACGCCATGTACGCCACGGGCAACGAGCGGTCGCTCATGGACAGGTTATAGGCGAAGTTGCCGCTCTGGGTCAGCACCGCCACCCCCTTCTCCACCGCCTTGCCGCCATGGGCCACCGGCCACAGCGCCGAGCTGTGCAGGTAGTCGAGCAGGCCGTAGCAGTTGGGACCGAGCAAGGCCATGTCGCCCGCAGCGGTTAACAGTTGTTGCTGCAGGGCCGCGCCGCTGGCCCCCGTTTCGGCAAACCCGGAGGCGTAGCAGATGGCGCCGCCGGTGCCGATGGCGGCCAGCTCGGCGACGCAGGTCAGCGTCAGTTCTCGGTTGGTGGCGATAAACACCGCATCCGGGCCGCAGGGCAAGTCCGCAACCCGGCGCACACAGGGGATGCCATCGAGGCTGTCGTGCTGCGGATTGACCAGCCACATCGGCCCGTCAAAACCACCCTCGGCACAGCGCTTGAGTGCGCGAGCCATGCTGCGTCCGCCCACAAAGGCCAGATGCCGGGGCGCCAGCAGGCGCTTGAGGTTGTCGCGAATAGCCTGGGACATAAGCGTTCTCCGCGCCGATCAGCGCAACAGTGGCCGCAACAGTTCGCGGGCGATGATATGGCGCTGTATTTCCGAGGTGCCCTCCCAGATCCGTTCGATCCGCGCGTTGCGCCAGATGCGCTCCACCGGACCTTCGTCCATCAAGCCCATGCCGCCGAAAATCTGCACGGCTTCATCGGCGACCTTGCCCAGGGTTTCACTGGCAAACAGCTTGGCCATGCCGGCCTCGCCGTCGGTCATGCTGCCCTGGTCCATCTTCCAGGCGGTGTGCAGGGTCAACAGCTCGGCGGCGCGGATTTGCGTGGCCATGTCGGCCAGCTTGAAGCTCACGCCCTGGTAGGTGCCGATCGGCTGGCCGAATTGCTTGCGGTCAGCCGCCCATTGCAGCGACACATCCAACGCCCGCTGGGCCTGGCCGACGCAATTGGCGGCGACCATCACACGGCCGGCCGTCAGCCAGGCATTGGCCACGTCCCAGCCCTTGCCGACTTCGCCCAGCACCTTTGACGCGGGTACGCGGCAGTCGTCGAAAAACATTTCATAGGTGTGGTAGCCACGGTTGCTCACGCACTTGGGGCCACGGCGGATGGTCATGCCCGGCGTACCGCGATCCACCAGGAACGAAGTCACTGCATTGCGCTGCCGGCCGTTGTGTTCGTAGGTGTCGGTGACCGCAAACACGATGGCGAAGTCGGCGTGCCCGGCATGGCTGATGAAGTGCTTGCTGCCGTTGATCACAAAGTCATCACCACTGCGCACGGCGCGGGTCTTGATGGCGTTGGCGTCAGAGCCGGCCCCGGGTTCGGTGAGGGCAAAGCAGTCGATCTTCTCGCCCCGGATGCACGGCAACAAATAGTCCTCGATCTGCGCGCCGGTGCAGGCCATGAGGATCTTGGAGGGGCGCGCGACAAACACGTGCAGCGCCCACGACACCTTCGACAACTCGCGTTCGATCAAGGCCTGGGACAAGTAGTCGAGGCCGCCGCCCCCCACCTCTTCCGGCATGTTGAAGGCATAGAAGCCGGCAGCAATCGCCTTGTGGCGGATCTGTGCGGCCAGTGCCGGCGAAACTTCGTCGGCGCGGTCCACGGCCTCTTCATGGGGCAGCAGTTCCTTGGCGACAAAACTGCGTACCGCGTCCACCAACATGTCTTGTTCTTGGCTGAGTTGGAAATTCATGGCGCTACCTGTTCGGAGGTGTTGTTGTTATTTGCCGCTGAAAATCGGAAGGCGTCTTTCCAGGGAGGCGCGCAAGGCTTCGGCACCGTCGGCGCTTCGCCCGCACAACAGGCCTGCGGCCAGTTCCGCCTGCAATTGCTCGGGCAGGCCGCGGTCGGCGCCCTCGCGGATCAGGGTCTTGGTCTGGGCGAAGGCGAAGGTCGGGCCGTTGGCCAGGCGTCCTGCCAGTTCAAGGGTGTGGGCCTGCAGTTGGTCATCGGCGACCACTTCGCCCACCAGCCCGGCAGCCAGCGCACGGTCGGCGCTCCACAGCTCATCCAGGAACAACAGGCGCTTGGCTTGCTCGCTGCCGATCAGGCGCGGCAAGTGCCAGCTGGCACCGGCGTCCGGCGAGTAGGCCATGCTGGTGTAGCCGGCCTTGAAGCGTGCTGATTGAGCGGCGACGCGCAGGTCGCAGCACAGGGTCAGGTCCATGCCGGCGCCGACGGCGGTGCCGTTGATTGCGGCAATCGTGGGTTTGTCGAGGGTGTGCAGGCGGGTCATCAGGGCGTGGGCGGTCTCGGTCCAGCCGTAGGTTTCCAGGGCGCCACGGGCTTCGGCATCGGCCCATTCCGCCAGGTCGGCACCGGCGCAGAAGCTGCGGCCACTGCCGGTCAACACCACCACACGCACGCTGGCGTCGGCATTGAAACCGTCAAGCAAGGCATGCAGGTGCTTGAGGGTGGGGATATCGAGCGCATTGCGCTGGGGCCCACGGTTGAGGGTGATCCAGGCAACGCCTGCTTGCACGGCGGTGAGCACGGGCGAATCGATCGTCATGGCTTCCTCGAATTATTTTAATTGGCTTGAGGGGTGCGACATGGCGAGATACTAAACGAGTGTTCAGTAAGGTGGCAATCGGCAAACTGCAAATATTTTCAGAGGGGAGATGCCAGCCCGGACAGTGCGCCCAGGCGGCAAGGAGGGCTCAGGGTTTCAGCTGATAGCGCTGGCGACCGGCGCCCTGCAGGCCGTCGACCCAGGCCTCGCAGATCTGGATGCCCTGCTGCGGGGTAAAGGTGCCGGGGTTGAGCCCCGACTCCAGCCACAATCCGTCAAGCAAGGCGCTCAAGCCGATGGCGGCAAGGTCGGCATCGAAGTGTTCCCAGCCCTCCTCCCTCGCCATGTCGGTCAGTGCCGAACGCATGATGGTGCGGTACTCGCCATAGGAATGTTCGTGGGCCAGGTTGATGGCAGGCGCGGTCTTGACCGCGCCCCAAAACACCAGCCAGGCATCCAGCAGGTGCGGGTCGAGCAGCTCCGGGGAAAACGAGCCACGGAACAGCGCCGACAATCGCTCCCGCGGGTTCGGCGGCGCCTTGGCCATGGTCTCGCGCAACAGGCTCATGACCTGGTCCGTGATGGTGCGATAGGCCTCGGCGACCAGCTCATCCTTGCCTGAATAGTGATGGCTGATCAGCCCCACCGACACCCCGGCCTCGGCACTGATCTTGCGAATCGACGCGCCCTGGAAGCCGTCGCGCTTGAGGCACGTCAGCGTGGCCTGGACCAGATTGGCCTTGCGCACTTCCGGGTCCATCCGGGAAAAACGGGATTCCTGGGTCATGCGGGGGTTTCCTGCAGTTGAGTCGGCAGCCAGACTCTACATCAGTCCCGGTAACCCGGCGACACCCGATCCAGCATCCGCAGCAACGCCGCCCAGGCCAATTGCATGGCGTCCAGGTCAACCAGTTCGCCCTCCTCCCGTGGCCGGTCAGGGTTGTTGAATTGCTGTTCGGTGTAGGCACATACCTCGGCAGACGGCAGGATCAGCGTGCCGCAGGCCTGGGCGGCGATCTGGATATCGCAGGCTTTCTCCAGGTAGTACATGCGCAGGAACGCCTGGCTGACGGTCTCGCCCACCGTGAGCAAGCCATGGTTGCGCAGCATCAGCACCGGTTTGTCACCGAGGTCGGCCACCAGTCGCCGCTGCTCGTCCATGTCCAGGGCGACGCCTTCGTAGTCGTGATAGGCAACCTTGCCGTAGAACTCCATGGAGATCTGGTTGACCGGCAACAGCCCGCACTCCAGCGCCGCCACCGCGCAGCCCGCACGGGTGTGAGTGTGCAGCACGCACTGGGCGTCTTCACGAGCGCCATGGATCGCACTGTGGATGACAAAACCAGCCGGGTTGACCGCATAGGCCGAGGGTTCCACCGCACGCCCATCCAGGCCGATCTTCACCAGGCTGGAGGCGGTGATCTCATCGAACATCAGCCCGTAGGGGTTGATCAGGAAGTGATGGTCCGGCCCGGGGATGCGCACCGAAATGTGGGTAAAGATCAGGTCGCTCATGCGGTAGTGCGCAATCAAGCGGTAGCACGCTGCAAGCTCTTCACGCAGTTGCTGTTCGGTGGAGTGAGTCATTTTTATGCTCCGGGCGGGGTGGGTGGTGCCGACGCTAATCCACTCTTCAGTAGAAAAACAAGCACCTCTGAAAAACCAGCTCCAGTAAAAAAACAGGTTGATTTTTTACTGGCGCTCGCCTCCTATAGAAAAATAACAATAATCGCGCCTGGAGTATTCGCACCATGTCGCACACTGCCTTTCCCCATCTGTTCGAGCCCCTGCAACTGCGGGGAAAACGCCTGAAAAACCGCATCATGTCCAGCGGGCACGACACGTCGATGCCCACCGACAACCGGGTCAACCCGCAGTTGATTGCCTACCACCGGGCCCGCGCAGCTGGCGGCGTGGGGCTGATTGTTTTGCAGGTGGCCGGGGTGCACGACAGCGCGCGGTACACCTCCCATGTGCTGATGGCCACGGACGATGCCTGCATCGACGGCTACCGCGAACTGGCCGAGACCTGCCATGCCCACGGCACGGTGGTGTTGTCGCAGATCTTTCACCCGGGCCGCGAAATCATGGAGTCGGCCGATGGCCTGCTGGCAGTGGCGTACTCCGCGTCAGGGGTGCCCAACGAACGGTTCCGGGTGATGCCTCGGGCGCTGGACCAGCCGATGATCGACGAGATCGTCGCGGGCTACGCGGCAGCAGCCTCGCGGTTGCATCAAGCGGGGATCGACGGCGTGGAAGTGGTTGCGAGCCATGGGTACTTGCCGGCGCAGTTTCTCAACCCACGGGTCAACCGGCGCACCGACGGGTACAACGGTTCGCTTGAGCAACGGCTGAGGTTTCTGCGGGAAATCATCGCCGCCGTGCGGCAAGCCACCGACATGCACTTCATCATCGGCCTGCGTATTTCGGCCGACGAGCGCGATGCCGACGGCCTCACCGAAAGTGAATCCCTGGAAGCGGTGCAGAGCCTGCAAATGCAGCTGGATTATGTGCATATCGTCGCGGGTACGTCGGCGTCGCTGGGGGGCGCGATTCATATCGTGCCGCCCATGGCGATTGCCGCCGCGTACCTGGCAGATGAGGCGGCCGCGTTCAAGGCCAGCCTGTCGATTCCGCTATTTGTCACCGGGCGAATCAACCAGCCCCAGGAGGCCGAGTTGATCCTGGCGCGAGGCCAGGCCGATGTGTGCGGTATGACGCGCGCGCTGATCTGCGACCCGTTGATGCCAGCCAAAACCCTCGACGGTCATGCCGAGGATGTACGGGCATGCATTGCCTGCAACCAGGCGTGTATCGGTCACTTTCACAAGGGGTTGCCGATCTCCTGCATCCAGCATCCGGAGACCGGCCGCGAGCTGCAATTCGGCGACCTGCGCCCAGCGATGACGCGCAAGCGCGTGATGGTGGTCGGCGGTGGCCCGGCCGGGATGAAAGCAGCGGCCGTGGCGGCGCAACGCGGGCACGCGGTGACACTTTATGAAGCCAGTGGGCAATTGGGTGGCCAGGTGCTTCTGGCGCAGTTGCTGCCACGGCGCAGCGAGTTCGGCGGCGCCAGCACCAACCTGCAACGGGAGATGGAGTTGGCGGGCGTACGCGTGGTGCGCAATACGCGGGTTGATCGCGCCCTGGTGGAGCGGGAAACGCCCGATCACGTGATCATCGCCACCGGCGCCGAACCCTATTGGCCCGCCTTCGAACAAGGGGGCGAGCTGCAAGTGGTCGACGCCTGGCAAGTGCTGCGCGGCGAGGTTGAACTGGGTCGTTCGGTGGTGGTGGTCGACTGGCGCTGCGACTGGATCGGCCCTGGCATTGCCGAACGTCTGGTGCGCGCCGGCCACGCCGTGCAACTGGCGGTCAACGGTACGCATTGCGGGGAAAACTTGCCGCTGTATGTGCGCGATCAGCTGGCCGGCGAGCTGCACCGCCTGGGCATCCCGATCATTCCCTACGCCCGCCTCTACGGCTGCGATGACAGCACCGTGTACCTGCAACACACCGCCAGCGGTGAGCCGATGTTGCTCGAATCGGTCGACACCCTGGTGTTGTGCCAAGGCCATCAGCCGGTAGACACTCTGGGCGCACAATTACATGGGTTGGTGCCCTTCGATCGCATCGGCGATTGCCTGGCACCGCGCACCGCCGAAGAGGCGATCTATGAAGGACTGAAGGTAGCGTGGACGCTTTGAACGACGAATCAGCGCAATTGTTTCTGGGCACCCGTATTCGCGGCCTGCGCAAGGCTCGCGGCCTGACACTGACGGACCTGGCACAGATGAGCGAATTGACCGCTGGCTACCTGAGCCAGCTGGAGCGCAACCTGGCTTATCCGTCGATCCCGGCACTGTTTAATATCGCCCGCAGCCTGGGGGTGACCATCCAGTGGTTCTTCGCCAGCGAAACCGTGCCGGCAGCGGAGGACGAAGGTTATGTGGTGCGCAGGAGCAACCGCCAGAGCATTCGCTACGAAGACGGCATTGTCGACCAACTGCTGACGCCGTTGCCCAATCACCAGCTCGAAATGCTGCACTCGTGCTTTCCTCCGGGCACCTACAGCCAAGAGAGCTACAGCCATGAGGGTGAGGAAGCCGGGTACGTACTGAGTGGGCAGTTTGAGTTGTGGGTGGGTGAGCGGCGCTTTTTGCTGGATGAGGGTGACAGTTTCAGCTTTGCCAGCAACGAGCCCCATCGCTACGGCAACCCGGGCAAGGTGGAAACCGTGGTGATCTGGGTGATAACACCGCCGACATTTTAAGCCGTTGATGGGAATGGAGACCTTTCCTACGGGAACCGGCGACAGTGGCGTGACGGCCATCAGTGGTGAAGGCCTGGGAGCGCTTGCTATAAAACTGGCTACTTCTTTTCGAGGTTGTGGCTATGTTTGGATTGCATCTGCTGTGCAGTAAACCCACCCCGGATGAACTGGCGACCGCGAAGGCCGTCAAGTCGCTCAAGACCTGGAAGATCACGGGCAGGTACATCTCGCTGGACCCCGTCGAGATCATGTCCTCGCAAAACTATCGGAATGCGATACGCCAGATCCGCAAAATGGAGACTGACGAATCATGGGCCTGCTAATCATTCTGCCACTGCTGGTCAGCGGTTATCTGGTCTGCATCAAACACCCCTATTACTACTGCCGCCTGCATCGCTTCGATGGGCAGTTACTTTATCTGCAGGTAGCGCGACTGGGAGTCGCTTGCCTGCTTGCAGCCACCTTCTTGAGTGCTCTAGTACTGGTCGTGTCAAAACAGAACCTGTACGCGGGCGGTAGGTTGGTCCCGACCGACTACAGTGACTATCTGGGTTCCCAGTTGGTGCAACTCGATATTGCCAATGAAAAAAACTGCACGCTCTGGGTGTTCCTGCTGCAAGTCGGGCTGACATCGATGCTCATGCCTTTTTGCTGGGCAAGGTTGTATGTCCTGTCCAAAAGCAGCCGCCTGAGTCTCGAAAATGCCACGCAGTTGGACTGGCAGTTGACCCTCGGCATTCTTGAAGGCACACCGTTCAAGACGTTGCTCAAGGAGTCGATTCAACAACAAGTGCCGTGCATGTTCAGTTTCAGTGACCGAAAAGTGTATGTAGGCATTGTTGCCGTGGTTGGCGGGCCGACTGAGTCGGACGGTGTGGACCACGCCTTCACCCTGATCCCCCTGCTCAGCGGCTACCGCGACAAAGACACGCTCGAAGTCACGCTCAATACCCACTACGCAAACGTGATCACACCGGCCCCCATCATGCTTATCCAGGAAAACGTCGTCTCGGCCACGCGCTTCGACTTCACCACCTGGAACACCTTCCAGTCCCGCAAACACCGCAAGGCGCGCCAGGGTCAGTTCTACCAACACCGACCGGCGCGCCCATTGAAAGCCTCACGCGCCTGCGCCTGAGGCCCTGTGCAGCACGTCAATCAAACTTCCAGTTCAGCCCCACGCGTAGCATCTGCCCATCGTTCTTGAACTTGGAATCGTACCCGGTGCCCGCCCCGCCACTGCCGGGAATCACCGCCACGTTCAGCTTGTCTTCGCCCAGGTCGTAGTACAGGTATTCGGTCTTGAACGACAGGTTCTGGGTAACCGCCTGTTCGATACCGGCGCCCACGGTGTAACCCATCTTGAAGTGGCTTTGATCACCGCTGAACTGGGTATTGCCGGTAGGGCCGAACATGTCGACGCTCTGGCTGGTTTCACCGTAGGCCAAACCGGCCGTGCCGTAGATCAGGGTGTGGTCGAAGGCATAACCGAAGCGGCCGCGCAGGGTACCGAGGTACTTGATCTTCGATTCGAATTTATTGTTCAGCGCCAAGTGAGTGTTGAGTTGCGAGGTGCCGATAGTGCGGCTGTCTTGCAGGTCGGTGTGGGAGATATCGGCCTCGATGCCGGCAACCCATTGGCCAAACTGGTAGTTGTAGCCGATCTGCGCACCGCCCAGCAGGCCATTGCGGTCCAGGTCGACCCGCCCCGGGCGGGCGCCACCGTTGATATTGGCGATGTTCGGTGCCGCCTGGCCCTTGGTGTTGACGTCACCGTCGCCACCAAAGCCGTAGCCGGCACTCAAGCCACCGTAGAAACCGGTCCAGTCGGTGGGGCCTTCGGCCGCTTGGGCGCAGGCGCAAGCCACCACAGTGAGCGCAGTAACGGCGAGTAAACGAGTGATCATGTAAAAGCTCCTGGTTTTTTTGGTTGATTGACAGGCACAGCGTTGCCGCACGCCGAATGGGATCGGCGCAAAGCGTGAATCCAGATAAGGGGTTGTCAGTACCGAACCGAGCGGTTCGGGGTGAAGCTATTGGCCGAGGAAGCGGTAGTCGGCGCTGTAGGGTTCCACGTGCAGTTCACCGGCTTGCTCGCAGCTGCCACTGAACACACCGCCCAACGTATGCAAGCGCTCCACGGCAACCACCTGCGCCAGCCCACCTTCGCCCTGATGGTCGACCACCCCCAGGCGCAACAGCGGGATGTCCTTTGGGCCGGCCCCCGGGGCCTGGGCAAGCACCTTGCCCACTACCGCACTGCGGTCATCCAGCTGCCAGGTCGGCCCGGCGAAATGCCGGCCGACGGTCTTGCCGTTGATCATCAACGTGGCCAGCGGCTCGCGAAACTGCCAGCTCAACTGACCGTTGCTGTCCTTGGTGCAGGTGTAGATCTGCACACCCGTGGCCTGCACGGTCATCAGCACATGTTTCGCTGCCCCCGCGGCCGATTCCGGGAGGTCCTGGGCCTGGGCACGCTGTGCGTCAATCGCACAGAGCACCAGCACCACCAGGCCAATCACCTGCAGTGCCATCAACGCCAGGCGATTGCGGCGCGCTACAACGTCGGGGTCGGTGTTGCTCATTGTTCGTCTGCCGGAAGAAGGGTCGAGAAGGGTCTGGTCAATCATTTTTGGGATCCATCAGTAGTCGATCGCGGCGGGTTATCAGCGTCTGCAGGATGAACAACCGACCCGAAGTATTTATTCCCGATTTTTTCCAGACCCGGCGAAAACGCCTCGCCTACCAGACCTCCACCTTCAGCTCCGCACGTTGGCTGGCGGGCATCGGCAACGGCTTGCCGCTGTGCACCACGCCATGTCGCGGCGATTCACGCTTGAGGTTCGGCACCGGTATCCGCCCCCCGCCGCGCACGGTTTGCGCACCATTCATCTGGAACTTGCCGTACGCAAAGTTCAGCCCCACACCGTTCTGACGCTGGAAGTAAATCCACCAGCGGCCCTCTTCGAACTTCATGAAGGCAAAGCCTCGTGGGTAGGCATCTTCGCCATAGTCATCGAATGTCATTGCGGTGGCGAAACCCAGGCCATGCCCATCAAAACGGCTCAGGTACTCCTTGTTCAGGTAATCGCTGCCGCCCTGCACATGGAACACCCGGTAGGTGGTGTCGTCGATGTGGTCGATCAAGATCGAACAACCGCTGAAATCCGGCGTGAACACGTAGCCGGTCGCGCCAGGGTTGGCAGGAATGTCACAGAAACTGCCCTGGGGTACCCAGTGCCCCATCAGCGGCCGCTCGACCTTGCCGTACTCCCCCGGTTTATCCAGGGTCGCCAGGCGAAAGCCACCGGCTTTGTGATCGTTGACGTCAAACACATTCAGGCCGGCAACCAACCCGGAAGGAATACGCTTGGCCGTCATGAAGTTCTGTTGCAGAAAGGTCTTGGTGGATGAAAACGCGTTCATGCATTTAGTGGACATAGGGGCTCCGGGCAGAGGGCCAAGCAGTTGGAAAACGCAGGCGTGTCGCCGCTTCTTGAACAGCGTTCGAATCACGGGAAACCATCAAAAGAACACCCTCCCCCGACGCTTTATTCCATGATTTCGCTTAATCGAAATCAGCGATTTCCATGCAGATAATTGTCTTCTTCCTTCGCCCTTCCAGCCGGTAGCCTTCGGCCCTGCGATGCCTTGCGCACGCATGAACACCGGCTGTACCCACAGCATCGGTGCCTGACCCCAAGTGTTCGATAGATGGCGCCAACGTGAAGAAACTTTCGATTGCCCTACTCCTCACCAGCCTGCTGCCCCTTGCGCTGGCACACGCGGCGCCGGCCAGCATTGCCGTGATCGCCTACGCGGAAAAACCGCTGAAGCTGATCCGCGCCACTGCGCTGTATACCGTCGGCCCCGGCACCCGCCTGCAAGGTGGCGACATCCTGCAAACCGGCGCCGCCGGCATACAGATAGAAGGGTTCGCCGCAGCGACCCTGGCACTCGGGCCCGACACGCGCATCCTCATTGCGACCAACAGCAATGCCGCGCAGATCAACCTGCTCAATGGCTGGTTGAAGCTGCAACCCGTCGCGGGCAATAGCCACGGGAACCTGGCAGTCACCACCGGAGGGCTGGCGTTCAACCTCACCGGCAGCGCCAGCGTGATCCATGTAGGCAAGCACCAGACCGAGATGTTCGTCGAGGACGGCAGCCAAGTGGTCAACCAGCTCGACAACCGTGGCAAGGCCGACCGCAGCGTCACCCTGGGCCACGAAGACTTTGCCCAGCGCGACGGCGACGGGCCGCTCAGGAGTGTGCCGCGCCCCGAACAGGCGTTTATCGACGCCTTGCCGCCCCAGTTCCTCGACCCATTGGTGCCCCTCGGCAAAAAGGTTCCCAAGGCGGCTGAGCCTAAAAAAGAGCGCGACGTCACCTATGACGACATCGCGCCCTGGGTGGTCAGCCCGCTGAACCTCAGCCAGCAGATGCTCGCCAGCCGCTTTGCCCCGCGCCTTAACGACCCGGCGTTCCGCCAGGCGGTGAAGGTCAACCGCGGCGGCGTGCTGGAGTGGGAGCTGGAACTGCTGCGCCTGGAGCGCCGCAAGAATGCGCACTGATCCTCACCACGCCTGTACCTGAAGGTCCTTATGAAACTGTCGCTCGCGGTCAAATTCAACGTGGTGTTCCTGGCGGTGTTCATCGTCGGTTTTATCGCCACCAGCCTCTCCACGAACTACATGCTGCAGCAGAGCGCGCGCCGGGAAACCCTGGAGACTGCACGCATGCTGATGCGCTCGGCCTCGGCCGCCAGCACCTACACCGCCGAGCAGATCGTGCCGCTGCTGGAGAACCGCCTGAAGTTCCAGTTCCTGCCGCAGTCGGTGCCGGACTTCGCCGCCATTTCGCACCTGCAGGAGCTGCTCAAGTCCTACCCGGACTACGCCTACAAGGAAGCCACCCTCAACCCCACCAACCCACGCGACCTGGCCAATGACTGGGAAAAAACCCTGATCAACAGCCTGCGCAGCCAGCCGCAGACAGACGAGATGGTGGGCGAACGCACCGACGACAAAGGCGCCGCGCTGTACATCGCGCGGCCGATCCAGATCAAGGACGGGGCTTGCCTGGCGTGCCACAGCACACCCGAGGCGGCGCCGAAAACCATGGTCGACATCTACGGCGCGAGCAACGGCTTTGGCTGGAAGCTCAACGACACCATCGGCGCACAACTGGTCACCGTGCCACTGGACCTGCCGCTGCAACGGGCCAGGAGCCTGCTGCACAGCTACATGCTGTCGATGCTGGGGATTTTTGCCGTGCTGTTCGTGGCCTTGAACGTGGCGGTGCACCTGTTTGTCACCCGTCGCCTGCGGCAGATGTCGGCGCTGGCCGACCGGGTCAGCCTGGGTGAAACCGACGTGCCCCCCATGGACGTCAGCGGCAGCGACGAATTGGCACGCCTGGGCCAGTCATTTGGCCGCATGCGCACCAGCCTGGTCAGTGCCATGAAGATGCTTGAGGAATAGGTTCGCGATCATGCTTGAACAACTTGGCAAGTACCGCATCGACAGCGTACTCGGCAAAGGTGCCATGGGTACGGTGTACAAGGCGTTCGACCCGAACATCGCGCGTACCGTGGCGCTCAAGACCATCCGCAAGGAACTGTTCGGCGACAGCCAGCACGCCGAGCTGGTCAGCCGCTTCAAGAATGAAGCCCAAGCGGCCGGACGCCTGATGCACCCCAATATTGTCGGCGTGTACGACTACGGCGAGGATGAAGGCTCGGCGTACATCGCCATGGAGTTTGTCGAGGGCACGCCGCTCAACACCTTGCTCGCCGCACAGACACCCCGCGACCTGAGTCACAGCCTCGGCTGGATGCGCCAACTGTTGTCTGCCCTGGAATACGCCCACTCCAAAGGCGTGGTGCACCGCGACATCAAGCCGGCCAACCTGCTGATCACCGCCGATGGCCAGGTCAAGGTCACCGACTTCGGCGTCGCTCGCCTGGACTCTTCTACCCTCACACAAACCGGTTCGATGATCGGCACACCCAGCTACATGTCGCCGGAGCAGTTCTGCGGCGAGTTGATCGACGGCCGCTCCGATGTGTTTTCCGCCGGGATCGTGCTGTACCAATTGCTCACGGGCGAGCGGCCGTTCTCGGGCTCCGCCACCATGGTCATGCAGCAGATCCTCAACCAGACGCCCGTGGCACCGTCGAGCCTCAACCTGGCGCTGGACCCGGCGCTGGATGCCGTCATCGTGCGCGCCCTGGCCAAACGTCCGGCCGAGCGCTACCCCTCGGCCCAGGCGTTTCTCGACGACCTGGAAGCCCTGCTGGGCACGGCGACCGGCACCTGGACCAACGCCGAAATCGACGATGACCGCACCGTCTTGATCCGCCCCAACCAGCCCCTAAGCAGTGGTGTTACTCCACTGCCAACCGGCACGGCGGCAATCACTGAAGCGGTGGAAACCCTGACGCCCTGGAAGCTTGCGGTGATGCCGGAACTGGAGTCGCTGCTGTCCCACCAGATCGGGCCGCTGGCACGCTTCCTGGTGCGCAAGAGCCTCAACGGTGCAGATGACTTCGACGCCATCTGCGCGGCACTGCTGCCCCACATCCCTTCCGAGCGTGGCCGGGAACAGTTCGCCAGTGCCAGCCAGTCGCTGTTCCTGCGCCTGAACCCGCCGACCGCGCCTGTGGAGCCACCCCGTGAACCCACGGCGATCGAGCCGCCCACCGAGGTCACCCGCACCACCGAAACAGTGCCCGCGCCCCTTGACCCGGCCTTCTCGCAGATGGCCGAAAAGCGCCTGGCCGTGCTGATCGGCCCCATCGCCCGCATTGTGGTCAGCCGCGCCGCGCGGGCCACTTCCTTGCGCCAACCGTTCCTGCAACTGTTGGCCGAGCACATTGAGAGCGAGGCCCAGCGCCTGGCATTCCTCACCAGCTTCGAGTCTCTCCCATGACCGATACCCCACTCAGCGCCTGCGGGCCTCATCAACTGGCCGCGGCGGTTGCCTATGGGGTCAGTGATGTCGGTTCGGTGCGCCAGAGTAACGAAGACAACTTTCTGGTGGAGCCCGCCCTGGGCCTGCTCGCCGTGGCCGACGGCATGGGTGGCCACGAGGCCGGCGCCCTGGCCAGCGCCGAAGCGTTGATCAGCCTGCGCGAGGCCCTCAAGGTTCACAGCGTCGACCCGGCCCACGATGGCCTCGACCCTGACGCCACCTGGTCCGACCCGCAGATGCAAGCCGCCAGCCTGTTGCACAACGCCATCGACCAGGTGAACCAGTGCGTCTATCAGCAAAATGTGGCCCGCCACATGAGCGAAGGCAGCGGCATGGGCACCACCCTCACCGGCGTGTGGCGCCCGCAGTTGGCCGGGCCATTACTGGTGTTCCACGTGGGCGACAGCCGCCTGTACCGCTACCGCGAGGGCGAACTGAGCCTGCTGACCCGCGACCAGACCTGGTACCAACAAGCCCTCGAAGCCGGCAAAGTGGACCGGCTGCCGGCGCGCAACCTGTTGCTGCAAGCCATCGGCCCCGGCCCCCGGGTCGAACCCCAGGTGCGCGTACACCCGGTGCAGCCCGGCGACCTGTTGATGCTGTGCAGTGACGGCCTGCACGGCTGCGTGCCGCACCAGGAAATGCTCCAGGTCCTCGCCGTTGCCCGGCGCGACACGCTGGACACCGCGTGCCGTCGGCTGGTCAATCTCACCCGCGAGTACGCCGGGCGCGATAACGTCACGGTATTGTTGGGGTGGTTCGACCGCTGAGTGGCCTCACGGCAACTTGAACGCCTCGTCCACCGGCACGCGGTAGCCGGTGGCCAGGCGGTTGGTTTCGTTGGCCATGCCGACCACCGCCTGCAACTCGCCAAACATCTCATCGGTCATGCCGGCCTTGCGCGCAGCAGCGGTGTGGGACGCAATGCAGTACGGGCAGTTGTTGGTCACGCTCACGGCCACATAGAGCAACTCCTTGGTCAGCGGGTCGAGTGCGCCCGGCGCCATGATCTCCTTGAGGCTTTCCCAGGTGCGGCGCAAGGTCGGCGGGTGCGCGGCCAGGCATTTCCAGAAGTTGTTCACCTGCTCGACCTTGCGCGTTTGCATGATGTCGTCGTAGACCGCGCGCACTTCGGGGCTGGCATCGGCGTATTCGGTGAGGTGTTGGGTCATGGCATATCCAGGGTGAAGGGAGAGTGTTCTGGAATACCGCGCAGCAGCGGTGGCTGGCAAGTGAAGCCGACAACGCCGACCTGACAAAGCTGATGAACGGTCATGTGGATGTTCAGAGAGAACACTGGCCATTCGTGATTTGCAGTAAAGAGTCCTTTTCGGGTTCGGCGGTTTTTCCGAAGGAACGACGGGCGGATACTCGACTCCATTGTTCACACCCCTCCAGGAGTTACCGATGTCTACCCCTAAGCACGCAGTTCCCGCCTTTGGCCTTGGTACCTTTCGCCTGCAAGGCCAAGTGGTCATCGACTCGGTGAGCACCGGCCTGGAACTGGGCTACCGCGTCATCGACACCGCGCAGATCTATGAAAACGAAGCCGATGTCGGCCAGGCCATTGCCAACAGCGGCATCCCACGCAGCGAGCTGTTCATCACCAGCAAGATCTGGATCGCCAACTTCGCCGAAGGCCAGTTGATCCCCAGCCTCAAGGAAAGCTTGCGCAAACTGCAGACCGATTACCTTGACCTGACCCTGATCCACTGGCCGTCGCCGGAGGACCAAGTGCCCGTGGCCGAGTTCATGGGGCAATTGCTGGAAGCCAAGCGCCTGGGCCTGACCCGTGAAATCGGCATTTCCAACTTCACCATCGACCTGATGAAACAAGCGATCGCCGCCGTGGGTGCCGAGAATATCGCCACCAACCAGGTCGAACTGCACCCCTACCTGCAAAACCGGAAAGTGGTGGATTTCGCCACAGCCAACGGCATCCAGATTACCTCCTACATGACCCTGGCCTACGGCGAAGTGCTGAAAGACCCGGTGATCCAGCAGATCGCCGAACGCCATCAAGCCACCCCGGCGCAGGTCACCCTGGCCTGGGCGATGCAGTTGGGCTATGCAGTGATCCCGTCGTCGACCCAACGGGCCAACCTGGAGAGCAACCTCAAGGCGTTGCAACTGACCTTGAGCGCCGCCGACATGGCGCAGATCGCCGGCCTGGAACGTGGCCACCGCCTGACCAGCCCCAAGGGCATCGCGCCAAAGTGGGACTAGGCCCCAGCCACCGGCTGGCGGGACAACTCCCGCAGCCACGGCAACACCCGCAGGCCCGTATTGGCCTGCGGCGGGTCGATGATATCCATGAAATGTTCGAGGTTGATGTTGTCCGGTACGCCGGGCAGGCGCACAAGTACGGCCGGCGTTGCGCCGGCCGGTGCCGCCAGGTCGAGGTGATCGTAGACCAGCACATGGCGAACCTGGGGTTGCGGCCCGCAGGTGTGGGCGGCGAGCCCCGCGTTGATGATGAGCACATCAAAGGGCTCGGCAGGGATGGCCGTCAGAATCTGGACTTCGTCGAACGTTTGCACCGGGACGATCCGGTGATACCCCAACTGGTTGAGCATTTTCTCGATGTACAAGCGTTGCAGATGCTGTTCATCGGCAATCAGGATAGTCAGTGCTTTGTTCGGCATGGCAAACCCCTGGGCAGGCAGTGCTCGTCAGTGAGCGAGGCCCATTTTCCAGACATATCCCGCAGACAAAATCAGGCTTATTCCCCCTTCATGTAGGAGTTCTCCCAAAACTCCCCAATACCCCTCAACCACGATCACGCCTGATTGCAGTAATGGCTCAGGCTGTGATGCAACTCATCGAGGGCCACCCTCAACTCATCGACCACGGCGCCCAGGCGTTCGCGTTCCTGCTGCTCGCAGGTGGCCTCCAAGGTTTCGCAACAGGTGATCAATCCCTGCGCCTTGACCATCCGCGCGCCGCCCTTGATGCGATGGGCAAGGTCATGCAGCTTGGCAAAGTCAGTCTTGCGTTGCAGCACTGGCAACAGGGCGCGGTCGGCGCCCAGGCTGTCGAGCAGTGGCTTGAGCAACTCGTTGAGGGCCGCAGGGTCGTCCCCCGTCAATGCAATCAATGCACCGAGATCAAACCCGGCTGCAGGCTCGGCCTCTGCA
The DNA here is from genome assembly GCF_024810135.1 of Pseudomonas sp. BIGb0164. Classification (NCBI taxonomy): domain Bacteria; kingdom Pseudomonadati; phylum Pseudomonadota; class Gammaproteobacteria; order Pseudomonadales; family Pseudomonadaceae; genus Pseudomonas; species Pseudomonas sp. BIGb0164. The sequence goes on along the minus strand of NZ_JANUEA010000008.1, from coordinate 131,061 downwards.
ACCGTGCAGGCGGCCAGGGCTGCGCGCAGGTCATCCAGGCCTGTGGGTTTGAACAGGCAGCCATCCATGCCCGCGGCACGGCAGCGCTCGGTTTCCTCGGGCTGGGCGTTGGCGGTAAACCCCAGCAGCAGGCAAGGCGACAAGCCTTTTTCACGTTCCTGGGCACGAATGTCCTGGGCGAGCTGGTAACCATTTTTCAGGGGCATGTTGCAGTCGGTGATGACACAGTCGAAGTGTCCCGCCTGCCAGCGTTCAAGCCCTTGCACCCCCTCTTCTGCAGCAGTAATGCGGTGCCCCAGGAAGCTCAATTGCCGCGCCAGCAACAAACGGTTGGCCGGGTAGTCATCCACCACCAGGATGTTCAATACCCGTGCCGGTGGAAGGTGCGACTCCGGCACAGCAAGCGGTGCCGGCAAGTCCGTCGTAAGGGCCAGCGCCAACTGCACATCAACCCGCGTGCCTTGCCCCAGCACACTGCTCAGGTGCAACTGCCCGCCCATCATTTTGCACAGGCTGCGACTGATCACCAGCCCGAGGCCCGAGCCACTGCGTACCGATTGTTCGTTGTTGCTGCCCTGGATAAACGGGTTGAACAACCGCTGCTGGTCCTGTGCACTGATGCCAATCCCCGTGTCCTGCACCCAAAGCCTGAGTGTCAACTGCTCGCCGTCCAACGTGCCGGTCGCCCCCAACATCACCTGGCCCTTGGCAGTGAACTTGATGGCATTGCTCAGCAGATTGGACACCACCTGCTTGAACCGCAGCGGGTCGACCATGACCGCACGCTCAAGCAGTGGATCCAGTTCCACCTGCAAGACCAGGCCCTTGGCCCGCGCCAGGCCCTCGAACACACGCGCCACCGAGGCCAACTGTTCGTGCAGGTGGGTGGGTTCCAGCGTCAGGGAAAGGTGATCGGATTCTATCCGCGCAATGTCGAGGATATCGCCGATCAACTCCAGCATACCGCGCGAGGCGACCGAGGCCACTTCCAGCGCATCGCGGTCTGCCCGGCCTTGTTCGGCATTTTTCAGGGCCAGCTCGATCATGCCGATCACCGCGTTCATCGGCGTGCGTATCTCATGGCTCATGGTTGCCAGGAAGGTGGTCTTGGCGCGGTTGGCCGCGTCGGCGTCCTCCTTGGCTTCCTGTACCTGGCGCAACAGCCGCTGACGCTCACTCACATCCACCCAGCCGGCGATCATACCAACCACCTTCTCGTCGCCATCACGGTACGGCAGCATCCACTGGTAGATGGTCAGCACGTCACCGGTGGGCAACTTGAGTATCCGGTCGTGGATCTGCGGCTCGCCCGACGCCATCAACCGCAAGTAGTCCTCATGGAACGATCGGGCCTGCGGCGGGTTACCGGTGTCGGTCTCCACCACGGTCTTGCCGATCACGTCTTCCAGCTTGAAACCGAACACATCGAGATAAGCGTTGTTGCAGGCCATCAGCCGCCCCTGGCGGTCCCGCACGTAAATCGGATGAGGCGTGCCGTCGATCAAAACGCTCATGAAACGCATCTGGTCGCTCAACGCCCGCTCGGCCTGCACACGCTTGCGGATCAGGTTGCGCAGATACATCGCCCAGCCCAGGGCAAGCAGCAGCAACAACGCCGCCAGGCCGAAGCCTTGCAGGATCGCATCGCGATGACGCAACCAGTAGCTTTCTTCGATGATGACCTCACTGCGCCAGTGGTTGGTCAGCTCATCAAGCTCCTCAGGCGGGATACTCAGCAGCGCCTTGTCGAGAATCGAATACAACTCCAGCTGGCTACGGTTGACGCCGAAGGTGATACGCGCCGGTTCGGTGCCGACGGTGCTGGTGATCCGCAGGCGGTCACCGTAGTTCCGCGCGACCATGTAGCGTGCGCTGATGAGCGACAGCACCGTTGCATCGGCCCCCCCGGTGGCAACCTGCGCCATGGCCTGCTCCGGATTCTCGACGTCGACAAACGCAATGCTTGGATAATCCAGGGCTATCTGCGCAGCCAGGCTGTTTCCTCCAATGAATGCAAGACGTTTGCCCGACATGTCTTCCAGGGTAACCGTTTGCTTGTCGTCGTCGCGCACCACCAAAACGTACGGATTGGACAGATAGGGCCGAGTGAAACGGATCTTCTCGGACCGTTCGACACTGGGTGTGATCACCGCAACCATGTCTGCGCGGCCCGTGTTGACGTCGTCAATTTGTTGCAGCAGCGAACTGCCTGGCACCACATCGAACTTCAGGCCGGTGCGCAGACTGATCCGCGACAACACCTCGGCGCTGAGGCCTTCGAATTGCCCTTGTTCGTTGAAAAATGACAGCGGGACGAATTTGTCGAGGACCGCCACCTTGAGCCTTGGGTGTTTCTCCAGCCAGCGCTGTTCATTGGTGCTCAAGCGCAGCCGGTCAGCCTCCAGATAGCCGCCGCCGGCACTCCATCGGCGCAGGATTTCCATTTGCTGGTTGGCCGGAATCACCGCCAGTGCCGCGTTGATAATGTTCAGCAGCCGTGTGTTGTCACGGTTGAAAGCAAAGCCAAAGGGGTTTACCTCCAAGGAGGAAAAGTCCGCCATGCGCACGTTGTTCAGATGATTCTTGTTGATCAGGTAACGGCTGCTGATGGCGTCCCCGAGGTAGACGTCCGCCTGGCCGAACGCCACGGCGCCGATGGCTTCGAAGGTCGAACCAAACAATTGCAGATGGGCTTTGGGGTAGAAGGCCTGCACGGCATCGGGCTGCATGTAGTGATACAGCATGGCTACGCGCTTGCCGGCAAGGTCGGCGCTCAGCGCCTGGCTGTCGCTGGAACGGGTGACCAACGTCGGCTGATCGTTGGCATAGGAACGCGACAGCACCAACTGCGGGTCGACCGCCTCATACCCATTGGCCGAGCCGACAAAATCCACGGCACCCCGCTTGAGTGCATCGATCACTTCATCGCGTGTGTCATAACGACGAACGTCGACCGTGATGTTCAAGGCCTGGGCGATCAGCGCCGCATAGTCGGCCGTGATGCCCTCGAGTTCATCGTTGTTGTTGCTCAGGTCGAAGGGCGCGTAGTCGGGAGCGGACACGCCCATCAACAAGGTGCGCCGCTCCCGCAACCATCGTCCGTCAGCCTCGCCCAGTGACACGGAGCCCCCATCAAGGCTGGAGTGTCCGAGTAAACGCAAATGCTGGGGGTCGTCCAGGGCCATCGCCATCATGGGCAACAACCCCACCAGCAGGATCGGGCCCCATCTCAGCAGCCGGGGGGTGGTCATATCAGATCAGATCAGATGATTGCGCTGGGCGAACTTGGACAAATGCACGATCGATGACATGCGCAACTTTTCCTTGAGGCGTGTCTTGTAGGTGCTGATGGTCTTGTGGCTAAGCAGCATGTCCTCGGCGATCTCCTTGTTGCCCAAGCCCAAGGCGAGTTTTTGCAACACAGTCAGCTCGCGGTCCGAGAGCGCGTCCACCAGCTCCTGCTCGCTGGACTGCAAATCGTCTCGGCGTACCGAACTGGTCGGCAGGCTGGGAAAACAGCTATAGCCGGACATCACAGCCTTGATGGCTTTTTGCAGCTCATCCAGCTCACCGGTCTTCGCGACAAACCCCATGGCGCCAGCGCGCATGCAACGGGTCGAAAAGAACACCGCCAGGTAGGAGGTCAATACCAGGATTTTGCAAGGGAGGCCCAGGGCCTTGATCCGGCTGATCACTTCCAACCCACCCAGCTTGGGCATTGCCAGGTCGAGGATGATCAGATCCGGGCGCTCCTCGCGAGCGATCTGCATGGCATCGGCGCCATTGCCCGCTTCGTATAGGGTATCGAAGCCTTCTTGCTTCAGCAGAAAACGGACAGTGGCACGGATAAACGGATGGTCATCCACAATTAACGCTTTGCTCATATGACTCCCCTAGGAGGATCGGAACACTTACATATCAAGCGGGTCCCATCTACCTGTGAAAAGTAACAGTTCCGACAACCGGTACTGATTACTCTGCGTGACAACTCAGGCAGTTGGGCCCCTCCATTTGAAAAACACGACAACCACGTAAAGCCGCACCTTGGGTCCTGAACAGGCGCAAGCGCGCAACCTTAACAACGGAATGTCATTTCAGATGAAGGGATAATCCCGAACACATGTAGGACTTTTCCTCACATAAGCATAGCCAGCTTTACCAAGGCAAAGCCGGCCCCCAGGGGATTAGTCGGTAGTACTCGGGCTCCAGAAGGCCTGAACCACCAGGGTCGACGTGGAGATACGCGCCACCAGCGCATCCAGCTCGTCGCCGTCCACGGAAGTGACCGCCAGGGTCGCCTCGATCTCCACTTCTTCAGTGCCAAACGGCCGAACGTCTACGTCACTGGCCGGATAGTTGCACCGCGCCAGCTCAGCCTCCAGCAAAGCCAGGACCGCCTTCTGCTGGGTACGCCGGGCAATGACATAAAGAATGTTGGTGACCTCTGCCGAGACCACGTCCAATGGCTGGCGGTTGATGTTGTTGACGATCGGGCGTAGCAGTGTATTGGCAGCCAGCACAAACAGCGTCCCCAGCAACGCTTCGAGAATCAGGTCGGCCCCCGCACAGGCCCCCACCGCTGCCGAGGCCCAGAGGGTGGCAGCAGTATTGAGCCCGCGCACATTGCCTTCTTCGCGCATGATTACACCGGCACCGAGAAAACCGATGCCCGATACCACGTACGCCACCACGCGTACCGCGCCTTCTGCACCACCGAGCCGATTGGCCATGTCCACAAAGATCGCCGCGCCCACCGCCACCAGCACATTGGTGCGCAAGCCGGCCGTGCGCTGGCGGTACTGGCGTTCGAAACCGATCAGGCCACCGAGGATAAACGCGGCGGTGAGGCTGACCAGGGTATCGACCAGGGAATTGAGGTTGATGTTGTTGATTGCTTGCATGGATAGTGCTCCTGACGACGGGCTGTCCTTGTGAACACGGCCCTTGCCTGCCAGCTTGACTGGCAATTGTGAAAATCCATCCAGCCAGGTACAACCGGCTGCACCGCACCCGATAAACAGGCAAGGTCAGCTCGGCCCGCCCACCGTAAAAGGCAAGCGTGTCCGTAGCATCCCGATTGGCATCAGGTGCTGGTCAGCGTCAAATGAGAGGGGCTCAAAGCAGGTGCCCGGACGGGCCACTGCGGGATGCCGCTTCTCGCTCTTTCAGGCGAGACAACGGCATCGGAAGAATGCGCGTTACCTTGCCAAGTTGGTGCCGGTTACCGAAACCGGCCGACGACTGTCACTCGAACAAGTACCCACTGAGGGTCTCCGCTATTGATAAAAACGCCCGCAGCTTACGCCCCGAAGCCAGGTGAGTAAACCGTAGGAAAAAGTACCGCCACTGTATAAGCCCGTTCTTCAGGGTAAGTTCAGGAAAACTATCTGACACAACCGCTGTGGACGCTGGTTTGCCAGCGATCGCGGCCTGCCAAAATAAAATCAGCGCCTGACACGCTGCCATCGCCGGCAAGCCGGCTCCTACAAGGGCGGTGCCCAGTCCGGTCGGTCGCGCTCGACTCGCGCCAGGTAATCATCAACCTGCCCGTCGGCCAGTGCCTTGACCTGAATGGACACGGTGTTCACCTGCCGCCCCATCGTGATGCCTTCCCGCGGCGTCCATGTCCACCCCCCTCAATCGTCCCGTGTCAGTACTTCCAGCAACTCGATCTCGAAACGCAGATTGCTGTTGGGCTTGATGTGCGCCCCCATCGAACGCTCGCCGTAGGCCAAGTGCGCAGGCACAAACAAGGTGCGCACACCGCCGACCTGCATGCCTATCAAGCCCTGGTCCCAGCCCTTGATCACCCGCCCGGTGCCGATCACACACTGGAACGGCTTGCCACGCTCCCAGGAGGAATCGAACACCGTGCCATCTTCCAGCGTGCCGGTGTATTGAGTGGTGATCAGTGCTCCCTTGACCACGGCTTTGCCGGTGCCGGGGCGGATGTCGGTGATTTGGAGTTCTTCGGTGCTCATAGGGTGCTCGTAAACGTTACAAAGGGTGAGGTTTTCCCAGAACTGGGCGGGTTTGGCAAGGGCGAGAAGAGTCAGACCCGCAACCGGCTTGAGCGGCCAAGGGCGAGATCAGTGGGGAGCCAACTGACAACGTAAACGGAAGCACCTGATTTACGTCTCGCCGCCCGATCACCTTTTATGTAGAGCAGTTCCCATAAGAGTCCCCTGTCATGAACCCAGCTACCAGCTCTGTCCGTGTTTCTGTCGTGCAATTTGATCCCCAGGTCGGAACGGAACATCGCAACGCCAACCTTCGACAATGCCTTGCACTTGCAACAGAAGCTGCAAACGGCGGCGCCACGCTGATTGTGCTTCCTGAGCTTTCAAACTGTGGTTATTTCTTTACCAGCCGCCAAGATGCCTTTGATCATGCCGAAGCCGTTCCAAGCGGGAGAAGCGTGCAGGCCTGGATCGAATTTGCTTCCCTGCACCGGGTATATCTGGCAGCAGGCCTCAACGAACGCGACGGCATGCAGTTATTCAACACCAGCGTCCTGATCGGACCGAACGGTTTTATCGGCAAGTACCGCAAAGCGCATCTCTGGAACCTGGAAAAACTCTGGTTCACACCCGGAGATACCGGCTTTCCAGTCTTCGATACGCCCATTGGGCGTATCGGCATGCTTATCTGCTGGGACATCTGGTTTCCCGAAGTTGCGCGCATTCTCAGCCAGCAAGGCGCCGATATCATCTGCAGCCTGAACAACTGGGTATGGACCCCTCCCCCGTTGTTTGACGAAGCCGGCAAGTGCATGGCGTCCTACCTGACCATGACAGCAGCCCACGTCAATAACGTGTTCATCGCCGCAGCCAGTCGAATCGGTGAAGAACGCGACTCACGTTACCTGGGGTGTTCGCTGATTGCCGGGACCAATGGCTGGCCCATTGGCAAAGTGGCATCGGCCAACCGACAGGAGATTCTGTTTGCCGACATCGACCTCAGTCACGCACGCAGTGCGCCCATCTGGAACAGCCTTAACGACTTGCAAAGGGATCGGCGCATTGACCTTTATGATCAGACACTTGGATACGCTAAACACCCAGCACTCCCGCGCTAAGCAAAAGCAGCAAGCCACAGGGGCAGTTTCAGCACCTCAGAACCACCGCCAAAACCGACTCCAGAACCCCCGCCCCAAATCATCCTTGCACCCCGCATACTGCGCCGCGTACATCTGCGAGCGCGCCTGCACCTTGCTTGCCACCGGCGGCAACCAGGCTTTGCTGGCGTAGGTGCGCTGGCGGTAGCCGCCCCAGCCTTCGTGGTAGTTCAGGTATTGGCCGTAGGCGTCGTACTTGTAGACGCCGTTGATGGTGTAGGTCTTGTCCATGTACCAGCCGACGAAGTCGATGGCATCGTCGAAGTCCTGGCGGCTGGCGCCGGTGCGGCCGGTGCTCTTGCGGTAGTCGTTCCACACTTCATCCTTGGCCTGGGCGTAACCGGACGCGGTGGAGACGCGACCCCAGGGGATGATCCACAGCAGGTATTTGCGCGGGGTCTTGGCGTCCTGACGGAAGCCTGACTCCTGATACATGATCGCGAACGGTACCTGGATCGGCACGCCCCAGCGCTTTTGCGTGACTTTGGCGGCGTCGTACCAGTCGTCCTTTTCGCGGAAGATACCGCAGAGGTCATTGGGTGTGCGTGGCGGCGAGGTGCCGCACGCTGCCAGCATCGAGGTGAGTAGTAATAGTCCGACGGCTTTGCCTGCACTCAAGGGGCACCTTTGCGAGATACGCGTAAAAGGCCCGCATTCTGCCACAGGACCGGTAGGAGCCGGCTTGCCGACGATGGCGATGTTTCAGTCAGCACATCGGTGCCTGTTTGATCGCTATCGCCGGCAAGCCGGCTCCTACAGTTATGCGTTGGGTTTCACAGCAGCGACAACCTCCAGCTCCAGCAGGCCGCCACTGGGCAGGCCCGCCACGCCCACCGCCGAGCGTGCGTGCCGGCCGCACTCGCCAAACACGTCGATCAACACCTGCGAAGCACCGTCGACGACTTTGGAGAAGTTCTGGAAACCCTCCCCGCCGTACACAAAGCCACGCACGAATAAAATGCGCTCGATGTTCTCCAGGCCCACGGCCTGGTCCAACACGCTCAGGGCGCGCAGTGCGCAGGTTTGCCCAGCGTGCAGCACGGTTTGCGGCGGCGTCTGGTCGGTCAACGGGCCGCTGATCACGCCCTCACCCACTCGGCAAACCTGGCCGCTGACATAGGCCACGCCCGCGTGGATCGTCACCGGTACGTAGTCGCCCTTGGGGCGGGGTGTCTCGGGCAGCACCCAGCCCAAGGCGGTGATTCGCTCGCGCAGGCTCATGCCGGCACCTCGGCGAATTCCACATGCCCACCCAGCCAGCAGCCCTGCACCTGTCCCGTCTCATCGCGGCGAAAGCGCAGGGAAATCTGCGACGGCCGGCCCATCGCCCGCCCTTGGCGGATATGCACCGGGCGGTCATCGGCGGTCACCAGGCCGTTTTCCAGCAAGCCGAAGGACAAGGCTGCGGCGGCGATGCCGGTAGCGGCGTCTTCCGGGTAGCCCGAGGATTTGGGGAATTGCCGTGCGTCGAACTGGCGGCCTTCCAGGTCCGACGGCGCATACGGGTACAAACCGGTGGAGCCGATGCGTTCACACAGTTGTTCCATACGGCGAAAGTCCGGCTTGAGGCTGTCCAGCACCGCCACGCTTTTCAAGGCCACCAGGGTTTTCACGCGGCTGGTGCAAGCATTCTGGATCGGCAACGGCGCCAGCTCGTTGGAAGTAATGCCCAGCACCGAGAGGATTTCGGCCTCTACCAGCGGGTCATTCAAGGCTTCGACCTGGCCCTTGGGCTGGCTGATCTCCACCTGGATCTGCGGCGTTCCCGCGTCGGTTATCCGTGCGTCGACGCGCCCGCTCTGGGTCCAGAGTGCCAGGCGGTCCTTGTGCAACATGCCCAGTTGATCCAGCAACCACACCGCGCCAACGGTGGCATGGCCGCACATTTCCATCTCATGGTTGGGCACCCAGAAGCGCAGGGCAAAATCAAAATCGCTGCCGGCCGGCGCGGCAAACACAAAGCCGCACTCATGCCCGTAATCGCGGGCGACCTGCTGCATATCGGCATCGCTCATGCCATCGGCCACCGCCACGGTGGGGGCCGGGTTGCCGCCACGAGAGGTGGCGGGGAATACATTGACCAGGTGAACCTCGGGCGTCATTTCGCCTCTCCCTTGAGGGTGGAAACTGTCGGCGCCACAGCGTCGACGATGGAATTGGTGTAGACCTGTTGCGCATCGAGTGACACAGGCTCGTTCTCAACCGCGTTCATGAAACTGATGTTCTTTACGACACCGTCTTTTTCGATGCGCGGCGTCGCCGGGTAGGACGGCAACGAGGCGGTCCAGGCGGCATCAAAGATCGCCGCGTCGGTATGGGCGAAGTACGGGCGCACCGATTCGCGGGCCTTGGCCGGCTCGGTGGCGATCAGGTGTTCGGCCTTCCACAAGGCACGCACCAGCTTTTCAGCGGTCGGCTTGTTGGCGCTCAACCAGTCTTCACGGGCAATCATCGCGGTGAACAGGAAACCGTCCAGCGGCTTGTATTCACCCTTGGCCAGGTCCATCAACACAAAGCCGCCTTGCTGCCCGGCAGTGGTGATGGTCGGTGGCGACAGCGAAAAGCCGTTGATGCTGCCCTGGGAAAACGCCGCCAGCATGTTCGGTGCGCCGCCGATGGGCATGATGGTGAAGTCTTTGTCCGGGTTCAAACCGGCGTCCTTGGCCAGGTAGCGCACCAGCATATCGGTGGTGCTGCCGGGGCCGGTCACGCCGATCTTCAAGCCCTTGAGCGCCTGGGCACGGGCCGACACCGGCGAGGTGGCCGACACCCCGGCCTTGTGCGCCGACTCACCGTCGATCACCACGGTGCTGCCGAACTGGGTCTGCACGGCGGCGAAGGCCTGCACATTCTGGCCCTTGCTGCGGGCGCGCACCGCCACCGCAGGCAAGCCGACGTAGGCATCGGCATCGCGGCCCAACACGGCGGTCAGCGCGGCCGAGCCGCCTTTTTGAAACACGATCACGTCCACATTCAGGCCTTCTTCGGCGAAGTAGCCCTGCTTCTGCGCGACGTAGATCGGCACATACAGGAAGCCTTCGCTGGGGAATGCGAGGGTGACTTTGGTGAGGTCCTGGGCCTGGGCAGCCGGCAGGAAAGCGGCGCACAACAGGCTGGCAAACACGAAACGTTTAAGCATGATCAAGCTCCACGACTAAAGGGGGTTAAACCGCAACTTCACGTTCCGCTTCATTGGCTTTCCAGGGCATGAGCTTGCGCTCGGCCAGCTTCACCGCAGTATTGAGGATCAGGGCCAGGGCGATGATGCCCGCCAGCGCGGCGAACACGCCGGCGGTGTCGAACTGCGAGGCGGCATCGGACAGCAAGTAACCCAGGCCACGGTTGGCGGCGATGATCTCGCCCACCAGGGCTCCGATCAGTGCATAGGGCACCGACAAACGCAGGCCGGTGAACACCCAGGTGAACGCCGACGGGATCACCACCATGGTCAGCAGGTCGCGCTCCTTGGCGCCCATCAGGCGCAGGATCGTCAGTTGCTCGCGGGACACGTTGCGCACCCCGCTGTAGGTGTTGAGAAACACCAGGAAGAACACCACGGCGGCGGTCAGGATCACTTTCATCGGCAAGCCGATGCCAAACCAGAGGATGAACAGCGGCGCCAGCGCCACCTTGGGCAGGCTGTAGAACGCGGTGAGAAACGGGTCGAGGATATCCGCCAGCACCTTCGCCCGGCCCAGCACCAGGCCTGCGATCAAGCCCGCGAGGGAACCGAAGAAAAAGCCCAGTACGGCTTCCAGTGTGGTGATGCCGGCGTGGTAGAAAAACACCCCGTTCAACAGGATTTTCCACAGGCTCTGCGCCACCGCCGAGGGGCGGCTGATAAAGAACTCCACGCCGAACCAGCGCGACACGCCCTCCCACAGCAGCAGCAGGAACACCAGGAACAACACGCGATAAACCTGGATCATACGACCTCCAGTGAGTGAGCCAATGAAGCGGGATCGGCCGCGCCGGCGACGTCTGGCGCGAGGCGTTTCCACAGTTCGGCGCAGAGCGCCACGTAGCGCGGATCGGAGCGCAGTTGCACGAGGTTGCGCTCGCCCGTCAGGGGGATGTCGAGCACATGGTCGATGGTGCCCGGGCGCCCGGCGAACACCACGCAGCGGTCGGCCAGGGCGATCGCTTCGTCGACATCATGGGTCACGAACAGCACGGTCTTGTTCAGCTTGCGGCACAGACGCAACAGTTCGGTTTGCAGGGTCAGGCGCATCTGCGCATCGAGGGCGCCGAAGGGTTCGTCCATCAGCAGGGTTTCCGGGTCGCTGGCCATCAAGCGCGCCATGGCCGCACGTTTACGCATGCCACCGGAAAGCTGGTTGGGGTAGCTTTCGCCAAAGCCGGTAAGGCCCACCAAGGCCATCAGCTCTTCGACCCGCGCGTCGATCTGCGCCTTGGGCACGCGGCGAATCTGCAACGGCACCGCGATATTGCCGGCCACGGTGCGCCAGGGCAGCAGGTGGTCGGCCTGGGTCATGTAGCCCACCCGCGTGTTCACGCCTTTGACCTCGGCGCCGTCGTAATGCACCTGACCTTCGGTGGGCCCGAACAGCCCGGCCGTCATGTTAAGCAAGGTGGATTTGCCACAGCCCGACGGGCCGACCAGGGTGATGATTTCACCGCGCTGCACCTGCAGCGACACATTGCGTACGGCCACAAAATGGCGGCCCTCGACCTTGAAGCTTTTTTGCACGCCTGAGAATTGAATAAAGGGTGTTGCGCTCACCGCCCCTCCTCGTCCGGTACGCCGGACTTGTTCGTTGTTGGTGAACAGAGGATGAACGGATGACAGATTTGTGGCGCACGGGATCGGGCCGGATCACGCGCGGGATTGGGCCATCGATTGCTGGAAATCTAACTGCATGAACCGAATCAACTGTGGGAGCTGGCTTGCCTGCGATAGCGGTGGTGAATGACATACCGCTATCGCAGGCAAGCCAGCTCCCACAGGGTCCAGTGGTGTTAAGGCGATTATTGAGGAAGGGTCAGGCGCGGCGCCATTCATCCGGGGAAACGCCCACCACCCGGCGAAACACATGGGCCAGGTGCGAAGGCGATTCATAGCCGACGCTGTTGGCCACCTCCAGCACCGACATGCGCGTGTGTCGCAGCAGGGTTTGCGCACGTTCCAGGCGCAGGCGCTGGACATAGGCCAACACCGTTTCGCCCGTATGCTGGGCAAACAAGCGGGTCAGGTGACGACGCGACATATGGAACACCGCCGCGATGTCATCCAGCCCCGGCGCGTGTTCAAGGTTGCCCTCCACATAGGCCTTCACATCGCGCACCAGCATGGCGCCGTGACGCTCGGTGGAGGAGCGTTGCAGGCTCGGCTGGCTGAGGGAAATCGCCAGGCATTCGAGCAGCAGCAAGTGGTCGGCCTGGGCCAGTTGGCGGCTTCGGTCCACATACGGGTCGGGCTGGCTGAAGGCTTTTTTCGCCAGCAGCAAATGGTGCAGCGGCGCGGAGGTTTGCCAGATGCCCAGGGTGGGCACGCGCAACAGGCGATTGGCGTCCCCGGACAGGTCGCGCAGCGCGTAGTGCATGTAGTCGGGGTCGACGTAGAACGCCAGGTGGCCCTGGCTGGCGGTGAGTGACGAGGAGGAATGGCTGCACTGCGGCGGCACCAGCACGAACTGGCGGTCGACCACCGACGTGCTACGCCCGCTGTCTTCGTCCTTGAAGCGCAGCAAGCCGTGCTCGGGCACCATCAACATGAACTCGTCATGGGCATGGGCCGCGGTTTCATAGGCACCATTGGAATTGAAGACGCTGTAGATATCACGCATCGCCAGGGACTGCCGGTGGGGGTGTGAACCCTGACACTAGCATGTTTGGTGCCAGTGAAAAGCAGCATCCTTGCTGCAAACCCTGTTAAGCCAGCGGTACCCGACGGGTTGTCAGCGCTGTGCGCCCTACGAAGAAACTCAAGGCCGCGCCCAGCAACAACATGGCCAGGGTGCTCCAGGCCGCGCGGGAGAGCTGTTTGGCGGCCACATCGGCGGCTTCACGGGCCTTCTGTTCAGCCTGCTGTTTCAGCTCATCGACCTTCTGCATGGCTTGCTGATACGCCTGGGCATAGTTGTCGACGATCTGGGTTGCCTCCTCCTTACTCTTGCCGGTACGGGCCGCCACGATGTTCACCAGAGCATCTTTGTCCGCAGCGTTCAAGGCCGGCTCGCCGGAAGCTTTCACACGCTCGAACCACTGCTTCAACTGATCGCCCGCTTGTGCCGGGTTGGTTGCAGCCTCGGTGGCGACTTGCTTGCCGTCAGCGGCAGCCTGGTCGGTTTTTTGCTCGACGTTGGCCGGGTCCAATTCAGGCTTGCCGCTTTGCTTGAGCAAGGTGTCGAGTTGGCCTTGCAGGCTGTTCCAGTCCAGCTGGATGCCCTGCTCATTGAGCTGCTGCTTGACGCTGTCGCCAATGCCCGGCGCTGCAGCCGCGATGCCGCTACCCGCCACCGACAAACCTTTGCCGACTACATTGCCGGCCGTGCCGACTACGCTGGCCGCCAGCCCTGCCAGCAACCAAGTGGTGAGCAAGGTGGTGAGGGTCCAGGTCAGCACGCCGTGCAAGCCGCCACGATCAGGTGCGGTGCGCCCGGCGACAAACGCGCCGGCAGCAATCGCCAGCAAGGTCGAAACAAACAGCCAGATCCCGGCCCCCGTGCCAAAGCCGCGCAACGGGTTACCGGTTTCCAGCGGGTCCACTGCACTCGCGCCGATGGCAGTGCCCAGCACACTGAGCACCAGGTAGGTCACCAGCGCAATGGCACTCCCGGCCAATACCGAACTCCAGGACACGCGAAACAGCGAGCGATTAGTTTCATAGACAGTGGTCATGATCGATCCTTTGACAGTTTTTGACCGTTTCAGTCTGGCCAGCGCCCGCCCCCTTCGTCCCCGCTCAAATGCACCAGGCCGCCTGGTGCATTCGCACCCCGCCGCGGGCAATTGCTCTGCACTATCCTGAAGCCCGGGTGTCGTACCTTCCATGCGCCTCAAACCCCGGAGAACCTATGACCCAGGCCGTTCTTGCCAAAGAAACCAACCGCCGCCAACTGCAGCAAATCATCTCCGGGCTGTCCGACGGGATTATCCTTGCCGAAGTCGACCAGACCATCCTCTGGGCCAATGAGGCCGCCCTGGCCATGCACGGTGTCGAAGCCGTGATGGCCCTTGGCGCCAATACCCAGGAATACGCCGAACGCTTTGCCCTGCGCTATCGCAACAACCACCCGGTATTGCTGGAAAATTACCCCCTGGCGCGTGCGGCCACCGGCGAGGAGTTCACCGACGTAGTGGTGGAAGTCACCCCCACCCGCGACGAAGAACGGACCTGGGTGCACCGCCTGCGCAGCCTGGTGATCACCGACTCCCATGGCGAGCCGGAATTGCTGGTGCTGATCCTCAGCGACGCCACCGAATGGGCCAGCGCCGAGCAGCGTTTCGAAAAGACCTTCAACGCCAACCCCGCCCCCGCGGTGATTTGCCGCCTCAGCGACCTGCGCTACATCAAGGTCAACCAGGGCTTCCTGGAGATGACTGGCTACAACCGCGACCAGGTCATCGGCAAATCCGTGTATGAACTGGACGTGCTGGAACAGGCCGAACGCAAGGACCTGGCCATTCAGCGCCTGGGGGAAGGCGCAACCATCCCGCAAATGCAGGCCGAGCTGCGGTTGCCCGAAGGCGGTAGCAAGCTGGTGATCGTCGCCGGCCAGCCGCTGGACATGAACGAAGAGGACTGCATGCTGTTTTCGTTCATGGATCTGGAACCCCGGCGCAAGGCGGAAATCGCCCTGCGCCAGAGCGAGGAGCGCTTTGCCAAGTCGTTCCGCCTGACACCGGTGCCCACGCTAGTGTGCGGCGCCGCCAACCGGCAGGTGGTGGATATCAACGAAGCGTTCATGAGCATTACCGGGTACACCAGCGAGGAATTGATCGGCAAGTCCATCGAAGACATCGACTTCATCGACAGCCCCCAGGCCGGCAACCAGTTGTTCGCCACCCTGGAAAAGGCCGGCAACCTCGAAGGCCAGGACCTCAAGGTGCGCAAGAAAGGCAACGAGGTGATCGACTGTGTGGTCTCCGCCGACACCGTGATCATCCAGGACGTGCCTTGCTATTTGCTGGTGCTGATGAACATCACTGAGCGCAAGCGCTCGGAACTGGAACTGGTGGCCGCCATCGAGGAAGTGATGCAGGACGCGTCCTGGTTCAGCCAGACCCTGATCGAGAAGCTGGCCAACGCCAAGAGCGTCAACAGCCCCAACCTGCCGAACGTGGCCTTCACCGACCTCACCGCCCGCGAGCGCGATGTGCTGGGCCTGATCTGCGAAGGCCTGGCCGATAAGGAGATCGCTTCACGCCTGAAACTGGCGCCCAATACCGTGCGCAACCATGTGGCCACGGTGTACTCGAAACTGGGCGTGCACAGCCGCAGCGCGGCGATCGTCTGGGCCCGTGAACGCGGGCTGTTTGCCGGGGAACTGCGCCTCAAAAAGTAGGCACTGAAAGTGCAAATGCACTAGTGCCGCTAGTGCGAATTCGCCTTATTGCAGCGCAGACCAAGTCATACCCTTTAAGGCATCGAAATGATGCCCTGAAGGAACCCGCATGTTTACCCTCGCCCAACTGCGCAACTGCATTGAAGAAGGCTTGTCGCCACTGACCTGTGAGTTCACCCTGTGCCGTGACGCGTCCCTGACCCTCAAGGTCTACGACCTGGACACCGGCCGGGTGGACCTGGTGGTCACCGGGATCAGCACCAACCGGCTGCAGACCCCGCAAGAAGTGGAAAAGATGGTGGAAGAGCTGCGCTACGAACTGCAGAGCAACACCATGGGCAAGCTCACGCTGGATGATTTGCCTTCAACGACGCCCCAATGAAATAGAACACCCCGCCCCCGACGATGAATGCCCCCAGCATGTAGAACATGGTGTGAGCCGGCAGGTTGGCCAACACCAGCCCACACAGCACCGGCCCAAGGGCGGCGCCCAGGTTGGACAAGTTCTGCGCCCCGTAATACATGCCCCGCAGGTGGTCCGGGGCGATGCGGTCGATGAACATGTACTCGGCCGGAAACACGATGATCTCCCCCACCGTGAACACCGCCATCGCCAGCACCCACCACAGCACGCTGGTGGACAGCGCAAAACCGATCAAGCCCAGCATGAACATGCCCAGGCCGGCGACCAGCCACTGGCCCAGGTAACGGTGGGAAATCCGCCGCCCGATCACGTATTGCAGGGCGATCACCAGCACTGCGTTGGTGGTCAGCACGGCGCTGACCACGGTGTAGGTGTATTCGGCCGTGGTGGTGGTCACCAGGTATTGCGACAGCCATGCTGTGAACTGGCCGAACACCACGGCGCTGAGCACACCGCCGAGGGTGAAGCACACCAGGCGATGATCCCTTAACAGAACACGGCCGACGGCAAGGAACGGCACCGGCTTTTGCGTGGCATCAACGGTCGCCAGG
Source organism: Pseudomonas sp. BIGb0164 (assembly GCF_024810135.1). Lineage (NCBI taxonomy): Bacteria > Pseudomonadati > Pseudomonadota > Gammaproteobacteria > Pseudomonadales > Pseudomonadaceae > Pseudomonas > Pseudomonas sp. BIGb0164. The sequence continues at coordinate 114,441 of NZ_JANUEA010000008.1, read as the reverse complement.
GTGCGGTCGCCCCAGCGCCAGTACAGCAGGAAGAACCCCACCCCCATCAGCGCCGACAGGATAAACGGCACGCTGATATCCAGCTTGGCCACTATCGCCCCGAACGCCGGGCCCACGGCGTAACCGATATTGGTCAGGGTGTACTTGATGGAAAACACTTCGCTGCGCGCATCCTCGGGCAGCAGGACGGCAAAACCGGCCTTCACCGCGATATCGATCACCGCATATGCCAGGTTGATCAGGATCAGACAGCTGTAGAACGCCCAGATATTCTGCGCGAGCACTGTGCCGATAAAGCCCAATACGAACAGCACACTCAAGGCCAGCAGCAAGCGATAGCTGTTGATGCGGTCGACCAGGAAACCGCCGTACACGCTGAGCAGCGAACCGACGATCAACGAACTGCCGATCACCAGGCCGACCTCGGTGATGTCCAGGGCAAAGTGGCTGGAAAGGTAGATGACGAGGTAGGGAAACGTGATCGCCTTGGCCAGCGTCAGCAGCAACGTGGCGGACAGCAACAGGTTAACGGTACGGGGGTAGTTTCTTATTGTGGCAAGCATCCTGCTCTCTTTCTCTTAAGGTAACGCGGCGTCTATAGCCGGCTACCTTAACGCATGAGCTGGGACAAAATGCAAGGTCATTTCTTGACGGGCGTGATCTCAAGAATGGTGCCATTGGTGGTCTTGAGCAGCACGAACTTATCGCCTACACGCGCCCATTGGCTGTCGGCCTCAGGCTGTTTGAGGCCGCGCTGTTTCCAGTCGCTGACGGCCGATTCCTTGCGCATCAGGATATCCGGGGCACGGTCGCCTTCTTTCAAATCGCGGGTGTTGATGCTGGAAGGTTGCACGGTTTCTTGCGGAGTATCACCGGCCTGCACGATGAAGCTGGCAGTGGACAGGCTGGTGGCGACCAGCAGGCTGGCGATCAGGGACGTTGATTTCATGGGTGCTCCTTCAAGGGATGAGGCGTACCTAAGGTCGGACCACTGCCACGCGTGATCATTCAATCAACCCTGTGGCGAGGGAGCTTGCTCCCGCTGGGCTGCGCAGCAGCCCCAAAAGTCAGACCGAGGCCTTTCTGAATCAACGCGCTGAAGCCATTGGGGCCGCTTCGCGGCCCAGCGGGAGCAAGCTCCCTCGCCACAGGGGTTGCCTTTATAGCCAGGCGGCGTCCCATAGGGGGTAATCACCCACATGATCGACCAGACCTGCTCGCAAGGGATTGCCGATGATGTATCGCGCGATTTGTATAAGGTCTTCTTCTGCACGGGCTGCGCGGTCATGGTAGCAGCTTTGCCAAAAAGCTCCCTGTGCGCCACGGGCACGATTGATGGCCAAGGTACTCTTGGATTTCACCCGCCTCATGACCTGGGGTAATGCTGCGTCTCGCAACTCAAACAGCCAGTGGAAATGGTCCGGCATGATGACCCACGCAAGGGATTCAACCAGGCTGAGGTCGTGCGCCTGCTTGAACTCTGCAACCAATAACCGTCCTAGATAAAGGTTGGTGAAAACGGGGCGTCTTTGATAAACCACAGCAGTGACCAGATAGGCGCGACCTGATTCCGAATAACGACCACGGCGTAACAAATGAGAATTGGGCTTTTGAAGCAATCCTCTGCTCCTCTGAATGAATAATTAATGCCTTCAACCTAGCAGGCGCCCCCAATGCTCTTGCTCTGTACAGTGTCCCAATATGTCACCGTTCCCCCTGTGGCGAGGGAGCTTGCTCCCGCTGGGCTGCGCAGCAGCCCCAAAAGTCAGACCGAGGCCTTTCTGAATCAACGCGCTGAAGCCATTGGGGCCGCTTCGCGGCCCAGCGGGAGCAAGCTCCCTCGCCACATAGGTAATCAGTAGCATTGCCCGCGTGAAATAAATCCTGTAATTTTTCATGAAATTTATCGAAATAAATTTCATGACCCCACAAGAAGAACTCGCCACCCTCGCCGCGCTGATCCACGACCTGCGCAAGCACAAGAAGCTCACCCTCGCCCAGCTCGCGCAGAAAATCGAGCGCTCGGTGGGTTTCCTGTCTCAGGTTGAACGCGGCCTGTCGCGCCCGACCGTGGCGGACCTCACGGCCATCAGCCACGCCCTCGACGTGCCCACCACTTACTTCTACAGCCAGCCCAAACCCAAGGCGGTGGACTGGATCACTCGTCCCAACGAACGGCGCACGGTGTATTACGCCAATGGCATCACCGACATCCTCGTCTCGCCCAGCATGAACGGCGCCTTCTCGATGCTCGACAGCCTGCTTGCCCCCGGCGCCAACAGCGGTGAACAAACCATGAGCGACCGCGCCGAACAGGCCGGTTTCGTGCTGGAAGGCGAGTTGACACTGTGGGTGGAGGGCGAAGCCGATTCGGTCACCCTCGGCCCCGGCGACAGCTTCCACCTGGCCAGTTTTGCCCATTGCCGCTATGCCAACCTGACCGACCTGCCCGCCCGCGTACTGTGGGTTTACAACTAGGAGCTGCACCCGTGAAAAGCCATGCCTCCACGTTACTGGCCGAAGTACGGACCTTTCGCCAGAACCATCCCGATGTGCGTTATGTCGACCTGATCGCCCTGGACATTCCCGGGCACTTCTACGGCAAACGCTACCCCATCGAGATGCTGGAAAAAGTTGCCGCCGGCAGCCCCTTGAAGTTGCCGCAGAACGCTGTGCTGCTGGGGGCCCAGGGTGGGCTGTTCAAGATTGGTGACTACTGCTTCAACGACGGCGACCCGGACGCCAACCGCCGGCTGGTGCCCGGTACGCTCAAGCCGGTGAGCTGGGAATCGCAGCCGTTGGGCCAGATGCTCATCACCTCCGACGGCACCGAGGCGCCGATCGAATTCGAACCCCGCGAGGTGTTGGCCAAGGTGCTGGAGCGCCTGCAGCACAAGGGCATTCACCCGGTGGTGGCGTTCGAGCTGGAGTTCTACCTGTTCGACAAAAAGCTCGATAACGGCCTGCCGCAGTTCGCCCGCGACCCGTTGAGTGATGACGCCGATGACCAGCCCAACCTGCACATCGAACGGCTGTCACGCTTCAGCGAGGTACTGGATGACATGGCGCAGACCGCCAAGGACCAGGGCATCGACATCACGGTGATCACCGCCGAAATCGGCCCCGGCCAGTTCGAGATCAACTTCGGTCATTTGGACGATGGCCTGCGCGCCGCTGACTGGGCCGCCCTGTTCTGCCGCAGCACCCGAGGCGTGGCGCTCAAGCACGGTTATCGCGCCAGTTTCATGGCTAAGCCGTACCTGCAATACCCCGGCAGCGGCATGCATGTGCACGTCAGCCTGTATGACGGCGCGGGCAATAACCTGCTGGCCGCGCACCAGCAGCAACCGTTGCGCCACGCCGTGGCCGGTTGCCTGGAGTTGCTGCCCCACTGCATGCCGATCTTTTCGCCCAACAGCAATGCCTTCCGCCGCCTGGGCGGCACGGTGAATGCGGCGACTCGCGCCAGTTGGGGCTTTGAAGACCGCGACGCGTGCGTGCGTATCCCTGAGTCCGACCCGCGCAACCTGCGCATCGAGCACCGCCTGGCCAGTGCCGATGCCAACCCGTACCTGGTGCTGGCGGCGATCCTGGTCGGCCTGGAGCATGGCCTTGAAGCCAAACGCGAGCCCATCGCACCGCTGAACGAGGACCGCAGCAGCGGCACCGACTTCCCCCTGGAAATGCTCGAAGCCGTGCGTGCCATGCACCACCAACCGGTATTGCGCGATAAGCTGGGCGCCGAATTTGTCGACGTGTACTGCGAGAACAAACGCCAGGACCACCTGGCCTTCCAGCAAGAGATTCATGCGCGGGAATACCGCTGGTTTCTCTGACCCCACCCAATGGAATCACCGATGACCGACCAAAGCGCCCCGGCCCTCAAGGAAATTTTCAACGTCGAACGCCTGCAACACATCGCCACCGAGATGACAGCGGTGTACCCGGCGTTCGACGCCAAGGGGTTTCTCAAACACGCCAAGGCCGGGCTGGCCGAGTTGTCGGTGATGCAGCGCATGGCGCGGGTCAGCGAGAGCCTGCACGCGGTGATACCTCTGGATTACCCGCAAACACTCAAGCTGCTGCATGCCCTGGCACCGCGCTTGAACAGTTCGTTTGTCAGCCTGTTCCTGCCGCACTACGTGGCGAGCTACGGGCTGGATGATTTCAAGCGTTCCATGGCCGCGCTGAAGTACTTCACCACTTTCGGTTCCGCTGAATTCGCCATCCGCCACTTTCTGCTGCACGACTTCCCGCGCACCCTGGCGGTGATGCAAGCCTGGTCGCTGGACGACAACGAACACGTGCGCCGCCTAGCCAGCGAAGGCTCGCGCCCGCGCCTGCCCTGGTCGTTTCGCCTGGCCGATGTGCAAGCCAACCCCGAGCTGTGCGCGTCGATCCTCGACAACCTCAAGGCCGACCCCAGCCTGTACGTGCGCAAGTCGGTGGCCAACCACCTCAACGACATCACCAAGGACCACCCCGACTGGGTGCTCGGCCTGATCGAAGGCTGGAACCTGGAGAACCCCCACACCGCCTGGATCGCCCGCCATGCCCTGCGCAGCCTGATCAAGCAAGGCAACACCCGCGCACTGACGATCATGGGCGCAGGGGCCAAGGCCGAGGTGAAGCTTCACCACCTGAAGGTCACGCCGGCTGTGATCAACCTGGGCGAGCGCATCAATCTGTCCTTCAGCCTGGAATCCACCGCTGCTGCGCCACAGAAGCTAGTGGTCGACTACGCCATCGACTACGTGAAAAGTGCCGGGCACAGTGCGAACAAAGTGTTCAAGCTCAAGGCCTTCAGCCTGGGCGCCGGCGAGCAGCAGCACGTTCGGCGCGAGCAGCACATTCGCGACATGACCACCCGCAAGCACTACCCCGGCCGGCATGTGGTGCATGTGTTGGTGAATGGGGAAAGGTTGGGGAGCGCGGAGTTTGAGTTGCGCGCCTGACGCAATACCCCCCCGACCTGTAGGAGCCAGCTTGCCGGCGATTGCGGTGTGTCAGTTGATAAATCTGGCGACTGATACACCGCCATCGCAGGCAAGCCAGCTCCCACAGTGAGGGTCCGATTTCTTCAGTGGGTTTCACCCAGCAACAAGCCCTGCTCCCGCGCGCACAACTCCACCACGTAATCCCACAACACCCGCAGCCGCACTGACTTGTGCAGCTCCCGTCGCGAGCTGATCCAGTAACTGCGTTGTATCCCCTCCCCCGGCAGCAACGGCACCAGGTCCGGGTCGCCGGCGGCCATGAAGCACGGCAACACCGCAATGCCCAGCCCCGAGCGCGCCGCCTGGTGCTGGGCGATAACACTGGTGCTGTGGAACACCACCTTGGGGTTACGGCAAAAGCTGCTGAGGAATTTGAGTTCCTGGCTGAATAGCAGGTCGTCCACGTAATCGATCCAGGCGTGGGCGGCGAGGTCTTCGCGTTTTTCGATCGGCGGGTTGCGGTCCAGGTAGGCGCGGCTGGCGTATAGCGCCAGGCGGTAGTCGGTGAGCTTGCGGGTGACGAGTTGGTCGACGCTGGGGCGTTCGAGGTGGATGCTGATTTCCGCTTCGCGGTTGAGGATGCTGACAAAGCGCGGCACCGCCACCAACTCCACCTCCAGCCCCGGGTAGCGCTCGAACAACCCGCCCATGCGGCTGGCCAGGAACATTACGCCCAGGCCTTCGGCGACGCCGAGGCGGATTTTGCCCAGGGGCGCGGCGCTGTGGGTGAGCTCGTCTTCGGCCAGCAGCGCGACGTTTTCCATGGCCTCGGCGTGCTTGAGCAAGGCTTCGCCCGCGGGGGTGAGTTCGTAACCCTGGGCGTGCTGCACGAACAACGCGGTGCCGAGGCTTTTTTCGATGGCTTCGATATGCCGGGCCACAGTGGCGTGGGTGGTTTTCAGGCGTTGCGCGGCGGTGAGCAGGCGGCCGCTGCGTTGCAGCTCCAGAAAATATCGCAGGTCATTCCAGTCGAACATGTCGCCTCCATTGCATGAACTCCGGCCGCGCTGTTTAAAAACGCACAGCAGCTGGGTAAAAACTAACATTTTTAAGACGAAAACTAACAACTAGGATGGAACCCATAAGAAAAACAAGCGAGACCTTCAGATGCCCATTGCAACTGCTGAATACGATTACATCGTCGTAGGCGCCGGCCCCGCAGGCTGCCTGCTGGCCAATCGACTGTCCGCCAACTCCGCCCACCGCGTGTTGCTACTGGAAGCCGGTGGCCGCGACAACTACCCCTGGATCCACATCCCCGTCGGCTACCTGTTCTGCATCGGCAACCCACGCACCGACTGGTGCTTCAAGACCGAGGCCCAAGAAGGCCTGCAAGGCCGTGCGCTGAGTTATCCGCGCGGCAAAGTATTGGGCGGCTGCTCCTCCATCAACGGCATGATCTACATGCGTGGCCAGGCCCAGGACTACGACGGCTGGGCGGCCCTGGGCAACCCGGGCTGGGCCTGGAACGACGTGCTCCCGCTGTTCAAGCACAGCGAAAACCACTTTGCCGGCGGCTCGGACTTCCACAGCGATGGTGGTGAATGGCGCGTGGAACAACAGCGCCTGCACTGGCCGATCCTCGACGCGTTTCGGGATGCCGCGGCGCAAAGCGGCATCGCGCCGATCAGCGACTTCAACACCGGCGATAACGAAGGCTGCGGCTACTTCCAGGTCAACCAGAAAGCCGGTGTGCGCTGGAACGCGGCAAAGGCGTTTCTCAAGCCGGTTCGCCATCGGCCCAACCTCACGGTACTGACTGATGTGGACGTCGACCGTGTGCTGCTGGAAAACGGCCGCGCTTCGCAGGTCATCGCACGTCAGCATGGCCAGCAGGTGAGCTGGAAGGCACGCAAGGAAATCGTGTTGTGTGCCGGCTCCGTGGGTTCGCCCGGCATTCTGCAGCGCTCGGGCATCGGCCCGTCCAACGTGCTCAAACCCTTGGGCATCGAGGTGCTGCGCGAACTGCCTGGGGTGGGCGGCAACCTGCAAGACCACCTGCAATTAAGGCTGATCTACAAGCTGGAAAACGCCCGCACCCTGAACCAGATCGCCGGTTCCGTGTGGGGCAAGATGGGCATGGGCCTGCAGTACCTGTATGACCGCAGTGGCCCGCTGTCGATGGCGCCCAGTCAGTTGGGGGCGTTCGCCCGCTCGGGCCCCGAGCAGGCGTCGGCCAACCTTGAATACCATGTGCAGCCACTGTCCCTGGAGCGCTTCGGCGAACCGCTGCACGGGTTCCCGGCGTTCACCGCATCGGTGTGCGACCTGCGCCCACAGAGTCGCGGGCGCATTGATATTCGCTCTGCCAACCCTGCGGATGCGCCGCTGATCCGCCCCAATTACCTGAGCCATCCCGAAGACTTGCGGGTGGCCGCCGATGCGATCCGCCTGACACGTCGCATTGTCGCTGCGCCTGCCCTGAGCCAGTTCAAGCCGGTGGAATACCTGCCCGGCGATTCGCTGCAAACCGAAGAAGAACTGCACGAAGCAGCAGCCCGCATCGGTACGACTATCTTCCATCCGGTGGGCACCTGCCGCATGGGCGACGACCCGGATGCCGTGGTGGACGCACAGCTGCGCGTGCATGGCGTGCCGGGCCTGCGCATCGCCGACGCCTCGATCATGCCGCGCATCACGTCCGGCAACACCTGTTCACCTACGCTGATGATTGCGGAAAAAGCCGCACAGCTGATCCTTTCGCCGAATACAAGGAACCTTGCTGCCGAGAAAACAATCGCCACACCCGCGTGACCTGCAGGCGTCCGGCTTGCCGGCGATTGCACCCTCTGGATTTGCGTATGACTTGAGGGCGCCATCGCCGGCAAGCCGGGCTCCTGCATAAGGACGACCGGCGCTGAAGTTGGCGCCGACAGTGGAACAACAATAAATAATCACTGTGAGGGCTACCCGATGTCAGAACATGCTCAACCCCTGGGCTCGGCGGTTACCGCCAGCGCCGGCAACGACTCCAAAAAGGTCATCTTCGCCTCGTCCCTGGGGACGGTGTTCGAGTGGTATGACTTTTTCCTCTATGGCGCCCTCGCGGCGGTGATCAGCAAGCAGTTCTTTGCCGGGGTCAACGACACCACGGCGTTCATCTTTGCCCTCATGGCGTTTGCCGCAGGCTTCGTGGTGCGCCCCTTTGGCGCGCTGGTGTTCGGCCGCCTGGGGGATATGATCGGGCGCAAGTACACCTTCCTGGTGACCATCATCCTGATGGGCGTGGCAACCTTCTGCGTCGGCCTGTTGCCCACCTACGCCAGCATTGGCATTGCGGCGCCGATCATCCTGATCGTGCTGCGCATGCTGCAAGGCCTGGCGTTGGGCGGTGAATACGGCGGTGCAGCGACCTACGTGGCCGAGCACGCACCGGCCGGCAAACGCGGTTTCCACACCAGCTGGATTCAATCCACCGCTACCCTCGGCCTGCTGCTGTCGCTGCTGGTGGTGCTGGCCTGCCGTTACTTCACCGGTGACCAGTTCGAGGTGTGGGGCTGGCGGATTCCGTTCCTGTTCTCCATCGTGCTGCTGGGCATTTCCACCTGGATCCGCATGAGCCTGCATGAGTCGCCGGCCTTCCTGAAAATGAAAGAGGAAGGCAAGGCGAGCAAATCGCCAATCCGCGATTCCTTCGGCAAATGGGAAAACCTCAAGATCGTGCTGATTGCGCTGTTCAGCATCAACGGCGGGCAAGCGGTGACCTTCTACGCAGCGCAATTTTATGTGCTGTTCTTCCTCACGCAATTCCTGAAGATGGACCCAGCCCTGGCGAACATGCTGTTGATCATCAGCGTGGTGATCGGCGCGCCGTTCTTTATTTTCTTCGGCTGGCTGTCGGACAAGATCGGGCGCAAACCGGTGCTGATGCTCGGCCTGCTGCTGGCAACCGCGCTGTACTTCCCGATCTTCAAGGGCCTGGCGCACTACACCAACCCCGCCATGGACCAGGCCAGCCACCAGGCGCCGATCACCGTGACGGCCGACCCGGCCACCTGCACCTTCCAGTTCGATCCGGTGGGCAAGGCGAAATTTGACAGCCCGTGCGACAAGGTCAAGACGTTTCTGGTCAAGCAGGGCCTGCCCTACAGCAGCGCCGCCGCACCCGCCGGCAGCCCGGTACAGGTGAGCGTGGGCGAAGTGCGTATCGACGGCTTCGACGAGGCCGCCCTGCGCGGCGCGGTGACCCTGGCCGGCTACCCGACTTCGGCGGATGTGGCCCAGGTCAACAAGACCATGGTGGTGGTGCTGATCGTGGCGCTCATCCTGATCGCGGCCATGTGCTACGGCCCGCTGGCGGCGTTGATGGTGGAGCTGTTCCCGACGCGTATCCGCTACACCTCGATGTCGCTGCCCTACCACATCGGTAACGGCTGGTTTGGCGGGTTCCTGCCCACCGTATCGTTTGCCCTGGTGGTGTACACCGGCGATATCTTCTACGGTTTGTGGTACCCGGTGGCCGTGACCGGGGTGAGCCTGATCGTGGGGCTGTTCTGCCTCAAGGAAACGCGCAACGTGGATATCGACAACAACTGATCTTCAACACACTGGAGATCCTCTGTGGGAGCGGGCTTGCTCGCGAATTCGGTGCATCAGTCAAAGACGAGTTGACTGACCCGCCGCCTTCGCGAGCAAGCCCGCTCCCACATTGGGTTGTGTGGCTGCCACACAAATTGCTGTATATCCATCCAGATAATGGTTGATCAAATCCCTTCTTTTGCCCATCCTGCTCCCCATTCAACTGTGTAACGAATGGGCTGACCATGCGGCTGTACCTCTGTGAAAAACCCTCCCAGGCCAAGGACATTGCGGCCGCGCTCGGCGCCAGCCGCCGTGGCGACGGGTGCTGGCTAGGCACCGGGGTTACCGTCACCTGGTGCATCGGCCACCTGCTGGAAACCGCCCCGCCCGATGCCTACGACGAGAAGTACAAACGCTGGGTGCTGGCCGACCTGCCGATCATCCCGGAAAAATGGAAGATGCGGGTCAAGCCCAAGACCGCCAGCCAATTCAAGGCGGTCAAGCGCCTGTTGGGGGAAGCCCAGGAACTGGTGATCGCTACCGACGCCGACCGCGAAGGCGAGATGATTGCCCGTGAGCTGGTGGAGCACTGCCGTTATCGCGGGCCTATCCAGCGCCTGTGGCTGTCGGCACTGGATGACGCTTCCATCCGCAAGGCCCTCGCCGCACTCAAACCGGGGGCAGAAACCTTTAGCCTGTATCACTCGGCTCTTGGCCGTTCCCGCGCCGACTGGCTGATCGGCATGAACATGAGCCGGCTGTTCACCTTGCTCGGGCGCCAGTCCGGGTATCAAGGCGTGCTGCCCGTGGGCCGCGTGCAAACGCCGACCTTGCGCCTGGTAGTGGACCGCGACCGCAGCATTGCCGACTTCGTGCCGGTGGCCTACTGGGCCATCGATGTCGACCTGCAACATGAACGCATGACCTTCACCGCCCAGTGGCGCGCCGCCGAGGATGCCTGTGATGACCAGGGCCGCTGCCTCAACCCGCAACTGGCACGGGAAGCCGCAGACGCGATGAGCAACGCCGTCCGTGCACGCCTGGTAAAACTGCGCACCGAGCGCATGCGCGAAGTGGCTCCCCTGCCCTTCGACCTGGGCACCCTGCAGGAAATCTGCTCCAAGAAGCTGGGCCTCGGCGCCCAGGAAACGTTGGATATCGCCCAGTCGCTCTACGAAACCCACAAGGCCATCACTTACCCGCGAAGCGATTGCGGCTACCTGCCGGTGAGCCAGCACAGCGAAGCGCCGAAGATCCTCGCAGCACTCGGGCGCGCAGACGCGGCCGTGAATGAGCTGATGCCGCATCTCGATGCCCAGCGCCGTTCACGGGCCTGGAACGACGCCAAGGTCAGCGCGCACCACGGCATCATTCCCACTGGCGCCGGTAAGGATGCCAGCCAACTCACCGGCAAACATCGGGCGGTGTACACGCTGATTCGTGCGCGCTACCTGGCGCAGTTCCTGCCCAACCATGAATACGATCGCACCCAGGCGGATTTCGACTGCGCCGGCTTTGCGTTGCGCGCGGTGGGCAAGGTGGTGATCGAGCCGGGCTGGAAACGCGCATTGCCTGAAGCGCTGGCCCCGGCCAAGGGGCGTGAAGCGCCGGCGCCTCAAGCGTTGCCGACATTGGTGCAGGGCCAGCACTACGCGGTGGCAAAGGTCAACCTGAAAGACCTGTGGACCCAGCCGCCCAAGCCCTTTACCGAAGGGGACCTGATCAAGGCGATGAAGAACGTCGCCAAGCTGGTGGAAGACCCGCTGCTCAAGCAAAAACTCAAGGATACCACCGGCATCGGCACCGAGGCCACCCGCGCCGGAATTATCCAGGGGCTGTTGGATCGTGGTTACCTGGTGAAAAACGGCAAGGCCCTGTCGGCCACAGCGGCGGCGTTCAGCTTGATCGACGCAGTGCCCCGCGCCATAGCCGACCCGGGCACCACGGCCATCTGGGAGCAGGCACTGGACATGGTGCAAAGCGGTGAAATGAGCCTGGAGGAATTCGTTGCCAAACAGGCGGCCTGGATGAGCAAGCAGGTGGCACGCTGCAACGGGATGCGCATGACCATCACCGCACCGGCCAGCCCCGCAGGCCGTAGTGCCACCCCCTGGAAAAAGAAACGCAAGAGTGCCCCACGCAAGGCAGCGACGGGCCCGAAACGGGCGAAAAAGCCGAAAAATGCAGGGTAAAGCGCAAAAAAATCCGGGGAATGACGTTTTTCGACGGGTTTGACGCCGCTTTGGACCTTGCGACGGCGTGGGCCGTCTAGGATTCTGTAGGGGGACCCTGACCCACTAACAACAACATCGGAGTGGCCGCCATGAAAACCGTCGCACAAGTGCTCAAAGCCAAGGACCAGAAAAACCAGGACGTCCACACCATCAAGCACGACCATACCGTGTTTGAAGCGCTGGTGCGGATGTCGGAGAAAAACGTCGGGGCCTTGCCGGTGGTCCAGGACGGTGTAGTGGTAGGCATCATCAGTGAGCGTGACTACGCGCGCAAAATCATGCTCAAGGGGCTGTCATCGGTCACCACCAAGGTCCATGAGGTGATGAGCTCTCCGGTGATCACCGTCGACACCCATAAAAAGGTCGATGAGTGCATGAACATCATGACCGACAGTCACCTGCGCCACCTGCCCGTGGTCGAAGACGGCAAACTGCTGGGCCTGCTGTCCATCGGTGACCTGGTGAAGGAAGCCATTGCCGACCAGGCTGACCTGATCAAACAGTTGGAGCAGTACATCCGCGGGGAGTAGAGACCCCGAAGGCGTGTGCCGCAACGAGGCGGCACACGCGGTATACATACCAAACGCTCCGGGGTTGGGTTTTATGCCCGCGCCATGGGAGCCGTTTCCTGTGCTGACCACAGTTAACTCCTACATCTTGAGCATTTCGTCCTCCAGTAAAGTCTGCCGGTCTGAATAGCCGGGTTGGCCGAACAATGGAGTTTTTTGCGTATACGACACAGGGACGCTCTATGGCTGATACTCCAGGCCATGGCTCAATCTCGAACGCCTTACACCTCCCCGCCAGCGAACGATCCCTCCAAACGCGCACTGACCGCCCCAATTGCTCAGAAACACCCTCCAAGCCTTCCATTTTGCAGAAAACGGAACCGCTCGGGTGTTGCCGCCAAACGATCCTTATAAAAACTTGATTCAAGGTAGAGCGCCATGCCAACGGTACACCTCGAAGGCGGCCCCCGTATCCGCCACGGCCGTCATTTACCGCCGACATCACTGATCATTCCAGAGATTCGGCTTCCTTTTGCCGGTCCGCCGCCCCGTTCCGACAACGATCAGTTGAAGGCGCATGCCCTTGCTTGGGCACAGCAACGTGGCTTGATCGGTCGACGCGGTGCGCATCGGTTAAACACCACGCCGCTGCTCGAGCTGGGGATGGCGTTGTGCGGACAAGCCCCCACACACCGAGCCGAGACGCTGGTGTGCTGGTATCTGTGGGCGCTTACGCTGGACGATCGGATTGATGACGGGCCATGGGCGGAAAACGGTGCATTGGAGCGATTCGTCACCGCCGTGCAGGCAGTGACCGAGAACGATGGCACGCATCCCTCCAGTGAAATGAGCCGTTTTGATGACCCGATGCTGACTGTCCTGGCCAACGATCTGTGGCCACGCACCAGACACTGGGGTAACGACGGTTGGCGGCAACGGCTTGTACGGCACCTGATCCGACACCTGCGCGCCCAGGTGACGCTGGTGCGAATGCGTGAAACCGACGCGGTGCTCACGCTGGCCGAATATCTGCCATTGCGCCGGGATTCGTTCGGCGCACTGTTCTTTTTTGATCTGATAGATGCCGCCGAAGCACTCGACCCCTACCAGCCTCCAGCGGACATCGAATGGTGGGACACACTGCGCGGACACAGTGCCGATATCATTGCCTGGACGAACGATATCCATTCGATTGCCAAAGATGTGGTGTGTGGTGAGCACTTCAACCTGGTATCGATACTGGCGGACAGCGCAGGCATGGAATGGCCAGCCGCGATCGACTCTGCGCATCAGATGGTGGTCAACGCCGTCACGGCGTTCACGGCTGTCGCCACTCGCCCAGCCCATCACCTGCCATCCGCTGCAACCGAGCCGGACCGGCTGCGACAGGTTGTCCGGGCAGCGGGTGACTGGCACCAGACCGTTTCTCGCTACCACCTGCACACCACCGGCGCTACAACTCAGGCCAACCGGACAGTGGACCTGACACTTACGCCACCCACGCTGAAATCCAGGCAGTTCGAAATCGACCCCTATCCCTTGTATGAACGTTTACGTACCACTCTGCCGATCACCTACGACGAGCCCACGGACGTATGGCTGGTCAGCCGGTATGTGGATGTCAAAGCTGCATTGACTCATCCGCAAGCCAGCAACAATAACTACGCCTGGCAGATTGGGCCGCTGCTGGGACACACTCTCGTGGCGATGGACGGCTGTGAACACGCTCAGCACCGTGCACTGCTCAGCCCATCGTTTCGCAGCCAAGCCCTTGCCGCGCTTGAAGCATCCATCATTTCGGTCACCACTGACCTGCTGGCACGCATGCATGGCCGGGCCCAGGTGGACCTTATCGCCGACTTCACTGCAGCACTGCCCGTGCGGGTGATGGCTCACGCACTGGGCCTGCCGGCTGACACCTGCGAAGAGGTAGAGCGGCTGAAGCGCTGGTGCGCGATCGGCTTCGCTTACATGGGCAATTATCGACAGGACCCGGCCCTGCTGACCGGGGGGTTGTCCAATCGAGACAATTTCTACGATTTCATCCAGCCACACATCGACGCCCGCCGCGCTAAACCTGCAGATGATTTGATTTCACAGCTCCTGGCGGCAGAGATTGACGGCCAACCATTGCCTGAAACCTTCGTCCGGGCTTACTGCGCAATTCTGATGACTGCAGGTAGCGAGACCAGTCACGGCGCCCTCGCAAATCTCATTGTCAACCTGCTGAGCGAACCCGGCGTCAAAGACGCCGTGATGGCTGATCCCGACTTGATGGACACTGCGCTCACCGAAACCTTGCGACGCAACCCTCCTTTGCAACTCGTACTCCGCGAGGCCCGCGAGGCGCTGCAACTGCCGTCGGGAACGATTCCTTCCGGTGCGACCCTGGCCTGCCTGATCGGCTCGGCCAACCGTGATCCGGCTCAATACACCGACCCGGACACCTTCAGCTTGTCGCGCACCGATCAGGCAACAAATCATTTCGCGTTCGGCGCAGGGCGTCACTTCTGCCTGGGATCCATGCTGGCGCGGATGGAAATCACGATCGGCGCTCGCATGCTGCTACAGACCTTTCCAGACGTGCGCTGGGCGCCAGGGTTCCAGCCCTCGGAACACGGCTTTCTGAACCGCTGCCCCGACCGACTGGAGGTCGTTCTATGACCACTGCTGCCCCCGGCTACACCGACAGCTATCTCGGCGACCAGCACGCCGGCCAATTGGCACGCTTGCGCACGCTTGAATGCGCCTTTGACCCACAGAGCCAAACGGTTTTCGACCAGCTCAACCTTCCGTGCAAGCCTGACATCCTCGATCTCGGCGCCGGTGCGGGGTCGTTCACTGGCTGGCTGGCCCAGCGATACCCTGACGCGACAGTCACGGCGACCGATATCGATACCCGATTCCTCGCCGATATACCCGGCATAAAGGTGCTCACCCACAATGCCGTTACCGATGACTTTCCTGTGGCCTCTTTTGATGTGGTACACGCCAGGGCGCTCCTGTGCCACCTCCCCCAGCGGGAAGACATATTGACGCGCGCCGTCACCTGGCTTCGCCCTGGTGGCTGGTTGGTGGTCGAAGACGTGAGCCTACAGCCGAGCTTGAAAACCTCGCACCCATTGTTCCGAAAAGTCGCCCAAGCCGGCATCACACTTCTGACAAAATCCATAGGCTCCGACATGCTCTGGGCCGATACGCTCCCTGACCGATTGCGTGACAGGGGACTCTCCAACGTAGGGCATCGCCTCTTTGAAGGCCGAATCGGTGATAACAGCCCTGCCGATACATTCTGGGCCTCAACTACCCTACAGGCTGGGCCGGCGCTGCTGAAACTTGGGTTACTCACCCAGGATGACCTGGAGGCCATGACCCACCTGCGTGCCGATCCAACATTCACCGACACTGCATTGACATTTGTCAGCGCCTGGGGACAAGCCCCTGGACGTGGGTAGAACGGCGGAGCGCCGTGCATTACACCGAAGGAACTCAGAATGATCGATCATGTAGTGTTAGTTGACGCACAAGACGTGCAAGTCGGCGTGTGTGACAAACGTGCCGCACACCTGGGGGAGGGTCAGCTTCATCGCGCCTTTTCGGTCCATCTGATCGACAGCGCCGGACGTCATCTACTTCAACGTCGTGCAGCCGGTAAAATGCTTTGGCCAGGTTTCTGGTCGAATGCCTGCTGCAGCCATCCGGCATCCGGCGAGACGATTACGGATGCCGCCTCTCGTCGTCTGCGCGAAGAACTGGGCATTTCTGCCTCGTGCCGGTTTCAGTACAGTTTTGAATATCATGCTCGCTTTGGCTCGATCGGTGCGGAGCACGAGTTTTGTCATGTATTGGTTGCTCAGTCTGACGCGGCGGCCAACCCGGCGGCAGAGGAAATCAGTGAGATCAAATGGTGGACTCGCGCCGAAATCTCGGCCCGGCTTTCAGAATCCCCAGCGCAATTCACACCCTGGTTCCACATGGAGTGGCTTCACCTGCTGTCAGATTACCCTTCATTCGATACACCCACCGTCCAGGAATGATTGGGGCCAGCTCAACGACCCAGCACGCCAAAAAATGACGCCCAAGTCACGTTTTCACGCATTCTCCCGTCCCTACAGCCATTTATGTAGTGATCAAAAATAATCACTACATAACCGTTGACGTAACCCTTTTGTCCTTGCATTATCGAGACGTCTCCCGGATCGGGAGCGTTGGCAACAAGCGTTTTGAAAGAGCTCGTCTGACCGCCGAGCTGTTTTTTCCGGATGTGCACTGCCCACAAGGCAGATTGATGAAGCTGACCGGCCCGGAGGGCTCGGTACAAGGCGCTCAAATGCGGCTTGTCTTCGTTATGAAAGCATTGCGTAGCAGTTCATCAGCAAGACTACATGCATCAGGTTCAAGACCCTGCCCGTATTCGGCAGACCGTCGCTGACGCCCGGTTTTCGCAACCGGAGACAACTTACGAAGTTTTAACGAACCAACTGATAGATCGCCAACTGGTCAAGGGGCTTACACATGAATCTGAACAACCAACCAACTATCGATGAATTGGCTGAGATGTTCGCAGCGCAGAAAGACACACTCGACGACCATATCCTTTGGGTGGGTAAATCGGGCGAAGTCCAAATTGACTGCCTGGCGCCCCACACCGAAGAAGCCGAGTTTGACCGCAATAACCGTGAACTGGCGGCGCGCCTGAAGATGTACCGCCGTGGCCAGGGTTATGTCGGCAAGAAGGCCGCGGCCGATCGCAACTTTATCGAACATGTATTCGAGACACTTAACAACGCCTGGGCGTCTTTCAAGGACAGCTCGCAAGTTAAAGTGATCGACCGCTACTACTAACTATTAGTTAGCACACTAAGTCCGCCCGGTTAACCGAGCGGACTTTTTTATTACCCTAATTTTTTAATATCTCCACAAACCCTGTAGGAGCCGGCTTGTCGAATCGTCGCACCGCGGCGATTGCGGCCTTGGAAAGTGGCGATCTGTTCAAGCATGCCATCGCCGGCAATCCGACTGCTACACAGGCCAGAGTGGGAATCGGCCTTTCGCAGCTTCATCACGGAAAATGTCGAACAACACCTGCGCCGCAGCCGACAGTTCATGCCCTGGCTTGGTCAACACACCAATCGGCCGTTCGATCACGGGGTCACTCAGGGTGATGCAATGAGCACCCGCCTCTTCCATCTGTTGCGCGCACAACGCCGGGACCGCGCTGACGCCCAGGCCACTGGCAACCATCTTGCCCACGGTCGCCAGTTGATGGCTTTCCAGCGCAACCGGCAGCTTCATTTGCAGGGCACCCAGGTGCTCCTCCAGCATCACCCGCACCGTGGAAGGCCGTTGCAGGGTGATGAATGGTTGCTCCAACAGGGTCTTCCAGTCGATGTCATCGCGCTGCGCAAGCGGTGAGTCGCCGGGTACGACCGCAATGAAGCGGTCCAGGTACAAGGGCGTGAACGCCAGCGATGAACCCTCCGAGGGCTCGAACGCCACACCCAGTTCGACCTGACGGTCGCGGACCATCTCCATGACCTGCTCGTTGATCAGGTCATGCACCGTCACGTTCACCTGCGGGTAACGTGCGCGGAATATCTTCAGGATCGGCGGCAGCAGGTTGCCCGCAAATGAGGGCATCGCTGCCACGGTCACCCGCCCGCGTTGCAAGGTGAAGCGCTGGCGCAGTTCGTCCTCGGCGTTGTCCCAATCGGCGATCAGCCGACGTGCCAGGGGCAGCAGCGATTCGCCCTCAGGCGTGAGGGCCACATTGCGCGTGTTGCGGCTGAACAGGCGCCCGCCCAAGCCTTCTTCCAGGCCCTTGATGGTCAGGCTCAACGCCGATTGGGAAAGGTGCAGGCGCTCGCAGGCGGCGGCGAAACTCAGGGATTGGGCCACGGCGAGAAAGGCCCGCATCTGTTTAACGGTCATGAGGCTGCTCCGGGCGGTTGGACGACTATGCTGTTTTTTAAATCAATCATCCCTAAAAAACAACTTAACAAATCAATCCGTCGGCGCAACACTCGGATCACTGGCTGGACCACAAACAATAAAAGAGGTGCATATGGCAGGTTTCGATAAACGCGTAGCGTCCTATGAAGAAGCGCTGGCAGGCCTGGAAGACGGCATGACCGTCCTCTCCGGTGGTTTTGGCCTGTGCGGCATTCCAGAAAACCTCATCGCCGAGATCAAGCGCAAAGGCACCCGCGACCTGACTGTGGTTTCCAACAATTGCGGCGTCGACGGTTTTGGCCTGGGCGTGCTGCTCGAAGAAAAACAGATCAGCAAGGTGATCGCCTCCTACGTGGGTGAAAACGCCCTGTTCGAGAAGCAATTGCTCAGCGGCGAAATCGAAGTGGTGCTGACCCCACAGGGCACCCTGGCCGAAAAAATGCGTGCAGGCGGCGCCGGTATCCCGGCCTTCTTCACCGCCACCGGTGTCGGCACCCCTGTGGCCGAAGGCAAGGAAACCCGCGAGTTCAACGGCCGCCCGTACCTGATGGAGGAGTCCATCACCGGCGACTTCGCCATCGTCAAAGGCTGGAAAGCCGACCACTTCGGTAACGTGATCTACCGCCATACAGCCCAGAACTTCAACCCGCTGGCCGCCACCGCCGGCAAGATTACCGTGGTCGAAGTCGAGGAAATCGTCGAACCGGGCGAGCTGGACCCGGCGCAGATCCACACCCCTGGCATCTACGTCGACCGGATCATCTGCGGCACGTTCGAGAAGCGCATCGAACAGCGCACCGTGCGCAAATAATCCGCCCCCAGCCCGAATAATAAGAGGAAACACACATGGCGCTTACCCGCGAACAAATGGCTCAACGCGTCGCCCGCGAAATGCAGGACGGTTTCTACGTCAACCTGGGCATCGGCATTCCGACACTGGTGGCCAACTACATTCCCGAAGGCATGGAAGTGATGCTGCAATCGGAAAACGGCCTGCTGGGCATGGGACCGTTTCCTACCGAAGAAACCATCGATGCCGACATGATCAACGCCGGTAAACAGACGGTGACCGCACGCATCGGCGCGTCGATCTTCTCCTCCGCCGAATCCTTCGCGATGATCCGTGGCGGCCACGTCGACCTTACCGTGCTGGGCGCCTTCGAAGTGGACGTACAAGGCAACATCGCCTCGTGGATGATCCCTGGCAAGCTGGTCAAGGGCATGGGCGGCGCCATGGACCTGGTGGCCGGCGCAGAAAACATCATCGTGATCATGACCCACGCGTCCAAGGACGGTGAGTCCAAGCTGCTCAGCCAATGCAGCCTGCCGCTGACCGGTGCCAACTGCATCAAGCGCGTACTGACGGACCTGGCGTACCTGGAAATCGAAAATGGCGCTTTTGTCCTCAAGGAACGCGCACCTGGCGTCAGCGTTGAAGAGATTGTGAGCAAGACGGCCGGTAAACTGATCGTCCCGGACCACGTTCCAGAAATGCACTTCCAGTGAGGACAGATTCCATGCAAGACGTCGTGATTGTTGCTGCCACCCGCACCGCCGTGGGCAGCTTCCAGGGTTCGCTGGCGAACATCCCGGCACCGGAACTGGGCGCCGCCGTGATCCGTCGCCTGTTGGAACAGACCGGACTGGACCCGGCTCAGGTCGACGAAGTAATCCTCGGCCAGGTGCTTACCGCAGGCAGCGGCCAGAACCCGGCGCGCCAGGCCTCGATCCTCGCCGGCCTGCCCCACGCGGTGCCGAGCCTGACCTTGAACAAGGTCTGCGGTTCGGGCCTCAAGGCCTTGCACCTGGGCGCCCAGGCCATTCGCTGTGGCGACGCCGAGGTCATTATCGCAGGCGGCATGGAGAACATGAGCCTCGCCCCTTACGTACTGCCCGCCGCGCGCACCGGCTTGCGCATGGGCCACGCCAAGATGATCGACAGCATGATCACCGACGGCCTGTGGGATGCGTTCAACGACTACCACATGGGCATCACCGCCGAGAACCTGGTGGACAAGTACGGCATCAGCCGTGAAGCCCAGGATGCGTTCGCCGCAGCCTCCCAGCAAAAAGCCGCTGCCGCCATCGAAGCCGGGCGTTTTGTGGATGAAATCACACCCATCCTGATCCCGCAGCGCAAAGGCGATCCGGTAGCGTTTGCGGTGGATGAACAACCCCGCGCCGGCACCACCGCCGAATCCCTGGCCAAGCTGAAACCGGCGTTCAAGAAAGACGGCAGCGTCACCGCCGGCAACGCTTCCAGCCTCAACGACGGCGCCGCTGCGGTGCTGCTGATGAGCGCCGACAAGGCCAAGGCCCTCGGCCTGCCCGTGCTGGCGCGCATCGCCAGCTACGCCAACGCAGGCGTCGACCCGGCGATCATGGGCATCGGCCCGGTGTCGGCCACCCGCCGCTGCCTGGACAAGGCCGGTTGGAGCCTGGGCGACCTGGACCTGATCGAAGCCAACGAAGCCTTCGCCGCGCAATCCTTGGCGGTGGGCAAAGAGCTGGAATGGGACGCGAGCAAGGTCAACGTCAACGGCGGCGCCATTGCCATCGGCCACCCGATCGGCGCCTCAGGCTGCCGCGTGCTGGTGACCCTGCTGCATGAAATGATCAAGCGCGACGCCAAGAAAGGCCTGGCAACGCTGTGCATCGGTGGTGGCCAAGGCGTAGCCCTCGCCCTCGAACGCAGCTGATCCAAAGAGCAACACGGAAAAGGCCCGGTTCCACGAAAACCGGGCCCTTTCTTAATGCGCTCTATCTGAAAAACGCTGTTCAAATGTGGGAGCGGGCTTGCTCGCGAAAGCGGTGAGTCAGCCATGAATAGGGTGACTGACACACTGCATTCGCGAGCAAGCCCGCTCCCACATTTGATCTTTATTGCCTGTCGGATTGGGGCACGGCAAACACCGCATTCGCCCGCGCTACCACCTTTTCCCCCACCTGCAGGCTCACGGTGGCAAACGCCATCTGCCGCCCTCGTTTGTGATGCTCCAACCGCACCACAATCCACTCCCCCACTTGCACGGCCCCAAGGTAGTCCAGGGTCATGCTCGCCGTGATCAACGGCAGCGGCGGCTCACTGGAAAACGCCATCGCATAGCCCATGCCGACGTCCGCCAGGGTCGCCAGCACCCCGCCATGCACCGTACCGCGTCCATTGGCATGGCGGTTGTCCGCACGCAAGCCAATCTCCAGATGTAAACCTTCACCCCGGCAGTAAGCCGGGCCCAATAAATCGAGCAGTGGACTGCTGCGTGGCAACGAGACAAAGCCTTCAGGCACGGTGTGAGCGATCATGGCAAGTTCTTCCTTGGAGTCAGGCTTGAGGTGTACGCCTGGCACCCTCCGTCGGCCATCACCATCAGCCGCGCAAATCCCCTCTGATGCTTTGCGTTAATCGGCCAGACCCGGTTTAATCGCCGTCAAATTTCCCAGCATTTCCCAAGGAATAGCGATGCGCCACCTGGACGGCAAACCAACCTCTTATTTCCTGTGCTTGCTAGTGGCGCTGGCCATTGCAGGCTGCTCACCCAAGGATCCTTCCCGCGCCCGGGTAATCAACGGCGAACAAAGCCGGGCCGGTGCGCAATTGGCTTATGAACATGAACTGACCCTCGCCCTGCCTGGCGCCCTGCTCGCCCCGCGCATGCAGGAAACTCGCGAGGCCTGTGAGACTGCGCGCTTCGGTGCCTGCAACATCCTGGGTATCACCGAAGACGGCAACGGCGGCGAGATCATCCTGCGCATCGCCCCCACCGGTGTGGAGCCTATGGTTACCCTGGCCGCCGAGGGCGGAAAACTCGGGCAGCGCATCACCACTGCCGAGGACCTGGCCGATGCCGTCGCTGATGTGCGTCGCCGCCAGGACCGCCTACTGGCCCAACAGCAACGCCTGGATGAGCTGGCCAAGCGCAAGGACATCACCGTCAGCGACCTGATTGCCCTGAGCAAAGAACAAGCGGCCATCGAAAACGAACTGCAGGAACTGGCCCAGGTCTCCGCCGGCCAGCAACGCCGCCTCGACACCAACCGCGTGACCTTGAACTTCCGCTCCTCCGACGGTGCGAACCAGCCGTCGCGGTTCAGCCGGATGTTCAGCAACCTCGGCGACAACCTGGTCAACGGCACGGCAGACGCCTTGGAGCGCTCCAGTTATGTGCTGCCGTTTGTGATCCTGGCATTCCCGGTGGTGTGGCTTTGGGTGTGGTTGTGGCGCCGGTTTGTCAAACGCCGCACGTGATCAACGCTTCATGCAACGCTGATACCGTTCATCCACCCGCTTGGCAAACCACGCCGTGGTCAGGTTGCGGGTGATCTTGGGGCTCTTGAGCACGATGCCCGGCAGGATCGCCCGTGGCATCGGCTTGCCGGCAGCTTTGTCAGCCAGTGCAAACACACGCTTGTAGAGGGTGGTGTCTTCAAAATCCAGGCTCTCACCCTCCTCCAGCTGGCTGCGGATGCTGGGGTTGCGCATGTCCAGCTTCGCTCCCAGGGAACGCACTGCCAGCTCGGTGGTGCCGGGCAGCAATGAACCGTAGCGAATCAGATCACCATCCAACGCCAACTCGGTGCCCGTCACTCGGCTGACCGCAGCCTGGAACGCGGCATTACGGCTGGCGTACCAGCCGGCATTGAAATCGGCAAAACGGTACAGCGGCTGGTCGTAGTTGACCGGGTAGCCCAGCAAGTGCGCGATACCGAAATACATGCCGCCACGGCGGGTGAAGACCTCGCGTCGGATGGTGCCATCCACCGTGTAGGGATAACCCCGGGCCTGCTTCTGCGCAAAGTCGATGCTGACCTGCATGGGGCCTGCGGTGTGCACCGGGTTGAAGCCGCCAAACAGGGTGTTGCCCAACGGCACCATGCTGATGAAGTCATCGAAGATGCCGCTCAGGTCCTTCTCGGTGCGCGCGGCGCTCAGGCGGTCGGTGTAGGTTTTCCCGGTGGGCGAGCGCAGTTGCAGCGCGCTTCGGACGACAAACGCCGGTACGTGGACTTTCCCCGCACGCCGCAGGATTTCATCCTGGGCGATCTTGCCCATGTTCGGCACGGGCGGGTCGACCTGATAAGTGGACTCCTGCTCGGTCACCGCCAGCACGGCGCAAATATTCTCGGTGCTGGGGTAGATCTTCTGGGCATCGAAGGCGGTGTAGATGTCCTGGGCCCAGCCGTTGCGGTCGGCCACCGTCGCCGACAGCAGGCGCACGATTTGCGCCTTCACCTCGGTTTCGCTGCGCTCCGGCTGCTGCGGGTTGCGTGTTGTGGAGCAACCGGCCAGCACCAGCAAAGCGGCAAGGCACAGGATCACGCGGCTTGAGAACATAAGGCTTCCTTGAAAGGCGACAGGCCGGGTATTGCAGATATCGACCGGTAAGTCTAACCGGCGTTCGCTGAACAGCTGGGCTTTCGAGTCTTTTCCAAAAATGACAGGTCCATCCCCCGCTCACGTAGCACGCAAACGGCTGAAGCGTCCCACGTGATGACGGGACAAGCTCTACAGATATCACCCGAAAACCACTGCAAAGTCCTTCGCCTGAATACACAGTGCGAGGGATTGCAGATGGCGTTATTTATTCAGCCCCCATTTCATGGGGCATGCTCTTGATCGCCCTTACCAGCCAAACCATTGGCTTTCTGGTACTGGCGGCCATGGATTCGAAGACACGCGACGTCGAATCCGTTATCAGCGACTTCAAGCGCTGCCTGAACTCCTACGACGCCTGGGCCGAAAATTTTTTCAGTTTTTCCGCCCTGGATATCGAACAGGTCTTCAAAGTCGGCGATGAAGTGGCGCTCGTTGCGCCGATCAATCGCTCCATCCTGCCCAACAGCACCACTGCAACGTGCCAGGCGAACGGTACGCTGACCCTGGTGCATATGTTCCAAAGCTCACGGTTCGTGCCCATTGGCAATACGCCGGTGGTGTTGCAGCGCATCGACCCGAACGGTGGCCCGCTGGGCGAACCGATCCATAAAACCATCGGGCCCAGCGGCATACTTGAAGTCACGGAGTGCGACCGTAACCAGCAATACCGGGTCAACTTCTACCCTAATGTTTCCGCCACACATTTCAAGGCGTTGTATGCCTCTTACCAGACGGTCATCGCCCCCCTGGAAGGCTGGCTGCGCAAGGAATGGCGCGACACCTTCGAACCGCTTTGGAAGGACTACTCCGAAGCCAACTTTCTCAACCGCTACCTGTCGCTTTATCAAGCCTACACGCGCGGATTCAACGAGGCGCTGTACGCGCTCTGGGACAACCTGGAACAACTGCTCCAATGGCTGTCGGCTCCGCTGGCCCATGCCGAACAACTGCTGCATTACCTGTCCCAGGTTGAGTTTGAAAACCTGTTAAAGCTCGACACCGACGCCATCGCAAAGGGTTTGCTGGTGCTCAGCGATGAGCCGCTGCTGTTTATCTACCTGGCCGCAATGGTCAGTTGGATGCGGATGTTGCCACCTCCGTACATGAACGAACTGCTGGGTGAAATCAGCTTTGAAGTGCTGATCAACCTGTTGCTGGTGCTCGCGACGGCCGGAATGGGCATGGCAATTCGCTTGAGCTCGAAGGTGCTGGCGGGCGTCAAGTCGCAAGCTGCCCGCACTTGGCTGAACCACATGGCCAAGCAATTCGGCAAAGCCCGGGTGGATGACCATGTCGAGATGGGTAAGCCGATTTGGCTGGGTGGGCCTGCAACGCCGATCAAGACGATCCCCGATGTGCCATTGAAGGCCGGGGACAATCTGGTTCCAAACCCCGTCCCGGTGGTGCGCGAAAAGACACAGCGCACGGTGCTGGTCAGGCAGGAACAGGTCGATGACGTGCCGGTGTCCGGGAAAAACCAGAACGGCGATGCGGCGACCTGCTCGGCGACTACGTGCAAGAACGGCTGCCCGGTGTCGATGGTCACCGGCGAGGAATTGCTCACCCTCACCGACGGCACGCTCGATGGGATATTGCCGTTCGAGTGGACCCGGCTTTATCGCACCAGCGCGGTGGAAGTGGATTGCGGGTTGGGGTTTGGCTGGAGCCATGCGCTGGCCCATCGGCTGGAGGTTTCCGGTGATTCGGTGGTGTGGACCGATCATGAGAACCGCTCGACTGAGTTTCCACTGCCCTCCTCCGCCCGCCCTGCGATCACCAACAGCTTGGCCGAAGCAGCGATTTATCTGGGGACGTTGCCGGATGAATGGGTGCTGGCGCAAGGCTCGCGTTTCTACCATTTCGTTAATGGTTTTCTGACAGCGATCAGCGATGCGTATGACAACCGGCTGCGTATCTCTCGAGACTTCAGGGGGCGCATTGAGCGAGTGGATAACGGCGTCGGGCGGTCGTTGTTTTTGCGCTATTCGTCGGGCCGCATTGTTGGCGTGGACTACCAGATTCACCGGGCTGAAGGGCCGGGTGAGTTTGTCTGGGTCACCGAGTACACCGTTGTTTCCTACGCCTATGACGACCTTGGCCGGCTTATCAGTGCGACCAACGCCGTCGGTGAAAGCGAGGTTTATCGCTACGACGATCAGCACGTCATTCTCGAACGCCAGTTGGCCGGTGGGGCAAGTTTTTACTGGGAGTGGGAACGATCTGGCAAGGCCGCGCGCTGTGTCCGGCACTGGGCCAGCTTTTCGCAGATGGACACCCGCTATGCCTGGGATGACAACGGCCAGGTCACGGTGTTTAACGCCGATGGCAGCCAGGAAGTCTATGTGCATGACGGGCGTGCGCGGCTGGTGCAGCGTGTTGATCCGGACGGCGCTGAACACTTCAAATCCTACGACGAAAAAGGCCGGCTGACGGTTGAGCAGGATCCGCTGGGCGCGATCACGGCCTATCAGTACGACGACGCTGGGCGTTTGGTGGCGTTGTTTCCGGGGGACGATGAGCCGACGTCCTACGAGCATGACAACGGATTCGTTCGGGTTGTAAGGCGCGGTCAGGCAGTCTGGAAATATGAACGTAATGACAGGGGCGATATCACCCGCAGGATTGATCCCAACGGCCACAGTACGGACTACAGCTACAACAAATATGGGCAGCTGACGGGGGTTTGGTTTCCGGATAACAGTTGTCAGCGGCTGGTGTGGAATGAGCGTGGGCAGTTGCTTGAGGAGCAGTTGCCGAATGGCGGGATTAAGCGGTATCGCTATGACGATCTCGGGCGTCAGGTGGCGCGGGAGGACGAACATGGCGCGCTGACCCAGTATCAGTGGGACAGCGTGGGGCGACTGGTTCGGGTGGTGTTGCCGGGGGGCGCTTGTAGGGAATACAGCTACAACCCTTATGGAAAAATCACGTCTGAGCGGGATGAGTTAGGCCGCGTTACTCGTTACGAGTATGCCGATGGGCTGCATCTGATCAGCCGTCGTATCAATTCCGACGGCACCCAGGTCAAGTATCGCTACGACAATGCGCGGTTGTTGCTGACTGAAATCGAAAATGAAGTCGGTGAGACCTATGGATTGCAGTACCACCCCAATGGCCTGATCCAGCAGGCGATAGGGTTTGACGGTCAGCGCACGGCTTACGTCTATGACCTCAACGGTAACCTGCAGGAAAAGACCGAGCACGGCGACGACGGCAGTCAGCTGGTTACCCGCTACGAACGCGATCATGCCGGGCGCCTTGTACGAAAAACCCTCCCCGACGGCAAAACCGTCGACTACACCTACGACCGCCAGGGCAACCTTCTCGGCGTCGAAGATGGTCACTGGGCGCTGGCCTACGAATACGACAGCCAAAACCGCCTCACCGCTGAACACCAAGGCTGGGGCACCTTACGCTATGGCTACGACGCCTGCGGCCAGTTGCAAAACCTGCGCCTGCCCGACAACAACCGCCTGGTCTTCAATCATGCCAAGGGCGGCCACCTCGCCACCGTCGAACTCAATGGTGAAGTCCTCACCTCTCATCTGTTCAAAGCCGGCCAGGAACACCAACGCCAACAAGGCCAACTGCTCAGCCACTACCACTACGACGACCAACAACGCCTGCATGCCCACACCGTCACCCAGCAGGAACACCACCTCTACGCACGCCACTACACCTACGACAAATCCGGCAACCTCACCCGCCTGCTCGATACCCGCAAAGGCCAGCACGACTACAGCTACGACCCACTGAGCCGCCTCACCCGCGCCGACCACTCCCAGGACCTGCAAGAACGCTTCGCCCACGACCCGGCGGGCAACCTGCTCATGCAAAACCGCCCCGGCCCGGACATCGTGGCTGGCAACCGGCTGATGATTCAGGGGGACCGGCATTACGACTATGACGCGTTCGGCAACCTGATCCGTGAGCGGCGTGGGCGTGGGCACTCACTGGTCACTGAATACCGTTATGACTGTCAGCACCGGCTGATCGGTATCACCCAACCCAATGGGCAGACCGCCAGTTACCGATACGATCCGTTTGGGCGGCGGATCAGCAAAACCGTAGATGACATAACCACGGAATTTTTCTGGCAAGGCGACAAGCTGATTGCCGAGCACCACAAAGACCGTCATCGCAGCTACCTCTACGAACCCGGTAGCTTCAGGCCCTTGGCTTTACTGGAAGGTTTTGGCCCCAAACAAACCAAGCCCTTCCACTACCAACTCGACCACCTCGGCACCCCACAAGAACTCACCGCCCCCAACGGCGAAATCGTCTGGTCCGCCCACTACGGCGCGTACGGCGAAATCAGCCGTCTGGACGTCGGAAAAGTCGACAACCCGCTGCGATTCCAGGGTCAGTACTTCGATCAGGAAAGCGGGCTGCACTACAACCGGCATCGCTACTACAATCCGGATATTGGTCGTTACCTGACGTCGGACCCGGTGAAGTTGGCGGGTGGGATCAATGCGTACCGGTACGTGCCGAATCCTACGGGGTGGGTGGATCCGCTGGGGTTGAGTACATGTCCTGGAGGAGATGGCTGTAAACCACAAACAAACACAGACGATACAATTAATGAAACAGGTGTAGATGAGGGTTTGCCTTCAACACCTCTTATCCACGAAGTCGATGCTGGCACTTTGAAGCGGACACATACCATTGAAGGAAAACGATCAACAAAGCGCGTAGAAGGTTTTGCTCGCATCATGCAAGAGACTGGGTTCGACAATATAGAACCCATCGACGTTTTTGAGCACAACGAACAACGCTATATTATCGATGGGCACCATCGAGCTTCGGCAGCGAGACAAACGCACACCCCAGTCACTATAAAGCTGATCGATAATTTGAACGCTTATAAAAGCTCGTATAACAGCGCTCAAGATGTCATAGACGAATCAAACGCAGTTGGACTCGACAGACTGGACAGGCCAAGAAGATGAAAAATAGAACGCTAGAAGATTTGATAAACGAATATATAAAACAAGTACAACAGGCAACAGAGTTACTTGAGCATTCATTTGGAACCAAAGACATCCTAGAATTATGGTGGACAAATAAAATCCCACGATGTGGCGTACTTACTGATGGAGTGGAATACGAACTGCACGGAGTTGGCTGTAGCGTTTATCTGACTGATAGATGCATCGATTTTGACTATGGTCCTGGCGGACGAGTTGATGGCTTCGACCCTTGGAGACTCTATATGTATGCATGCGAAACTCCGCAACAGCATAAAAAATACACTGACATGAAGCTCCTAGAGCATGAGTTCAATGAATATCTAGAAAAGGGAAAGGTCAGAAAAATTGAAGGCTCCATGTCCAATTTGTATTTCATACAGCCTTGATTAAAAAACAACGCCTCATGATATTCCGTCTAGACAAACAAAAAGATCTGACTCTTTTAGTATTCAGCGGCCCTGTGACAAGCAAACTCACCCGCCACAGAGCTACTCACCTAAATCAAATCCCCGCCAACGCCAAATCCATCGCAAAATACGTAAAAATCAAATCCGCCCCCGCGCGCTTGATCGACCCCAACGTCTCGCGCACCACCCGCGCCTCGTCAATCGCGCCCGCCTGGGCACCGAACTTGATCATCGCGTACTCGCCGCTCACCTGGTACGCCGCCACCGGCAGGTGTGAGGCTTCGCGGATGTCGCGGATGATGTCGAGGTAGGCGCCGGCCGGCTTGACCATCAGCGCGTCCGCGCCTTCCTGTTCGTCCAGCAGCGATTCGCGCACGGCTTCGCGGCGGTTCATCGGGTTCATCTGGTAGCTTTTACGATCGCCCTTGAGCGCACTGCCGCCGGCTTCGCGGAACGGGCCGTAGAGGGCCGAGGCGAATTTGGTGGAGTAGGCCATGATCGGGATGTGGGTGAAGCCGGCGTCATCCAGTGCGCGACGGATTGCCTGGACCTGGCCGTCCATGGCGGCGGACGGTGCGATGACATCGGCGCCGGCGCGAGCGGCCGCCACGGCTTGTTTGCCGAGGTTGACCAGGGTTGCATCGTTGTCGACGTGGGCGCCGTGCATCACGCCGCAGTGGCCGTGGTCGGTGTATTCACAGAAACAGGTGTCGGACATCACGACCATTTCCGGTACGGCGTCCTTGATGATCGAGGACATGCGCGAGACCAGACCACGCTCTTTCCAGGTGTCGCTGCCGCTGGCGTCCAGGTGGTGGGACACGCCGAAGGTCATGACCGACTTGATGCCGGCACGGGCATAACGCTCGATCTCGGCGGCGAGTTTTTTCTCAGGGATGCGCTGCACGCCCGGCATGCTGGTGATCGGCACGAAATCATCGATTTCTTCCTCGACGAAGATCGGCAGCACCAGGTCGTTCAAGGTGAACTCGGTTTCCTGGAACAAGCCACGCAGCTCCGGGGAGCGGCGCAGGCGGCGTGGGCGGGCTTGGGGGAACTGGCTGGTCATGGCTTTCCTGGCTTCCAAAACGGTAGAGGCATACATATTTGGGGCGAAAGCTTATGCCCCCTGGCCCCCATGGCACAAACGCGCGGGGGCCAATAGTGTATTGCGAGGCCTGTAACAATGTATTGATCTAGAGCTGTAGGCGCCCGTCGATGCAGACCGCAACCGCACCGCCCACCCATATTTCAGGGCCGTGGCGCTCGATGCGAATGCGCCCCGCCCGCCCCATCGCCGTGCCCTGGCTGACGACATAGCGCTCCGGCGCCAGACCCTCCCCCAGCAGCCACTGGGCAACACCCGCGTTCAGGCTGCCGGTGGCCGGATCTTCCTGGGCGCCGTCACCGGCAATAAAGGCGCGCACTTCGAATTGCGCATCCACCGCATCGTGCTCAGGGTCGCAGGCAGCGATCACACCCACTGCCAGGCCCAATAGTTGCGAATAGTCAGGTTGCAAACCCAGCACCTGCTCGCGGTCAGCCAGCATTAGCGCCAGCCAGCCTGCGCCATTGTCAACCCACTGGCTGCGCAGGATGGCCCCGGGCGGCAAACCCAACCCCAGGCGCACGCGCTCCAGCAACGGTGCCTCCACCGCGTCGGAACGTATCAGCGGCGGTGCGATAAAGGCCAGCTCATCCCCTTGGCGGCGGATACGCACCAGGCCGATTTCACACTCCTGGATGATCTCTTCACCTTTGGGGATGCCCCCCGCCTGCAGCCACGCATGGCAACTGCCCAACGTGGGGTGGCCGGCGAACGGCAGCTCCTTGAGGGTGGTGAATATTCGCACCCGGTAGTCGGCCCTCGGGTCACGCGGGGTCAGCAAAAACGTGGTTTCACTGAGGTTGGTCCACTTGGCGAAATCGGCCATTTGTTGGTCGGTGAGGCTGTCGGCCCCCAATACCACCGCCAGCGGGTTGCCTTTGAGCGCGACGCGGCTGAACACGTCCAGTTGTTTGAAATCGAAAGTCGGCATGCGTCAGCTCGGGATGTTCAGGCCACGGATCACGGCCGGACGTGCGACAAAACCGTCCAGCGCGCGCAGCACATTGGGGAAATCAGCGATGCCCACCAGGTCACCGGATTCATAGAAACCGATCAGGTTGCGAATCCAAGGGAAGGTGGCGATATCCGCGATGCTGTAGTCATCACCCATGATCCAGGTGCGGCCCAGCAGGCGTTTTTCCAGCACATCCAGCAGGCGCCGGGATTCGGCGGCATAGCGGTCGCGGGGACGCTTGTCTTCGTAGGCCTTGCCGGCAAATTTGTTGAAAAAGCCCAGCTGGCCAAACATCGGGCCGATGCCGCCCATCTGGAACATCAGCCACTGGAGGGTTTCATAGCGGGTAGCCGGGTCTTCGGACAGCAGCTGGCTGGTTTTTTCCGCCAGGTAGATCAGGATCGCGCCGGACTCGAACAGCGCCAACGGCTGGCCGCTCGGGCCATTGGGGTCGATGATCGCCGGGATCTTGTTGTTGGGGTTCAGGGACAGGAACTCGGGTGACAGTTGGTCCTGGGTCTCGAAACTGACTTTGTGCGCTTCATAGGGCAGGCCCAGCTCTTCAAGCATGATCGACACCTTGACGCCGTTGGGCGTGGGCAACGAATACAGTTGCAAGCGTTCGGGATGCTGGGCAGGCCATTTTTTAGTAACAGGGAAGCTTGAAAGAGACATGATGGTGAACTCCCTTTAAAAACTGGAATAGTAAGGGTTCACAAGGTAAACAAAATAGATAGAGCGATCTAATTTACTGACTGTGCGGAACAGAAAAAAGGCGTTGAGAGCCCGTCCATTGACCAACGGCTGACGCTCAACGCTCTTTTAGGTCTGGCACGACCCGCTACGGGTAGCGCACCGGTTTTTACTCGGATCGCTAGCGCCGGCCAAATGTCGTGACTCGGAAGCAATCGCCGTAGCCGAATTCAGACGGCCGATCTTCACTGCGCACGTTGTAACTACTTCCGTTCCACTCCCGATCGCTCGTAGCGCGCCCACCAGTGCAGGTCCAGAGTATGGGGGCGCGCCTTTTTGACCTAGATGGATCCTCGTTTTCTGACGCTGACATCGTGTTAAAACCGCTGTAGAGGTTGCTTGAAGACGAGCCGATATTCATGTTTTCCATTTAGTGACGAGGCTCACTGGCTGAACTGAGACGCCATAGCGTGCGCTAAAACGGCTACTCACTTGCCAACCAGTGACAACGACTATGTTGCAAACCCTGAATATCCGTTCCACTGCGTACAAATCACGAAACACACTTCGCATCGCGATACCGTTTTGCAACATTTGCCAACTATCATTAGGGATAGGTTGGAATAAACATCCTTGCGCATAGAACCAATCGACGTAAAAACACTCCCACCCTCCAAGCTTGACGACCGCACGGCTAGAAAAACAAACCGGCTATCACACAGGAGTGGACCCCCGCATCAGGAGTGCTCGGCCCTAGTTGCATTACTGAAAAGTGGAACCATGAATCTAAAACCTGCCCGAGTTGCACATCATTTCAAGCGTTACACTTATGTCGTCTTACCGTTGCTGCTAATTGCCGGCACCGTTGGGCTGACGCTAGACGCCCGAGAAAGCCGTGCACAAGTCGTAGATGGCGTGCAAACCTTGATCTTCCTGCGTCACGGTGAAAAACCCAGCGGCGGCCTCGGCCAGCTCAACTGCCAGGGGCTGAACCGCGCAATGAACCTGGCCACCGTATTGCCGGAAAAATTCGGCAAGGCCAATTTCGTGTTTGCCGCCAACCCGACGCGCAATGTCGAGGAAGGCGAGAAGGACAATTCGTACAGCTACATTCGCCCACTGATGACCATCAGCCCCAGCGCCATCAAGCTGGGCCTGCCGGTGAACATCAAGTTTTCGGCGAATGACACCAGTGCCCTGGCCGACGAGCTGGTGGAAGACAAGTACCACAACGCAATCATCTACACCGCCTGGTCCCACGGCTACCTGCCGGAACTGATCAACAAGGTGGCCAGTGAAGCCTCGGGGGAAAAGCACACCATTACCCAGGATTGGTCCGGCAGTGACTACGACACGCTTTACGTGCTGACCCTGACCTGGCACAACGGTAAGGCTTCGCTACTCAGCCGCAACTACAAACAGGGGCTGGATGACGGACAAACCACCTGCCCGCCTGCCACACAGGCCAGTGCCGATATCTGACGATCACTGGCAAGGTCCTGGCCTGTTTTTTTTTGAGACCGTTCTTAGAGTTCACAAACCGATAAGTATGCGGAAATGCGCCTGTGACCCCGGGGGGCGGGCACGCGGCATTCTCTATACTTTATTGGAAACAAGACCTTATGGACGCTAAGAAAAAGTACACAGCTGAGCGTGAGGGTTCTCAACGCACTGTGGACTCAGCCTCAATGACGCTGACCTTGCACGGTACGACCAGTGCCCATGCAACCGTCGAAATCTACGACGCCCAGAGCAATCCGGTCGGGACCACGCAGGCCGATGAAAATGGTCGCTGGGCCTACACGACAGAACAGGCCGCCAGCCCGGAGCGGGAGAATTTTAGCATTACTGTAGACGGCCAGATCACCCAGGATTTCTCGATCCGGCTTGATACGCTGTCCTCTGAAACAACGCCGCTTGCTGTTCCAACGGTCGAGACGGGTAGCAATACCCTGGGCGTATCGGCCACTGACAGCCAGGCGGGAGATGCCGGCCCGCAGTTGCAGATTGAACTCAAGCCGCAGGCGGTGGCGGAAAGTATCATCGTAGAACCTGAGATCGCCGTACTTGAGAACGCGACAGCTCTTACATTTGACACCGCTTATGACACCGCCGGGTACGAGACCGGGTTGGTAGAGAGTGGTGCCACGATCGACGATAGCCGCCCCTACCTTTCAGGTAAAAGCGAGGCCATCGGCACCTTTGTCAAAATCTATGACAATGGCGAATACCTGACGTCTGCCTTTGTGGACCTGCAAGGCAACTGGCAGGTTCGCCCGTCCACCGAAAGCGCGCTGCAGCCCGGTGTACATGAGTTGACCGTCGTAGATAGTCTGGGTCAGACATCAGAACCCTTTTTGCTGACCGTCAGCATTCTTGAAGCGTCAACTCCGCTGATCGATTCAGTATTCGATAGTGTCGGCACCCCTGGAGAAATCGCCCCTGGTGCCAGTAGCGATGATACGACTCCCACGTTCCACGGCCGTGGCGAGCCAGGTGCCCAAGTGCTCCTGTACGACGGTGCCTTTATCGTTGGCTCGTCATTTGTTGGCCCGGATGGACGTTTTACGGTTGAGACCGGAACACCCCTGACGCCGGGTCAGCACACCTTGACGGTAGCCGTGAACCGAATCGCATCACAGCCCTTTACATTCACCGTAGAGGACACAGAGCCAGCCACTCAACCGACTATCAGTTCAGTCATTGATGATTTTGGCAAATTCGGTGAGATCACAAACGGTGGCAGTATCGATGACGCCACACCAACGTTATGGGGTACGGCCGCGCCACATTCTCAAGTGGCTATCTACGATGGCACTACCCGATTGGGTTATGCCCTCACGCGCCCGGATGGCAACTGGCAATTCCAGGCAGCCACTCTGAGCCAAGGCGAACACTCGCTCACTGCCGTGACCAAGACACCTATTGGCACCGAACTGAGCTCTGATACGTTCACCCTGACGATTGGTGCACCGGAATCGGCCAAACCACAGATCGACCAGGCGTTTGACAACTTCGGCAAATACAGTGAGCTGGTCAACGGCAGCCTTACCGATGACGCGACTCCGGCCTTGCGCGGCAAGGCTGACCCCTTTGCCATGGTGCAGATCTACGATGGCAGCCGCCGCATTGGCTACGCCCACAGTAACGCCGACGGCATTTGGGAGTTCCAGGTACCCCCGTTGAATCAAGGCACGCACGTGTTCACTGTGGTGAACGCTGGAGTCAGCTCAGACCCGTTCACCTTGACCATTGGCGCACCGGAATCGACCGCGCCCGTGATCACTTCCGTAGTCGACAATATAGGTACTGTGATCGAGCTTGCGAGCGGCAGCGTGACCAACGACGCACGGCCGACGTTCCATGGCCAAGGCGAACCGCTGACGCTCCTGAAGGTGTATGACAATGGGAAGTTGGTCGACAATGTCACGGTTTTGCAGGATGGCAGCTGGACATACACCAACATCAATAAAAAACTGAGCCCAGGCGAGCATACCTTCACATTTGTCGGGGAAGGCGCCACCTCTGAAGCCTTCGTATTGAATGTGCAGGATGTCCCGCAAACCCCAACGCCTCAAGTTGACAGCGCACTCGACCAAGCCGGCGACTGGACGGGCAGTGTGACAAGTGGCGCGACCATTGACGACTATCGTCCTGTTTTCAGCGGGCAAGCCGAACCGGACTCTGCCGTGTTCGTGTATGACGATCGTCTGTTCATCGGCGCCGCCCGTGCCGGGGAAGACGGCCAATGGACATTCCAACCTTCGGAATTCAGCCCGCTGAGCCCAGGAACGCATACGTTCACTGTCGTCACTGATGGCGTGACCTCAGAACCTTTTGTGTTGCACGTGGAAGCCACCGCGCAAGGAATTGAGACATCAGGCCATGAACGTGAGCCACAACTGCCGCTGCTGTCGGACCTGCTGCAACCCGCTTCCGAACTGTTCGCAGGTGACGCAAGTGTGATCGCGACCGGCGAGGCTGTCCTCGATCTGTCTCTGGCGGGGTTCAACGAAAGCCTGGAACTGGCGCCTGTCACAACAAATGGGGTCAGCGTGTTCTCTCCCGCAGCGCTACCACAACCCTGGGAGCAAGAAACCACCTACCCGTTCGGCTAAACAGCAAACCGGCCGCCTGGGATACGGGCGCCCGCAGCAGACAGTGAAAGGCCAGGTGGGCTCGAATGAACCCACCTGGCCTTTTGCTTTTAGTGGTTACTGGCGGGCGGCGAGCAAACGCTTGTGGCGGTTGCGCCGGGCGATGTTCAGGCATTCGATGGCGGCCGAGAACGCCATGGCGGCATACACGTAGCCTTTAGGCACATGGGCGCCGAAGCCTTCGGCAATCAACGTCATACCGATCATGATCAGGAAGCCCAGGGCCAGCATCACAACGGTCGGGTTGTCGTTGATGAACTTGGCCAACGGCTCGGCCGCCACCAGCATCACGATCACCGACGTCACCACGGCAATGATCATGATCGGCAAGTGCTCGGTCATGCCCACGGCGGTAATGATGCTGTCGATGGAGAACACCAGGTCGAGCAACAGGATCTGCCCGATCGCCGCGGCGAAGCCGATGGCGACCGTGTTGCCGACGCTGGCCTTCTCTTCCGGCTCCGGGTCCATGCTGTGATGGATCTCGGTGGTCGCCTTCCAGACCAGGAACAGGCCACCGGCGATCAGGATCATGTCCTTCCACGAAAACGCCTGGCCGAAGATCTCGAACACCGGCGCTGTCAGCTGCACGATAAACGCGATGGTACTCAGCAGGCCCAGACGCAAGAACAACGCCATGCTGATACCGATGCGCCGGGCCTTGGCCCGATGTTTTTCCGGCAACTTGTTGGTGAGGATCGAGATAAAGATCAGGTTATCGATGCCCAGCACGATTTCCATGACGATCAAGGTGGCCAGTGCAATCCAGGCGGTGGGGCTGGCGGCCAGTTGTAAAAGGTAGTCCATAGGTCAGTCCTGACGTGGTAGTGCTGGGGAATTAGGTTTCTTTGGTGTCGGAAGCGTCTTCGGCTTCTTTTTCCGGTTTTTCAGGCTTGATCAGCCCCTGGGTTGCTTCACTCAACGCCTGTTCGGCAGCCTTGTGGGTATCGTCGATCGCTTGCTTGGCCGACTCGGTCGCCTTGCCCAGCACTTGCTGGGCGCTCTTCTCAACCTGATCGCAGCCACTGACCACTACCAATGAAAGCGCAAGCAACGACGCGGCGCCCAGGGAATTGAGTTTCATGATGTATTCCTCGTTAGAACCCTTGGGCCCAAAAAGTGGCCCCTCGATAGCGAGGCATTCTATGCAGACGAACACTTCAGGAAAATTCGTATTTTTCTCGCGTATACTTCGGTTTTCACGAAGTGACCGCCATCGTGCTCAATTACCGACAACTGCATTACTTCTGGGTCGTAGCCAAGACCGGCAGCATCGTGCGCGCCTGTGAGCAACTGAACCTCACGCCCCAGACCATCAGCGGGCAGATCAGCCTGCTTGAACAGACCTTTGGTGTCGCGCTGTTCCAGCGTGTCGGCCGCCAGCTTGAACTCACGGAAGCCGGGCGCCAGGCCCTGCCCTACGCAGAGCAAATGTTCCAGACCGGCAACGAGCTGGAAGCGATGTTGCGCGCTCAGCCCAATGAACAGCAGATCCTGTTTCGCGTAGGCGTGGCGGATGTGGTGCCCAAATCCATCGTCTACCGGCTGATCGCCCCGACCATGGAGCTCAGTGAACCGATCCGCATCACCTGTCGTGAGGACAAACTCGAACGCTTGTTGGCCGACCTGGCGATTCAGCGCCTGGACCTGGTGATTTCCGACAGTCCCATGCCCTCTCACTTGGACATCAAGGGCTACAGCCAGAAACTGGGGGAATGCGGCATCAGCTTTTTCGCCACTCAGGCGTTGGCTGATCAGTACGGCGGTGATTTCCCACAGTGTCTGCAGGGCGCGCCGCTGTTGATTCCTGGCGCAGAGACGGTTGTGCGCAGTCGTTTGCAGCGCTGGTTTGCGGAACAACAGATCCAGCCGAAGATCATCGGTGAATTCGACGACAGCGCGTTGATGCAGGCTTTCGGCCAATCCGGCAGCGGGATATTCATCGCCCCCAGCGTGATTGCCGATGAGGTGGTGCGCCAATACGGTGTGGCGCTGATTGGCCAGACGGATGCGGTGACCGAGTCGTTCTACGCGATCTCGGTGGAGCGCAAAGTCAAGCACCCCGGCATCGTGGCGATTACCGAAGGTGCTCGACGGGAGTTGTTTACCGCCCTGCCCTGACCGTTCAGGCGCCTGCGGCGTGCGGCTGCTTGACGCTCATCAGCCACAGCGCCAGCAGGATCGACACCAGGATAAACCCGGACGCGGCAAACCCCAGGCTGCCCAAGCCCAACGTGTCGATCACATGCCCACCGACCATGGCACCCAAGCCGATCCCCAGGTTGCCCCCGGCGATGTTCAGCGACGCCGCAAACGCCGGCGCGTGAGGCGCGGCCTTCATCAGCCGCACGTGGCTGACCAGGAACATCGCGGCTTGGGTCACGCCCCACACCGCCATCGCAGCCGCCAGGCCCAGGGTGGAGTGAATCGCTGGCACCAGCGCCACCATGCCGGCAATCATGAACGCGCAGAACACCATGGACGCAATCAACGGATGGCGATCCACTGCCCGGCCGCCCAAGGCATTGCCTATCAGCCCGACGGCGCCAAAGCCCATCAGGCACCAGCCTACCAGCGTGCCGTCGAACCCGGCCAGGCGTTCGAGGATGTCCGCCAGGTAGGTATATGCGGTGAACATGCCGCAAAACACTAGGATCGACAGCAGGATGTGCCCCTGCATCAGCGGGCTGCGCAGGATCTTGAACTGCGCGCGCAGGGTCACCTGGTCATTCTTCGGCGTTGTCACCGGCAGGTAGATGAACAGCAGCAAGGCCTTGGCTAACGCCACCACGGCGAGGATGGCAAACGCGGTGCGCCAGCCGAACATGTCGGAAATCAGCGTGCCCACGGGGATGCCGAACACCGTGGCGCAAACGATGCCAAAACCGATCTTCTCGATGGCACGCCCGGCGTATTCGGGGCCGACGATGTCCACCGCCGTTTCACTGGCCAAGGCCCAGAACACCGGCAACCCCAGCGCCGGGATCAACCGCGCCAGGGCCATCACCCAGATATTCGGCGCCAGTGCCGCCACGGTATTGGCTATGCCAAACAGAACCAGGATGACGATAAACAGCCGCTTGCGCTGGAATCGCGCGAAATACGCCGTGAGAAACGGGCCGAATGCCGCCACGGTGAACGCGAACAGCGTCACCAGCAGCCCCGCCTGGGGCACGCTGACGTTCAGATCGCGGGCAATGGCGGGCAGCAGGCCGACAATCACAAACTCTGTGGTCAGCACGGTAAAGCCGGCAGCTGACAACAACAGGATGGGGAACAACATGAAAACTCCAGAAACGACAACATCAACGACAACCCGAGGGTTCGCTGACAGATAGGGTGATAAAGGGATGTCGAATCTTAACAGAGTGTGTCGAATGCGGCCCATGAAAAAGCCCGGCGGTGCCTGCTGGCACCCACCGGGCTTCAACGTATCAAGGCTTAGAACGCGCCCATGTAGTCGCGCTTGCCCACTTCCACACCGTTGTGACGCAACAGGGCGTACGCGGTGGTGACGTGGAAGAAGAACTGCGGCAGGCCGTAGGTCAGCAAATAGGACTGGCCGCTGAAGCGCTTCTCTTTCGGGGTGCCTGGGCGGGTGATGATTTCGATGCCTTCCTTGCCGTCGATTTGCTCAGGCGAAATGGTGTCGACAAACGCCAGCACCTTGGCGATCAGCGCTTGCAGGTCGGCGAAGGTCACTTCGCTGTCGTCGTATTTAGGCACTTCGATCTCGGCCAGGCGCGCCGAAACGCCCTTGGCGAAGTCGACGGCGATCTGTACCTGGCGCACCAGCTGGAACATGTCCGGGAACAGACGCGCTTGCAGCAAGGCGTTCGGCTCGATGTTCTTGGCGGTGGCGTGGGCTTCGGCTTTGGTCAACACACCGCTCAGGGCGGTGAGCATTTGCTTGAAGACCGGGATGGAAGCGGCGTACAGGGAAATAGTCATGGCAGTCTCATGGGTGATGGCACGGTTTGGACAGGCGACGATTATAGACCGGCCCGTCGCTTGTCTTTTATTTTTTCAGGATTAGGCTAAGCACTTCACTGCATAGGGAAAGCGCGATGACCGCCGAGCACGACACCGACACCCCTGAGCCGCGCCTGAACAGCACGGAAATCCGCATCCTGGGCTGCCTGATCGAGAAACAGGCGACCAATCCGGAAACCTACCCCCTGACCCTCAATGCCCTGGTGCTGGCCTGCAACCAGAAGACCAGCCGCGAGCCCGTGACCAACCTCAGCCAGGGCCAGGTCGGCCAGAGCCTGCGTGCGCTGGAAGGCCAGGGTTTTACCCGCCTGGTGATGGGCAGCCGCGCCGATCGCTGGGAGCATCGCGTGGACAAGGCGCTGGAACTGGTGCCGGCCCAGGTGATCCTGATCGGGCTGCTGTTCCTGCGCGGGCCGCAAACCGTCAACGAACTGCTGACCCGCAGCGGGCGCATGCATGACTTTGAAGATGCCGAGCAGGTGGTGCACCAGCTTGAGCGCTTGATTGCACGCGGGCTGGCGCTGCTGGTGCCACGCCAGGCGGGGCAGCGGGAAGATCGCTACACCCATGCGCTGGGGGATCCGGCGGATATCGAGGCAATTATCGCGGCACGGGGCAATCCGGTGGAGCGAGGGGCTTCGGTTTCCGTGGACCGCATTGAAGAACTGGAAGCGCGGATAGCCGCATTGGAAGAACGCTTGGCCCAATTGGAACAGGCATAACACGGTACAAAATGTGGGAGCGGGCTTGCTCGCGAAAGCAGTGGATCAGTCACATCTATATTGACTGACACTCCGCTTTCGCGAGCAAGCCCGCTCCCACATTGGTTCTATGCAAGGCTTCAGTTTCGGGCAAACGCCACGGCTTTCTCGAACTGCTCCGGCGTCGGCCGCACCCCGGTATACAACACGAACTGCTCCAACGCCTGGATCGCAATCACCTCCAACCCGGTGATCACCCGCTTACCCTGGGCACGACCGCGCACGATCAACGGCGTTTCGGCGGGAATCGCCACCACATCGAACACAGTCTCAGCACGCTCAATCGCATCAGCCTCAAACGCCAAGGCGTCCGCCTCCGGCCCACCGGTCATGCCGATAGGTGTCACGTTGATCAACATCTGCGGGCGCAACTCGCCCAGCTCGGCCTGCCACTCATACCCCAGGTTCTGCGCCAGCGCGCGACCCGCCACTTCA
Source organism: Pseudomonas sp. BIGb0164 (assembly GCF_024810135.1). Taxonomy (NCBI): domain Bacteria; kingdom Pseudomonadati; phylum Pseudomonadota; class Gammaproteobacteria; order Pseudomonadales; family Pseudomonadaceae; genus Pseudomonas; species Pseudomonas sp. BIGb0164. Next base: position 73,372 of record NZ_JANUEA010000008.1, on the reverse strand, counting down.
TTGCGCGCCACGATCACACCATTGGCATACCCGCCGTCCCGCAAGGCGCTGGCCACGGCCTTGGCCATGCCGCCGCTGCCGCGCAGGGCGAACGTCGACGCCTTGGGCACCGCGTGCGTCTTCAGCAGTTGCTCGATGGCGATGTAGTCAGTGTTGTAGGCCTTGAGGTGGCCGTCGGTGTTGACGATGGTGTTCAGGGAGTCGATGGCCTGGACCGACTCATCCAGTTCGTCCACCAAGGCAATGGCAGCCTCTTTGAACGGCATGGAAACCCCGCAACCACGCACGCCCAGCGCCCGGATACCGCCGATCGCGCCGGGCAAATCCCGGCTGCTGAACGCTTTATAGTAGAAGTTCAGGCCCAGCTGTTCGTACAGGTGGTTATGAAAACGCAAGCCAAAATTCCCGGGACGCGCCGACAATGACATGCACAGTTGGGTGTCTTTGTTGGGGTGCATCTGCATGAATAACTCCTTTGAGTAAGCAAACCGGTACAGACCTTACACAACCTTTACCTATCGGCCGTGCTGTTTTTCAGAAATACGTTGTCTTAAAAGTATCCCCGCGACAATCCTTGAGTCTATTGATTGCAGACCACAAGCGCAGGGGCTAACCGAGGAATGACCATGATTCGTAAAATCCCCAAGATCGCCTTGCTTATCGGCGCACTCGCTATGGCAGGCCAAGCCTCCGCCCACGGTGGTGGCTGGGGTGGCCCGGCCATATTGGGTGGTTTGATCGGCGCAGCCGTTGTCGGCTCCGTGGTGGCCAGCCAGTCCCAGCCGGTCTACGTGCAGCAACCCGTGTATGTGCAGCCGCAACCGGTCTATGCCGCGCCGCCACCGGTCTACTACGCACCGCCACCACCGGTGTATGTGCAACAACAGGTTTACTACCGCCCGGCGCCGGTCTACTACGGCCCACCGCGCGGTTATTACGGCCCTCCCCACGGCTACTATGGTCGCGGCTGGTAATACGTGAGTCGACACGACAGGAACAGGCCTCGCCCACACGCGGGGCCTTTTTTTTGCCTGCAAAGTCCGGATTCATCGTGCCAAGGTCGCTGTCAGAACAATGCCCGGGGCGTATTCGCACATGATTAAGGTCAATGTCTACTTGCCCGGACCCGGCTCGCACTGTCATGTTTGCGTCACGCAACAGTCTCACTATCGACCCTGTCCACCCAATAACAACTAAGGACGACCGACCATGCCCACGCAAAACCCGCACCGCACCGCTGGCCTGTGCACGTCCAGCAAGGTCTACAGTGCCCTGACCGAACTCAAGCACCTTGAAGGCCACCGCAGCGCCAAGTTCCTGGCCCTGCTGGCAGAAAACCTGGTGCACAAGGGCCTGCTCAGTGAACAGGAAGTGGTGATCATGCTCGACCAGGTGGTGGATTGACGCCTGGCGTTGATGTCGACTATCGAGACAGGTGATTTTTCTCCGGGGCCGCAGCCCCGTAAGGTGACCTTCATAACGATTGGAGGTACCTATGCCCACCGCTCACATCATGTCCGTCATCGGCAGCGCCGTCCCCGCCCCTCTCCGGGAGCTTGGGCTACTGGCTTGCTGGTACGTGGTACGCGATGGCGAAACCATCAGCGGCCCACTCACGTCGTTGTCCGCCGCTGAAAAACAGCTGCAAACGGCCTCGAACTTCAGGCTCCACGCCTGAACATCACGGTAACGGCAGCTTGACCCGCGGTTTGCTCTCCACAAACAGCGCCCAGCACGACATGAACAACGCCGCCACCAACGGCCCGATCACAAACCCGTTCAGGCCGAACACCGACAAGCCGCCCAGGGTCGAGATCAGGATCAGGTAGTCCGGCATCTTGGTGTCCTTGCCTACCAGGATCGGGCGCAGCACGTTGTCCACCAGGCCAATCACAAACACCCCGAACAAGCCCAGCACCACCCCCTGCCAGATCGAACCGCTTAACAGGAAGTAAGCGGCCACCGGCCCCCACACAATCCCTGCACCCACAGCAGGCAGCAGCGACAGAAACGCCATCAAGACCGCCCAGAGCAACGCGCTGGGGATGTCCAAAAACCAGAAGATCAAGCCACCCAACGCGCCCTGGGTCACGGCCACCAACACGTTGCCCTTGACCGTGGCCCGCACCACCCGGTTGAACTTGAGCTGCAACCGGCGCTTCTGCGGCTCGGCCAGCGGCACCGCCGTGCGCACTTTGCGCACCAGTTCCGGGCCATCGCGCAGCAGGAAAAACAGCAAGTACAGCATGATGAAAAAGCTCACCAGGAAATCGAACGTGCCCTGGCCAAAGCTGAACGCCTGGGACGCAAAGAACTGGCTGCCTTGCATCGCGCTCTTGACGATCTTCTCCCGCAGGCCCTCCAGGTTGCCCATGCCGAAGCGATCCAGCAGGTGCTGGAAGTACGGCGGCAGGATGTTCTTGAACTGCTCGATATACCCCGCCACGTCCAATTTGCCGCTTTCGATGTTCTTGTAGAGCGTTGCGCCCTCCTGCACCAGCAAGGCACTGGTGATGATCACCGGCAAAATGGCGATCACCAGGCACACCGTCAGGGTGGCCAGTGAGGTCAGGTTGCGGTTCCAGCCGAACTTCATGTGCAGTCGGCGTTGCATCGGCGCAAAGATGATGCCCAGGATCACCGCCCAGAACACCGCGCCGTAGAACGGCAGCAGTATCCAGATAAACGCGATGGTGACCAGGGCCAGCAGCAACAGCAGGGTCTTGAATTGCAGGTTGGTTTGGTTCATGTCCGGTCCATGTCAGAAAAACAGGGTGCGTGTGTGCGCCCTGAGGGTTAGTCCGCTGCAAAACCGGCGAGTGCCCTATTTATCGCGCCTTGATCTTTTTCCAGGGCAACTGGTCGCAATCGATCAATACCAGCTCGCGCCCTCCCCCTAGATTAGCTCCCAGAACACGAAGCCGTGCCGCGCGGCCAGCCCCTGAGGAGATCGCCCATGCAGACGTTCCAGACCCACAAGCACAACAGCCCCGTCGAGGGGTGGGACCACCAGGACCCGGAAGAGGCCTTCACCCTGCCCTCGCGCTACTTTTTCGACGAAACGCTGTTCAAGGCCGAGCGCGACAACATCTTCATGCACGCCTGGCACGTCGCCGGGCACGTCAGCGAGTTCGCCGAGCCGGGCCAGTACGTGGTCACCGACCTGTTCGACCAGAGCGTGGTGGTGGCGCGTAACCGCCAGGGCCAGATCCACGCGTTCCACAACGTCTGCCAGCATCGCGGCAACCGTTTGCTCGAAGACCGCCGTGGCACCACCGGGGGCGTAGTGCGGTGCGCCTACCACTCCTGGTGCTACGAGATGGACGGCACCCTGCGAGGCGCGCCACGTTGCGACAAGATGAAAAACTTCGACCTGCAGCAGTTCAACATCCCGCAGATCCGCACCGAAGAACTGGGCGGCTTCATCTATTTCAACTTCGACCCGGCCGCGCCCTCGCTGCGCGACCTGTTCCCGGGGGCTGATGAAGAAATGCGCCGTGTATTTCCCAACCTGGCGAACATGCGCCTGATCGAGGAACAGGATGTGATCGTGCCGGCCAACTGGAAAGTGATCATGGACAACTCCATCGAGGGTTATCACTTCAAGCTGTCCGGCCCCTGCCATATCGACCTGGCCAAGCTCATCGACTTCAAGGGCTACCAGTTGACCAAGCGCGACAACTGGTGGACCTACATCGCCCCGGCCAACCTGGCCGTCAGCGAAGCCTACGGTGTGCCGCTGCGCGCCGACATCAACCCGGACGAATGCTTCTTCAATATCGGCATGTGGCCGAACAACACCTTCTATACCTTCCCGTTCTCGGAGTTCCTCGGCTCGTTCATCATGATTCCCCTGGACGCCGAGCGCTCCCTGCTGCGCTTTGGCTACTACTCCAGCAACACCGCCGTCGCCGACGTCAGCACTGCCTGCATGAAATGGATGAACGAGGACCTGGGACCGGAAGATATCGCCCTGAACATCTCCGTGCAAAAGGGCCTGCACTCCCTGGGTTATGACCAGGGTCGCTACATGATCGACGCCCAGCGCAGCAATGAAAGCGAGCACCTGGTGCATCACTTCCATCGCCTGGTGTTCAACGGCATCCACGGCCCGTCTTCGGTCTGACCGCCTTTTGAATGGAGCACCCCAAACCATGGCCGAGCCAGTGTTTGACTACCTGATTGTGGGCGCGGGTTCGGCCGGCTGCGTGCTGGCCAACCGCCTGGGAAGCGACCCCAACATGCGCATCCTGGTGCTGGAAGCCGGGCCGGCGGACAAGAGCTGGACCCTCGATATGCCCTCCGCCGTCGGCATTGTGGTGGGCGGCTCGCGCTACAACTGGCGCTATGAGTCCGAGCCTGAACCCTACCTGGACAACCGCCGCATCAGCACGCCCAGGGGCAGGACGCTGGGCGGCTCGTCGTCGATCAACGGCATGGTCTACATGCGCGGCCATGCCCGTGACTACGACGCCTGGGCCGAGCACGGCTGCACCGGCTGGAGCTACGCCCAGGTGCTGCCGTATTTCATCCGCGCCCAGCAGCATCGTGACGGCGGCGATGATTACCGAGGTGCCAACGGCCACCTGCATGTCACCCCCGGCGATACCCGCACGCCACTGTGCGCAGCCTTCATCAAGGCCGGCGCCGAAGCCGGGTATGGCCTGAGCAAGGATTTGAACGGCTATCGCCAGGAAGCCTTTGGCCCGGTGGACCGCACCACCCGCAACGGGCGGCGCTGGAGCACGGCACGAGGCTACTTGGGCGAGGCGTTGGCGCGCGGCAATGTCACGGTGGCCACCAACGCCTTGGCGTTGCGCATCCTGTTTGAAGGCAAGCGAGCGATCGGCGTCGAGTATGAACAGAGCAGCAAGATCCACCAGGCTTTCGCCGGACGTGAAGTGCTGCTGACCAGCGGCGCCATCAATTCGCCTCAACTGTTGCTGCTCTCCGGTGTCGGCCCGGCCGCCGAACTGCGGGACGTGGGCATCAGCGTGATACATGAGCTGCCAGGAGTGGGCAAACGGCTCAACGATCATCCCGACACCGTCGTGCAGTACCGCTGCAAACAGCCGGTGTCGCTCTACCCCTGGACCACCGCCCCCGGCAAGTGGTGGATCGGCGCACGCTGGTTCGTCACCCACGACGGACTGGCGGCGAGCAACCACTTCGAGGCGGGCGCGTTCATCAGATCGCGGGCCGGCGTGGAGCACCCCGACCTGCAATTGACCTTCATGCCCTTGGCCGTACAGCCGGGCAGTGTCGACCTGGTGCAGGGCCATGCATTCCAGGTGCATATCGACCTGATGCGGCCCACGAGCCTGGGCAGTGTGACCCTCCGCAGCGTCGACCCTCGACAACCGCCCCGCATCCTGTTCAATTACCTGCAGACGGAGCAGGATCGAGCTGACATGCGCGCCGGTGCGCGGCTGGTGCGCGAGATCATCGGGCAGCCCGCCATGGCGACGTTCGCGGGCGAGGAGCTGGTGCCCGGCGCACACGCCCAAAGCGACGCCGAGTTGGACGCCTGGGCCCGACAGGTGACGGAGACCGGTTACCACGCCAGCGGCACCTGCAAGATGGGCCCGGCAGAGGACCCCGAAGCGGTGGTGGACACGCACCTGCGCGTGCATGGCCTCGACAACCTGCGGGTAGTGGACGCCTCGATCATGCCGATTATCGTCAGTGGCAATACCAATGCGCCAACGGTGATGATCGCGGAAAAGGCCAGCGACCTGATTCGTGGACTGGCGCCGCTGCCACCGTCCCAGGCTCCGGCGTGGGTTCATCCGCACTGGCAGACACGGCAACGATAGAGAGGCCTCATGAACCCATCTTCTGAGACACCCACCCGATTCACCTGGCGGCGCGGCGACGTGGCGCCGTTGCGGGTGTCGGTGTTGCTGCTGCCGTCGTTCTCCCATTTTGGCCTGGCCGCCGTGCTCGAACCCCTGGTGATTGCCAATTGGCTGGCCCAGCGGCCGGTGTTCGAGTGGACGCTGCTGTCCCTGGATGGAGCGCCGGTACAAGCCAGCAACGGCCTGTGCACCACCGCCGATGAGGGACTGCATGCCGACCAGGGGTTTGATGTGTGCCTGGTCATCGCCAGTTTCGATGTGCACAAGCACAGCCGCAACCTGGCGCTAAAAAGCTGGTTGCGCAAACAGGCACTGTTCGGCGCAGTGTTGATGGGTGTGGAAACCGGCACCGAACTGCTCGCCGCGGCCGGGGTGCTGGACGGGTACGAAGCCGCCGTGCATTGGGACAACCTGCAGGGTTTCCAGGAAAGCTATCCCCGGGTGAAAGCCAAGCCACAGCTCTACACCCTGGAACGCCAACGCATGACCTGCGCCGGTGCCACGTCCACCCTGGACATGCTGCTGGCCTGGATCGACCAAAGCGTCGACAGCTGCCTGGCGCGGGAAATTGCCATGCACCTGTTGATGGGCCAGGTGCGCGCCCCTGCCGCGCCGCAGCTGGAAGGTGGCCAGGCCAGCACCGGCCTGTACGGCAGCAAGATCCGCCGGGCCGTGCAGTTGATGGAAAAAGCCCTGGAGGAGCCGTTGGACTGCGAGGCGATTGCCAGCCAGGTCGGCTTGTCACGCCGGCAGTTGGAGCGCCAGTTCAAGTACCAGACCGGGCTGTCGCCGCTCAAGTACTACATCACCCTGCGCCTCGCCAAGGCCCATAGCCTGTTGCAGCAAACCCGCCTGAGCGTGGCGCAGGTAGCGGCCTGCTCGGGGTTTGGCTCACTGGAGCATTTCTCCCGCACCTACCGCGCCCGCTTCGGCTGCCCGCCCAGTGAAGACCGCAGCCAGGTGCTCAACGCCCCGGTGATGCGCCAGCCCCTGAGCCAGGCCCATCGCCCGGCCGAGGCCGACTGAATTCACAGGCGATAGCCAGGCTCCTCTTCATCCAGCATGCCCATCAGCGCGTTGAAGTGTTTGTCGGCAAACCCGGGGTAATCCAGCCATTGCCGGCACGTCTTGCGCGCGATGTCATCGCTGGCAATACGCAGCGGCCGGCCGGTGGCGAGCGCCGTGAGGTAGGTCTCGCAGGCCCGTTCAAAGTAATACAGGTCATCGAACGCCTGGGCGACGGTGGGTGCGGCGACCAGCAGGCCGTGGTTGCCCATCAACAGGATCGGCTTGCCCGCGAGCAAATGGCTGACACGCTCGGCCTCATCCCCCAGCCCCATGCCATCGAAGCCGTCATCGATCACCACCCGCTCGAAAAAGCGCATCGCATTCTGCTCGATCGGTGGCAGCCGCGAATCGGCCAGGCAGGCCAGTGCGGTGGCGTACTTGGAATGGGTATGCAGGATGCACCGCGCGTGTGGCTGGTTGCGGTGCAGCGCGCCGTGCAGGGCCATGGCCGTGATGTCCGGCGCGTCCGGGCAGTCGAGGCTGGCCGGGTCATCGGCGCTGACCAGCAGCAAGTCACTGGCCCTGATCCGGGAGAAGTGCTTGCCATAGGGGTTGATCAGGAAGTCCCGACCGTCCCCCGACACCGCCACGCTGAAGTGGTTGGCAATCGATTCATGCAGGTCCAGCCGCGCCGCCCAGCGAAACGCACAGGCCAGGCGCACCCTCAGTTGCTCCACGGATTGATTCATCGCATCCCCCTCGGCTTTTTGCCCAGTGTAGGGCCGCACCAACGCCGCACTTGACGGGAAACGACATTCTTCAGTAGTGAGCGAGCTCGCCTCGCGCCAGCCCCACCGCGGTGTACCTGCTGTACCGAATGCGCCTGGACGGGGGGCCGTCGCGAGGCAATAGCGCAACACGACAAAAGCGGCGTGTGATGCCGCGTTTGATCAAGAGCCGCCTTGCCAGCAGCGCATAGTGAGCGCTGCCGACGTCTACCGTTGAGGAGTTGCCCCATGAAAGCCATGCTCTTGCTCGCGTCGTTAACCTTGCCCCTGATCGCCCAGGCCGCCGAACCTGAGTCCTGCGCCACCGTGCGTTTCTCGGACGTCGGCTGGACCGACATCACCGTCACCACCGCCATCACCAGCGAGGTGCTCGAGTCCCTTGGCTACACCACCCGGGTCACCCTGCTGTCGATCCCGGTCACCTACCGCGCCCTGGCCTCGGGCAAGGACCTGGACGTCTTCCTCGGCAACTGGATGCCCACCACCGAGAACGACATCAAGCCGTTCCGCGACGCTGGCACGGTGGAAACCGTGCGCGCCAACCTGCACGGTGCCAAATACACACTGGCGGTGCCCGATTATGTGTACGACGCCGGGCTGCATGACTTTGCCGACATCGCCAAATTCAAAGACAACCTCAACGGCCAGCTCTACGGGATCGAGCCCGGCAACGACGGCAACCGCCTGATCCAGACCATGATCGACAAGAACGCCTTCGGCCTGAAGGACTTCAAGCTCGTCGAGTCCAGCGAGGCGGCGATGCTCTCGCAACTCAAACGCGCCACCCGCAAGAATGAATGGATGGTGTTCCTGGGTTGGGAACCGCACCCGATGAACACCCGCAACAAGATGAGATACCTCACCGGCGGCGATGATTACTTCGGCCCCAACCTCGGCCAGGCCACGGTGTACACCAACGTGCGCAAGAATTATCTCACCGAGTGCAGCAATGTCGGCAAGCTGTTGCAGAACCTGGCGTTCAGCCTGGCCATGGAAAACCAATTGATGGATGCGGTGCTCAATCAGAACCAGAAGCCCCGGGCCGCCGCCAAGGCCTGGCTCAAGGCCCACCCTGACGTTCTGCAAACCTGGTTGGCAGGTGTCAGCAGCCGCGATGGCCGCGATGCAATGACCGTGGCCAGCGCCCACCTGGCACACCCGTAACACCCATTCATGCCAAGGACGGCAGCCCTTATAGACCTGGATCAATAAACCGACGATGAAGCTCGGCTACCTTCGCGACCTTTTGCGACCCGAGCCCATGCCCCCCATCCTCGCCCCCGAACTGCTCGCCCCTGCCGGCACCCTGAAAAACATGCGCTACGCCTTCGCCTACGGGGCCGATGCGGTCTACGCCGGCCAGCCGCGCTACAGCCTGCGGGTGCGCAACAACGAGTTCGACCACGCCAACCTGGCGCTCGGCATCCAGGAAGCCCATGTGCTGGGCAAGCGTTTCTACGTGGTGGTGAACATCGCGCCGCACAACGCCAAGCTGAAGACCTTTCTCAAGGACCTGGCGCCGGTGATCGCCATGGGCCCGGACGCGCTGATCATGTCCGACCCGGGGCTGATCATGCTGGTGCGCCGCCACTTCCCGCAGATGCCGATTCACTTGTCGGTGCAGGCCAACACGGTGAACTGGGCCAGCGTGGAGTTCTGGCAGCAGCAAGGGATCTGCCGGGTGATCCTGTCGCGGGAGTTGTCACTGGAGGAGATCGACGAAATCCGCCAGCAGGTGCCGGCCATGGAGCTGGAAGTGTTTGTGCACGGTGCGTTGTGCATGGCTTATTCCGGGCGCTGCCTGCTCTCGGGCTACATGAACAAGCGCGACGCCAACCAGGGCACCTGCACCAATGCGTGCCGCTGGAAATACCAGGCCACCCCGGCGGTGGAAAACGCCACCGGGGATATCGTCCAACAGGTCGAGCCGACGCTGGGGATTGGCGCGCCCACCGACCAGGTGTTCCTGTTGCAGGAAGCCAACCGCCCGGACGAACAGATGCCGGCGTTCGAAGACGAACACGGCACCTACATCATGAACGCCAAGGACCTGCGTGCCGTGCAGCATGTGGAGCGCCTGACCCACATGGGCGTGCACTCGCTGAAGATCGAAGGCCGCACCAAATCCCACTTCTATTGCGCACGCACCACCCAGGTGTACCGCCAGGCAATTGACGATGCCGTGGCCGGCCGCGCCTTCGACCGCAACCTGATGACCGATCTCGACTCCCTGGCCCAACGCGGCTACACCGAAGGTTTCCTGCGCCGCCACGTACACGACGAATACCAGAACTATCAGAACGGCAGCTCGGTCTCCGAGCGCCAACAGTTCGTCGGCGAGTTGACTGGCGAACGCCGAGGCGAGTTGGCCGAGGTCAAGGTGAAGAACCGCTTCGCCGTGGGCAACCACCTGGAGTTGATGACCCCCAGCGGCAATTTCCACTTTGACCTGGCCACGTTGCACAACGCCGAGGGCGAGGCCATCGAGGTGGCGCCGGGAGACGGGCACACGGTGTATGTGCCGCTCCCGACCACGATGGACCTGCGTTTCGGCCTGCTGATGCGCGACCTCTAGCGGGTCGCGGCGCAGAAGCGGTGGATGGCTGCACAAGCCTGGCGCAACGCCTCGTCGTCCAGGGCATAGGCGATGCGCAGGTACGGCGCCAGGCCGAATGCGCTGCCATGCACCACCGCCACATTGGCCTCATCGAGCAAGGCGTGGGCTACGTCTTCGTCGGTCTGCAGCAGCGTGCCGGCCGGCGAGGTGCGCCCCAACAGGCCCGCGCAAGAGGCAAAAGCGTAGAACGCGCCGGACGGGTTCGCGCACGTCAGCCCCGGCGTGGCGTTGAGCAATGACACCACCAGGTCGCGACGGCGCTGGAACACTGCCCGCGAGGCCTGCACAAAATCCTGCGGGCCGCTCAAGGCGGCGATCGCCGCGTGCTGGGAAATCGCACTGGCGCCCGAGGTCTGCTGGCCCTGGAGTTTTTCCATCGCCTCCAGCAACCAGCGCGGGCCGGTGGCAAAGCCGATGCGCCAGCCGGTCATGGCATAGGCCTTGGACACACCGTTCATGGTCAGCACCCGCGGGGCCAGGCGCGGCTCGACCTGGGCCAGGGTGTAGAAACGCTGGTTGTCGAACAGCAGGTGTTCGTAGATGTCGTCCGCCAGCACCAGCACCTGTGGGTGTTTGAGCAACACCTCGGCCAACCCTTGCAGCTCCTGCCGGCTGTACACCGCCCCCGTGGGATTGGACGGCGAGTTGAGGATCAGCCAGCGGGTGTTCACCGTGATCGCCTCGTCGAGGGCCGCAGGCGTCAGCTTGAAGCCATCCTCCGCACCGCAGGCCAGCACCTTCGCCGTACCGCCGCACAGCTCAACCATCTCCGGGTAGCTGACCCAGTACGGCGCGGGCACGATGACCTCATCGCCTTCATTCAGGGTGGCGGCCAGGGCGTTGTAGATCACGTGCTTGCCGCCATTGCTGACCAGCGTGTCTTGCCAGGTGACGTCCAGGCCGTTTTCGTGGCGGAACTTCTCGGCCACCGCTTCTCGCAACGCACGCACCCCGGCCACCTGGGTATAACGCGTATGGCCGTCGCGGATCGCATCGATGCCCGCCTGGCGGATATGCGCCGGGGTGTCGAAATCCGGCTCGCCAGCGCACAGCGAGATGATCTTCGCCCCTTGGGCGCGGCGCTCGGCCACGCGGTCGATGATGCGGTACGTGGCGGACGGCTGGGCCTGGGCCAGGCGCTTGTTCAGAAGGATCACGACGGCTTCCTCTGCAGGGTGTGATAACCCAGGGATGCACGCGCTTGCTTGAGAGTCTTGCCGGCTTCGATCTGGGCGCGGATCTGCGCTTCCACGGCTTCGATCTGCCGTGCGACCTGCGCCACTTCGGCGGCACGGGCGCGGGGTACCACCAGCACGCCATTGGCATCGGCCACCACGATGTCGCGGGCACACACACGGGTCTCACTGATAGCCACCGGCTGGTTCACCGACAACACTTCCACGCGGTCCTTGCCGGTGCGCATGTAGCGGCCCCGGGTGAACAGCGGGTAGCCGTCGCCCAAGGCCTTGCTCACGTCGCGGCACACGCCGTCGATCACCGTGGCGGCGATCCCGCGTGCCCCGGCGTACTGGGTCATGATGTCGCCCCACACGGTGCAGTCGGTGCGGCCGGCGTTGGCGATCACCACCACGTCACCGGGTTGCACGTCTTCGATAAAGTCCCCCACCGAACCCGGTGGCGTGTTGGCGGGCACGTATTGCACGGTGAATGCCGGGCCCACCACGGTGCCGTGGTAGTTATCCAGCGGCGCGATGCCCAGGCACTGGCCGGGGATGCCGAGCTTGTCCATGGCGTCCGAAACGCCGGGGGTGTCGAGGCCTGCAAACAGGGCGACTAATTGTTGATCGTTCATCGGGCAGGCTCCACGCGGATGGCTTCGAATTGGCTGTCATGCATCACATCGGCGACCGAACGGCCGCTGCGCACGGCATCGACCATGCCGGCTTCACGGGCGGCGATGCGTTCGCCCAGGTCGAGTACCTGCTCAATCACCGCAGCGGGGATGAACACACTGCCGCAGCGGTCGGCGATCACGTAGTCGTCTTCCGACACCGCCACACCGCCGACATTGAGGGTCACGCCGGAATCCACCTGTACCACGCGGTTGCGTGCGCTGATCATGGTCACGCCACGGCCATACACCGGGTAGCCAATGGAGGCGCTGCCGTCGATATCGCGGCTGAAACCGTCGATCACCGAGCCGCGGATCTTCTTGGCCACGGCGGCGTTGGCGATGATGTCGCCCCAGCAGGAAATGCCTTCGATGCCGCCGGCAATCACCAGCACGCGGTCGTCGGTGGTGATCGCATCGATCACCGGCGAGATCAGGTGCACGCCAGGGGCCGCGTCGGTCTTGGGCGCCAGCTTGACCGTGCTGGCCCGGCCCACCACCTTTGGGCAATCCCACAATGGGCGAATGCCAACGACGGCCCCCGGCAGTTGCAGGAAGTCCAGGGCGTCGGAGACGGTGTTGGTGTCGAGTTCAGCCAGGCGCTGAAGCGGGTCGGGAAGCGGCATCAGGTGAGCCCCTGTTGTGGTTGGGGCTCAAGTCTCACTGAGGGGCTGTGATAGGTATATTCGTATTAACGTTAGGCCAACATACGCCGAAGCTATGGCTGATCAGATGCGGAACTGCCCCACCAACTGGCCCAGGCGCTGGCCCAGATCGGCCAGGCTGCGGGAGGTCTGGGCACCCAACTGAGTCTCATCGGCCACGCTGTCCACCGCCACGGCAATCTGGTGCACGCTGCGGTTGATCTCTTCGGCCACGGCAGTCTGTTCTTCGGCGGCGCTGGCGATCTGGGCGTTCATCGAATTGATGGTGCCGATCAGCTGCGCCATGGTGTCCAGGGACGCCCCGGCTTCGTTGGCCTGGGCCGAGGTGCCGTCACCGGCATCGCTGGAACGGCGCATGGCATCCACCGCCGCCTCGGTGCCTTTTTGCAGGCGGTCGATCATGCCCTGGATTTCCTGGGTGCTGGTCTGGGTGCGGCTGGCCAGGGCACGCACTTCGTCGGCCACCACCGCAAACCCGCGCCCGGCCTCCCCTGCCCGCGCGGCTTCAATGGCGGCGTTAAGCGCCAGCAGGTTGGTCTGCTCGGCAATCGAGCGGATCACCCCAAGCACGCTGACAATCGACGACACGTCCTGCTGCAGGCTGTCGAGGGACACGCCGCTGCTGCGGATGTCGTTCACCAGTGCATGGATCTGCGCGATGCTGCCATCCACCACGCGCTTGGCGGCCTGGCCTTCGGCGTCGGTCTGTTGCGCGGCCACGGCGGCGCCTTGGGCACTGCGCGCCACTTCGTGGGCAGCCGACGACATCTGGTTGATCGCGGTGGCGACCTGGTCGGTTTCGTGCCGCTGGCGCTCCATGGCCTGCTCGGAGCGCTGGGCCTGGTCGGATACCTGGCTCACCAGGCCAGTGAGTTGCGAGGTCATCTCGGTGATCTGGCGCACGAGGCCGTGGATCTTGTCGACAAAGCGGTTGAACGCACCGGCCAGGTCGCCCAGTTCATCCTGGCTGGTAATGGCCAGGCGGCGGGTCAGGTCGCCTTCGCCGGCAGCGATGTCGTCGAGGTTGGCTTTCATCAGGTTCAGCGGACGCAAAATGGTGTTGGCCAGCACCATGCCCACGGCGGCAATCACCAGCAGCACCACCACGGCCACGCCGAGGATGCTCAGCAACACGCCTGCCATGCGCTTCTCAACCTTGGCTTCGACCACCGCCACCTGGGCTTCGATGCCGTCGAGGTTCACCGACGTACCAATCACCATGTCCCACTTGGGCAGGTATTCGGTGTAGCCGAGCTTGGGCACCAGTTCGGTCTGCCCGGGCTGGGTCGAGCTGTATTGCAGGTAGTGGGTGCCGTCCTTGCCGACCTTGACCAGGTCGCGGTTGACGTAGACGCCGTTGGGGTCGCGGTTGTCCTTGAAGCTCTTGCCCACGCCGTCGGGGCTGTTGCCCTTGAACAGGCGGATGGTCTCGGAGTCGTAGCCGAAGAAGTAGCCGTCCTTGCCGTAGCTGGTGTTGGACAGCAACTTGACCACCTGCGCCCGCGCGGCGCTGTCACCGGGGGCGGCGGCGTCATAGAGTGGCTTGATGGTGGTCATGGCCACCTCGACATAACTTTGCAGGGTGGCCTTGGCGTCGTTGAGCAGGCGCTGGCGGGTTTCCTCCACCTCATTGCGCGCCTGGCCCTGGAGAATCCACACGGTGGTCAGGCTGATGACCACGGCAAACAGCAACACCGGCACGATAGCCAGGGACAGGACTTTGGCCTTGAGGCTCAGACGCATGGCTTTTCTCTCTTATTAGTGGCGACTATGAGAGGTTAACGGCCAGTGGGTGGATATCTGTAGGGGGTTGGGGTTGGAGGCTGGGTACATATCCATTTTTTGGTGATGGCTTGTATTGGTTCCGCTCTTACAGCGGGTCACTTTTGGAAAAGAGCCCCAAAAGTAACCAAAAGGGCTCTTGCCCCAACACTCGGCACCTCGCTCACGCTCGGTGTGCCCGTAATCCGACAGTGATTTGGGGGGCCGCCGCCACGCGCCATCCATGGCGCGGGGCGGCTAAGCCGGCGTCCTGCCGGCTTACCCCCCAAATCCCTGCCGAATTCCGGCCAGCGTGTTTGACGGGGCGCTTAAGATCAAAATCAAGATCAACAGCAAGAGCACAGCGGCCTGACAGCCGGCTTGAGTGGTGTAGATCAAGAGCGAAGAGCTATCGCTGGTTTGATTGGGCTTGTGGGTGTACCGAGATGCCTGACGCGGCGCCATCACTGTGGGAGCTGGCTTGCCTGCGATGGCATCTGCCCGGTGTACCTGATTCACCGCAGTGTCTGCATCGCTGGCAAGCCAGCTCCTACACGTATCTGCTTTTGATCTAACCACTCAGGTCGGCTACTAGGCCGCCGTGCTTTTGATTTTGATCTTAGGCGCCCCGTCAAACACGCTGGCCGAACGCAGGTTTGAATCCGTGGGTAACCCGGCAGGACGCCGGGTTAGCCGCCCCGCGCCATGGATGGCGCGTGGCGGCGGCCCACGGATTCAAGCCTGCGTTCGGGCACACCGAGCCTAGGCGAGGTGCCGAGTGTTGGGGCAGAGCGTTTTTGGTTACTTTTGGCGCTTTTCCAAAAGTGACCCGCCGTAAGGGCGGAACCCTAAGTAGCCGTTACCCAAACAATGGATAGGTACTCCGTCCCCAATCAGAGCGTCATGGCGGCAAGCCAGCCGAAAGCCAACAGCGGAATGTTGTAATGCAAAAACGTCGGCACCACCGTATCCCAGATATGGTGATGCTGGCCGTCAATGTTCAAACCGGAGGTCGGGCCCAGGGTGGAGTCCGACGCCGGCGACCCCGCATCGCCCAACGCGCCGGCCGTGCCGACGATGCACACGATGGCCAGCGGGCTGAAACCCAGCTGTACGCAAAGCGGCACGAAAATCGCCGCCAGGATCGGCACCGTGGAGAACGACGAACCAATGCCCATGGTCACCAGCAACCCCACCAACAACATCAACAAGGCGCCGACGCCACGGCTATGGCCGATGAAGGCCGCCGAGGCTTCCACCAGCGAGCGCACGTCGCCTGTGGCCTTGAGCACTTCGGCGAAGCCTGAGGAGGCGATCATGATGAAGCCGATCATGGCCATCATCTTCATGCCTTCGGTGAACAGGTCGTCGGTCTCGCGCCAGCGCACGATGCCCGACACCGAGAAGATCAGGAAACCGGCCAGGGCGCCGATGATCATCGAGTCCAGCCACAGCTGAATGATGAACGCCGAGGCAATCGCCAGGCCGGCCACCAGCAGGGTCAGCGGGTTGTACTGCACGGCTACTTGCTCGACCCGTTCGATTTTCTCCAGGTCATATACGCGTTTCTTGCGGTAGCTGACGAACACCGCCACCAGCAGGCCGACCACCATGCCCAGCGCTGGCAACCCCATGGCGTGGGTGACGTTGACCTGGCTGATGTCCACCCCGCTCTTGGCCACGTTGGCCAGCAGGATCTGGTTGAGGAAGATATTGCCGAAGCCCACCGGCAGGAACATGTACGGGGTGATCAGGCCGAAGGTCATCACACAGGCAATGAGGCGGCGGTCCAGTTGCAGCTTGGTCAGCACGTACAGCAGCGGCGGCACCAGCAACGGGATAAACGCGATATGGATCGGCAGGATGTTCTGCGAGGCGATCGCCACGACCCAGAGCAGGCCGATCAACAGCCATTTGACATGGCTGCCGCCGGTGGCTTCCTGACGGTCCACCAGCATCAGCGCCTTGTCGGCCAGCGCGTGGGCCAGGCCGGATTTGGCAATGGCCACGGCGAACGCGCCGAGCAAGGCGTAGGACAGCGCCACAGTAGCGCCGCCGCCCAGCCCGCCGTTGAAGGCTTTGAGCGTGGCCTCGATGCCCAGGCCACCGGTCAAGCCGCCCACCAGGGCGCCGACGATGATGGCGATGACCACATGCACGCGGGACAAGCTGAGCACCAGCATGGTGCCGACCGCGGCAATGACTGCGTTAATCATGGTTACCTCAAGCAGAAACATAAAAAACAGGCATGCCCGCGCCCAGGCGGCCATCGGGTGGATGGCTGCCAGCGTGCAGGCTTGAAGGAGGTCTTATTAGAGGGCGCGCACTTTGCAGCAGGCGCGGCTGCATGTCAAAAAACGGCGCCGCTTTTGGGTTTAAATTGAACGTTTAAATAATAAAGAACCAAAAAACGCGGCCGATACAAAGGCTCTCTGTGTTTTCAGGTTAAGGATGCGCCTCGATGTCTCTCAGACAGCTTTCCATTCAATGGAAAATCACCCTGCTCGCCGGCCTGTGCCTGCTGGGGATCGTGACCCTGCTGGTGGGTTTGTCGTTGTATCGCATGGAACAGAGCTCGGAGCAGGTCAAGGCGTCCAGCATGCAGATGCTCGATCAAGCCGCCCAAGCGCGCATCGAAGCCCAGGGTGAAGCCCAGGCCCTGGGCATTCGCCGTCAGTTCATGGACGCATATCAATATGGCCACGGATTTTCCCGCCAGGTGCTGTTCTTGCGCGAGCAGGCCGAAAAACGCTTTTTGGATGCGTTCGACACCCGCGAAGACCTGACCCGCCAGGTCAAGGCGGCCCTACAGGCCAACCCCGACTTGCTCGGCTTGTCCCTGGTGTTCGAAGCCAACGCCCTGGATGGCAAGGACGAGCTGTTCGCCAACCAGGCAGAACTGGGCAGTAACGACAAGGGCCGCTTCGCCCTGTACTGGTCGCAACCCACGCCCGGCAAACTGGAGTCGATGGCGCTGCCGGAAAGCGATATGGCCGACACCCGCGTCGGCCCCAGCGGTGAAAAGGCCAACGCCTGGTTCACCTGCCCGCGCACCACGCTCAAGCCCTGTGTGATCGAGCCGTACTTCTATGTAATCAACGGGCAGAACGTGCTGATGACCAGCATCGTGTTCCCACTGATGGTCAATGGCAAAGTCATCGCGTCGCTGTCGGTGGACATCAACCTAAACAGTCTGCAGGCCGTGAGCCAACAGGCGAGCCACAAGCTGTATGACGGCCAGACCCAAGTCAGCATCCTCAGCCCTACCGGCCTGCTCGCCGGCTACAGCCCGGACGCCGGCAAGCTCAGCCAGCGCCTGGACAAGGTCGACACCGCCAACGGCGCGCAATTGATCAGCGCCCTGGCCAGCAGCAACCAACTGCGCAGCCTGCGCACCGACCATCAGCTCAAGGTGCTGGCGCCGTTTGCACCGATCCCGGACGGCAAGGCATGGGGCGTGTTGCTGGATGTGCCGGAAAAAGTGCTGGTGGCCCCGGCCGAGGCACTGAAAACCCAACTGGATGCCGACAATGCCAAGGGCACCTTGCTCGAGCTGAGCCTGGGCCTGTTTGCGGCCGTGCTTGGCCTGATCCTCGTGTGGCTGATGGCCCGCAGCGTGACCCGGCCGATCCTTGGCGTGGCCAGCATGCTGGAAGACATCGCCAGCGGTGAAGGCGACCTCACCCGCCGCCTGGCCTACGACAAGCAGGACGAGCTGGGGCAGTTGGCCGGCTGGTTCAACCGTTTCCTCGACAAGCTGCAACCGATCATTGCCGAGGTGAAGCGCTCGGTGCAGGACGCCCGTGGCACCGCTGACCAATCGGCCGCCATCGCCAGTGAAACCAGTGCTGGCATGGAGCAGCAATATCGCCAGGTCGATCAAGTGGCCACCGCCTCCCACGAAATGAGCGCCACCGCCCAGGACGTCGCCCGCAGCGCCGCCCAGGCAGCCCAGGCAGCGCGCGATGCCGACCAGTCGACCCGTGAAGGCCTGACGGTAATCGACCGCACCACCACCAACATTGGCAACCTGGCCGCCGACATGAGCACGGCCATGGCGCAGGTTGAAGGCTTGGCGGCCAACAGCGAGAAAATCGGTTCGGTGCTGGAAGTGATTCGCGGCATCGCCGAGCAGACCAACTTGCTGGCCCTCAACGCAGCGATCGAAGCGGCCCGTGCCGGTGAAGCCGGTCGCGGTTTTGCCGTGGTGGCCGATGAAGTGCGCAACCTGGCGCGCCGCACCCAGGAGTCGGTGGAAGAAACCCGCCTGGTGATCGAACACCTGCAAAGTGGCACCGAAGATGTGGTGGGCGCCATGGGCAACAGCTATCGCCAGGCCCAAGGCAGCGTCGAGCAGGTCGGCCAGGCCGTGACCGCCCTGCGCCAGATCGGCGATGCGGTGACGGTGATCAGCGACATGAACCTGCAGATCGCCAGCGCCGCTGAAGAGCAGAGCGCGGTGGCCGAGGAAATCAACAACAACGTGGCGACGATCCGGGATGTGACCGAGTCGTTGTCGGAACAGGCCAATGAATCGGCGCGGGTGAGCCAGGCGCTGAACAGCCTGGCCAATCAGCAGCAGGGGTTGATGGATCAGTTTCGGGTGTAACGGATTGCCCTCGAATGGGGTGGCGATACCATGTGGGAGCTGGCTTGCCTGCGATGCAGGCAACCCGGTGTGTCAGTCACACCTCTGTGATGCCATCGCAGGCAAGCCAGCTCCCACATTGTTGATCGGTGGCGTGTCAATTCTAGCGTTTGGGCAGTTCGATCAAGGCCTTGAGGCCGCCCAGCTCGCTTGCTTGCAGTTGGAGCACCCCGCCCCACACTTCGACGATATCGCGCACAATCCCCAGGCCCAAACCGTGGCCGTCGATCTGCTCGTCCAGGCGTGCGCCTCGGCTGAGCACTTGGTCGCGTTGCGTTTCAGGGATACCGGGACCGTCGTCGTCTACCGCCAGCACATAGCTTTGCGCTGTTTCGCTGACGCTCAACCGCACATCCGCATCCGCCCATTTGCAGGCGTTGTCCAGCAGGTTGCCCAGCAGCTCCAGCAAATCCTCACGGTCCCAGGGCAGTTGCAGGCCAGGGGGCACGTGGTAGCTCAGGTCCAGGTGTTCGCCGTGGATCATGGTCAACGTGGCGAGCAAGCCGGGCAGTTCTTTTTCGCAGTCGAACAACGCGCCTGGCAGGGTTTCACCGGCCAGGCGTGCGCGGTTGAGCTCGCGGTTGAGGCGTTGCTGCACCTGCTCCAGTTGGTCGCGCAACAGTTTGCTCAATTCGGGGTGGTCCTTGAGGGCTTCGCTCGAGGCCGCACTCAATAACACCGCCAGCGGGGTTTTCAGGGCGTGGCCCAGGTTGCCCAGGGCATTGCGCGAGCGCTTGAGGCTGTCTTCGGTGTGGGCCAGCAGGTGGTTGATCTGCGCCACCAGCGGTTCCAGCTCCAGCGGCACCTGCGTGTCGAGTTGCGAGCGCTGGCCTTGTTGCAATTGGGCGATCTGTTCGCGCGCGGTTTCCAGCGGGCGCAACGCACGGCGCACGGTAACCCGCTGCAGGATCAACACCAATAATAGCGCGGCCAGGCCGAGGATCAGGCCAATCCGACGCATCAGGCGAAAACTTTCCCGCACGGGCGTGTAGTCCTGAGCCACGCTGATCGAGATCAACCGGCCATAGCGCTTGTAGTCGGCGCGCAGCACCAGCAGTTGCTGACCTTCCGGCCCCAATTGCAGGTTGCCCTTGAGCCCGATCTCGGGCAGGCGTGGCAGTTCCTGGTCCCACAGCGAACGCGAGCGCCAGTGGGTATCGTCAAAATCAATGCGAAAATAATGCCCGGAAAACGGCCGTTGGTAGGCCGGCGACAAGCGCTGCTCATCCAACTGCACGCCGCCTGCCGCGCGTACCAGCGCCACCAGCAGGTTCTCGGCGTCATTGCGCAGCCCGGCTTCCAGGTAGCGCTGCAACCCCGCTTCGAACAACCACAGGCTGGTTTGCGCCAGCGCCACGCCGACGACCACCATCACACTGATCAGCCCCAGGCTGAGGCGCCGTTGAATCGACCTCATGCGGGGCTTGCGCCAAACAGGTAACCCTGGCCACGCCGGGTTTCGATCACGCTGCGGCCCAATTTGCGTCGCAGGTGGTTGACGTGGACTTCCAGCACGTTGGAATCGCGCTCGGTCTCGCCGTCATAGAGGTGCTCGGCCAAGTGGCTTTTCGAGAGGATTTGTTCGGGGTGCAGCATGAAGTAACGCAGCAGACGGAATTCGGCGGCGGTCAGCTGGATCTCTTCGCCGTCACGCAACACGCATTGACGGCCTTCATCCAAGTGCAAGCCCGCCGCCTGCAACGTGGGCTGATTGGCACGGCCGTGGGAGCGACGCAACAGCGCCTGGATGCGCAGGTACAGTTCCTCAGGGTGAAACGGTTTGGCCAGGTAATCGTCGGCACCGGCCTTGAGCCCTTCGATGCGCTCGGCCCACGAATCCCGGGCAGTGAGGATCAGCACCGGCGTGGCCAAGGCGGCAGTTCGCCATTGCGCCAGCACGTCAAGCCCCGGCAGGCCAGGCAAACCGAGGTCGAGGATAATAAGGTCGTAGGGTTCACTGCGGCCCTGGTACGCAGCGTCGCGCCCATCGGCCAGCCAGTCGACGGCATAGCCCTGGCGCTGCAGGCCGGCCAACAGTTCATCGGCCAGGGGCACATTGTCTTCCACCAGGAGCAGGCGCATCAGTCGTCTTCCTTATCTTTGAGCAGCTCGCCGGTGCTGGCATTCAGCTCGATTTCACGCACCACGCCGTCGGCGGTCAACAGTTCGATTTCATAGATATAGCGCACCGGCCGGTCGTCGTGTTCTTCCAGCTCGGCGTCCAGCAGCTTGGACCCAGGGTAGCGCGCGAACGCCGGCCCCAACAAATCTTCCAGGGGTGCAATGACCCCCTTCTGGCGCAGGCGCAGCGCTTCGTCCTGTCCGAGGTCATGGGCCGCCAGGCCTGAGCTGATCAGCAGCAACACCAGCGCCACTCGACCGCCCGTGCGTCGATATACCTTCATTACCAATCCTGTTGTTTCTTGACGTTGCCACGTTAACCGCCGCAACTTAACTGAAACTGAATTGCCACCATGGCAATTGCCGATAGTCCATTTCCCAACTGTTGTGCGAGATTTCTTATACTGATCCGCTCGCTTTAACTGAGACTGGTATGACTGCCATCCACATCAAGTTTCCTGCCCTGACCCTCAAGGCCGGCAAACGCGCCTTTACACGCATTCGTGAGCAAGGCCTCAAACCGGCCGATGTAGGCATCCTACCCGGTGCGGCCGGCGGCCCCAAGGCCTTGGGTATCCAGGGCCTGGACCTGGCGCTGTTCGGCGACTGGCTGCCACGCATGCCACGGGAGCGCGCGCTGATCGGCGCGTCCATCGGTTCCTGGCGGTTTGCCAGCGCCTGCTTGCCCGACCCGGTGCAAGGCCTGCTCGATCTCGGCCGCCTGTACAACGAACAACGTTTTGCCAAAGGCGTGACCATGGCCGAAGTCAGCCGCAGTTGCCAGCGCATGCTCGACGACTTGCTCGCCGGCCGTGATGCACGGGTGCTGGACAACCCCGACTACCGCCTGAACATCATGGTGGTCAAAAGCCATGGCCTGCTCGCCGACGACCACCGTGGCCGCCTCGGGCTGGGCCTGTCGTCAGTGATCGCCGATAACCTGCGGGGCCGCGCGCGGTTGTCGCGGCATTTCGAGCGACTGATCATCCACGACCCGCGCCAGGCACCACCGGTGCATCCGTTGCAGGATTTCCCGTCGCGCTTCCTCGACCTGGAATTGGGTAACCTGCGCCAGGCGCTACTGGCCTCGGGCTCGATCCCTATGGTGATGCAAGGCGTGCGCGACCTGCCAGGCGCGGGCGCGGGCACCTACCGCGACGGCGGCCTGCTGGACTACCACCTCGACCTGCCCTACCACGGCGATGACATCGTGCTTTACCCGCACTTCACCGACCGGGTCATCCCCGGTTGGTTCGACAAAGGCCTGCCGTGGCGGCGCAGCAATCAACAGGGCTTGCAGGATGTGTTGCTACTCGCCCCGTCCAAGGACTACCTGGCCCGCCTGCCCCACGGCAAGCTGCCGGACCGCAGTGACTTCAAGCGTTTCATGGGCGATGACCCGAGCCGCAACAAGTACTGGCAAACCGCGATGAGCGAGAGCCGGCGCTTGGGGGATGAGTTCCTGGAATTGGCCGATAACAACCAATTGGGCGAGCGACTCCAGCCCCTGTAGGCGCCCGGCTTGCCGGCGATGGGCATCAACGATAACGCGGCGCCTGTTGGATTTTTCGCCGGTAAGCCGGCGCCTACGGAGGGACGGTATGCGCGGTATGGGATCAAGCTGTTAAACTCGCCGCCTGCCAGACACCGACCGAGCTGAAAACACTGTGGAAATCTTCAAGGAATTTACATTCGAATCCGCCCACCGCCTGCCCCACGTACCGGACGGCCACAAATGCGGGCGCCTGCATGGGCATTCGTTCAAGGTGGCGATCCACCTGAGCGGCGACCTGGATCCCCATACCGGCTGGATTCGCGACTTCTCGGAGATCAAGGCGATTTTCAAGCCGCTCTACGAGCGCCTCGACCACAACTACCTCAACGACATTCCCGGCCTGGAAAACCCGACCAGCGAAGTGCTGGCCAAGTGGATCTGGAATGAGCTCAAGCCCCTGCTGCCGGAACTCAGTGCAATCCGCATCCACGAAACCTGCACCAGCGGTTGCATCTACCGCGGCGAGTAAGCCACCGGCTGCTGAAAAACCACCTTCGGGTGGTTTTTTTATGTCCGGCTCCCGTACAGTCATGGCCTCCAGCCCACTCGGAGCACGCTGTCATGATGCGCCCTGCCAACGCCCATGATGTGGCCGCCATCGAAGCCATCGTTGAAGCCGCCTACTCGCCTTACATCACGCGTATCGGCCGCCAACCCGGTCCGATGCTGGAAAACTATCAGGCGCTTGTCGCGGCGGGAGGCGTACACGTGCTGGACAATGCCGGGCAGGTACAGGGCTTCATTATCCTGCTGGATGCTCCCGACGCACTGTTGCTGGACAACCTGGCTGTCGCCCCGCAAGCCCAGGGCCTGGGGTTGGGACGCCACCTGATGGACTTTGCCGAACACCAGGCGCGCGACGCCGGCTACTCGGCTATCCGGCTCTATACCAACGTGGCAATGACTGAAAACATTGCCCTGTACACCCGTCGTGGTTACAGCGAGACCCATCGGGCCGAAGCACACGGCCTGCATCGGGTGTACATGCGCAAAACCCTTTAGGAGCATCCATGGAAAACACCTGGCTGGCCCAGGCCAAACGCTTGCAGGCGTTGGCCTCCACGGGACTGCATTTTTGCACCGACGATTTCGAGCGCGAGCGCCTGGAGGAAATCGCCGAGATTGCCCACAGCATGCTGGCGCAACTGGGCAACGTACCCCTGGAACGCATCACCGGGTTGGTGCCGGACTTTGCCAAGCGCTATTCCACCCCGATGATCGACGTGCGGGGCGCGGTGATCGAAGGCGACCGGATCCTGCTGGTGCGCGAATTGACCGATGGCTGCTGGGCATTGCCGGGCGGTTATGCCGATATCGGCCTGTCGGCGGCGGAAAACATCGTCAAGGAGATCCGTGAAGAGGCCGGGCTGACCGTCACCGCACGGGCGCTGTACAGCGTCACCCACAAGGCCAAGGGCTTGTATCGCCCGGATGTGCGGGACTTCTACAAGCTGTATTTCCTGTGTGAGCGCGTCGATCAACTGGCCCCCATGGCCGGGTTCGAAACCACCGAAGTGGGCTTTTTCAGCCTGGATGACCTGCCGCCGCTGTCCCGAGGGCGCACCATCGAAAGCGACCTGGAAGCCGCGTTTGCCTTTCATCGCGGCGAGACCTCCCAGACACTGTTCGACTGAACCACATTGAACGCCTGATTGCTTTTTGCCCAAGAGGAACTTGACCATGCACATCATCAACGCCCGCCTGCGCCACCGTGAAGGCCTGCATGATCTGCACCTGGAACATGGCCGGATCGCCAGCATCACCGCGCAAACCACGGCGCCCGTACTGGCGGGCGATGACCTGGACGCTGCCGGCAACCTGGTGATCCCGCCCTTCGTCGAACCCCACATCCACCTCGATGCCACCCTCACGGCTGGCGAGCCGCGCTGGAACATGAGCGGCACGCTGTTCGAAGGCATCGAGTGCTGGGGCGAGCGCAAAGCCACCATCACCCAGGCAGACACCAAGGCTCGCGCCAAGAAGACCATCGAGGCCCTGGCGGCCCACGGTATCCAGCATGTACGCACCCACGTCGATGTGACCGACCCGGACCTCACCGCGCTCAAGGCCATGCTGGAAGTGCGCGAAGAAAGCACGCACCTGATCGACCTGCAAATTGTCGCCTTCCCCCAGGAAGGCATCGAGTCCTACCGCAATGGCCGGGAACTGATGGAGGAAGCCATCCGACTGGGCGCCGATGTGGTCGGCGGCATCCCCCATTTTGAATACACCCGCGACCAGGGCGTAAGCTCGGTGAAATTCCTGATGGACTTGGCCGAGCGCACCGGTTGCCTGGTGGATGTGCACTGCGACGAAACCGACGACCCACACTCGCGCTTTCTCGAAGTGCTCGCCGAAGAGGCCCGCAGCCGTGGCATGGGCGCGCGCGTCACCGCCAGCCATACGACCGCGATGGGCTCTTACGACAATGCCTACTGCGCCAAGCTGTTCCGCCTGCTGGGGCATTCGGGCATCAGCTTTGTTTCCTGCCCCACCGAAAGCATCCACCTGCAGGGCCGCTTCGACAGTTTCCCGAAACGCCGGGGCGTCACCCGCGTCAACGAACTGCTGGAAGCGGGCATGAACGTCTGCTTCGGCCAGGACTCCATCGTCGACCCTTGGTACCCGCTGGGCAACGGCAACATCCTGCGCGTGCTTGAAGCCGGTCTGCACATCTGCCACATGCTCGGCTATCGCACCCTGCAAAGCGCCCTGGACCTGGTCACCGACAACAGCGCAAAGGCCATGGCCTTGGGCGACCGTTACGGTCTTGAGCCGGGGCGCCCAGCGAACCTGCTGATCCTGTCGGCAGACAGCGACTATGAGGTGATCCGCAGCCAGGGCCTGGCGCTGTATTCGATCCGCCATGGCAAGGTGTTAATGAAGCGGCAGCCGGCGCAGGTGACGTTTTTGTAACGCGCCTGGATGCTGTTTCAGGTTTGTGGCCGTGCCGTGCCAAACAGGCTGACGCTCAACAAGGTGTCGCCCTGTGTCAGCAATCGCACAGGCGCCGTACCGCCCGGCATCACCACCGCGACCTCACCGCCCTCGACCCACCCCGCTCGCCACGCCGCGCAGGCCACGGCACTGGCACTGGTCCCCGAGGATGCCGTAGGCCCTTCCCCGCGTTCGAATACCCGCGCCAGTACCTGATTGCCCTGTCCACGGGCCGCCCACTGCAAATTGACCCCCGCGACACACGGAACGCCACCGCCCGCCGGTGGCGCGAATGCAATGGCTTTCAAGGGTTCGAACAACGCAGGTTGATGCATTCGGGCATTATCTGGCAGCAGCGCGGCGTCTTGAACCAACGTGACGCAATGCGGGTTGCCCACACGCACGAACTGGCTGCACGACCATTGCGGCTCAAGCGCCGTCAGTGAGGCCACCTGGCTGAATTCACGGTTCGCTGTTTTCACGCTGTCCACGCCACGGGCACCGACTGCCTGCGGCCCGAACTCGGGCAAACCCAGTGCCAGCCAGAACCCCGTCACGTGCTCGTAGACCGCAGGCTCCACCCGGGTGATGACCGGCGATTGCGCATCAGCTTTATCGTGATGCACCCGCAACTCACACCCTTGGCTCAGCAAGCCCTGGTCGGTCAGGGCCTGGGCGAAGATGGTCAGGCCATTGCCGCTGCGCTCGGCGAGGGAGCCGTCGGTGTTGACGATCAGCACATCGAACGGTGCCTCGGCCTGGAACGGCCCGACCAATAGCCCATCGCATCGGTGGGCCTTGGCATCCGCAGGGCGTGGCACTGAGCCCCAGCCACATTCGGCTGCGATGGCTGAAGCCGCCCACGCCTGGCGGCTATTCGCAGCTTCGGCGGCGCTATCAGGGATGTTGATGCCTTGGCGTCTTAATAGGGCCGGGCTGATCACGCCATAGATATTGCCGCGGGCATCGTAGAAGTGGGTCATAGCGTGATTCCCCAGCAGTCGCTGACTTTTGAAAAAGAAATAAGCCACGCGATTGTGTGGGAAACCGTCGGTTGAAACTACCTGCTGAATTCAGTCGAGAAGTGGCCTGGAAGGTGGTCCCCCTTGCGAGAACTCTGGGGTTCATCAGTGCTCACAAAGATTACGCCCCCTCCAGGCCACGTCTGACAAAGCCTGTGTGGTTGGCAGAGCGCCTCACGTTCCATGTTTGTAAAAATAATATTCATGAGTGTCACGTCGATCCTGCTCATCAGGGAACCCGGCTCGCTCGATGCGGCCTGATGTGCAAGGATGTCGCGCCGGACATCGTTCTTTGAACGCAAAACCAAGGATTCTTCATGACTGCCATCCCCACCCCAGCGCCCGTGGTTCCCGGGCGGCTGGAACAAATGTCGACCCGCATCGCTTTCTTTATCGCAGGTTTCGGTATCGCCGCGTGGGCGCCACTGGTGCCCTATGCCAAGGCACGCGCGCAACTCAACGAGGGCACGCTGGGCCTCCTGCTGTTATGCCTGGGGGTGGGTTCGATCATCGCCATGCCGGTGGCGGGTGCCTTGGCCTCGCGCTACGGCTGCCGACGCGTGCTGACCGCAGGAACGATTCTGATCTGCGTGGCGCTGCCGATGTTGGCGACCGTCAGTTCGGTTCCCTGGCTGATGGCCGGTTTGTTCCTGTTTGGCGCGGGCCTGGGCACCGTGGATTCCACAGTCAACCTGCAAGCGGTGATCGTTGAGCGCGCCAGCGGCAAGACCATGATGTCGGGCTTTCACGGTCTGTTCAGCCTGGGTGGCATCGTCGGTGCGGCAGGAGTGGCCGGGTTGCTGGGGCTGGGCCTTTCCCCCTTGCAGGCAACTCTTGTAGTGATCGCAGTGATGGCGGTGGCCTTGCTCAAGGCCGGGCCGCACCTGTTGCCCTACGGCAGTGAGAGCTCGGGACCGGCCTTTGCGATTCCCCATGGCGTGGTGCTGTTTATCGGCTGCCTGTGCTTCATCGTGTTTCTGGCTGAAGGCGCCGTCCTTGACTGGAGCGCGGTGTTCCTCAGTGCCGAACGTGGCCTGGATGAAGCTTATGCGGGCCTGGGCTATGCCGCCTTCGCCCTGACCATGACAGCCGGGCGCCTGATGGGCGATGCCATCGTGCACCGGCTGGGCGCCACCCGCGTGATCGTGATCGGTGGCGCACTGGCCACCGCGGGCATGCTACTGGCTACGCTTTCCCCCGCCTGGGAAGCCGCGTTGCTGGGCTACGCGCTGGTGGGCGCCGGCTGCTCGAACATCGTACCGGTGCTGTACACCGCAGTGGGCAAACAAAAGGTCATGCCGGAGCATATCGCGGTGCCGGCCATCACGACCCTGGGGTATGCCGGCATCCTGGCCGGGCCCGCCGTGATCGGCTTTATCGCCCATGGCAGCAGCCTGAGCACGGCCTTTGTGCTGATCGCAGTGTTGCTGGCAGCGGTGGCGATCAGTGGCAAGATCCTCAAGGTGTAGGCTCCGTCACCTCGCTTTGTGAGCCTCATCCTGCTCCAACCAGCGATCGAGGCTCTTGTTGCTCAGCCAGCCTTCCTGGTGGGGCGGGCCGAACAGCCGAGCACCATTGGCACGCTCCAGTGAACGCAATAACCCCGGGCGCTCGATGATGTTCTTCGCGGTGTAGACACACAACTCACTGTACTTCGGCCGGGGCATGCCAGTAGACGGGTCCAGCACGGCCTCGCCTCTTTGATCGACGTCGTAAGGGTCCTGCATGACCCTCTTGAGCGTGACGATTTCCACGAATTGGTGGGGCTCGAAAAAATAGCTACGGTCCTTGGACTTATCCCTCAACTGCTCGAACAGACCTTGAAACGCCTGGACCACTTGGGCATTGCCCTGGGCATGGAACGGGTCCTGGCTGTACACACTTGGAGAGCTGTTACCCGGCAACGCGCTGGCGGCGGCCCGCAGGCTGTCACGGGTGATGTCACCCTCGCTGCTCAGGATTGCATCACTCAACCGGGGGCGCTGGAGTATTTCCCGGGCCACCGGGATCACCCGGTCCAATGCCTCGCTTTCACCCATGCGCTGGGCGGCGAGGAGCTGCAGTGACGAGCAGGTCAAGCGTCCGTCCTTCAGGAAGGGGTGCAACATGTCATAGCCTTTCTCAAGGGCTGCGGCCAATTGACTGTCCGTCGATGTTGCTCCGGGTTGCGAAAAGGTCGTGCGCGCAGCAGGAGGGTTTTGCAACGCGCGC
Source organism: Pseudomonas sp. BIGb0164 (assembly GCF_024810135.1). NCBI lineage: Bacteria > Pseudomonadati > Pseudomonadota > Gammaproteobacteria > Pseudomonadales > Pseudomonadaceae > Pseudomonas > Pseudomonas sp. BIGb0164. Next base: position 44,329 of record NZ_JANUEA010000008.1, on the reverse strand, counting down.
CGATGTAACCCCGACAGCGCTCCACGCAACAACAGAGGCCTGCGAGACGCTGGCCCCTGTGGAAGGTCTTGAGCCTGGGCCGTGCCCGGGGCCCCGCTCCACGCGTCCGAGTGGGCCGTGGGGGGAGGCGCGGCCGGCCGTGCAGCCGATCCGTCCAAGATCGTCTGCCATGCGTGAGGTAATGCGCCCTCGATAGTCATGCGGTTTCTCCAACTTGTCTCAAATGCATACTTGCTCGATGAATGCCACCGTAGTGGCCAGGCTCAACGCGTTGACCCCATCAGCCGGCTGCAAGTATGTGGCTGGATAAACCCGGCAGTTCCAGTTCGCACACGAATACCAATTTCAGCATGTAAAAACCCGGTGAGTGCAGGATCAGTCCGCCTTCTGCTTGTGCCACCAGGCGACCAGGCCGTTGATCAGCGCAGTGCCGGTGCGTTTCGAAGATTGACTGCGGGGAGCTGGAGGTTGCCCACTGGCCAGCATGCCGCGGGAAAAGTCATCGGCGACAGGCGCCTGGAATTTGCGCTGGCCAACGAAGGTCCTCATTCGATGGACTTGGGCGGCATGGTCATCTGACAGCATCGGCGATGCCAGCCCGACTGCATTGTCGTCGGGCGCTGGCGGTTCAGCTTCACCCACACCGCGCAAAGGCTCGTGCCGCATGCTCTGCGAAGAATGAAACGAGGTAGACGTCATTGGTTGGCCCTGACTCGAGATCTGAATAACGCCCGGCTTGATCAAGCCGGCGGATGTGACCTATGTGGCAATTGGGCATAAACCGTTCCAGACACAAAAAACCGGCAAAAAAAATCGCAGCCCTGGGGCTGCGATTGTTCACGTTGACGGCAGGTCAGAACCCGACGCTGGCCTGCACGAAGAACGTGCGCGGCTCGCCCAGGTACAACCCGGCGTTGTTGTCGCTGGAACGGGTGTAGTGCTGCTGGTCGAAGACGTTTTTCACGCCCACACCCAGTTTCAGGTTCGACAGTTGCGCGCCAAAGTCATACCCGCTGCGCACGTTGACCGAGACATAACCCGGGATATCGCCGTACTGGCCATCGGCAGTGCCCTGGGTGATGTAGGTGGTACCGGTGCCGGGCGCACGTTGGCCGGACTGGGCGAAGACGTCCAGGTTGTGGGTCCAGTGGTTCACGTCGTAACGCAGGCCCAGGGTCGCCACTTCACGGGAGTACAACGGCAGGTCGCGGCCCTTGAACGGCACGTCACCTTCGGAGGTGGCCTTGGTGTAGGTGAAACCGGCGCTGGCGGTCAGGCCCTCCAGGCGTGGGTCCAGGTTCGACAGGTCATAGTGGGCCGAGGTCTCGATCCCCTGGTGCTTGGTGGCGCCCAGGTTGGTCCAGCCCACGTCGTTGCTGACGTATTGCAGTTCATCCGAGAAGTCGATGTAGAACAGCGTCACTTCGCCGCCCCAGACGCTGTCGTTGTAGCGCGTGCCGATCTCGTAGGTCTTGGCTTTCTCCGGGTTCAGGCCGTTGGCGGTCTGGTCGCCGGTGCCGCCCTGCCCCAGCTGGAAATACTGCAGGCTGCCAAACGAGGTTTCATAGTTGGCAAACAGTTTCCAGGCATCGGAGACGTGGTACATCACGCTCAGGGCCGGCAGCGGTTCGTTGTTGTGGACCTCGCGGCGTTTTTCCTGGGTGCGGGTGCCGTTCAGGGCCACCACCGGGCGGTCGTGCCATTCGGTGCGGATGTCTTCGAAGCGAATACCCGGGGTGATGGTCCACTTGCCGATATCGACCTTGTTGTCGATATAGAAGGCGTTGGCTTCAGTGCCACCGGTGCGGTCCTGGTAGACATGGCCATCGCTCTGACCGCCTGGCGTGGGCACATTGTTGACCAGGTTCAGGCTGCTGGCCTGCTCGTGCATGCCTTCCTTGAGGTAGCGATAACCCAGGCTGACTTCCTGGGTGCTGGGGCCCACGTCGAACACATGGGACACCCGCGGCTCGATGCCGAAGGTGTAGTAGGTGCGCGGGTAGGAGCCGATGGTTTTCAGGTCGCGGTTGGCGATGTTGCTGCCACGGAAACTGTCGGAGTAGTAGGTCAGCACTTCGGCCTGGGTACGGTCGTCGATCTGACGGATGTACTTGAAGGACATATCTTTGCGGCGCCCGCTGAAGTTGTCCCAGTCACGCACCGATTGGTACGGGTTGGCGTCGAACTGCTTCTGGGTCAGGCCACCGGGCATGTCGGCGCTGGCGTCGTAGTAGTGGAAGTTGAGCGAGAAATCGTCTTGATCGGTCGGGGCCCAGTGGGTCTTGAAGATCACGTCGTCGATGTCGTTGGAGTTGTTGCTGCTGCGATAACCGTTGCCCTTCACACCGGAGTACAGCAACGCCGCGCCAATACCGTTGTCGGCCGTACCGCCGACGAAGGCGTTTTCGATGTGCTTCCAGCCGCCGTGGGCCGAGGTTTGCAGGGTGGTGCCGACGTCGCCGGAGAATTTCTCGGGAATGGCGCGGGTCACGAAGTTGATCACGCCACCGACGTTTTGTGGCCCATAACGCACGGAGCCGGCGCCACGCACCACGTCGATGCTGTCCAGGTTGCCGGCGGAAATCGGCGCCATCGACAGTTGCGGCTGGCCATAGGGGGCAAACGCGGCCGGTACGCCGTCAATCAGCACCGTGGAACGTGGTGACAGGCGCGACGTAAGACCACGCACACCGACGTTGAGGGAAATATCGCTGCCACCGGTGCCGTTGGACTCTTGCACCTGCACACCCGGCACACGGCGCAACACGTCGCCGACGTTCATCGCGCCCTGCTCCACCATCGCCTCGCGACGGATCACGGTACGTGCGCCCGGGTGGTTCTGCACCACTTCGGCGTTGGCGTCACCCAGCCAGTCGCCGACCACCTTGATGTCGGTCACGCCCAGTTCCAGGGGCGAGCCAGCTTCACCGGTGCCCTTGCTCAGCGGGCGCAGGGTCACGGAGCCCGCATCAATCTGGTAGTCCAGGCCGCTGCCTTGCAGCAATTGGCGCAGGGCTTGTTCAGGCGAGAGGTTGCCGTCGACCGCAGGCGCCTGCTTGCCGGCAACCATGTCGGGGCTGAAGAACACTTGCAGGGAGGTCTGCTGGCCCAGCTGGCTCAGCGCCGCGCCCAAAGGTTGGGCGCGGATGTGAATGCCGTCATCGGCATAGGCTTCGGGCAGCGCGGCGCTGACGGCCAGTGCGAGGGCCAGGGGCGCCCAGCGGGAGACTTTATTGTTTTTCACGGCGAGTTTTTTCACGTCGAACCTAGTCCTGTGATCGCAAGAGTGTGCGGCTGTTAATGCAAACCAGTTGCAGTTGCAGGAGAAGACGAAGAACTCGGAAAAAACCTGAACGTCAGCGTGAAATAATTTCCTGGCTGCCATCCGGCAAGGTGCGCAAGGCCACCGGCAGGATGTGCGGCAAGGCTTTGAGCAAGGCGTCGGTGTCACTGGACTTGAACACGCTGGTCAAGCGCAGGTCTCTCACCGCGGCCGTGCTGACCCGCAATGGCTGCTCGCGATAGCGCGACACTTCCCGCGCCACTTCACCGAGGCTGGCGTTGTTGAACACCAATTTGCCCGTGCGCCAGGCCGTCAGTTCGTCAGCGTTCACGGCGTACGCTGTGGCGACTTGCCCTTGTGCATCGATATGGGTGCCCCGGCCTGCCGTCAGCGTCACGCTCTGGTCCGCAGAACGCCCCTGTACCTTGACCGTGCCGGCCTCCACCACCACGCGGGTCTGGTCGTCATCACGGCGCACGTCAAACCGCGTGCCGGTGACCGTCACCTGCCCTGCCCCGGCCGCCACGATAAAGGGGCGACTGGTGTCATGTTCGACGCTGAACATCGCTTCGCCCTGTTTGAGCTCCACACCGCGCCGGCCCTTTTCATAGTGCACGGCGACCACGCTGCGGCTGTTGAGGTCCATCACCGAACCGTCGGGCAACGCCACCTGGCGGTGCTCGCCCAGGCGGGTGCTGAATTCGGCGCTGTAGGGTTTCGGGTGATCCAGGCCGCTGAACAGGCCCAGCCCCAGGGCGACAGCCACCACGCTCGCAGCCACTGCATAACGCAGGAGGGCACGGCGTTTGGGGCGCTCGGCCGGCGCATCGCACAGGGCTTGCAACCGGGCCTTGGGCAGCAGATCGGTGGCGCTCCACAGCCCTTGCAAGACATCGAATTCATATTGATGCGAGGGCTGCTCCGCACGCCAGGCATCAAACCGTTGGCGCTCTTCACCGCTCAACGGGCCGTCTTGCAGGCGTACAAACCATTGCGCGGCTTCGTCGCGGGCACGGCTATCCATCATGGAAGGTCCTGTTTCAGGGCGAGCTGGGTTCATGGGGCGATCGCGTCCAGGCGGTCACGCAGATGCCGCAGGGTGCGGATCATATACTTTTCCACCATGTTCTTGGACAGGCCCAGGCGCACGGCGATTTCCTGCTGGGTGAGGCCCTCGATTTTCTGCCAGATGAAGATCTTGCGGCAGTTGAGCGGCAACTCGGCCAAGGCCCGCTCGATGGAGTCCGCCAACTGGATCGCGTGCATGAAATGCTCCGGGTCGCCACTGTGAGGCGAACTCTGCTCTAGGGCTTCCAGCGCCAGCGTCTCGCGCCGGTCTTCGCGGCGGTAGGCGTCAACGGCGATATTGCGCGCCGTCTGATGCAGATAGGCGCGCGGTTGCTCAACCTCGGTCGAACGCGACTCGAGCACCCGCACAAAGGTGTCGTGGGCCAGGTCTTCGGCCTGCTGACGGTTTCTCAGGCGGCGCGTCCAGGTTCCGATCAACTCTTCGTAATGCTCGAAAAAGCCTGTTCTGCGGGGCGGCTGAGGAATCATCGCGGGTGCACTGGGAAGGCGGGGGCGTGAATAGTAATGCTTCCTATTAAGTGGAGCAATTGCTACCCGTCGTGTCTGTGGTTAATGGATTACCCAAAAAAATATCGGCCCTCGCCCCGCCACACCGCCTTAACACGGCATCTGTCCCGAAGCCTGCTCGAACCGTTCACGCAAAAAATCCAACAGTGCTCTCACCCTCGGCGCCAGATAACGGCTGCGCGGGTAAAGCGCATGCACCGGCGCTTCAGCTGTTTGCCACTCGGGCATCAGCCGTATCAGGCGCCCGGCAGTGAGATCCGCCGCCACGTCCCAGACTGACTTCAGCACAATGCCATGGCCGTCCACCGCCCATTGCCGAGCGAGAGCACCGTCGTTGGTTTCCCGGGCTGCCTCCAGCGGTACCTTGAACAGCACCTCCTCCACGCCACGCTGCAAGCGCCATTCATTCGACCAGCCTGACTGCCCCGCGACGATATGATCGAAATCGGCCAATTGTCGCGGATGGTCCGGCGTGCCCTTGCGGGCCAGGTAACCGGGCGCCGCGCACAGCACGCGGCGATTGTCAGCCAGCGGTCGGGCGATCAGCGAGCTGTCCGGGGGCACGCCGAATCGGATCACCAGGTCGACGTCGTCGGCGATCAGGTGCGAGAGTGAATCGGACAACTGCAGCGCCGGCACCACCTGCGGGTATCGGGCCGTAAATTCGTCCAGCCATGGGTTGAGGACATGACGGCCAAAGTCCGAAGTGGCCGAAATACGGATCTTGCCGCGAATCTCGTTTTTTTCTGCCGACAGTGCCGCACGGGCATCGTCCAACGCTTGCAGGGCTTGGCGGCAGTGTTCCAGATAAAGCCGGCCCTCATCGGTGAGGCGCAGTTGACGCGTGGTGCGCTCGAACAAGCGGGTAGCCAACGAGGACTCAAGCTTGTGCAACCGCGCGCTGGCAGCGGCCGGCGACAGCCCCAGCTTGCGGCCTGCGAGCGAGAGACCGCCCAACTGCGCGGCTTCGACAAACAAACGGATGTCACCCAAGTTGTCCATGATTATTCCAATTTTTTTGAATATCCATCAAACAGTAGCTCAATTATCAATCTGGATCCCCTGCCGCAGACTTGCTCCATGCAATCACCTCACCATCAGGAGATCTTCACCATGACGACACTCTCGACGCTGTTCAGTCCGATCACCTTCGCTGGAATCAGCGCGCGCCATCGCGTGGTCATGGCTCCCATGACGCGTGCACGCAGCAGCCAACCCGGCGATATCCCCAATGCCCTGAACGCGCAGTACTACGCACAGCGAGCCTCGGCGGCCTTGATCGTCACCGAAGCCACGCAGATTTCACCTCAAGGCAAGGGCTACTCTTTCACCCCCGGTATCCACAGCGAAGCGCAGGTACACGGCTGGCAGGGCGTGACCGAAGCGGTGCACGCCGAGGGTGGACGCATCTTCCTGCAACTGTGGCATGTGGGGCGGTTGTCCCATCCCGATTTTCACAACGGCGAGTTGCCGGTGGCGCCTTCCGCCGAGCCCTTTGAAGGGCAAATCTGGAAAGTCGACCCCGCCACCGGGCAGGGCGCCATGGTCGATTGCCCGACGCCTCGCGCACTGACCCACGCCGAAATCCAGCAGATCGTCGAGGACTTCCGCCAAGCTGCGCGCCGCGCGATGCGTGCGGGCTTTGATGGCGTCGAGATTCACGGGGCCAACGGCTATCTGATCGACCAGTTCCTGCGCACCACCTCCAACACGCGTACCGATGAGTACGGTGGCTCGCGCGCCAACCGCCTGCGTTTTTTGCAGGAAGTGGTCGACGCAGTCAGCCAGGAAATCGGCGCCGAGCGCACCGCGATTCGCCTGGCGCCGTTCCTGACCGCGCGCGGCATGGCCTGCCCGGATATTCTGCCGACCATTCTTGAGGCAGCTCAGTATCTGCAAGGCAAAGGCATCGGCTACCTGCACCTGGTAGAGGCCGACTGGGATGACGCGCCGGTGTTTACCGAAGCCTTCCGCCAAGCGATACGTGCCCGCTTCAGCAACCCGATCATCGTCGCCGGCAACTACGACGTCCAACGTGCCGAGTGGGTCATCAGCCACGGCTACGCCGACCTTGTGGCGTTCGGCCGGCCTTTTGTGGCCAACCCGGACCTGCCACTGCGCCTGGCCCAGGACCTGCCCCTCGCCCCACTCGACCACGCCACACTGTTTGGCGGCAGCGCCAAGGGTTACAGCGACTACCCAACACTCACCGCGGGAGAAGCCTGATGCGTACGCTAATGGCCGTCGCAATGCTAGCTGCTGCTGTCATGAGCCCGCTCGTCACGGCTGCGGAACCGCCACTGCTAAAACCCAAGGTTCTCATTGCCGAGCCAGGCGCCAAGCCCACGCACATCCAGGCGCAGACCCTCGCAGCACGCCGCTACGCAACCTTCTGGTCATCCGGCGACCCGGCACTTGCGCGTGAAGCGTTGGCCGCCGATTTTATGGACCGGGCCTTGCCGCCAGGCCGCCCTCAAGGCCTCGCAGGCCCACTGGCGGCGTCGAAGGCTTTTCATGGCGCGGTGCCTGACCTGGAATGTGAGGTGCAGCAAATGATTGTCAGCGGTGATCGGGTCGTTTCGCACCTGCGCTTCACCGGGCATTTCACCGGCACGTTCAACGGCGTACAGGGCCAGGGGCAGGCGGTGAACTTCATTGCGACCGATATCTATCGCATCGCCGACGGCAAGATTGCCGAGAACTGGCACCTGGAAGATAACCTGACCTTTTTGCAGCAGATCGGAGTCATCAAGCCTTGAAACCGTCGGTAAAACCCGACCGAATGGACAAACACTGTTGCCACATCAGGTATGAATCGGTCTTCATCCAACCCCGGTGAACTTCCACAGCGCCGCACCAGTCAGCTGAGAGGACTCTCATAAAACGGTGGGTGGGCGATGCAGATTTCGTTGCAGCAACAAGTGGCCCTGGTCACCGGCGCCAGCTCCGGCATTGGGGCAGGCGCGGCAAAGGCCCTGGCCGAAGCCGGTGCGGCGGTGGTGCTCAATTACAATTCCCAGGCGGCGCCGGCAGAAGCCCTGGCGGCGCAGATCAACGCCAGCGGCGGGCGTGCAATCGCCATTGGCGGCGACGTGTCCAAAGAGGCCGACGTCGAACGCCTGTTCGCGCAAACCCTCGATGCCTTCGGCCACCTGGATATCCTGGTGGCCAATTCCGGCCTGCAGAAAGACGCCAACCTGGTCGACATGACGCTCGACGACTGGAACACCGTGATCGGCGTCAACCTCACCGGCCAGTTCCTGTGCGCGCGGGCCGCCGTGCGTATTTTCAACCGCCAGGGTGTGCGTGACGGTGTGTCGCGGGCGGCCGGCAAGATCATCCACATGAGTTCGGTGCACCAGGTGATCCCCTGGGCCGGGCATGTGAATTACGCGGCGTCCAAAGGCGGCGTGGAAATGTTGATGCGCACCCTCGCCCAGGAAGTCAGCGAACAACGCATCCGCATCAACGGCATTGCGCCCGGGGCGATCCGTACCGCAATCAATCGCGCAGCCACCGAAGGCGCAGCGGAAAAAGAACTGCTCAAGCTGATCCCCTACGGTCGTGTGGGTGATGTGGAAGACGTCGCCAATGCGGTGGTCTGGCTGGCCAGCGATGCTTCCGACTATGTGGTGGGCAGCACCCTGTTTATCGATGGCGGCATGAGCCTGTATCCGGAGTTCCGTGGCAATGGTTGATTTCAACAACGAACCTCAGAGTGCCATCGATGCCCACGGCATCATCGGCGACATGCGCAGTGCGGCGCTGATCAACGACAAGGGCAGCATCGACTTTTTCTGCTGGCCGGAATTCGACAGCCCGTCGATCTTCTGTTCGCTGCTGGACACCCCCCAGGCCGGTGCCTTCCAGCTCACCCCTGACCTGCCCAACGCCCGCCGCGAGCAGATCTACCTGCCCGACACCAACGTGTTGCAAACCCGTTGGCTCAGCGACGAAGCCGTGGTGGAAATCACCGACTTGCTGGTGATCAGCGAAGACATCGACGACCTGCCGCTGCTGGTGCGGCGGGTGCGGGTGGTCAGCGGCAACGCAACCATTCACCTGCGCTGCGCCGTGCGCCATGACTATGCGCGCACGTCCACCCGGGCCAGCGCCGTGGACGGTAAGGTGCTGTTCAGCGCCGACGGCCAACCCGGCCTCCTCCTCGCCAGCAGCCAGCCGTTGCAGATCAAAGACGCTGCAGCCGTCGCCACCTTCACCCTGGCTCAGGACGAAGGCGCCGAGTTTGTGCTCGGCGGTGAAGACGACGAACGCGTCGACAGCCGCTGCACCGACCTCGTCCTGGCGCACACCTTGAAATTCTGGCGCGGCTGGATCGCCCAATCCAACTACCGGGGGCGCTGGCGTGAAATGGTCAACCGCTCGGCCCTGGCGCTCAAGCTGCTGACCTCGCGCAAACACGGCGCAATCATCGCCGCTGCCACCTTCGGCCTGCCCGAGGCGCCCGGCGGCGAGCGCAATTGGGACTACCGCTACACCTGGATCCGCGACGCTTCGTTCACCGTGTATGCGTTCATGCGCCTGGGCTTTGTCGAGGAAGCCAACGCCTATATGCGCTGGCTCAAGGGCCGGGTCAGCGATTGCTGCGGCCAACCGACCAAAATCAATATCCTCTACGGCATCGACGGCCGCCAGGAACTGCCCGAAGCCACGCTTGCGCACTTGAGCGGCCACGGTGGCGCCCAGCCGGTGCGCATCGGCAATGAGGCGTTCGACCAGATCCAGCTGGATATCTACGGCGAGCTGATGGACGCGGTGTACCTGGTCAACAAGTACGGCGAAGCCATCTCTCACCAAGGCTGGAAACACACGGTGGAAGTCGCCGACCAGGTCTGCGAAATCTGGAACACACAGGACGTGGGCATCTGGGAAATGCGCGGCGAGCAGCATCACTTCCTACACTCGCGTCTGATGTGCTGGGTGGCGCTGGACCGCGCGATCCGCCTGGCGTCCAAACGCTCGCTGCCCGCTCCTTTCGCCCGCTGGGATGAAACACGCCAAGCCATCTATGCCGACATCTGGAGCAATTTCTGGAATGAAGAGCGCGGCCACTTCGTGCAGCACATCGGCAGCACGGCACTCGACGGTTCGATGCTGCTGATGCCGCTGGTGCGCTTTGTCGCGGCCACCGACCCGCGGTGGTTGAGCACACTGGAGGCGATCCAGAAAAGCCTGGTGCGCGACGGCATGGTCTACCGCTACCGCAACGACGACAGCCAGATCGACGGCCTGCAAGGCACCGAAGGCGCATTCGCCGCCTGCTCGTTCTGGTACGTCGAATGCCTGGCCCGCGCCGGGCAAGTGGAAAAAGCTCACCTGGAGTTCGAGCAGTTGCTGCGCTACGCCAACCCCTTGGGTTTGTACGCCGAAGAGTTCGACAGTCAGGCCCGGCACCTGGGCAACACGCCCCAGGCCTTGAGCCATTTGGCATTGATCAGCGCGGCGACCTTCCTGGACCGCAAACTCAGCGGGGAGAAGACCACCTGGCAACCCTGAAGCGGCGTGTGCACAATGGGCAGCCCTCGGGCCGCCCTCAGGAGCTGCAATGCGCCAGGTACTGCTGATCATCGACGTGCAACCGTCCTTCAACCCACCGGCGTGGCTGGTCGACGGCATCAACGCCCTGCTCGGCCACTTGCCGTCGGTGGCCACCGTGGAACGCCACGACGAAAGCATCACCCCCTTCGCCCGCCAACTGGGCTGGCAGCCTGCGCCGGATGACCACAGCCTGATTGCGGCGGATCGCATCTTCATCAAGCACGGCTATGCACCCACGCCCGAGACGATCGCCTACCTCAAGGCGCTGGCACCGGAGCGGGTATTGGTGTGTGGCATCCAGACCGACACCTGCGTGCTGGCGGCGGGTTTTGCGTTGTTTGATGCCGGGTTGCAGCCGACGTTGATCAGTGATTTGACGGTGGGCTCGTCGCTGGATCGGTCGGGAAAATTGGGGGTGGATTTGTGGCGGCACCACTTCAAACACGTGTTGGAAAGTGCCGACCTCGGCCTAGACAAGTAACCCCCCTGCCTTAAACCGCACCACGCGCCGTCATCGGTTTGGGCTAAAGTCTGTGCACCTTCGGCTACTGCGTTAGAGCCCACCATGAGTCCAACTGCTTCGCGACTTTATGTCCGCACCCCGATGCTCAATGTGGCGTATGAGGCCCACGGGCCCGCCAGTGGCGAGCCGGTGATCCTGCTGCATGGCTTCCCCTATGACCCGCGTGGCTATGACGAGATTGCACCGGTGCTGGCCGAGCGCGGTTACCGGGTTCTGGTGCCGTACTTGCGCGGGTATGGCCCGACGCGGTTTGTCAGTGAGCAGGTGATGCGCTCCGGGCAACAGGCGGCGCTGGGCACCGACCTGCTGGATTTCATGGATGCGCTGTCGATCCCCCAGGCCACCCTTGTCGGCTTTGACTGGGGTGGGCGTGCAGCGTGCATCGTCGCGGCGCTGTGGCCGCAGCGGGTGCGCGCGCTGGTGACCGGGGATGGCTACAACATCCAGGACATCGCCAAATCACTCAAGCCCAGGGCGCCGGAGACGGAGCATCGGCTGTGGTACCAGTTCTACTTTCATACCCAGCGTGGCGTGGACGGCTTGACCGCCAACCGCCGCGAGTTATGCGAGCTGTTGTGGCGCCTGTGGTCGCCAACCTGGGCCGAGGGGCCAGGGCTGTATGCCAAGACGGCGCCGTCGTTCGATAACCCGGATTTTGTCGAGGTGGTGATTCATTCGTACCGTCATCGTTTCATGTACGCCCCGGGCGATCCGGCCTTGGAGCCCATCGAACAGGCCCTGGCGCTGAAACCGCCGATCTCGGTGCCGAGCATTTCCTTGTGCGGCGCCGACGATGGCGTGGGCCCGGCGCCGGTGGAGGATGACGACGTGGACCACTTCACCGGTTTTTATCGCCGCCAGGTGCTGGCCGGCGTTGGCCACAATGTGTTCCAGGAAGCACCGCAGATCACCCTTGAAGCGCTACAGGCATTACGTGCCTACGACACCGGCGAAAAACGTTCGCGGTAAGCCTGGGGCGTCACCGACAAAGCCCGCAGGAAGCTGCGGCGCAAGGTCTCTTCACAGCCGAAACCGCATTGCACGGCAATGCGTTTGATCGAGGCGCTGCTGTCCGCCAATTGCCGGCGCGCAGTTTCCACGCGGATCAGCTCGACGGCCCGTGCCGGGGTCTGGCCGGTCTCGGCGCGGTAGTGGCGCACAAAGCTGCGTTCACTCATGCCTGCCTGGGCGGCCAGGGTGGCGATGTTGAGGTCGAGGGTGAGGTTTTCCGCCATCCAGGCATGGAGCTGGGCAAAACGGCTGTCGCCCTTTTGCAGGGACAGCGCCACGCTGAATTGCGATTGGCCCCCCGGGCGCTTGAGAAACACCACCAGGTGCCGCGCCACTTCCAGGGCGATGGCGCGTCCCATGTCTTCTTCTACCAGCGCCAGGCACAGGTCGATGCCGGCGGTGACACCGGCTGACGTCCAGATGGCGCCTTGCCGGATGAAGATTGGATTGGACTCCACCGTCAGCAGCGGAAACTTGCGCGCCAGTTCTTCGCAGCGCGTCCAGTGGGTGGCCACGCGGCAACCGTCGAGCAAACCACTGGCCGCCAGCAGGAACGCACCGGTGCACACCGACGCCATGCGCCGGGTATGCCGGGCCTTTTCGCGTACCCAGTCGACCAGGGCCGGGTCTTCGGCGGCACCGTACACGCCCCAGCCACCGGCGATCACCAGGGTGTCACAGGGCTGGTCGACGGCGGGCAGCGGCTCGGCCACCAGGGCCAGCCCGGCCGAGGTTTTCACCGGTTCCGACTGAGCGGCGATCACCGACACCGCGTAGGGCAGCGGCAAACCGCGCTGGCGCGCCAGGTCATTGGTGGAGGCGAACACTTGCAGTGGCCCGGTTACGTCGAGCACCTGGGCATTGTCGAAAGCGAGTACGTGGATGAGTCTCGGCATGATTGGCGTGATTTGTGGGCTCAATGGCGTATTCGCCAAAGCCTAGGCCTCTACAGTGAAGCCGTCCACCCCTTTATCGGAGCTTCATTCATGACCTTGCAGATCGGCTTTCTGTTGTTTCCCGGTATCCAGCAACTCGACCTCACCGGCCCGTATGACGTACTCGGCTCGTTGCCCGACGTGAAGCTGCACCTGGTGTGGAAGGACTTGGCGCCGGTCACGTCCAGCACCGGGTTGGTGTTCGCGCCGACGATGACCTATGCCGAGTGCCCGAACCTGGATGTGATCTGCGTACCGGGGGGTTCCGGCGTGGGTGCGTTGATGGAAGACCCGCAGACCCTGGACTTCCTCAAGGCCCAGGCACAGACCGCGCGCTACGTGACCTCGGTGTGCACCGGCTCGCTGGTGCTGGGCGCAGCGGGCTTGCTGCGCGGTCGCAAAGCCACCACTCACTGGGCCTATCACGACCTGCTCGCCCCGCTCGGCGCGATCCCGGTGCAGGCGCGTGTGGTGCGTGACGGCAACCTGTTGACCGGAGGCGGCATCACGGCCGGGATCGATTTTGCCCTGACCCTGGCGGCCGAGCTCTACAGCGAAGCGGCCGCACAACTGGTGCAATTGCAGATTGAATACGCACCGGCGCCACCGTTCGATTCGGGCAGCCCGGAGACCGCGCCCAAGCATGTGCTGGAAGAAGCACGCAAACGCACCGCCGAATCGCGCAAGACCCGTGGTGAAATCGTCGCACGGGCCGCGGCACGCCTGGGCTGACAACACCTGTAGGAGCTCAAAACCCTGTAGGAGCCGGCTTGCCGGCTCCTACAGGGATGTCGCATCGTTCGGGTTTTGCGGGGTCAGGTCGGGCGGGACATCACGGCCAATCGCGCCGCGAGCACCATCAGTACGGTCGCCAGCCCCCATTTCTGCAGCCAGGCGCTTTGGGATCGGCTGGAAAAGAACCGGCTCAACGCGCCCCCGAACACGCCCAACAGGCCATGAAACACCGTAGCAATCAACGTCAACACCCCGCCGAGCAGCATCAACTGCAGGGCAATGGGCCCCGCCTGCGGTTGCACGAATTGCGGCAGGAACACCACGAAAAACAACAGCGCCTTCGGGTTGAGCAAGCTGTTGAGCGTGGCGTGCATAAACACCCGCCCAAGTGGCACACGGTTGACCGCGTCAGTGTCCAGCCCAGGGCTTTTCTGCAAGGTCTTGAACACCAGCCACAGTAAGTAGACCACCCCCGCATACCGGATCAGATCAAAGGACGGCGGCCAACTGGCCACCAGCGCCGTCACGCCCGTGGCGGTCAACGCCGTCAGCAGCAGGTCGGCCACGCTGATGCCCAGGGTCGCGGCCATGCCACCGCGCCAGCCGTGGGAGACACCGTGACTGATCACAAAAGCCATGTTCGGCCCCGGCGATAACAGCAGCAACAAGACTGCACCGGAAAACACCGCCAGGGTCGCCAGATCGATCATGCTCACACCCTCCATTGGGAAAACCCGCAGATTAATCCGCACGCTCAGGGGCGAACAAAAAATTGTGCTGGATACATTGCCCGGCGTCACTGATCACACGCCCCCGCTGTCGTCGAACCGGTTTGAACACCGCCTCTGGAAGCAACTAACAGGGAGAACCGCGCCATTTCACCGTGAGCTTGAAAGACAACTTCCGATCCCGCGAACGCCCCAGTGACCGGGCACTTAGTGCACCCTGTCACCCCTTCTTTGTCCCCGTTTCCTACGCCTCTTCAAAAAAGGTTTTCCGGTTAAACAGGAAAATTCTCACATTTGTTCCTACACTCAAAATCACACCCAATCGCCGAGTGTCCGGACAAGGAAAGTCAATAAAATGCCGCAAAAAAGATTAATTAACGTGTCTAGCACACCGCCTCCGCACCATCGTCAATTCGTTGACTAAGCAATACACAGGGAACACTCCTTAAGTCACTACCCCGCAGGTTTCCTCCGTCCAGGATGGAGTAGTTGCGTTTTACCCAGAGTAGCCGTAGTTCGACTCGCGCTCTAAAGCAGTTCGCTGCCTTATTGATCAAACAGCCGAGCAGAGAGCCTGGAGTGCAATGAGGGATGTTTTATGCGAGAAAAGTCGTCAGTCGATAGCCTGTTTTTGACGCGCGCCGGTTTTGTTGAGTTCTTTGTTGTTTTCGTCAAGTTGATCCATGGCCTGACGGCCATCTTGCCACCGCTGGTCCTGGTGTATTTCCTCGACCCGATGGACCCCGAAATGCGCCCTCATTTCCTCGGCCTGCTGCTGTTTTTCGCGGTCATGACCATCATTATGTTCCAGGCCATGGGCATCTATTCCGAAGAGCTGTTCAGCAATCGTCTGCGCCTGCGCACCAAAGTAGTGGCCTGGACGGCGGCGTTTTGCATCCTGCTGTTCATGTACCAGATCCTGCAGATGTTCCCGCAACTCAACCCACATAACCTGGCCGCCTGGTACTTCGCCAGCCTGGGCCTGCTGTGCGTTGAACGCCTGGTGATGCTGCGCCTGTACCGCAACCTGATGCGCAACGGCAAATACCTGCAACGCACGGTGATCCTGGGCTTCACCGACACCGCCGTGCACGTCGCCGACCACCTGCAGCGCAACGGCGACATCCGCTCCGGCCTGATCGGTTTCATCGATGACCGCACCGAACGCATTCCCAAGGAGCTAAGCAACCTGCCGTTGCTGGGCAACACCCGCGACCTGGAAAAACTGATCCGCTCCGAAGAGGTCAATCAAGTGATGATCTGCCTGCCCTGGGCCGCCGAGCAGCGCATTCATGGGCTGGTCAATCGCCTGCGGCAAATGTCGGTCAACGTGATGCTGGTGCCCGACATGGCGGCCCTGCGCTACGGCCACAGCCGCATCACCGACGTGGGCGGCATCCTGATGTTCAACACCTCGCAGTTGCCGCTGCGGGGTTGGTCGCCGTTTATCAAGCGTTGTGAAGACCTGCTGCTGGCCAGCCTGGCACTGATAACACTGTCCCCGGTGATGCTCGCGACGGCGATCGCGATCAAGCTCGATTCCAAAGGCCCGGTGCTGTTCCGCCAGAACCGTTATGGCTACAACGACAACGAGATCCGCGTGTTCAAGTTCCGCTCGATGTTCACCGACCAGAGCGACTTCACCGCCGAGCAGCAGACCACCCGCAAAGACCCGCGCATCACCCGCGTGGGCCGCATCATCCGCAAGACCAGCATCGACGAGCTGCCGCAGTTGTTCAACGTGCTGCTGGGCAACATGTCCATGGTCGGCCCGCGCCCCCACGCCACGGCGACCAAGGCCGCCGGCATTCCGTTCGAAGTGGCGGTGAGCGAATACAGCTCGCGGCACCGGGTCAAGCCGGGCATCACCGGTTGGGCGCAGATCAACGGTTACCGGGGCGAGACCGATACCCTGTTCAAGATCCAGAAACGTGTCGAGTACGACCTGGAGTACATCTCCAAGTGGTCGGTGTGGTTTGACTTGTACATCGTCTTCATGACGGTCCCCGCCGTCCTGTCCACCAAGGAGGTCTATTGATGAATACCCTCAACGGATTGATTCCCTGCATTATTTCCGGTGGTTCGGGCACGCGGCTGTGGCCGGTGTCCCGGCAGAACATGCCCAAGCCGTTCATGCGCATGCGCGACGGCCAGAGCCTGCTGCAAAAGACTTTCCAGCGCGCCGCCAAGTTGCCCGGCGTGGAAAGCGTGCTCACGGTGACCAACCGTGACCTGCTGTTTCGCACCCTCGATGACTACCGTGGGGTGAACAAGGCGCACCTGCCCCTGGACCTGCTGCTGGAGCCGTTCGGTCGCAACACGGCGGCGGCCATCGCGGTCGCGGCGTTGCACGTGCAGGAACATTTTGGTGACGCCGCCCAATTGCTGGTGATGCCCGCCGACCATCTGATCCTCAATGAAGTGGCGTTCGCCCACGCCGTGACCCAGGCCCGCGACCTCGCCGAGGCCGGCTACCTGGTGACCTTCGGCATCCAGCCCGACCACCCGGAAACCGGCTTTGGCTACATCGAAAAAGGTGAAGCGCTGGACACCGGCAACCGTGTCAAACGCTTTGTCGAAAAACCTGACCTGGCCACCGCCCAGGCCTACCTCGACGGCGGCAAGCACCTGTGGAACGCCGGCATGTTCTGCTTCAAGGCCAGCACCCTGGTGGACGAACTCGCCACCCATGCGCCGGACGTGCTCAGCGCTGCAAGCGCCGCGCTGGAACACAGCCAGAGCCTGCAGAACAAGACCTCACGCCAGCGTGAGCTGGAGGCCGAAGCCTTTGGCAGCGCGCCGGATATCTCCATCGACGTGGCGCTGATGGAAAAATCCAAGCAAGTGGCGGTGGTGCCGTGCGACATCGGCTGGAGCGACATCGGCTCCTGGGAAGCCCTGCGCCAGCTCACCTCCAGCGACGCCCATGGCAACCAGGTCAATGGCGAAGCGATTTTGCATGACGTGCACAACTGCTACATCGACTCACCCAAACGCGTGCTTGGCGCCGTCGGCGTGCGTGACCTGATCATCGTGGACACCCCGGACGCCCTGCTCATCGCCGATGCCAACCGCAGCCAGGATGTGCGCTACATCGTTGCCGAACTCAAACGCCAGAACCATCCGGCGTTCAGCCTGCACCGCACCGTCACCCGGCCGTGGGGCACCTACACCGTGTTGGAGGAAAGCAGCCGGTTCAAGATCAAGCGCATCGTGGTCAAGCCCCAGGCGTCGTTGTCGCTGCAGATGCATCACCACCGCAGCGAACACTGGGTGGTGGTCAGTGGCGCAGCGCAGATCACCAATGGCGAGCGCGAATTCCTGATCAACGCCAACGAGTCCACCTACATCCCGGCTGGGCACAAGCACCGCCTGACCAACCCCGGCATCATCGACCTGGTGATGATCGAGGTGCAGAGCGGCGAGTACCTGGGCGAAGACGACATCGTACGCTTCGACGACATCTACGGGCGCGCGCCCCTCGACGTGAAAAAATAATATGCGCACCTCGTTGATCATCCCGACCCGCAACGCGTCCAGTCACCTGGCGCGACTGCTGCCGGCGCTGCAGATGCAAAGCCTGCAACCGGACGAGATGCTGGTGGTCGATAGCGCCTCCAGCGATGACACCGTGGCGCGCTTTCGTGAGTTTGGCGCGCGGGTCGAAGTGATCGACGCCCGTGATTTCAACCACGGCGGCACGCGGCGTTGGGCCAGCGAGCAGGTTGAGGGCGAGGCCTTGATCGTGATGACCCAGGATGCGATCCCGGCCGCCCCCGACACCTTCGCCAACCTGCTTGACGAACTGCAGCAAGACCCGCTCAACGGCGTGGCCTACGGCCGTCAGCTGCCGCACCCGGGTGCCGGGGTGCTGGGCGCGCAATCGCGGCACTTCAACTACCCGGACCAGAGCCGCAGCAAAAGCCTGGCCGATGCGCCGGAACTGGGGATCAAGACCTGCTTCAGCTCCGATTCGTTTTCGGTGTACCGACGCAGCGCCTTGCAGGCCGTCGGAGGCTTCCCCGCCGATGTGATCGGCAGCGAAGACGCCTACGTGGCCGCGCGCATGCTGCTGGAAGGCTACAAGGTGCGCTACGCCGCTTCGGCGCGGGTGTACCACTCCCACGATTACCGACTCATGGATGAGTTTCACCGCTACTTCGACATTGGCGTGTTCTACGGTCGCGAACCCTGGATCCGTCAGGCCTTTGGCGACGCGGGCGGTGAAGGTAAACGCTATGTACTGGCTGAGCTCGCGGCGTTACGCGCAGCCGGTGCATTGCACCGCGTACCCGAAGTACTGGTGCGCAGCGCGTTCAAGTTGCTCGGCTACCGGCTGGGTCACCTGGAACGCCGGCTCCCCCTCGCCCTCAAGCGGCGCATCAGCATGTTCCCCGGTTATTGGAGGTGAGCATCATGACCAACAGGAAGTCCCAATTGATGAAACGAACCCTGCTCGTCCTGGCCATGATTGCCTTGGCCGCCTGCAATACCCCTGCGCGCATCGTCCGGCCGGATGGCCAGGCCGTCGAGGACGGCAAGCGCGCCCTCGAACAGTTGGCACAACTGCCCCAGGCCGTGGAACGCATCCGCGTCGGCGACCAATTGCGCATCGTGCGTGATGCCGGGGAGATGCCGACGCTGTCGGCGTTCAACGTCAGCACCATCTACGAGCTGACGCTGTACACGGTGCAAACCGACGGCAAGATCAATTACCCGTTCCTGGGGCCGATCCAGGTTGCCGGGCGCCAGCCTTCGGAGCTGGCGACGGAGCTGAGCAACAAGCTTGCCCCGGTCTACCGCGAACCTCGGGTGACGGTGAACATCAACCAGGCACCGGGCAACTCGGTGATCGTCGGCGGCGCGGTGAACAACCCGACGGCGGTGCAGATCGGCACGGCCAACACCCTGGAGCAAGCCATCATCGGTGCGGGTGGGGTGAACCCCTCGGGCGATGCCAGCATGGTCGCCTTGCTGCGCGAGGATGCCCAGGGCGCCTACCACGCCTATTTCCTGGATTTCAGCCAGTACCTCAAACCCGGCCCGAACGGGCGCAAACCGGTACGCCTGCAACGGGGCGACGTGGTGTTCGTGCCTAAATCCAACGTGGGCGAACGCATCCAGGGAGTGGATACCTACTTGAACCAATTGATCCCGTTCACCAAATCCATTGGGGTTGGCTACAACTACACCAAAACCAGCGGCGGCAATAACTAAAGGAGCGACATCCCATGATCGAGATCCGTTCTTTTCGTGATCTTCTGCGCCTGTTCTTCATCTTCCGGCACGAGTTCAAGCTGGCGGCCGTCGCGGCGCTGGTGATCATCCTGCTGGGGGCGTTCCTGCTGCCGGCCAAGTACGAATCCACCGCACGCCTGCTGGTCAAGCCAGGCCGCGACTCAACCCTGCCGATCGAGATCAGCAACCGCCAGGCGCTGGTGATGCCCAGCACCCAGCGTGACCCGATTGTCGACGAAGAGCGCCTGCTGACCGGGCGCCCGATCGTGCGTGCAGTGGCCGAGCATTACCTGGAAATCATCGAAAACGCGCCACCGCCCGAAGGCTTCTGGAAGCGCACCAAGTACTACGTCAAGGCCGGTGTCGGTAGCGTGTTCGATGGCCTGCGCGTGGTGCTGGAAACCGTCGGCATCGTCGAGAAGACCACGCCGGTGGAGCGCCTGGCCGCCAGCCTTGAGAAGAACTTCGAGGTCAGCCACGCCGCAGGTTCCACGGTGATGGACATCAGCTTCAAATGGGGCGACCCGGAAATCGCCCAGGCCGTGGTCAAGAACTGGGTCGAAACCTACATCGCCGAACGCACTGAGGCCTTGGGCCGCAAGAGCCTGTACGCGTTCTATGAAGGCCAGGTGAACACCAGCGCCAACGAGATCAAGAGCTACAAGCAGCAGATCCTCACGCACCTCAATGAAATCGGCGCAGCGAGCATCACCGATCGCCTGGAAGACCTGTCCGAGCGCATCAACGTGCTGCGTGGCGAAACCTTCAACACCACACGGTTGATCGCCTCCTCCGACAGCGCCATCGCCAGCACCCGTGAGCAACTCAAGGGCCAGCCCAAGGAAGTGACCACGGTTCGCCAGATCGCGCTCAACCCGCAACAACAAGACTTGCGTCGCCTGCTCAACCAGAAGTTGCTGGAAAAGGCCGACATGATGCGCACCTACACGGACAACGCGCCGCCGGTCAAAGCCCTGGATGCGTCGATCCAGGCCATGCGGGTGCAGGTCGCCAGTGAAAGCAACACCGTGCAGAGCTCGGAAAACCGCGCGCCAAACACCCTGGAAATCCACTTGCAGCGTGTGCTGCTGGATGAAACCAGCAACAACCTGGCGCTGCGCACCCAGCTGGTTCAACAACAGAAACAACTGGTGAACCTGGAAGCGCAACGCAAGGATGCGCTGGAGATTGAACCGGAGCTGGCCCGCCTCTCCCGCGAGCTGAACACCACCGAGCGCAACTACGCGTTGTACGTGGACAACCTGGAAAAATCGCGCATCGACCGTGAGCTGGACAACAGCCAGATCAGCAACATCGCGGTGATCGAAGAAGCCACCCTGAACCCGGGCCGCATCTTCCCGAAAACCCTGGTGATGCTGGTGTTGGCGATCCCGTTTGCCATCGTCGTCGGGCTGCTGGTGATCTACCTGTGCTACCTGCTGGACCAGCGTATTCACGACGGCGGCCTGGTGGAGCGCAAGTTCGGCCTGCCGCTGTGGACCACCCTGCCGGAACTGGATACCACCACCGCGCAGAGTACCAACGCGTTCAACGCCAGCATCTATCGGCTGTACAGCCTGCTGCAGCCTGACCGCATTGCCGACCATGGCCTGACCCTCGGGCTGACCTCGGCGCGACACGGCGAAGGGGTAACCTTTGTGGTGGAGCAACTGCGCCTGTTGCTGCAGGAGAACGGTATCAACGTCCGTGTCGGCGGCCAGGCGGCGGCCGAGCCGGGTGAGGTGGTATTGCTGGATGCATCGGCACTGCTGGACAACCGCGATGCGTTTATCACCCTGCGCCGTGCCGACCTGATCGGCCTGGTGGTGGAAGCCCAGAAAAGCACGGTGCCGGTGGTGGAACACGCGCTGTCGATCCTCAACACCGCGTTCGGCAAGGTGGACGGCATCATCATCAACCGTCGCAAGTTCGAAGTACCGGCCAAGGTACTCCGCACCATCGCCAAGTACCGGGGGGCGTTCTGATGCGCATCGCCCTACTCGCTCCTTTGCCGCCGGAAAAAAACGGGATCGCCGACTACGCGAACCATTTCAAGGCGGCCCTGGAGCAAGTGGGCGTGACGGTGGCGACACCGTTGGCGGGCGTGGAAGGCAACAGCGAGGCGGTCCAGCGGGCTCTCGGTGGCTTCGACTGGCAGAGCGTGGACCTGGTCCACGCCGAACTGGGCGGCGGGCGGCTCGGTGAGTTCCTGGCCCTGCGCGAACTGCGCAAGGCCTACCCCAACCTGCCGCTGACGGCCACCGTGCATGACCCGGAGCGCATCGTGTGGCGACGCGAACGCCTGCCCTTCCCGTTGAACCTGCTGGAACGCCTGCCCAGCCCGTTGCCGCAAGCGGCGGTGGTGCTGGCCGACCCGCTGACGTTGCGCGAAGAGCGCCAGGTCGCCAAAGGCCTCACGCGCCTGATCACCCTCACTCGCCTGGGCGCCGATTGCCTGGGCGAGCGCATGCAGTTGCCGGCCGGCAAGGTGGCGGTGATCAACCACGCCAACCTGGCCATTGCCCCGGCACCGCTGCCTTCGCTGGACACCTTGCACCTGCTGTATTTTGGGTTTATCTACCGTGGCAAAGGCATTGAAGACCTGTTGCAGGCATTGGCCGACGTCTTCAAACAAGCCCCCGAATTGCGTGACCGTGTGCGCCTGACCCTGGCCGGTGGCACTGCCCCTGAAATGGCGTTTGGTGCGGGCGGCAACTACCTGGAACAGCTGAACAGCCAGATCGCCGAACTGGGCCTGACGGGTGTGATCGACTGGCGCTTGAACCTGCCGGCCGATGAGATCGCACAGACCATCCAGGCGCACCATGTGATGGTGCTGCCGTACCGTGAATCGAAAAAACTCGGCCTGCTGGGCCGCCAGCGTGGCACCAGTGGCGCGTTGTCCTGGGCCACGGCCTGCGGGCGCGGCGCGATCACCTCCAACGCCCGCGCGTTTGCCGAAGAAGTGGCAAGCGGCAACGGTGCGATCTTCCCCGAGGGCGATGTGGCGGCGTTGAGCGAGCAGTTGTTGCGCCTGGCGCGCACGCCGTTGCTGGCTCGGGACTGGGCGGAACGCGCCGGGGAAATCGGCCGCGAACGCCTGTGGCCCCTGACCGCGCAGAAATTCAAGCAGCTGTTCGAGCAGGCGATTGCGGGAGTTCCCTATGGCGCGTAAACGCACCTACCTGGCCACCCTTGCCGTCATCGCCGCCCTTGGCCTGACCGCCTTCCTGTGGGGGCGCCAGGCCGACGCCGAAAACCATGTGCTCAAGGGCAGCAAGGTGGTGGTGTGGAAAGACTTCCTGGGGGTGAACGCGCAGTTCCTGTGGTTCAGCCCCACGCTCTACCAGAAGCAGATCGACCGTCTCAAGGCGCTGGGCCTGGAGTGGGTGCGCCTGGACTTGCATTGGGATCAGCTGGAACCTGCGCAGGGCCAGTACCAGATCGCCACGCTGGATCAACTGGTGGGCAACCTGCAAACCAACCAGCTCAAGTCGGTGTTCTACCTGGTGGGCTCGGCGCCCTTCGCCACCACCGCGCCGGTGGGTGCGCCCTATCAGGACCAGTACCCACCCAAGGACCCGAACCTGTTTGCCAACCGCATGGCGTTGCTGTCCCAGCGCTACCCCAGCGTGAATGCCTGGCAGGTGTGGAACGAGCCCAACCTGCTCGGCTTCTGGCGCCCGGTGGCCGACCCGGCCGGTTACGCCACCCTGCTGACCGCCACCGCGGCTGCATTGCGCGCCGTGGACGCGAACAAACCCGTGGTGGCCGCAGGCATGGCGTTTTTCAGTGAGATGCCCAACGGCCAGACCATGTTCAGTGCACTCGGCGCGTTGGGGGTGGCGAGCCTCAATACCACCATTTCCTATCACCCCTACACCCAACTGCCCGAAGGCAACGACCCGTCCAACCTGGATTTCATCAGCAAGACCACCACACTCAATCAAGCGTTGCGTGGTGCAGGCGTGCAAACCCTGTGGAGCACCGAATGGGGCTGGTCCACCTACCCGGGGCCCAAGGACGCCCAGGACCTGATCACCCAGCAGGGCCAGGCCGACTACATCGTGCGGCGCGTGGCGCTGATGAGTGCGATGGATTACGACAAGATCTTCCTGTTCACCCTCAGCGACCTCGACCAACGCGCCAGCGTGCGTGACCAGTATTACGGCTTGCTGGACATCGACGCGAACCCCAAGCCGGCCTACACCGCGCTGAAGAACTTCCTCGATGTGAGCGGCCCGCAACTCACCCCCGGCGACCCGCCCACCGCCGACCAGTTGCCCGACGGCCTGTTCAGCATCGGCTGGACCCGCGCCGACGGGCACAAGCTGTGGTTCTTCTGGTCGGCCGAAGGCGGCAGCGCGCACTTGCCCAACTTGACCAGCGCCACCCTCTACGACCCGTTGCGCGGCACGCAAACCCCGGTGAGTGGCACCAACGGCCTGACCGTACCGGTCAAGTCGAACCTGCAAATTCTGTTATGGGATTGAAGCCCGCCATGCGCATTCTATGGATCCTGCCCTACTCGCCCTGGCC
Source organism: Pseudomonas sp. BIGb0164 (assembly GCF_024810135.1). Classification (NCBI taxonomy): domain Bacteria; kingdom Pseudomonadati; phylum Pseudomonadota; class Gammaproteobacteria; order Pseudomonadales; family Pseudomonadaceae; genus Pseudomonas; species Pseudomonas sp. BIGb0164. The sequence goes on along the minus strand of NZ_JANUEA010000008.1, from coordinate 20,182 downwards.
CGCCACCAGCGGTGGCAAGACGCGCCAGTTCCACCTGCTGCGCAGCCTGGCCGCCCGTGGGCATCGGATCACCTTGCTGCTGCATGACAAACACCCAGTGTCGCTCACCGATCGCCAGGTGCTGGAGGCGTTTCTCGAACAACTGATCATCCTGCCGCGTCGCCCACTGCGCAGCTTCAAGACCTTGGTCGCCGGGCTGTTTGCGCCCTACCCGCTGCTGGCCAGCGTGAACGGTTTGTCGGGCCCCCTGCAGGACACCTTCAACCAGCTGCTCAACGAGCATTGGGACGTGGTGCAGATCGAACACAGCTACACCTTCCAGCCCTATGAAGACACGCTGCTACGCAAATCCCAGCCGTTCGTGCTGACCGAACACAACGTGGAGTCGGCCCTTGGCGCCGCCACCTACGACCGTTTGCCGGGTTGGGCGTTGCCGTTCATTCGCTACGATCAATGGCGCTATGCCCGCTGGGAACGCCGGGTGATGCGCCAGGCGGCGCAGGTGGTGGCGGTCACCGACACGGACGCCCAGGTGCTGGAAAAGATCGCCGGCAAAGCGGTGCCGGTGGTGGTCAATGGAGTAGATTGCGATCACTTTGCCGCGGCCCGTCCCGACCCGTCGACACGCCGTGTATTGTTCCTGGGCAACTACGAATACGCCCCGAACGTGGACGCCATCGAATGGGCCCTGGACGAGATTCTGCCCAAGGTCTGGGAGCGTTGCCCCGAGGCGCGCATGAGCGTGTGTGGTTTCGGCATGCCGGGCAGTTGGCGCGAACGCTGGAAGGACCCGCGCATTGAGTGGCAAGGCTTTGTGCCAAACCTGCTGAACCTGCAATCGAGCTGCTCGGTGTTCCTTGCGCCGTTGCGCCATGGCGGCGGCTCCAAATTGAAAGTACTCGAAGCCCTGGCCGCCGGCCTGCCGCTGGCGAGCACCGACCAAGGCGTGTCCGGCCTGGACCTGGTCGAAGGCCTGGACTACCTCGGCGGCCAGAGCGCCACCAGCCTCGCGGAATCGGTGGTGCGCCTGCTGCAATTTCCCGACGCCGCCGCGCCCATGGGCGAAGCCGGGCGCGCCTATGTGCGCCGCGCCCATGACTGGAGTGTGGCGGCCAGCCAGCTGGAGCAGGTGTACGCCAGCCTGTCGCCACTCGAGCAAAAGGAGCCCGCATGCGTGTAGGCCTGGATTACCGCACCGTCGGCACGTCGCCGCAATCGGGGATCAGCCGCCAGGTGTATGCCCTGGAAGATGCCCTGCGTGCGTTGCCGCAGATCGAGCTGGCGCGGTTCACCGTGGCGCCCCTGGGCGATGAAACCCGCTTGCAGGCCCACTGCCCGGCCTGGGGCTGCGCGAAGACCGCCATGCACCAACCGCACAATCGCCTGCGTTTCGAGGCGGGCTTCCTGCCGCGTGCGTTGCGCGAGCATCACATCGACTTGTACATCAGCACCTTCAATATGGGCCTGCCGTTGCCGCCCAAGCCCAAAGGCTTGCGCACGGTGGTGCTGTTGCATGACCTGTTCCAGATCACCTTGAACAACTACCACGCCAACCGCTTGAAGGCGTTGATCTACAAGACCAGCGATCGCCTGTCGATTGCCTACGCGGTGCACAGCGCTGACCGGGTGTGGACACCGTCGCAGTACAGCGCCGATGAAACCGCGCGGTTGTTTCCCAAGGCCGCCGGCAAGATCCGTGTGCTGCCCAATCAGGTCGATGGCTTTGTCGAATTGGCAGCCGACCTCACCGCGCGCCAACTGCCCGAACGCTATTGGTTGTTGGTAGGCACCCGTGAATTGCGCAAGAACGTACCGTTCCTGGTGGAGGCCTGGCAGCAGGCGCGTCGCCAGTCGCCGGGCGTGCCGGAATTGGTGCTGGTGGGCAGCCTCGACCATTTGCCCGAAGCCCAACGCAACCTGCCGGGCATCCGCGCGTTGAGCGGTGTGTCGGACGCCGAGCTGCACGCGCTGTACCGCCAGGCCTCACGCCTGTGGCAGCCCTCCTACGCCGAAGGCTTTGGTTTGCCGGTGATCGAGGCCCTCAGTGTCGGCACGCCGGTGGCGGTGGCCAGCGGCACGTCGTTGGATGAAATCACCCCGCCGTCGGCGCCGCGCTTTTCGCCCACCGACGGCCCGGCCCTGGTGCAGCTGATGGTGGGTTTGTGCGAGAGGCCCGATGAACAATCGCCCGAGCAACGACGCCAATGGGCCGAGCGTTTCAACCGCCAGGCGTACCGTCGGCGCCTGGCCGAACTGATCGAGGAATTGAAGTGAGACTATCCCTGGCAAGCCTCGTCGCGATCCTGTTCGGCCTGCTTTTTGGTGCCCTCGCCTTGGCGCTGTCACCGGCCAAGGCGTTCCTGGCGGTGATCGGCCTGGCGGCTGCGGTGACCATCCTGCGCTTTCCCCTGTGGGGCCTGTTGCTGTTTGCCGGGGTGGCCACCTTCATGCCGTATTCGACGGTCAACCTGGGCATTCGCAGTACGGTCAGCGAGGCGATCCTGGCCCTGACCTGGGGCGCGGTGCTGTGGCACAACTTTCTGGCGCGCCTGCCCGACACACCGAGCCTCACCCGTCGCCCCACCGACCAGATGCTGTTGTGGCTGATGCTGTTCAGCGTGTTCCCGTTCATCGTCGGCCAGGTGACCATCCACGCCGACACCAGTGGCGTGGCCAACTGGCTGCGCTGGCTGCTGAGCCTGTCGGCGGTGTTCCTCTGCGCGAAGTTGCTGACGGAACACAAACAGCGCGAATCGTTGGTGATTGCCCTGTTGCTGGGTTCCCTGGCAATGCTGGTGCTGTCGATCGCCGTGTTCGTGCGCACACGCTCCGGCGCAGGCATTGCGCCGATCCTGGCGGTGTTCAACTACGGCAACTTCGAGATGCTCAAATTCGGCCTTGAGGCGATGTCTTCGCGCATGGGCTCGCCGTGGATGCACCCGAACGCCATCGGCGGAATCATGGCATTGCTGCTGCCGCTGGCGTTCTGCTTCGGCATGACCGAACAGGGCTGGAAGCGAGCACTGGGCCTGGGCGTGGCGTGCCTCGGCGCCGCAGCCCTGCTGTTGGCCAGTAGCCGTGGCGCAATGGTCAGCCTGGCGCTGGTGCTGATGTGGATGGCCACGCGACGTGTGCCGTACACCGGGCGTCTGTTGATGATCGGCGCGGCGCTGACCGTGGCGCTGGTGATGGCGTACCCGCCGTTGCAAGACCGTCTGGCAACGATTTTCTCGTCGAGCAACGCCAGTACCGAAGTGCGTTTTGACGAGTACCGCATGTTCCCCGCAGCCATGGCGGCCTATCCGTTCGGGATTGGCTTCAAGGTCGACCCACCGGTGCCCGGCACGCACTTCCTAGGGATTTCCAACCTCTGGCTGAACTTCATCTACAAGACCGGCATCGCCGGCATGCTGTTTTTTGTCGCGGTGACCGTGCGCTGGTGGCGTGAAGCGCGCCCTGAAAAAGGCCCGATCCGGCTGACCAAGGACAATGCGCTGTGGCTGGGCAGTACCGCAGGGATTCTTTCTGCGCTGGTCAGTGGGTTGTTCGACCACTACTTCAGTTTTGCCGTGGTGATGGTGGCGCTGTTCTGGTTGATGGTGGGCATCAATGTGCTGGAGGCTCGCCGGTTGTTTCCGGCACGCCTGCCGCAGGTCAAGAGCGTGGCGCCGGGCAAATCTCTCCTAGACGGCGCGCGGCCTTAGCCATGCTCGGCTCCGCCGTCTGGCTGACCCTGGCGACCCTGCTGGGCCTGTGCCTGGGGTTCGCCCGTGAATGGTTGCTGGTGGCGGCCTGGGGTGCGGGAGAGCGCAGCGATGCGTTCCTGATCGCGCTGTTCTTGCCCGAAGCGTTACGCATGTCATTGGCCGGTGGCGTGCTCAGTGCCGCCGCGTTGCCGTTGTACCTGGAGCGCAAGGACGGCGAGCGCCTGGATTGGCTGGCGGTGCTGTTTCCGGCGTTGATGTTGATTGCCCTGGTCACAGGTCTGCTGCTGACGGTGTTGGCGCCCTGGCTGGTGCAGTTGCTCGGCCCCGGTTTGGCAACCAGCGCCACAGCCTTGGCCAGTAGCAACCTGCAGATCGTGGCCTGGTGCGTGCCGGGGTTGATGCTGCATGCGCTGTTCAGTATTCCGTTGCAGGCCAGCGAACGCTTTGTGCTGGCGGGGTTGGGCTCGCTGCTCTTCAACCTGCCGCCGGTGACCTACCTCGCCCTGGCCGGCACCGCCACGCAACCGCACTCCCTGGCATTGGCGTGCCTGGCCGGCAGCTTGTTGATGCCGTTGGCACTGCTGCCGTCGATCTGGCGCCTGGGCTGGCGGCCGTGGCGCTGGCAACTGTCCTTTACACCGCTGCGGGAATTGGGCCAACGCATCGGCCCATTGCTGTTGAGCAACGGCGCCAGCCAGGGCTTGGCGTTGATCGAGCGGCTGGTGGCGTCGTTGCTCGGTGAAGGCGCGGTGACCTGGGTCAACCTGGCGCGCAAGCTGATGAACCTGCCGCTGATTGCGCTGATGAGCCTCAACCAGGTACTGCTGGGCATGATGAGCCGGCGCCAGGGCGATGAGCGCCTGGCCCTGCTCAAGCGCGGCCTGGAAACCGCCAGCGTGCTGACCTTACCGGCCGGTGTGGGCCTGGTGGCCGCCGCGCCGAGCCTGGTGGCCTTGCTGCTGCCCAAGCAATCGGCCGATTCGCCGTTGCCGTTGCTGCTGGCCTGGTTTGCCGTGCCGCTGGTGTTCGGTGCCTGGAACGCGTTGCTGGCGCGTTATGCCTACGCGGCCGGCGACACGCGCCAGCCGCTGCGTTGTGAACTGCTCGGCAGCCTGGTCAACGTTGTATTGCTCGGCGCCCTGCCCTTTGTGTTCGGCTTGGCGGGCATTCCGTTGGCGGCGCTGGCGGGGGTGATCTGCACGGCGTTGCTGCTGATGCAGCGTCAATCGCTGCTCGGCGACCTGCCCTGGGCCCGGCAATGGGGGCTCAGTGCGCTGGTAATGGGGTTGGCGGCGTTGGCGTTGTTTCGAATTGATGGCGTGTGGCTGCAACTGGGGCTGAGCACCCTGGCGGGGGCGGTGGTGTTGCTTGGGATGGGGCTGTGGTTGAAGCCGTGGCGCAAGGCGTGAGGCGCGCTGTAGGGGTTTATAGAGAGGGAGAGGTCACGTGAAGCATCGTTGGATTCAAATGGACATTGCCAAGGGCATCGGCATCTTGATGATCGTGTACGGTCACAGTTGGTTCGTGGCGAACTCGCTGGAGCTGCAGTACCCGATCATCGCCTCGTTCATATTGCCGCTGTTTTTTTTCCTGTCCGGTGTGTTCTTCAAACCCGAGCAGCCGTTTGTGGAGATGGCGGTGCGCAAGGCCGACGGCCTGCTCAAGCCGTTTTTCTTCACGATGCTGGTGTATGTGATCGTACGCGACGTACTGCGCGGCCAACCCCTGCTACCGGACATCGGCGGCGTTCTGTATGCCTCGGTGGACACCATTCCCTGGCAGGCGCTTTGGTTTCTGCCGCACTTCTGGGTAGCGATCCTGTTCAGTTGGGTGATGCTGCGCCTGATCCAGCGCCTGAAGCTGTCACTGCCGGTGAGCTGCCTGCTGATGGTGCTGCAACTGTTGATCGGCATCTGGATACTGCCGTGGTTCTGGCAGGTACCGGTGAGCATCGGTGGCCAGACCTGGGTGGTGCCCGGCCTGCCCTTCGGCCTCGAAATCACGCTGATCAGCAGCACCTACTTCATCTGCGGCTACCTGCTGCGCGACTGGCTGCGTCGGCACGAAGGATCGTGGCTGGCGCTGGTGATTTCGGTGGCGTTGTTCGCCGCCGTGTTCCTTGGCAGCCACGCCACCATGGACCTGGCGCAACGGCGCTATGACCACTGGCTGTGGACCAGCCTGCTGGCGGTGCTCGGCGTGTACGCGTGCTGGTCACTGGCGCGGGTGCTGATGGTGTCGACCCTCATCACACGGGCGATGACCTACATTGGCCAGAACACCCTGATCCTGCTGATCTTCCACGGTGAGATCCAGCACAAGACGGTTGACCTGCTGGAGCGGCTGGGGCTGCACGCGTTTGTCGCGGCGTGCGTGGGTTTTGTGGTGGCGGTGGTGGTGCCGTTGTTGATCGGGGAAGTGATCAAGCGGGTGGCGTTCTTGCGGTTCTTCTACTTCCCGTTTCCGGTGCGTAAGTCATCTCAAGAACAACGCTGAACAAATGTGGGAGCGGGCTTGCTCGCTCCCACAGGGGTTATGTGTTTAGTCGTCGAGTTGTTGGGGGGCTGGCTTGCTGCCGGCTTTTTCCGGCTTGGCCGGTTTGGCGGGCTTGGCCCCTTTGGCGGGAGGCGCCGCAGCAGGCTCGGGTTCGGCCGGTGCGGCCAGGTCTTTTTCAGCCTGGGGCATCTGGTCGATGGCGCTGAAGAATTCCTTCAGGTCGAGGGTGTCCGGTGGCACAGTCTTCTCGACTTTCTTCTCGCCGTCCTTGCCCACCAGAATCACCTTGGTACCGCTGCCGGCACCCAGCTTGAGGGCGCGGATCAGGGCGTTGGTTTCCGGTGGCGTGAGCTTTTTGCTGTCTTTGGGGTCCTTGGCGAACTTCTCGCCTTCGGCACCGATGCTGCCGAATGACACGGTGTAGAACACCATGTTGCGTTCTTCGAAGGACTGCTTGGTGGCGGGCTCGTTCAATTGCTTCTTGAGGGTGGCCAGGGTCGGGTTGCCGGAGTCCAGCTCCACCACCACCAGCGGGCGTGATTTGCCCAAATCCTGCTTGAGCGGGTTGATATCATCAGCGGCCAACAGCGGCCCCGTAAAAGCCATCAAGGTAGCCAGGGTCAGCGACCGGATGAGCATGCGCACCTCCTTTCAATTCCATGCAGGGTTCTTGAGTTTCATGTCTGCGACAGTCAAATTCAAGGATGATTCCTACACCACTTTAAGAAAGCGTAGGTCAGGACGCCCGCTACGCAAGGGGTTGGACCGGGTCTGCGGTGATTGTTTCCACTGATTACGGAAACATCATGAGACCTTCCACTGCGGCCAATGCCGTGCAAACACGGGGGCCACGATGGGGTCGGCGTCCACTTGGGCCAGGGTTTGTGCAAAGCCCGGGGCGAGGCCGTTCAACGCCTCCCGTGATTCGTCCCAACGCGACACTGCCGCCGCCATCAGGCCCAGTGCATTCGGCTCGCCGCTTGGAGCAAACAACTGCTCGGCAAACTGGTCGGCGAACACCACCCAGGCCTGGTGCAGGTAGCGCCGGGTGCCGGTGACCAGCTGTGTCTGCACCGTTTCATTGACGTTGCCCAGCCAGCGTTGCGGGTAGTCGATGATGCCGATGGCCGAGTAGCAATTGGCGGCGATGTACACCAGGCCGCGGATGACCTGTGCACGGTTGCCGCCCAGCAGGTCGGCGCCCGGAAATTCCAGGCCCAGGTGGATCAGGATCGCGGCGCTCTCCGTCAGCACCTGGCCATCCGGCGTCACCAAAGTGGGCACCTGCTTGAGCGGGTTGATGCGCGCCAGTTCATCACTGCCCTCGCCCTCGGCCCATGAGGCCGCGTCGACCCGTCGCCACGGCACCGCGCAGCGCTGCAGGGCGATTTCGATCATGCAGGAGCCGGATTCGTCGATGCCATAAAGCGTGTACATGGGCCTTTCCTCCTAGCGTTGCAGTTTGGCCTGCAAACCGGCCTTCACCTGCGGCCATTCCGAATCGATGATGCTGAAGCGCACCGAGTTGCGCTTGCGCCCGTCGGGCATGATGCGTTCGTGGCGCACGATGCCTTCCTGCACGGCGCCCAGGCGCAGGATCGCGGCGCGAGATTTCTCGTTGAGTTCGTCGGTGGTGAATTGTACGCGCACGCAGTCGAGTACTTCGAAGGCGTAGGTCAGCAACAGCAGTTTGGCTTCGGTGTTGACCGCGCTTTTTTGCGTGGATTGCGCCAGCCAGGTGTGGCCGATTTCCAGCTTGCGATTGACCCGGTCGACCTTCCAGAACCGCGTACTGCCCACCACCTGGCCGCTGTCACGGCGCACGATGGTGAACGGAATGACGGTGCCCGCATCACGCCCGGCCAGGGCGGTGTCGATGTACTTATCAACCGTGTCCGGCCCCGGGACATTGGTGACCTTGAGGTTCCACAGTTCGCCATCGGCGGCGGCTTCAAGCAAGGCGGCCTTGTGGTCGCGGAGCAGGGGTTGGAGTTCGACCGTGGTGCCGGTCAGGGTGATCTGGGTCATGGAGGTGCTGCCGTCTGAGGGTCGTCAGAGACAGAGAGTGCAGGCTTGCGCCCGCACGAATCAAGCGTTTTAAAACAGGCCCATTTGCCCACCCACCAGGGTGCTGAAATCGTCGTCCACGAACGGCAGGATCGCGTCGGCCACCGGCTGCAATTGCCGGGTGACGTAGTGGTCGTAGTCGATGGGCGCTTGGCGCACTTCCAGCGGTTCGGGGCCATTGACGCTGATCACGTAGCTGATCCAGCCACCGCGCTGGTACTGGCGCGGACGCCCCAGGCGATCGTTGTAGTCATCCGCCAGGCGCGCGGCACGCACATGGGGCGGCACGTTGCGCTCGTAGTCGTCCAGTTGACGGCGCAGGCGCTTGCGGTAGATCAGCAGGTCGTCCAGTTCGCCGCTCAGGGTGCGCCGCACGTAGTCACGCACGTAGTCCTGATGGGGCTGGCGATGGAAGATGCGTTGATAAAGCTCCTGCTGGAACTGCCGCGCCAGGGGCGACCAGTCGCTGCGCACGGTTTCCAGGCCTTTGTAGACCATTTCTTCGCTGCCATCGCCACGCACCACCAAGCCGGCGTAGCGCTTTTTGCTGCCCTCCTCCGCGCCACGGATGGTGGGCATGAGGAAGCGGCTGAAGTGGGTTTCGTACTGCAATTCCAAGGCGCTTTGCAGGCCGAACTCGCTGCGCAAGTGCTCGCGCCACCAGTCGTTGACGTGCTGCACCAGCGCCAGGCCGATGCGGCTGGCGTCGTCCTGGGAATGGGCACTGCCGAGCCAGACGAAGGTGGAGTCGGTGTCGCCGTAGATCACCTCATACCCCTGGGCCTCTACCAGCGCGCGGGTCTGGCGCATGATCTGGTGGCCGCGCATCGTGATCGAGGACGCCAGGCGCGTATCGAAGAAGCGACAGCCGCTGGAGCCCAGCACGCCGTAGAAGGCGTTCATGATGATTTTGAGTGCCTGGGACAGCGGCGCGTTGTGTTCGCGCTTGGCCACTTCGCGGCCTTCGGAAACCCGCGCGACGATGGACGGCAGGCAGTGTCGGGTGCGGGAGAAACGCGCACCGCGAAAGCCCTCTACCGACTCGCTGTCATCGGGGTGCTTGAGGCCTTCGACCAGGCCCACCGGGTCGATGAGAAAGCTGCGGATGATCGACGGGTAGAGGCTTTTGTAGTCGAGCACCAGCACTGATTCGTAGAGGCCGGGGCGCGAGTCCATGACAAATCCACCGGGGCTGGCCTGGGGTGGTTTGTCGCCCAGGTTCGGCGCGACGAAACCCTGGCGGTGCATCAGCGGCATGTACAGGTGCGTGAAGGCGGCGACGGAACCGCCGCTGCGGTCGGCGGGCAGGCCGGTGACGCTGGCCCGTTCCAGCAGGAACTTGAGCAGCTCGGTCTTCTCGAAAATCCGCGTGACCAGCTCGCAGTCCTTGAGGTTGTAGCGCGCCAAGGCGGGCTTGTCCTCGGCGAACATGCGGTTGATTTCATCCATGCGCTGGTACGGCGTGGAGATGTCCTTGCCTTCGCCGAGCAGGGTTTGCGCGACGTTCTCCAGGCTGAAGGATTCAAAACTCCAGGTGGCCGAACGCAGGGCTTCGATGCCGTCGATGATCAGCCGTCCCGCCGCCGCCGCGAAATAATGGGTGCGGCTGCCGTGCTCGCGCCAGGCCATGGGCTCGTCGCCCCGGCCTAGCATCAACGGCACCTTGAGGCGCTGGGCATGTTCGTGGAGCACGCGAAGGTCGAACTGCACGAGGTTCCAGCCGATGATTGCATCGGGGTCGTGCTGGGCCAGCCATTGGTTGAGGCGTTCGAGCAACTGGGCGCGGGTGTCGCAGTAATCGAGTTTGAAGTCGACCGCGTCGGCCTTGTTGGGCGGGCCGAGCATGTACACCTGGCGCTCGCCGCAGCCTTCGAGGGCGATGGAATAGAGGTCGCCCTGGGCGGTGGTCTCGATGTCGAGGGACACCAGCTTGAGCGGCGGACGGTAGTCGGGGGCCGGTTTCATCTGCGCCTCGGACAGCGCACCGTTGGCGTCGGGGGTGCCGCCGAACCACACGGGGGCGGTGATGAAACGCTCCATCATGTAGCGCTCGGGCGGGCGCACGTCGCCTTCATAGACATCGACACCGGCTGCGCGCAGGCGCTTTTCCACGTCCATCGCCTGGCGGTGCTGGCGGGTGTAGAGGCCCAACACCGGGCGATGATGAAAGTCCTGCAACTGCAGCGGGCGCAGCTCGATGTCGCGCTCGCCCTTGAGCAACCCGTCCAGCGGCTTGCGGTGGGCCTCGGGGATAAACATCACCGACGTCTGCATGGGGAGTCGGATAAACCGCGGGCCGGCGTCGGTGGCCAGCCAGAAGCTGACCTCCGTGCCCGTCGGGGTATCGCGCCAATGCCGGGTCAGGACAAAACCCTGCTGTAAATCCACCGTACCGCACCTCTGGAATCGCTTTCAGGGCGTGATTCTACTCGGCATCTGCACAAACGCGGCACGTTAACGCGCACGCAGACCGCAATCCGACAAATTTGTTGCAAAACATTAATAACAATCACTATCATTTGCATCGGAGTCGTATCCGCGCAGCGAGGACGCGCAACGTTGTTGCCCCATTCCTCACAGTGACGGTTCGCCGTCAGGATCGACCATGCCCACCCGTACCCGACTTTCCGTGCCGTTTCGCCCCACCCTGCTCGCCCTTTGCTGCTCCTTGAGCCTTGGCGCTCACGCTGCCGCCCCCGTCACCCCGCAGGATGCGAATAACCGTCAGGACGGCAACACACTGGAGTTGGGCGCCACCAACATCAACGCCGATGCGCCAGCGCCAAGTGCCCTGCCCCCAGTCTATGCCGGTGGCCAAGTGGCAAGAGGTGGCCAGTTGGGTGTGCTGGGCAACCAGGACATCATGGACGCGCCGTTCAGCATGTCTTCCTACACCGAAAAACTGATCCGCGACCAACAGGCGCAAACCGTTGGCGATGTGTTGCTCAACGACTCCTCGGTGCGCCAGGCGTCAGGGTATGCCAACCAATCGCAGGCCTTTGTGATTCGTGGCCTGCCGCTCAATGGCGACGATATCTCGTTCAACGGCCTGTACGGCATCGTGCCGCGGCAGCTCATGTCCACCGATGCCTTGGAGCGGGTTGAAGTGTTCAAGGGCCCCAACGCCTTCATCAATGGCGTGACTCCAGGGGGTTCAGGCATTGGGGGCGGTGTGAACCTGCAACCCAAGCGCGCCGACGACGTGCCGCTGCGCCGCTTCAGCACCGACATCAGCAACGACGGCCGGGTGGGCGAACACCTGGACATCGGCCAGCGCTTCGGCGAAGACAACCGCTTTGGCGCGCGGGTGAACCTCTCCCAGCGCGAAGGCGATACCGGTGTGGACGATGAGAGCCAGCGCTCGAAGCTGTTCTCGGTCGGCCTGGACTACCGTGGTGATGCCCTGCGCTTGTCGGGAGACTTCGTGTACCAGAAGCAGCAGGTCAACGGCGGGCGCAACTCGGTGTTCCTCGGGCAAACACTGACCCACATTCCCGACGCCCCTTCGGCCGACACCAACTACGCGCCTAGCTGGGCGACCACCAGCCTGGAAGATACCTTCGGCATGCTGCGTGGCGAGTACGACCTCAACGACAACTGGACGGCCTACCTTGCAGCCGGTGCCAAGCACACCAACGAGATCGGGCGTTACTCTTCGACCACCGTGAACGACACCCTGGGCAACGCCACCGTGACCGGCTCGCGCATCGCCCACCAGGAAGACAACACCAGCCTGATGGCCGGCCTCAACGGCAAGTTCCAGACCGGCGCCGTCAGCCATAAACTGAACGTCGGTTTGACCGGGATCTGGACCCAGTCTCGCAATGCCTACGACTTTGACTTCACCGGGCACGCCAGCAATATCTACAACCCGGTCGACGTGGCGCAGCCGGTCAAGGGCAGCTTCACGGGTGGCGACATGAACGACCCGGGCATCACCGCCAAGACCTTCGCCCGCAGTGCAGCGGTGTCGGACACCTTTGGTTTCCTGGATGACCGCGTGCTGTTCACCGCCGGCCTGCGCCGTCAGGAACTGGTGGTACAAGGCTATGCCTACGGCACCGGCGAGCGCACGGCCAACTACGACAAGGGCATCACCACGCCGGTGTACGGCCTGGTGTTCAAACCGTGGGACCATGTGTCGTTCTACGCCAACCATATCGAAGGCCTGGCGTCCGGGCCGACCGCACCGACGACCTTTGCCGGCGCCAACGTGATCAACAAGAACCAGACCTTCGCACCCGCCCGCTCGAAGCAGACCGAGGCCGGGGTGAAAGTGGACATGGGCAGCTACGGCGCAACGCTGGGTGTGTACCGCATCGAACAACCGACCCAGGGTTACTCTGAGCTGAACGGGGACGGCACCGCGACGTTTGTGTTCCAGGGTGAGCAGGTCAACAAGGGCGTCGAGTTGAACGTCTTCGGCGAGCCTGTTGCCGGCCTGCGCCTGCTGGGCGGCGCGACGATCATCCACACCGAAGTCAGCGGTACCGCGGGCGGCGCCAATGACGGCAACCGTGCGGTCGGCGTGCCTTCGTTCCAGCTCAACGCCGGGGTAGATTGGGATGTGCCAGGCCTGCAAGGCGTGACGGTCAACGGCCGCATGCTGCGTACCGGTGGCCAGTACGCCGACGCCGCCAACAACTTGAGCCTGCCAACGTGGAACCGCTTCGATGTGGGTGCACGCTACAGCTTCAAGGTGCAACAGCGTGATGTGACGCTGGGCGCGACCGTGGAGAACGTCGCGAACACCAAGTACTGGGAGTCGGCACTCGGGGGTTACCTGACCCAGGGCGATCCGCGCGTGGCCAAGCTGTCGGCGACGGTGGATTTCTAAACGTTTGACTGGAGGGCGAGCCGGCGCAGTTGCGCATCGCCGGCTCGCCACTAGACTCAGGGCTTCACTCACAGGGAAGTCCACTCAATGAACACTGTTCGCACGCTTCGCCAGGCCATTACCCTGGCCACACTTTTGGCCGCCGGCAACCTCGCCTACGCCGCCGACATCCCGCTGTCCAAATCCCTTGAAGCCGATGAAGTGACCACCAAGGTGCTGTCGGTGGATGCTGCCAAGCATCAAGTGGTGCTGGCGGGCGCCCAAGGCAACCCGGTGCATGTGCAGCTCAGCGAGGATGCCAAGGACCTGGGCAATCTCAAGGTAGGTGATCAAGTCAAAGTGCTGACCACCCATTCGGTTGCGGCCGTGCTCGATACCGACGTCGACAAAAGTGCACCGGATGCCAGTGAAAAAACCGGCGTAATCCGTGCGACCGCCGACAACCCGAACCCCGGCGGCGCAGCGTTCCGCCAGGTGCAGGTGCAGTTGAAGATCACCCACATCGACCTGAAGAAAAACCAGGTCACCCTGGAAAACCCGACGGGGGCGACCAAGGTGCTGAATGTGGAAAAACCGGAGATTCGTGCGGGGCTTAAAGACCTCAAGGTGGGGCAGAGTGTGTTGGTGACCTTCACCGACACCCTGGAAATCACCACGGCCCACGAAGGCTGACAGCTTGTAGTGAGCGGGCTTGCCCCGCGCAGCGGTGTGTCAGGTTAGCTTCAGGTGGCTGGTACACCGCCGCGCGGGGCAAGCCCGCTCACTACAAGAGGTCAGGCTTGGTTGAGGTAGGTTTCGATGTTGCCCATTTGTTCGTCCCAGCCACGGGAATTCATCTTGAAAGCTTTTTGGCGACGGGCTTCGGGCACGGCATTAAAACCGGATTCCACCACCCGCAGCAGAATGCCAGGAGCCCGGTCTTCGATGGTGAATTCCACCAGGGTGGGCGTCTCCTTGTCGTAATCGACCCCTTTCTCGACCGCATAAGGGTGCCACCAGAAAGAAAACAGGGTTTGCGGCAGGATACGTTCGATCCTGGCCTTCCAGGTCACATGCTCGTAACCCGGGTAAGTGATCGGCGCTTCGAGGGTTTCCCCGGCAGCGAAGGCTTTGCCCTTGAGGGCGATACCGAACCAGCTGCCAAACTGTTCGGCATCGGTGAGTGCCTCCCACACCTGCTTACGTGAAGCATTGAGCAGGACTTTTCGTTCGATGCGATCTAGTACATGCATAAGTCACCTCCTCCATTGACAGTAGGCGACATCGACCAATGCGCAACCTTTTCGGCCACGCACTGGCAGTGCTAGACCCTCAGAATTTCCACTTGGCGTTGACCATCGCATTACGCGGCTCGCCGTAGGAGCCAGAGTTGAACGTGCCCATGCCGTCGTAGTATTTCTTGTCGAACAGGTTGTTGACGTTCAGCCCCACGGACAAGTGCTCGTCCACCTGGTAGTTGGCCAGCACTTCGTTGAGCGTGGACAGGTGCTGGTCATCCACCAGTTGGCGGGTGACTACGCTGACCGACTGCGGCGTTTCGCGCAGGGACAGCGGCAGCTTGGTCGCAGTGCTGGTGGCGCCGGTGGTGTAGGAACCTTCCGGCGAAATGGCAGAGCCCTGCGGTTGTTCGGCCAAGGCCTGGAGGTATGCTTGCTCAGGGGCTTTGTGGCGAAACTGTCGATCATCACACGCTTGGCAACCGTCACCAGAAAGTGCCGGGGCTCTTTCAATTCAGCGGCCACGGGCTGAGTGCGTTCGGCCAGCAACAAGCGGACAAAGGTGTCTTGAGCCAGTTCCGCCGCCTGCTGTGAGCAACCCAGGCGTGCGCGCAGCCAACTGACCAGCCAGCGGTGGTGATCGCCGTAGAGCTGCCCAACGGGTTCACGAGAAGTGTGAGGCACAGTAGACAGAGGCATAGTGATGTTGCGTACGAATGAGAACGCCTTGCAATTTAAAGCAATGTAGGAATAAGGGTAACGACTTGTATGACTCTAATGCGCAGCGTGCCCGCAAAAGGTAGATTGTGCCCTCCCCCTTTGAGATGGCACGCAATGAGTCAACAGCTCCACGGAAGTTGTTTTTGCAAGGCTGTGCAGTATCAACTCGACAGCCTGGATATGCCCATCAGCCACTGCCACTGCGAAAGCTGCCGCAAAGTGCATGCGGCGCCTTTTGTGGCAACCGCAGGGGTGATGCGCGAGCACTTTCGCTGGACACAAGGTGAGGCGCTTTTATCCTCGTATGAATCTTCGCCGGGCAAGCTCAGGCATTTCTGCTCTCGCTGCGGCTCACATCTGATGGCCGAGCGAGGGCATCAACCCCATGTGATTGTGCGAGTGGCGACGCTGGACGATGATCCTGGCGTACGGCCCACCTCGCACATCTGGACAGCCCACGATGTGCCATGGCTGGCACATGAAGGCGTGGAGCAGTGGGACGCGTGGAAGGTGTGACTCAGACGTGCGGGTCTCCGGGCGCCTTGGCGGGCGTCGCATATTGCGGCTTCAGGTGACCGTCCTGATCCAGTAGCCAGGCGTCCATGATCTGCCGCACCACCGGGCCCGCCACGCGGCCACCGGCCTCGCCGTTCTCGATCATCACCGAGATCACGATCTTCGGATGTTCCGCTGGCGCAAACCCCACGAACAAGGCGTTGTCACGGTGGCGCTCCAGCGTCTTGTTACGGTCGTAGCGTTCGCCCTGCTTGATCGCGACCACCTGCGCCGTACCACTCTTGCCGGCGATACGGTACTGCGCACCCTGTGCGGCCGCCCGCGCGATACCACGCGGATCATGCATAACCAGCTGCATGCCGTGGTTGACCTGCTCCCAGTCGCGCGGGTCCTTGAGGACCACGTTCGGCATCGGGTTATTATCCACCGGCGGCACGCCGTTGATCGTCTTGGCCAGGTGCGGACGGTTCCACACGCCTTTGTTGGCAATCAGCGCGGTGGCCTGGGCCAATTGCAGCGGCGTGACCTGCATGTAGCCCTGGCCGATGCCAAGGATCACGGTTTCACCCGGGAACCAGGGCTGGCGGCGGGTTGCGCGCTTCCAGGCTTGGGATGGCATCAGGCCTGCTGACTCTTCGAACATGTCCAGGGACACTTTCTGGCCAAGGCCGAATTCGGCCAGGTAATCGTGCAGACGATCAATGCCGAGCTTGTGGGCCAAGTCATAGAAGTAGGTGTCGTTGGACCGCATGATCGCGGCATCCATGTCCACCCAACCGTCGCCGCTGTGGTTCCAGTTGCGGTATTTGTGGTCAAAATCGGGCAACTGGTAGTAACCGGGATCGAACACGCGGGTTTGCGCTGTGACCACACCGCTGTCGAGGCCAGCGATGGCCACCTCGGGTTTGATGGTCGAACCCGGCGCGTACAGCCCGCGCAGTACGCGATTGAACAGCGGGCGGTCGATGGAATCGTGCAGGGCGGCGTATTCCTTGAAGCTGATCCCGGTCACAAAACTGTTGGGGTCGAAGCTCGGCTTGCTGACCATGGCCAGTACTTCGCCGGTCTGCGGGTCGAGGGCAACCACCGAACCGCGACGATCTCCCAGCGCTTCTTCAGCGGCTTCCTGGAGGTGGACGTCGAGGCTCAATACGATGTTTTTGCCGGGAATCGGGTCGGTGTGCTTGAGCACGCGCAACACACGGCCCTGGGCGTTGGTCTCGACCTCTTCGTAGCCGACGTGGCCGTGCAGTTCGGACTCGTAGAAGCGTTCTATACCGGTTTTGCCGATGGACTGGGTACCGCGGTACTCCACCGAATCGAGGGCCTTGGATTCTTTCTCGTTGATGCGGCCGACGTAGCCAATGGAATGGGCGAAATGCGCGCCCAATGGATAGTGGCGGACAAATTGCGGCTCGACGTCTACGCCAGGCAAACGGAATTCGTTCACGGCCAATACGGCGATTTGTTCTTCGGTCAGTTCATAGAACAGCGTGACGGGCACAAAAGGATGGCGGGCTTGCTTGAGCGCCTTGTCAAACACAGCACGGTCTTCGGCTGGCAGATGCAACAGGCTGACGATAGCGTCCAATTCGCCCTTGAGGTCGGTGGTGCGCTCGCGGGTGATGGTCAAGTTGTAGCTGGGGCGGTTGTCAGCGAGGACGACGCCGTTGCGGTCATAAATCAGTCCGCGGGTCGGCGTGATCGGCAATACATGGACGCGGTTGTTTTCAGAAATCGTGGAGTGGTAGTCGTACTGCACCACCTGCAGAAAATACATGCGCCCAACCAGGGCACAGGTGATGCCGATCACCAGCAGTGCGCAGGCAAGCAGGCGCTTGTTGACCAGGCGGTTTTCTTTTTCGTGATCCTTGATCGGTATCGGTTCAGGCATTTCTACAGCATCTCGTTGAAGAAGGTCGACGCCGCATCCTGCGGATAAAAGATCAATCCTTGTGAAAATGTGCTGCACCATACCAAAAATGCAGAAACACTTTGCATCGATTTCCCCAACGGCATGCCGTTTTGTCAGGACAGGACGGATTTTGGCTCCAGAAATGCCTCCAAACCGAACGTCCCGCACTCGCGGCCGATACCTGACTGTTTGAACCCACCAAAGGGGGCGCGAGGTTCGTGGGCCAACGTATTGATAAGCACGCGGCCCGCCTCGATGCGCGTGGCCAGTGCGTGGGCCTTTGGCAGATCCGAAGACAGGATGTACGCCTGGAGGCCGTAGGCCGTGTCATTGGCTATCGCCAGGGCTTCTTCCTCGTCGCTGTAGGTGATGATCGACAGGACGGGGCCGAAAATCTCTTCACGAGCGATGGTCATCTGGTTCGACACACGGCTGAAGACCGTAGGTTTCACAAACCAACCCGTGGTGACGCCCTCTGGCAATCCTGGACCACCGACCAATAAGCGGGCGCCCTCTTCCATGCCGATGTGTATGTATCGCTGGACGCGCTGCCATTGCTTGAGGCTCACCATGGGGCCAACGCTGGTGGCAGGGTCATTGGGGTCACCCGCCTGGACCTTCGCCACTGCCTCGACCATCAATGCTTCGACTTCTGCCAGGCGGTGGGCGGGTACAAGAATGCGGGTGCCGGCGATACAGGCTTGGCCGCTGTTCATGAAACCGGCTTGAATGGCCATGGGTACAGCGCTAGCGAGATCGGCATCCTCGAGAATCAGTACCGGAGATTTCCCACCCAATTCGAGCGTGATTCGTTTCAAGGTTTCAGCGCCGGCACGCAGGATTTGTTTGCCGACGGCGGTAGACCCGGTAAACGAGACTTTCGCAATATCCGGGTGCGTGCTCAGCACGGCACCGACGGTTTCACCTCGGCCCGTGACGATGTTGAACACTCCTGGCGGCAAACCCGCTTCGTGCAACGCGCGCGTGACGATGGAGGTCTGCAGGGCGCTCATTTCGCTGGGTTTTATCACCGCCGTACACCCGGCGGCTAACGCCGCAGCCAGCTTGCCGCAGATGAAACCGGCATTGCTGTTCCAAGGTGTGATGAGCCCGGCAACGCCGAGGGGTTGCAGGGTCACTTCGGCGATACCGATGCGCCGTGTAAAGGCGTAATCATCCAATACGTTTGCGGCGTCCAGCAGCACGCTCGCGGCATGCTTGGCCATCCATTGCGCACGCGATAACGGCGCTCCGTACTCAAGAATAATGGCGGCAGTGAGCTCCGCTTCTACAGAGGCTACGGCTGCGTGCATGCGCTTGAGGTAAATAACGCGCGTCGCTTTGGGTGTACGGGAAAACTCGGGAAATGCCTGCTTGGCGGCGCTGATCGCGCTGATTGCGTCGTGCTCGTCAGCCAGGCGGACCTGAGCAATGGGCTCGGCGGTCGCGGGGTTGAACAGGTCGAATCGTTCTTCACCGTGGGGCGTCACGAACTGACCATTTATGTAGATCTGGTTGATCTGAAGCATGGAGCCTCCGAAGGCACTCAATTGGTATGCCCTACGGTAAGCCACTATGATTGATCTGATAATCCGCACAAATCGGAACGACTTGATGAGAAATTCAGGACAATGAACACATCGGGATTGAACGAGCTGGAAGCAATCTTGGCAGTCGCCCGGCATCGCAGCTTTCGGGCGGCGGCGACAGAGTTGAATGTGTCTACGTCGGCGCTGAGTCACTCGGTCGCCGCGCTTGAGGCACGAATGGGTGTGCGATTGTTCAATCGCACGACGCGCAGCGTGTCCCTTTCGGAGATTGGCGCGGAGTTTGTGCGCACGGTGACGCCCGCCCTGTCGACCATCCGTATGGCGCTTGAACAAGCGGGGAATAGTCAGGCCGCACCGAGCGGTACTCTGCGCCTTAATACTTCAGCAGGCGCCGCCAAGCAGGTGATGCCACTGCTGCTGGAGTACATGCAGCGCTATCCGCAAATGAAGGTGGATATCGTCACTGAAGGGCGCCTTGTCGATATCGTGGCGCAAGGATTTGATGCCGGGATCCGCCTGGGCGATAGCGTTGCGCAAGATATGATCGCTGTCGATATCAGTCCGCCTCAGCGGTTCGCGGTATTGGGCAGCCCTGCCTACTTTGCCAGGCGCCCTGCCCCTTTAAGCCCCCTGGATCTGGGCGCCCATGAGTGCATACGCAGTCGAATGCCGAGCGGTGCGATCTATCGTTGGGAGTTTGCACGTCACGGTGAAGCGATTGCGGTGGATGTACAAGGTGCGCTGACGCTTGATAACCCCACTTTGATGCTTCAAGCCGCCAGAGCGGGAATGGGGCTGACTTACCTGACGGAATGGAACGCCGCCACGGACCTCGCGCAAGGAACACTGGTACGCGTGCTGGAAGACTGGACGCCCGCCTATGACAAGCTGCGCCTCTATTACCCGGGTCGACGCCATGTGCCTGCCGGGTTGAGGGCGCTTATTGAGTTGATCAGGGAGAAGGGGTTTTGATGTGAAGGGGCTTGGGCTTAGGCTCATGGGTGAGCGTCGCTGATAGTAAGGTCTGCTTTTCGACCGCCCAAAACAAAACCCCATCTGCTCTCGCAAATGGGGTTTCGGAATTTAATCTTGACGATGACCTACTCTCACATGGGGAAACCCCACACTACCATCGGCGATGCATCGTTTCACTACTG
>NZ_JANUEA010000007.1:0-439239 GCF_024810135.1 Pseudomonas sp. BIGb0164 | reverse complement strand
CGGTCAGGGCGGTAGTCCCGGTCATGACGGGTTTCGGGCAGTCGCCGGTCAGGGCGGTAGTCCCGGTCATGACGGGTTTCGGGCAGTCGCCGGTCGGGGCGGTAGTCCCGGTCATGACGGGTTTCGGGCAGGTGACGGTCGAAGCGGTGATCTCGGTCACGATAGGGGGCGGGGCGTTCACGGTCGTGGCGGTACCCGCGATCCGGTCCGAACTCCGGACGATCCCAGTTTGCATTGTGGTCGCGATCGCGGCGGTGGTAATGGGGTTCGGCAAGCGGGCGGTGAGTATCGTGCCGGCCGTAGTGCTGGTCGCGGTTGTTTGGGAAGTAAGGCTCCCTGAAATAGGTTGAGGGGGTGTCGTTGACTCTAAACATATTGTGGGCCTTGTGTAAGAGGATAAGTGTGTGTTGCGAAGTGAGCGGGTTGTTATTGGGTACCGCCGGTTAGGTGGCGAGCAAAAGTTACGCCGGGCGAGTAAGTGCAACAAGGGGGCTTTTTTGAGGAATTGTAAGTGTGTGTCGGGTGTGCCTGGGAAGTGTTGAACTTTATAAGTGATTTGCGGATTGCAAGTTAAAACACATGCTTTAACTATTTGCGCGAGTGTGGGTTGAGGGCAGTTTTAGCCGGGCGTGTAGTTTTTGAAATGATAAATACAGCGTGCTTGAAATTTATATCAATGAGTCTCGCTTGCGTTGAATCAATCAAGCCAGTTTTTTGCGGGGCGGGCTTGATGTGTGCTGGGGCGGCGTACTCTTTTTTGCGGGGATGGTCCTTGGCGCCGGTTTTTGCCGTTAGCGGCATAACTCCGCCGTTTTTTCGACTCGCTTGGCGGGCACGATCCTTGAGCAAAATCCGGAAACCCCTGTGTTCATTGGGTTTTTACGCCGTTTTGAAAGTTGGTTCGCAAATTGCTTAAGCCTCCTCAGTACAGCGGTGGGCGGCAAGCGTCCGTCAGAAAGAGGAAAGAGCGTGGACAAGTACCTTTATGTGGCAATGACCGGCGCCAGCCAGAATGCTCTGGCGCAAAAGGCCCATGCCAACAACCTGGCGAACATTTCCACCAACGGTTTTCAACGTGACCTGGAACAGGCGCGTTCGATGCCGGTGTTCGGTGACAGCTTTCCGGCGCGGGCGTTTGCCATGACCGAACGGCCGGCCACCGACTTTGCTCCTGGCGCGATGATCGAGACCGGCCGCGACCTGGATGTGGCGGTCAACGGCGATGGCTGGATGGCGGTACAAACCCCCGACGGCGGCGAAGCCTACGTGCGCAGTGCCAGCATGAACGTGGATGCGTTGGGTGTGCTGCGGGCCGGCAACGGCATGCCGGTCATGGGCAACGGTGGCCCGATTGCCGTGCCGCCCCAGCAGAAAATCGAAGTGGGCGCCGACGGTACCGTCAGCATTCGCGCCATGGGTGAAGGCCCGCGGGTGATGGCTGAGGTTGACCGTATCAAGCTGGTCCAGCCCGACCCCAAGAATCTGAACAAGGGCCTGGACGGCACCATCCACACCAAGGATGGCCAGCCTGCCCAAGCCGACGCGAACGTGCGGTTGACCTCGGGTTTCCTGCAGGCGAGCAACGTGAACGCGGTTGAAGAAATGACGGCGGTACTGGCGCTTTCCAAGCAATTCGAGCTGCACATCAAGATGATGAACAGCGCTAAAGAAGACGACCAGGCCATGACCCGCGTTCTGTCGATGAGCTGATTGCGGCCTCGTTGAACCACTAATTTTGCAGCGCAGCGCCAACAAACAGGCGCACGAAGGAGAACAGCATGCTTCCGGCTCTATGGGTTGCCAAAACCGGTCTGTCCGCCCAGGACACCAACCTGACCACCATTTCCAACAACTTGGCGAACGTGTCCACCACGGGCTTCAAACGTGACCGTGCCGAGTTCCAGGACTTGCTTTATCAGATCAAGAAGCAGCCGGGCGCCCAGTCGACCCAGGACAGCGAGCTGCCGTCGGGCCTGCAATTGGGTACCGGTGTGCAGATCGTCGGCACCCAGAAGAACTTCAGCGCCGGTAACCTGCAACAGACCGGCCAGCCGCTGGACATGGCCATCAACGGCAAGGGCTTCTTCCAGATCCTTCAGCCAGACGGCACCACCACTTACACCCGTGACGGCACCTTCCACCTGGACGCCAACGGCCAGGTCGTGACCGCCAACGGTTTTGCCCTGGAGCCGGCCATCGTCGTGCCGAACAACGCCCAGACTTTCACCGTCGGCAACGACGGCACCGTGTCCATCACCGTTGCTGGCAACCCGGCCTCGCAAGTGATCGGCAACCTGCAGACCGCCGACTTCATCAACCCGGCCGGCCTGCAAGCTATCGGTAACAACCTGTTCCTCGAAACCGCTTCCAGCGGCGCGCCGCAAATCGGCACCCCGGGGCTGAACGGTTTCGGCACGACCCTGCAAAGCACCCTGGAAACCTCCAACGTGAGCACGGTTGAGGAGATGGTCAACATGATCACCACCCAGCGCGCCTACGAGATGAACTCCAAGGTGATTTCCACCGCCGACCAGATGCTTTCGTTCGTAACGCAGAATCTGTAATCAAGTCTATGGGGCGCCTTTTCTGGCGCCTGCAACACCGTGAGGTAAGGGTCATGAATCGCTATGTTTCTGTTCTGGCATTGAGTGGGATCGCCGTGCTCGCGGGCTGTGTCGCCCCGACGCCGAAACCCAATGACCCGTACTACGCACCGGTGTTGCCACGCACGCCGTTGCCGGCAGCGGCCAACAATGGCTCGATCTACCAGGCCGGTTTCGAACAGAACCTGTACAGCGACCGCAAGGCATTCCGGGTGGGTGACATCATCACCATCACCCTGAACGAGAAGACCCAGGCCAGCAAGAACGCCAACTCGCAGATCGACAAGACCAGCAAGACCGGCATTGGCCTGACCTCGCTGTTTGGCGCCGTGCCCAATACCAACAACCCGTTGGGCAGCGGTGACCTGAGCCTGAGCGCCGGCTACAGCGGCGACCGCGCCACCAACGGCAAGAGCGCGGCGGCGCAGGGCAACACCTTGACCGGTTCGATCACCGTGACCGTGGCCGATGTATTGCCCAACGGCATCATCGCGGTGCGCGGGGAAAAGTGGATGACCCTCAACACCGGCGACGAGCTGGTGCGCATCGCCGGCATGGTCCGCGCCGATGACATCGCCACCGACAACACCGTGCCGTCCACGCGGATTGCCGATGCGCGCATTACCTACTCGGGTACGGGTTCGTTTGCAGATGCGAGTCAGCCGGGCTGGTTCGACCGTTTCTTCCTTAGCCCGCTGTTCCCTTTCTAGGTGATCATCTTGAACCTCAAACAGCTGATGGCAGCGGCATTGCTGTTGTCCCTGAGCGCAGTCGCCCAGGCCGAGCGCCTGAAAGACATCGCCAGCATCTCGGGCGTGCGCTCCAACCAGTTGATCGGCTACGGCCTGGTGGTGGGGCTCAACGGTACGGGTGACCAAACCACCCAGACCCCGTTCACCTTGCAGACCTTCAACAACATGTTGTCGCAGTTCGGTATCAAGGTGCCGCCAGGTTCGGGCAACGTGCAGTTGAAAAACGTCGCCGCGGTGTCGATCAGTGCCGACCTGCCTGCGTTCTCCAAACCGGGGCAGGTGGTGGACATTACTGTGTCGTCCATCGGTAACTCCAAGAGCCTGCGTGGCGGCACCTTGCTGATGACGCCGCTCAAGGGTATCGACGGCAACGTCTATGCCATTGCCCAGGGCAACCTGGTGGTGGGGGGCTTTGACGCCGAGGGCCGTGACGGCTCGAAGATCACCGTCAACGTGCCGTCGGCCGGTCGTATTCCGGGCGGCGCCACCGTTGAGCGCACCGTGCCGAGCGGATTCAACCAGGGCAACAGCCTGACCCTGAACCTCAACCGTTCGGACTTCACCACCGCCAAGCGTGTGGTCGACAAGATCAACGACATGCTCGGCCCTGGCGTGGCGCAAGCCATCGACGGCGGTTCGATCCGCGTGACAGCGCCGTTGGACCCAAGCCAGCGTGTCGACTACCTGTCGATCCTGGAAAACCTTGAGGTCGACCCGGGCCAGGCAGTGGCCAAGGTCATTATCAACTCGCGTACCGGCACCATCGTGATCGGCCAGAACGTCAAGGTATCGCCGGCGGCGGTGACCCACGGCAGCCTGACGGTGACCATCACCGAAGACCCGATCGTCAGCCAGCCTGGCCCATTGTCCAACGGCCAGACTGCTGTAGTACCGCGTTCGCGGGTCAACGCCCAGCAAGAAGCCAAGCCGATGTTCAAGTTCGGCCCCGGCACCACCCTGGATGAGATTGTCCGTGCGGTGAACCAGGTGGGCGCAGCGCCCGGCGACTTGATGGCGATCCTTGAAGCCTTGAAACAGGCCGGCGCCCTGCAAGCCGACCTGATCGTGATCTAAGGCCATGGCTATGGATATGCGCAAAAGCGGGCTGACCAGCACGGCGGACTCGGGGTCTTACTCAGACCTGAACCGGTTGAACCAGCTCAAGGTCGGTGCCGACAAGAACAGCGATGCGAACATGCGCAAGGTGGCGCAGGAGTTCGAATCGTTGTTCTTGAGCGAGATGCTCAAGTCAGCGCGCTCGGCCACCGAAGCGCTGGGCAAGGACAACCCGCTGAACACCCCAGCGGCCAAGCAGTACCAGGAAATGTACGACCAGCAACTGGCGGTCTCGATGTCACGCGAAGGCGGCGGCATCGGCCTGGCTGACGTGCTGATGCGCCAGATGCAGAAGAACAAACCGGTGGACCCTCAAGCGGCCACCTTGCAGGGCCCCGCAGCGGCGGAGCCGGCGAAGAAAGTCGACGTGCCGACCGCGATTGCCGCGGGCACCCAAGCCGAGGGCCCACTGGGCCGCTCCAACGGCCAGCGCCCGCTGTGGGCTTACCGCGTGGCGGTGCCCGAGGGTGGCGTGTCCCATTCCAACGATGTGGCGCTGATGAACCAGCGGCGTATCTCCTTGCCGAGCAAGCTGACCGATCGGCTGTTGGCCGGCATCGTGCCGAACACTGACGCCACCACGGTCAACAACGCCGCGCCGCTGCGTAACAGTGCGGCAGCCGACAACGTGATCAACAGTGCCGCGCGCGGGTTTGCCGTCGCGCCAAAAGGCCAGATGCAGGTCTACGGCCGCGCCATTGCCCAGCCACCGCTGGCACCGGCGAAGAAGGCGTTCAGTTCTCAGGACGAATTCGTCGCCACCATGTTGCCGATGGCCAAGGCTGCGGCGGCGCGTATCGGCGTCGATCCGAAGTACCTGGTGGCCCAGGCGGCCCTGGAAACCGGTTGGGGTAAATCGGTAATGCGTGCCGAAGATGGCAGCAGCAGCCACAACCTGTTCGGCATCAAGGCCGGGCAGAGCTGGCAGGGCGGTCAGGCGCGTGCGATCACCAGCGAGTTTCGCGATGGGGCGATGGTCAAGGAGACGGCGCAGTTCCGTTCCTACAACTCCTATCAGGACAGCTTCCACGACTTGGTGACGTTGCTGCAAAGCAATGATCGCTATAAAGAAGTTGTGAAATCGGCCGACAACCCGGAACAGTTTGTACGCGAGTTGCAAAAAGCCGGTTATGCAACCGACCCGGACTACGCCAGCAAGATTTCGCAGATCGCAAAAACGATGAACAGCTACCAGAACTACGCTGCCGCGGGCGCATCCACTCATTTATAAGGTCTGAATCATGAGTTTGCTCAATATCGGGATGTCGGGGCTCAACGCCGCTCAAGGATCGCTGTCGGTCCTGAGTAACAACATTGCCAACGTCAACACCCCGGGATACTCGCGTCAGCAGACCACCCAGAACACCAGTGCGTCGAACCAGTACGGCGGTGTCTACATCGGCAGCGGTACGACCCTGGCGGACGTGCGCCGCATTTATAACGATTTCCTCGGCGCTGCCTACCAGAGCAGCACCGCGCTCAACAGCGACGCCACCGCTTATGCGGGCCAGGCCGCTGCGGTCGACAAGACCCTGTCGGACAAGTCCACCGGCATGTCCCCGGCCCTCAGTGCGTTTTTCTCGGCGCTGCAAACGTCCGCCGCCAACCCTTCGGACATTTCCGCCCGGCAATTGCTGTTGACCAGCGCGCAGACCTTGAGCAACCGTTTTAACTCGATTTCCACGCAGTTGACCCAGCAGAAAGAAACGATCAACAGCCAACTCAAGACCATGAGCGATCAGGTCAACTCGCTGACGTCGTCGATTGCCTCGCTGAACAACCAGATCGCTCAGGCGAGCGGCACCTCCAACAGTGCGCCGAACAACTTGCTGGATGCGCGCAACGAAGCGGTGCGCTCGCTCAATGAGTTGATCGGCGTGACAGCCACCGAGAAAAACGGCCAACTGAGCATCACCACCGGTACCGGTCAGTCGCTGGTCGAGGGTGGCATTTCCAACCCGATTTCGGCGGTTCCGAGCAAGACCGACAACAGCCAGTACACCATTCAGCTGAACATGGGCGACACCGCAATGGACATCGGTTCGGTGGTCACCGGTGGCAGCATTGGCGGCCTGTTGCGTTATCGCAGTGACGTGCTGATGCCGGCGATCAACGACTTGGGCCGCATCGCCATTGCCACTGCTGACACCGTCAACCGCCAGTTGGGCCAGGGCCTGGACCTGAACAGTGACTTCGGCAGTTCGCTGTTCGGTGATATCAACAGTGCGGCAGCGATCTCCCAGCGCAGCCAGGCGGCCGCGGGTAACAGCGCAGGCTCCGGCAACCTGAATGTGACGATTGCCGACAGCAGCAAGCTGTCGACCTTTGACTACAAGGTCACCTTCACCAGCGCCAACCAGTACAACGTCGTGCGTTCCGACGGCAAGGCCATGGGCTCGTTCGACACCACCACCACGCCGCCACCGGTGATTGACGGTTTCACCCTGGCGCTCAACAGCGGCGGGCCTGTGGCAGCCGGTGACAGCTTCAAGGTCAGTCCGACGGCCACCGGGGCCAGCAATATCAGCGTTGAGCTCAAGGACCCGAACAAAATCGCGTACGCCGGGGCACTGGCCGGCAACGCCAGCAAGACCAACACCGGCACGGGCACGTTCACGCCGCCGACCTTGACGCTGCCGATCGATATCAACGGTGGCGCCGATACCGCGCAGTTGCGCACCGGGATCGAAAACTCGATGCCGGTGAAGATGGTCTACGGCGACGTGGCTGCCGATGGTACGCAGTCGTACAAGATCAGCGACGCCCAGGGCAACCCGATCGGTACCGGCAGCATCATCCCGGGGCAGGCCAACAAGATCACCATCAATGTGCCGATGCGTGATGCGTCCGGCGCGCTGATCCCGGGCAAGAGCTTCAGTTTCGATACCTCGGTGGGCGGTTCGCCGGCCAAGGACGACAGCACCACCTTCTCGTTCAACAGCGGCGCCACGTCCGATGGCCGTAACGCCCAGGAGTTGCTGGGGTTGCAGACCAAGGCGACCGTGGGCGCAGTGGATGGCAATGCGGGCATGAGCCTCGTCAGCGCCAACAGCCGACTGGTGTCGCAGGTGGGCTCCAAGGCGGCCCAGGCCAACACCGACAGCACGGCCACCGGCGCGTTGCTGGCGGCGAACAAGGCGGCCAGCAACTCCGTATCCCAGGTGAACCTGGATGAGGAGGCGGGCGACATGATCAAGTTCCAGCAGTACTACACCGCGTCGTCGCAGATCATCAAAGCCGCGCAAGAAACCTTCAGCACACTGATCAACGCCCTTTAAAGGAGTCTGGAACGATGCGTATCTCTACAGAGCAATATTTCAGCACCAGCTCCAGCGATTATCAGAAGAACTATTCTGGCGTGGTCGCGGCCCAGAACCAGGCGACGACCGGCGTGCGTGTACAGACCGCCGCGGACGATCCTGTGGCGGCCGCTCAGTTGCTGTTGCTGCAGCAGCAAAAAGACATGTTGGGCCAGTACACCGGCAACATCACCAGCCTGCAAAACTCGCTGACCAACGAAGAGAGCGTGCTGCAGAGCATCAATACCGCCATGCAGACTGCGCAGGGCCTGGCGTTGCAAGCCGGTAACATGCAGCTCAGCAATGATGACCGCAAGGCAATCGCCGCCCAGGTCGGCGCGATTGAGGATCAGGTGTTGGGCTTGCTCAACTCCAAGGATTCCAACGGCAACTACATGTTCTCGGGCACGAAGACCGATACGCCGCCGTACACCCGCAACAATGACGGCACCTACAGCTATCAGGGTGATGAGACGCCGCTGAGCCTGCAAGTGGGCAGCAACCTGTCGATCACCGCAGGCGACACCGGCAAGACGTTGCTGGAGAGTTCTACCAACGCCGGTCGCACCCAGGCGACGGTGATTCCGCCCACGGTCAATGACGGCAAGGTCTCGATCTCGGCGGGCCTGGTCACCTCCGGCACGGCCTACACCAAGAATTTTGCCGATGGCCAGCCTTACAAGCTGACCTTCGCCAGCAGCACCCAATACAGCGTCACCGACAAAGACGGCAACGACGTGACCTCCGAGATCACCGGCAACGGTACGTTCGATGCCACCAAAGAGGGCGCTTCCAGCGTCAACCTGCGTGGGGTCAAGTTCGATATCACCCTGAACCTGGGGGCGAATGTCTCGACGGGCGCGCCTTCCGATGCCTTGGTGGCGGGCAGGGAATTCACGCTGGAAAGCAAGCCGGACAGCTTCAGCGTCTCGCGCACGGCCAGCAATGCGTCGACGGCGCAGTTGACCGGTGGCAGCGTCACGGACCAGGCGGCGTACTCCAGCACCTTCCCGAACTCGGGCGCGGTCATCAAGTTCACCAGCGGCACCGATTACCAGGTGTTCGCCCAGCCCTACAGCGCCAACAGCAAAGCGATTGCCAGCGGCACCATCGCGGCGGGCGCGACGTCGATCACCACGGCCGGCGTCACCTTCGGCATCAGCGGCACGCCGGGGGCGGGCGACCAATTCTCGGTCAGCGCCACCAGCAACAAGAACATGAATGCCCTGGATACCCTGGGCAATTTGCGCAAAGCCCTGCTGACACCGGCCGATGGCGATCAGGTTGCCAAGAACAACCTCAAGGATGTGTTGAACACCTCCGTCGCCAACCTGGGTAACGCCACGGCGCAGATCGACCAGGTACGCGGCTCGATCGGGGCGCGGCAGAACGCCCTGGATGTCCAAAGCCAGGAGAACACCAGCCTGGGTCTGGCCAACACCTCCACCATGTCGTCACTGGCGAACGTGGACATGGGGCAGGCGGCTATCGACCTGACCTTGCAGCAAACCATGCTGCAAGCCTCGCAACTGGCCTTTGTGAAAATCTCCCAACTGAGCCTGTTCAGCCGCATGTAAAGGGCGCAAAACCAAACGGCCCACCCTGGCGACAGGGTGGGCCGTTGTCGTTTCTGGCGCCAGGAATGTTGCAGGGTTTTGCATAAAGCGCACAAAATTGAGTGACCTGTGAGTCATAAAGCGCATCTTCACTGTATCGTGTGAAAAGGATAAGTCGTCACAGGGTCCTTGCAGGGCGGCTTTCAGCGAGATTTTTACGGGGTTATCCCCTTTATTGTCAGCATCCCCGGCGTAGCCCGAGGGGTGTTCTCCAGCTATTTAGTATTGGGAAGCCACAATGATTGGCATAAAAAGCATCGCCAGTTACGTGCCGGCAGACGGGGTCGACAACTACGCCCAGGGTGCCAAATTCGCCAAGGATGAAGAATTCATCATCGGCAAGATCGGTTCGGCGTTCCTGCCGCGCAAGGATGCTGCGCAGGAAACCTCCGATCTGTGCGTCGAGGCGGTCAACGCCTTGTTTGCCAACAACCCGGAGTTGAAGCGCGAGTCCATCGACGCCGTGATCGTCGTGACCCAGAACGGTGATGAAGAAGGCTTGCCGCATACCGCTGCCATCGTTCAGGACAAGCTGGGCCTGCCGACCCACGTGGCCGCGTTCGACATCTCCCTGGGCTGCTCCGGCTACGTCTACGGGATCTACGCGATGAAGGGCTTCATGGAAGCCACCGGCCTGAAGAACGGCCTGCTGATCACCGCAGACCCGTATTCCAAGATCGTCGACCCGGAAGACCGCAACACCACCATGCTCTTTGGCGATGCCGCCACCGCCACCTGGATGGGCGAAGACGCGCCGTGGTTGCTCGGCAAGTCGAAGTTCGGCACCGACGGTTCCGGCGCGCCGCACTTGAAGGTCAGTGATGGCGTGTTTTTCATGAACGGCCGCCAGGTGTTCAACTTTGCCTTGCTCAAGGTGCCGGCACATTTGCACGAGCTGCTCAATGAGTCGGACCTCAAGGCCGATGAGATCGACGCGTTCTGCATCCATCAGGGCAGTGCGGCGATTGTCGACGCCGTGGCCCGGCGTTTTGAAGAAGCGCCGGTGGAGAAGTTCATCAAGGACATGGTCGAGACCGGCAACACCGTGTCGTCGAGCATTCCGCTGCTGCTGGAAAAGCACATGATGGATGCCGATTGGAAGCGCGTGGCAATCAGCGGATTTGGCGTGGGCCTGTCGTGGGGTTCGGCGATTCTCTATCGCCCGTGATGCCCAAAGCGTGCCGCATACAAAAACGCCCATGATTGAAAAATCATGGGCGTTTTTTATTTGGCGCCAGAAAACCCAGCAATTGCGGGGGTTTGGGCTATCGTAAATGCTTGAATTACAAGGGGTGGCACGGTGCTAGTAAAAATATTCAAAAAAGTCCTCAAGCAACGTGCATTCACGACGATAACTATTACGAAGGTTCTCTAGGCCACACCCGGCGGTTGCCAGGGCCGGAAGCCGCAGTACACCACCCACGAGGATTTCGTCATGGCATTAACAGTAAACACTAACCTTGCTTCGTTGACCGTTCAGAACAACCTGAACAAGGCCTCCGGCGCACTGCAAACTTCCATGCAGCGTCTGTCTTCCGGCCTGCGTATCAACAGCGCCAAAGACGATGCGGCCGGCCTGCAAATCTCCAACCGTCTGACCAGCCAGATCAACGGCCTGGGCGTTGCGATCAAAAACGCCAACGACGGTAGCTCGATTGCTCAGACCGCTGAAGGCGCCATGCAGCAGTCCACCAACATCCTGCAAAGCATGCGTACCCTGGCTCTGCAATCGGCCAACGGCTCGCCAAGCGCTGAAGACCGTAAGTCGAACCAAGCTCAATACGCAGCACTGACTGCTGAATTGACCCGTATCGCTACCACCACCACCTTCGGTGGCAAGAACCTGCTGGACGGTTCTTTCGGTACTACTTCCTTCCAGGTCGGCGCCAACGCCAACCAGACTATCGACATGAGCATCGGTAACGTTGCAGCCAACAACATTGGTTCGCAGCAACTGAAGAGCCAAGGCCTTACTCCAAGCGCAACGGGCGTTGCTGGCGGCGCGATCGCTGTTACCGGCGGTGGCCAATCGAAGAGCGTGACCATCGCTGCTGGCGCTTCGGCCAAGCAGATCGCTGCTCAGATGAACGGCGCTGTAGGCGGCCTGGCTGCTACCGCCAGCACCACTGCTCAGTTCACCGTTGACTCGGCTGCCATCGCTGCTGCAACCCCAGCAAGCGCCAACTTCACCCTGCAAGTCGGCAGCGGTACCGCAGTG
This sequence comes from Pseudomonas sp. BIGb0164, assembly GCF_024810135.1. NCBI lineage: Bacteria > Pseudomonadati > Pseudomonadota > Gammaproteobacteria > Pseudomonadales > Pseudomonadaceae > Pseudomonas > Pseudomonas sp. BIGb0164. Next base: position 427,635 of record NZ_JANUEA010000007.1, on the reverse strand, counting down.
CAGTTCACCGGCGTGACCAGCACTTCGGACCTGGCTGACCAGCTGAAGTCCAACGCTGCCAAACTGGGCATCAGCGTTAACTACGATTCGACCACTCAAGCGCTGTCGGTCAAGTCCGACACCGGTGAGAACCTGACCTTCAACGCTGGCGACGCCGGTGCTATCGCAGGCGTCAAGGTTGCTACTCTGGACGGTACTGGTACCGCGGGTACTGCTGTTGCTCTGGCTGCTACTGCCATCATCGCTACCGGTGCAGTTTCCCTGAACTCCTCCAGCAGCTACTCCCTGAGCGGCGCCGGTGTGACGGGCCTGTTCGCAGCAACTGGTACTGCTGCCAACTCCACCAAAACCACCGTTAACAACACCGACATCACCACTGCTGCCAACGCACAGAACTCGATCGACGTGATCACTCAAGCGATCTCCGACATCGACTCCCAGCGTGCTGGCCTGGGTGCTGTTCAAAACCGTTTCGACAACACCGTTGCCAACCTGCAGAGCATTGCAGACAACTCCAGCGCCGCTCGCGGTCAGATCCAGGACGTTGACTACGCTGCTGAAACTGCTCAGTTGACCAAGCAACAAACCCTGCAACAGGCTTCCACTGCGATCCTGTCCCAGGCCAACCAACTGCCGTCCGCTGTACTGAAGCTGCTTCAGTAATAGCCATCGGTAGATGAATGACGGAAGGGCGCGTTTACGTGCCCTTTTGTCTTTTGCGTGATGAGGAGATTGGACATGGACATGAGTGTGAAGTTGAACCTGTCTTATCCTGCAGTGGCGCCGCAGAGCGCACCTGCTCCCGTGAGCAATGACCCGCAGAAGGCCAAGGTCGATCCTGTGCCTGTGGCGGCTCAAACCCAGCAAGACTCGAAACCGTCCGACCTTGAACAGGCGGTCACGGATATTCGCAAATTCGTTCAGGCTGCCCAGCGCAACCTGGACTTTTCGATTGATGACTCCACCCATCAGGTGGTGGTCAAGGTGATTGCGACCGAAAGCGGCGAGGTGATCCGTCAGATCCCTTCGGAAACCGCATTGAAACTCGCACAAAGCCTTCATGATGCCAGCAGCTTGTTATTTGACGCCAAAGTCTGAGCTGGCATGAATTTTGTTGCTGTAGCTGCTTTAGGCGTCGTTCGTCAATAAAGCGCCAGCCCCGGATCAGGAGAAAACATCATGGGTGACATATCCATCAGCGGCCCGGTAACGGGCATTGATACCCAGTCGATCGTGACCGCCTTGGTGAACGCTGAGCAGGCGCCGAAGCAATCGCAGATCAACAAGCAGACGCAGACGCAGACCGCCCAGCTATCCTCGATCGGAAAGATTCAAGCGGCACTCGATGCGTTCCGCGGCGCCATGGACAACATGGCCAAGGACGCCAGTATTGGCGGCCTGACGGCGACGACTTCGGATAACAACGTTTCCACGGTTACTCTGGGCGCCGGCGCTTCGGCCGGTAGCTACCTGTTGGTCGTGAATCAGTTGGCAACGGCCTCAAAGATCTCCACCCAGAATTATCCCGCTGGAGCCAAGAGTGTCGTCAACAGCGGTACTACCGCAACGACCCTGGAAATTTCCCAGTCGGGTAAAAGCTACGGGGTCAGTGTTGCGCCGGGTGCCACGCTGCAACAGGTGCGTGACTCGATCAACGCGCAGTACAGCAGCGCAGGCCTGAGTGCCAACATCCTGACTGACTCCAACGGTTCACGTCTGGTTGTGACGTCGACCAACACTGGTGCCGGTACAGACATTACCCTGGGCGGCAACAGCGGCCTTCAAGCCAATACCTCGGTCGTCGGCGGCCCGCCGGTCAATGCCAAGTACACCATTGACGGTGCGGCGCAGGAATCCAAGAGCAATACCCTGAGCGACGCGATCTCCGGCGTGAGTATCAAGCTGACGGCGTTGTCGCCGTTGCCGTCGGGCGTTAATGACCCAAGTGCTGCTCGTACGGCCTCAACCATCACCGTCACCCGCAGTAACGACACGCTCAAAAGCTCGGTAAAAGGTTTTGTCGACACCTATAACGCCTTGATGACGGCGATCGGGACCGAGACCAAAGTCACCACAAACGCGGACGGCAGCACGACGCCCTCTGCACTGACCGGCGACGCCACCATGCGCTCGTTGCAGCAGGCGCTGCGCAGTGAGCTGAACGCAATGGGTGGTTCGGGCACGTTGAAGTCCCTGGCTCAATTTGGTGTGAACACCGACTCGACCACCGGCAAGCTGAGCATCGACGACAAAATATTTGGTGCCGCCATTCTCACCAACCCCACCGACATCGGCGGGATCTTCAACGGTGACACGGGCCTGTTGGCGCGCATGAAGTCGGCGACCGACAGCTACGCGTTGAGCAACACCGGCGTGCTGGCTTCGCGCTCGACGACGCTGACCAACAACCTCAAGGATCTGCAAACCCAGCAGGACGACCTGACCGCGCGCATGGCTGCTCTGAAAACCAGCCTGACCGCCAAATACACCACGATGAACAACCTGGTGGCTCAGCTCACCAACCAGCGCTCCAGCGTCATGACCACGCTCAACGCGCTGAACAAGAGCAATTCGGACAGTTGATCCGCCATGAAGCCGCCCGGTGATCCTGCGCCGGGCGCGGCCTTCAGCAGATCGACGGGTTAAAGTTTTTTGTGAGCCCGTCGACATATTAGTCAGAGCCCATCCAATTTTGCTGTTGCCTGTCACGAGGTAGAAACATGAATCCCATGCGAGCCCTTCGCCAATACCAGAAGGTCAATTCCCATGCCCAGGTCTCCGAGGCGAGCCCGCACCGTCTGGTCCAGATGTTGATGGAAGGCGCGCTGGATCGCATGGCGCAGGCCAAGGGCGCCATGGCTCGTGGTGATATCGCGCAAAAGGGTCTGCTGCTGGGCAAGGCGATCGACATCCTGATCGGCCTGCGCGACGGCCTCAACCCGGAAAAGACCGATGATCCGGCAGCGTTGCAGCAGTTGGATAACCTGTATGCCTACATGACCACGCGCCTGCTGGAAGCCAACAGCAAAAGCGATGTTGCCATGATCGACGAAGTAGCCGGCCTGATGATTACGCTCAAGGAAGGCTGGGACGGTATTGCACCACTGTAGGCCTGTCGGCCTGAGGATCATGTTATGAGCCACGCCCTGCAACGGATTGACGAGACCCGCGAAGCGTTGGTCGACGCCTTGGCCCAACGTAACTGGGATGCGATCGGCGAACTGGATATGGGCTGTCGTGCAGTGATCGACGAAGCACTGGCCAATGCGCCGGTGGACGAGGATGCCCTGCGGGAAAAGCTGGAAAGCCTGCTGGCGGTTTATCAGCAGTTGCTTGAAGTGACGACCGGCGAGCGCCAGGCGATTTTCGAAGAGATGTCGCAGATCAATCGAGCGGAAAGTGCGTCAAAGGTTTACCATCTGTTCGGCTGAACTGGCTCAGTTAATCCGAATGCGCGTCATAAATTTGACTGCGAGCGATTTTTTGACTTAACTAGTGCTGTTTTCAGATTTCAGACGGTTGTAACGCAGAAAATGCCTACGGCCATCTAGATTGCCCCTACTCGAGGGCATTTGAGTTAACTAGGGAAGTTGCTATTGCATGTGGCGTGAAACCAAAATTCTGCTGATTGATGACGATAGCGTCCGCCGCCGCGATTTAGCGGTGATTTTAAATTTTCTCGGTGAAGAAAATTTACCCTGCGGTAGCCATGATTGGCAGCAGGCGGTCAGCTCATTGTCGTCGAGCCGTGAAATCATTTGTGTGCTGATCGGGACGGTAAACGCTCCTGGCGCAGTTCTGGGCCTGTTAAAGACACTGTCGACCTGGGATGAGTTCCTTCCGGTGTTGCTGATGGGCGATATTTCTTCCATCGACCTGCCGGAAGACCAGCGCCGCCGCGTGCTTTCCACTCTGGAAATGCCGCCCAGCTACAGCAAATTGCTCGACTCCCTGCACCGTGCCCAGGTCTATCGCGAGATGTACGACCAGGCCCGCGAGCGTGGACGTCACCGCGAACCCAACCTGTTCCGCAGCCTTGTCGGCACCAGCCGTGCGATCCAGCACGTGCGCCAGATGATGCAGCAAGTGGCCGACACCGACGCCAGCGTGCTGATCCTCGGCGAGTCTGGCACCGGCAAGGAAGTGGTTGCGCGCAACCTGCACTACCACTCCAAGCGTCGCGACGGGCCTTTTGTGCCGGTCAACTGCGGCGCGATCCCGGCGGAGCTGCTCGAAAGCGAACTGTTCGGCCACGAGAAGGGCGCCTTCACCGGGGCGATCACCAGCCGTGCCGGGCGTTTCGAGCTGGCCAACGGCGGCACGCTGTTCCTTGATGAAATCGGCGACATGCCGCTGCCGATGCAGGTCAAGCTGTTGCGCGTGCTGCAAGAGCGTACCTTCGAGCGCGTGGGCAGCAACAAGACCCAGAGCGTCGACGTGCGCATCATCGCGGCCACCCACAAGAACCTCGAAAGCATGATCGAGGTGGGCAGTTTCCGCGAAGACCTGTACTACCGCCTCAACGTGTTCCCGATCGAAATGGCGCCGCTGCGTGAACGTGTCGAAGACATCCCGCTGCTGATGAACGAACTGATCTCGCGCATGGAACACGAAAAGCGCGGTTCGATCCGTTTCAACTCCGCCGCCATCATGTCCCTGTGCCGTCACGGCTGGCCGGGCAACGTCCGCGAGCTGGCCAACCTGGTGGAGCGCATGGCGATCATGCACCCCTACGGTGTGATCGGCGTGGTCGAGTTGCCGAAGAAATTCCGTTACGTCGACGACGAAGACGAGCAACTGGTCGACAGCCTGCGCAGCGACATGGAAGAGCGCGTGGCCATCAACGGCCATACGCCGGACTTCGGTTCCACCGCCATGCTGCCGCCCGAAGGCCTGGACCTGAAGGACTACCTCGGCAACCTGGAACAAGGCCTGATTCAACAGGCCCTGGACGACGCCAACGGCATTGTCGCCCGTGCCGCCGAGCGCCTGCGCATCCGTCGAACCACCTTGGTGGAGAAGATGCGCAAGTACGGCATGAGCCGCAAAGAAGGTGATGAACAGGCGGATGATTGACGCCTGTTTTCCAAACCGCTGATTCGTCAGCGGTTTTTTTTCGGCACAAGTATTGCTACAGCCCTCGCAACGTTCCGTTTAACTGACGGTCAGCCAAGCGAGAGAGCATGATGCCCCACGCCGCCCAACACTCTTCCAGCCCTGCTATCGCGGGGCTCGTTCCGTCCGTAGAGCAGCAAAGCCGGCAAGGCCTGGAACAGGCCTTTTCGCTGTTCAACCAGATGTCGAGCCAATTGACTGACTCCTACAGCCTGTTGGAAGCCCGGGTTTCCGAGCTCAAGGGTGAACTGGCGGTGGTCAGCGCCCAGCGCATGGAAGAGCTGGCCGAGAAAGAGCGCCTGGCCAACCGTCTGCAGAACCTGTTGTCGTTGTTGCCCGGTGGCGTGATTGTCATCGACGACCAAGGCCGTGTACGCGAAGCCAACCCGGCCGCCTGCGACATGCTTGGCCTGCCGCTGGAAGGCGAGCTGTGGCGCCACGTGATCGCACGCTGCTTTGCCCCGCGCGAAGACGACGGCCATGAAATCTCCCTCAAGGACGGGCGCCGCCTGTCTATAGCCACCCGTTCCCTGGACGCCGAGCCCGGCCAACTGGTGTTGCTCAACGACCTGACTGAAACCCGTCACCTCCAGGACCAGCTGGCGCGCCATGAGCGCTTGTCGTCGCTGGGCCGGATGGTCGCTTCTTTGGCGCATCAGATCCGCACGCCGCTGTCGGCCGCGTTGATCTACGCCAGTCATTTGACTGATGAGCAACTGCCGCCCGCCACCCACCAGCGCTTTGCCGGCCGCCTCAAGGAGCGCCTGCATGAGTTGGAGCATCAGGTGCGCGACATGCTGGTGTTTGCCCGAGGCGAATTGCCGCTGACCGATCGTGTCACCCCGGCCGAACTGATGCAGTCGTTGCAGGCCGCCGCCGCCACCCACATCCAGGAGGTCAGCGTGCGTTGGCAGTGCGACAGCCACCTCGGCGAACTGCTGTGCAATCGCGACACGTTGGTCGGCGCGCTGCTCAACCTGATCGAAAACGCCACCCAGGCCAGCGGCCCGGGCGCGCGCCTCAAGGTGCACCTGTATACCCGCGAGCAAACGCTGCGCCTGTGCATCAGTGACAGCGGCAGCGGCATTGATCCGGTGGTCCTGCAGCGCTTGGGCGAACCGTTTTTCACCACCAAGACCAACGGCACCGGCCTCGGCCTGACCGTGGTCAAGGCGGTGGCGCGTGCCCATCAGGGAGAATTGCAACTGCATTCCCGATTGGGGCGTGGCACCTGTGCATTGATGACCTTGCCGCTGTTTTCAGGCGCGGCAAGCGCGGAGTAAAGGAATATGGCTATCAAGGTTTTGTTGGTGGAAGATGATCGCGCCCTGCGTGAAGCATTGGCTGACACGCTGCTGTTGGCGGGCCATGACTACCGGGCGGTCGGTTCTGCCGAAGAAGCCTTGGAGGCTGTCGAGCAAGAGTCCTTCAGCTTGGTGGTCAGCGACGTGAACATGCCGGGCATGGACGGTCACCAGTTGCTCGGCCTGTTGCGGGCGCGCCAGCCACAGCTGCCGGTGTTGCTGATGACCGCCCACGGTGCGGTGGAGCGGGCAGTGGACGCCATGCGCCAAGGCGCCGCCGATTACCTGGTCAAGCCGTTCGAGCCCAAAGCCTTGATCGAGCTGGTAGCCCGCCACGCGCTCGGCGTGGTGCCGGCCGTCGAGGGCGAAGGCCCGATTGCTTTCGAACCGGCCAGTGCGCAACTGCTGGAGCTGGCGGCCCGCGTGGCCCGCAGTGATTCCACCGTGCTGATTTCCGGTGAGTCCGGCACCGGCAAGGAGGTGCTGGCGCGTTATATCCACCAGCAGTCCAGCCGCGCCAAACAACCGTTCATCGCGATCAACTGCGCGGCCATCCCCGACAACATGCTCGAAGCCACGCTATTCGGTCACGAGAAGGGCTCGTTCACCGGCGCCATCGCGGCCCAGGCCGGCAAGTTCGAACAGGCCGACGGCGGCACCATCCTGCTCGACGAAATTTCTGAAATGCCCCTGGGTCTGCAAGCCAAGCTGCTGCGCGTGTTGCAAGAGCGTGAAGTGGAGCGTGTGGGCGCGCGCAAGCCGATCCAGTTGGACATCCGCGTGGTCGCCACCACCAACCGCGATCTGGCGGGGGAAGTGGCGGCGGGGCGCTTCCGAGAAGATTTGTTCTACCGCCTCTCGGTATTTCCCCTGGCCTGGCGCCCGTTGCGCGAGCGTCCGGCCGATATCATTCCGTTGGCCGAGCGCCTGCTGAACAACCACGTCAAAAAAATGAAGCACGCCCAGGCGCGGCTGTCGGCCGAAGCCCAGGCATGCCTGATCGGCTACCCGTGGCCGGGCAACGTGCGCGAACTGGACAATGCGATCCAGCGTGCACTGATTCTGCAGCAGGGCGGGTTGATCCAGCCCCAGGACTTCTGCCTGGCCATGGGCAGTGGCGCTGCACCGTTGCCGAGCCTGGCGCCTGCGCCGGTCGTCGCCGAAGCCGAGTCTGCCGGTGCCTTGGGGGATGACCTGCGGCGCCGTGAATTCCAGATGATCATCGACACCCTGCGTTCCGAGCGCGGCCGCCGCAAAGAAGCGGCCGAACGCCTGGGCATCAGCCCGCGCACCTTGCGCTACAAGCTGGCGCAGATGCGCGATGCGGGGATGGACGTGGAGGCCTACCTTTTCGCCACCTGACAAAAAGTTAGGCCGACAGGGTTTGTCGCCTTTTCTTACGAGTCGCCACGGATCTGGCACCCTTGTTGCTACCACCCCAGTAACCGCTGCGTAGTGTCAAAAAATTGCGGGTCGTCGGAGAGAGAAGGTCATGAGCCAGGGTATTGAGTTCAATCGGTTGATGTTGGATATGCGCTCCATGCAAATGGATGCCATGGCTCAACCGAAATCCGTCGCGCCAGCGCCGGAATTGGGCCAAAGCAGTTTTGCCGACATGCTCGGTCAGGCAATCAACAAAGTCAGTGACACCCAGCAAGCTTCCAGTCAGTTGGCCACCGCCTTCGAGATCGGCAAGAGCGGCGTGGACCTCACCGATGTGATGGTCGCTTCGCAAAAGGCCAGCGTCTCCTTCCAGGCGTTGACGCAAGTGCGTAACAAGCTGGTTCAGGCTTATCAAGACATCATGCAGATGCCGGTTTAAGGACGAGATTTAAGTCATGGCAGAAGCAGTCGTGGACAACGCACCCGCCAAGGCAGACGGCAAGCCGCCGCTGTTTGGCCTGTCGTTCCTGGAAAACCTCTCCGAAATGACCATGTTGCGTCAGGTGGGCCTGATGGTCGGCCTGGCAGCCAGCGTGGCGATTGGTTTTGCCGTGGTGTTGTGGTCGCAACAACCCGATTACCGGCCGCTGTACGGCAGCCTGGCGGGCATGGATTCCAAGCAGATCATGGAAACCCTCGCCGCCGCCGACATCGCCTACACCGTAGAACCCAATTCTGGCGCGTTGCTGGTCAAGGCCGACGACGTGGCCCGTGCGCGCATGAAGCTGGCCGCTGCGGGCGTGACACCGTCCGATGCCAACATCGGCTTTGAAATCCTCGACAAGGACCAGGGCCTGGGGACCAGCCAGTTCATGGAAGCCACACGCTACCGTCGTGGCCTGGAAGGCGAACTGGCGCGCACCATCTCCAGCCTCAACAACGTCAAGGGCGCCCGCGTGCACCTGGCGATTCCGAAAAGCTCGGTGTTCGTGCGTGACGAACGCAAGCCAAGCGCCTCGGTGTTGGTCGAGCTGTTTGCCGGCCGCTCCCTGGAGCCTGGCCAGGTCCTGGCGATCATCAACCTGGTCGCCACCAGCGTACCGGAGTTGAGCAAGTCGCAAATTACCGTGGTGGACCAGAAGGGCAACCTGCTGTCCGACCAGGCCGAGAACTCTGCACTGACCCAGGCCGGCAAGCAGTTCGACTACAGCCGCCGCATGGAAAGCATGCTCACCCAGCGTGTGCACAACATCCTGCAACCGGTGCTGGGCAATGACCGCTACAAAGCCGAAGTGTCCGCCGACGTGGACTTCAGCGCGGTCGAGTCGACCTCTGAACAGTTCAACCCCGACCAGCCAGCCCTGCGCAGCGAGCAGTCGACCAACGAACAACGCACCGCCAGCAATGGCCCGCAAGGTGTGCCGGGCGCCCTGAGCAACCAGCCGCCGTCGCCGGCTTCGGCGCCGCAGACTACCGGTGGCGCCACCGCTTCGGCCGGTGCGGTACAGCCTGGCCAGCCACTGTTGGACGCCAACGGTCAGCAGATCATGGACCCGGCCACCGGCCAGCCAATGCTCGCGCCGTACCCGTCGGACAAGCGTAACCAGTCGACCAAGAACTTCGAACTCGACCGTTCCATCAGCCACACCAAGCAGCAACAGGGCCGTATCAATCGCCTGTCGGTGTCGGTGGTGGTCGATGACCAGGTCAAGGTCAACCCGGCTGACGGCGCTGTTACCCGTGCGCCGTGGAGTGCCGATGAATTGGCGCGCTTCACCCGCCTGGTGCAGGACGCCGTCGGTTTCGACGCCAGCCGTGGTGACAGCGTCAGCGTGATCAACATGCCGTTCTCCGCCGAGCGTGGCGAAGTGATCGCCGACCCGGCGTTCTACACCCAGCCGTGGTTCTGGGACATCGTCAAGCAAGTGCTGGGGGTGTTGTTCATCCTGGTGCTGGTGTTCGGTGTGCTGCGCCCGGTGCTCAACAACATCACCGGCAATGGCAAGAAACAGCTGGCCCTGGCAGGTGGCGACGTCGAGTTGGGTGGCATGGGCGGCCTGGATGGCGAACTGGCCAACGATCGCGTCAGCCTCGGCGGCCCGCAAAGCATCCTGTTGCCAAGCCCGAGCGAAGGCTATGACGCTCAGCTGAACGCAATCAAGAGTCTGGTGGCAGAAGACCCGGGCCGTGTGGCCCAGGTCGTGAAAGAGTGGATCAACGCAGATGAGTGATAATCGAGCCGCTGTTGCCAAGCTCACCAAGGTCGACAAAGCCGCTGTATTGCTGCTGTCCCTGGGTGAAACCGACGCCGCCCAAGTGCTGCGCCACATGGGCCCCAAAGAGGTTCAACGGGTGGGCGTGGCCATGGCGCAGATGCGCAATGTGCACCGCGAGCAAGTCGAGCAGGTGATGAGCGAGTTCGTCGAGATCGTCGGCGACCAGACCAGCCTGGGCGTCGGCTCCGACAGCTACATCCGCAAGATGCTCACCTCGGCCCTGGGTGAAGACAAGGCCAACGGCCTGATCGACCGCATTCTGCTGGGTGGCAACACCAGCGGCCTGGACAGCCTCAAGTGGATGGAACCGCGCGCCGTGGCCGACGTGATCCGCTACGAGCACCCGCAGATCCAGGCCATCGTGGTGGCATACCTCGACCCGGACCAGGCCGGCGAAGTGCTCGGCCATTTCGACCACAAGGTGCGCCTGGACATCATCCTGCGCGTCTCGTCGTTGAACACCGTGCAACCGGCGGCGCTGAAAGAACTGAACACGATTCTGGAGAAGCAGTTCTCCGGCAACTCGAACGCGTCGCGCACCACCTTGGGCGGTATCAAGCGTGCGGCCGACATCATGAACTTCCTCGACAGCTCGGTCGAAGGCCAGTTGATGGACTCGATCCGCGAGATCGACGACACCTTGTCCACCCAGATCGAAGACCTCATGTTCGTGTTCAACAACCTCTCCGACGTCGACGACCGTGGCATCCAGGCGTTGCTGCGCGAAGTGTCCTCGGACGTGCTGGTGCTGGCCCTCAAGGGGTCGGACGAAAACGTCAAAGAGAAGATCTTCAAGAACATGTCCAAGCGTGCCTCGGAACTGTTGCGCGACGACCTGGAAGCCAAAGGCCCGGTGCGCGTCAGCGACGTGGAAACCGCGCAGAAAGAAATCCTCACCATTGCCCGCCGTATGGCCGAAGCCGGAGAAATCGTTCTCGGCGGGAAGGGCGGCGAAGAAATGATCTAAGGCGCCCCTGATGTCGAACAAAGATGAGGCGCCCAGCGATCTGATTCGCGCGCGGGATGTCGGCGGGTTCGACATCTGGTCGTTGCCCAGCTTCGATCCCCATGTGCCCGAGCCTGAGCCGGAGCCGGAGCCAGAACTGCCGGTGGAGTCCGAGGAAGTGCCGCTGGACGAAGTCCAGCCACTGACCCTCGAAGAGGTGGAGGCCATCCGTCAGGAGGCTTACAACGAAGGCTTCGCTGCCGGTGAAAAGGACGGCTTTCGCAGCACCACCCTCAAGGTCCGCCAGGAAGCCGAGGCCGCGCTGAGCGTCAAGCTGGCCAGCCTGGAGTGCTTGATGGGCACGCTGTTCGACCCGATTGCCGAGCAGGATTCGCAGATCGAAAAAGCCATGGTCGGCTTGGTGGAGCATATTGCCCGCCAAGTCATCCAGCGCGAACTGGTGCTGGATTCCAGCCATATCGAAAGCGTGATGCGCGAAGCCCTCAAGCTGCTGCCCCTGGGGGTCGGCAATGTGCGCTTGTACATCAACCCCCAGGATTTCGAACAGGTCAAAGCCCTGCGCGAGCGCCATGAAGAAACCTGGCGCATCGTCGAAGACGCCTCGCTGCAGCCCGGTGGTTGCCGCGTCGAGACCGAGCACAGCCGCATCGATGCCACGGTGGAAACCCGCATCAGCCAGATCATGGCCAAGCTGTTCGATCAACTTCACGAACAGGCCCTGCACCCGGCCGAGCCTGACCTGAGCGTTGAGCTGGACGCCCCCGATGCGCCTTGATCGCACCAGTTTCGCCAAGCGCCTGGGCGGTTATGCCGAGGCCACCGAGCTGCCCGGCCAGCCGATCCTCGAAGGGCGCCTGTTGCGCATGGTCGGCCTGACCCTCGAAGCCGAGGGCCTGCGCGCCGCCATGGGCAGCCGCTGCATGGTGATCAACGACGACAGCTATCACCCGGTGCAAGTCGAAGCCGAGGTGATGGGTTTTTCCGGCAGCAAGATTTTCCTGATGCCCGTGGGCAGCCTGGCGGGCATTGCTCCCGGTGCGCGCGTGGTGCCCTTGGCTGACACCGGCCGCCTGCCCATGGGCATGAGCATGCTCGGCCGCGTGCTTGATGGCGCTGGCCGTGCGCTGGACGGCAAGGGCGGTATGAAGGCCGAAGACTGGGTGCCGATGGACGGCCCCACCATTAACCCGCTCAACCGCAACCCCATCAGCGTGCCGCTGGACGTGGGCATCCGCAGCATCAACGGATTGTTGACGGTCGGCCGTGGCCAGCGTTTGGGTCTGTTCGCCGGTACCGGCGTGGGTAAGTCGGTGTTGCTGGGCATGATGACCCGTTTTACCGAGGCCGACATCATTGTGGTGGGGCTGATCGGCGAGCGGGGTCGTGAGGTGAAGGAGTTCATCGAGCACAGCCTGGGTGAAGAAGGCCTCAAGCGCTCGGTGGTCGTGGCCTCACCAGCGGACGATGCGCCGCTGATGCGTCTGCGCGCGGCCATGTACTGCACGCGCATCGCCGAATATTTTCGCGACAAGGGCAAGAACGTCCTGTTGCTGATGGACTCGCTCACCCGTTTCGCCCAGGCCCAGCGGGAAATCGCCTTGGCCATCGGCGAGCCGCCTGCTACCAAGGGCTATCCACCGTCGGTCTTCGCCAAGCTGCCCAAGCTGGTGGAACGTGCCGGTAATGCCGAGGCCGGGGGCGGCTCGATCACCGCGTTCTATACCGTATTGTCTGAAGGCGACGACCAGCAGGACCCGATTGCCGACTCGGCGCGGGGCGTGTTGGACGGCCATATCGTGCTGTCGCGGCGCCTGGCTGAAGAAGGGCACTACCCGGCCATCGATATCGAAGCCTCCATCAGCCGGGTGATGCCGGCCGTGGTTACGCCGGAACACATGACCCGTGCCCAGCACTTCAAGCAATTGTGGTCGCGTTACCAGCAGAGCCGCGACTTGATCAGCGTCGGCGCCTACGTGGCCGGGGGGGATCGCGAGACCGACTTGGCGATTGCCCTGCAACCGCAGTTGGTGACCTACTTGCGCCAAGGCCTCAACGACAAGATCAGCATGGGCGAGAGCGAAGCGCACCTGGGTACGATCTTCGCCCCGGCGCCCGGCGGCTAAGCCATGGCCAGCACCCGTTCGTCGCGTCTGGCCCCGGTGGTGGACATGGCCGAAAAGGCCGAGAAAACCGCTGTGCAACGCCTGGGGTATTTCCAGGGGCAGGTCCGCCTGGCCGAAAGCAAGTTGGGCGACCTGGAGCGTTTTCGCAGCGAATACCAGCAGCAATGGATCGAGCGCGGCAGTAAGGGGGTGTCCGGCCAGTGGTTGATGGGCTACCAGGGCTTTCTCAACCAGCTGGAAACCGCCGTCGGCCAGCAGCGCCAAAGCCTGGCCTGGCACCAGAACAACCTCGATAAAGCCCGTGAAAGCTGGCAAGCCGCGTTCGCCCGCGTCGAGGGCCTGCGCAAATTGGTGCAGCGCTACATCGACGAAGCCCGCGCCATCGAAGACAAGCGCGAGCAGAAGCTGCTCGACGAACTCTCCCAGCGCCTCCCGCGCCAATCCCAATTCTGAACTCCACCCCCGCATAACTGTAGGCGCCGGCTTGCCGGCGATAACGGTTTACCAGGCGCTGATGAGCCCGCCGATAGACCGCCATCGCCGGTAAGCCGGCGCCTACAGTTGAGGTGGGGTGTTGCTCAGATGCGGTTCGCCTGCTAAACCTTGTGTCATTGCCAATGACAAGGAGCAGTCGCATGTCAGTCGAATCAGAAGTATCCCTGGACGGGAAGAAGTTGACGATCGCGATCAAGGGGCGGTTCGATTTCGGCAGCCACCAGACGTTTCGGGATGCCTACGAGCGCTTCTACAAAGTGCCGGAGCTGTACGTCGTCGACTTGAAAGAAACCACCTACATGGACAGCTCCGCGCTGGGCATGCTCCTGCTGCTGCGTGATCACGCGGGTGGCGATGAGTCGGAAGTGCGAGTGGTCAACAGCAATTCCGATGTGCGCAAGATCCTCGCCATTTCCAACTTCGACAAGCTGTTCGACATCAGTTGAGCACCCTGGCCCCCGTCCCGGAACCGCTCACGATCCTGATCGCCGAAGACAGCGCCACCGATCTGCTGTTGCTGTCGACGATTGTGCGGCGCCAGGGCCACCAGGTGCTCACGGCCACCAATGGCGCTGAAGCCGTCGAGGTCTTCACCCGTGAGCGCCCGCAACTGGTGTTGATGGATGCGCTGATGCCGGTGATGGACGGCTTCGAGGCGGCGCGCCGGATCAAGCAGTTGGCAGGCGAAGAGCTGGTGCCGCTGATTTTCCTGACCTCCCTGCGCGAAAGCGAAGCCCTGGCCCGTTGCCTGGATGCGGGGGGTGATGACTTCCTGCCCAAACCCTATAACCAGCTGATTCTCGCCGCGAAGATCAACGCCATGGACCGCCTGCGGCGGTTGCAAGCCACGGTCTTGCAGCAGCGCGACCTGATCGCCAAACACCATGACTATCTCCTGCACGAGCAGCGGGTGGCCAAGGCGGTGTTCGACAAGGTTGCGCACTCGGGCTGCATCAATGCGGCGCCCAACATCCGCTACCTGCAATCGCCCTATGCGCTGTTCAACGGTGACCTGTTGCTGGCGGCCTACACACCGTCCGGTGACATGCACGTATTGCTCGGCGACTTCACCGGCCACGGCTTGCCGGCAGCCGTCGGCGCCATGCCCTTGGCTGAAGTGTTCTACGGCATGACGGCCAAGGGTTACGGCCTGGCGCAGACCTTGCGGGAGATGAACGCCAAGCTCAAGCGCATCCTGCCGGTGGACATGTTCTGCTGCGCCACGCTGTTATGCCTGAGCACCCAGCGGCGGGTGGTGGAGGTATGGAACGGCGGCATGCCCGAAGGCTATGTGCATGAAGTCGCCACCGGCAAGCGTACGCCGCTTGAATCGAGGCATTTGCCGTTGGGGGTGTTGTCGGCGCAAGCGTTTGATGACAGCACCGAGGTGTGGCCCATGGCGTTGGGCGACCGGGTGTTTTTGCTGTCTGACGGCGTGCTGGATACCGCTGACGCCAATGACCAACTGTTTGGCGTCGAGCGCCTGCAACAGGTATTTGCCGCCAACCGCGAGCCCGACCGCCTGTTCGAAGACATCGAGCAGGCGTTGGCCGCGTTTCGCGGTGAAGTGCGCGATGACGTCAGTCTGGTCGAGATCACCTTGCAGCCCGGCCAGTCGTTGCGCACAGCGCAACCGCTGTATGCCGACAGCGGCCAGTCGTGCCCGCTGGACTGGTCGGTCAGTTTCGAATTCCGTGGGCAGACCCTCAAAAGCTACAACCCGTTGCCGTATTTGTTGCAACTGTTACTGGAGATTCATGGCTTGCGTGAGCAGAGCGGGGCGCTCTACAGCGTCATGGCCGAGCTGTACTCCAACGCGCTGGAGCATGGCGTGCTGGGCCTGGATTCGCGGCTCAAGCGTGATGCCGAGGGGTTCGCCCACTACTATCGCCAGCGCAACGAACGGCTGGCGCAACTGAGCAGCGGTTATGTGCGCGTGCATGTGCAGGTGGTGCCGACCGACACCGGTGGCAAGATGTTGTTGCGCCTCGAAGACAGCGGCCCCGGGTTCGACGTGGAAAAGATGCTGGCCCGGCCGTTGGACGTTGACCGTCTGTCTGGCCGGGGGTTGAGCCTGGTGCGTCAATTGAGCAGCAATGTACGCTGGTCTGACGGTGGGCGCAGTGTGTGCGTGGAGTTTTGCTGGGGGGCTCTGGCATAATCCGCCGATTCTTGATCAAGGAGCGAGCAAGTGGCTGAGATTCATCTGGACCCGGACGTGCTCTCGGGTTTGCAGGAAGTCATGGAAGGCGAGTACCCCAAGTTGCTCGATACCTTTCTCGATGATTCGCAAAAACGTGTCGAAGCGCTGCGCAAGGCGCGCGACGATGCCAAGGCGTTGGGGCGGATTGCCCATAGCTTCAAGGGCAGCAGCGGCAACCTTGGGGCGGTGCGGTTGGCGCAGTTGTGCCAGCGGCTGGAGGTTGAGTCGGCGGGGGCTGCGGCGGACCTTGGGGATTTGGTGGATCAGATTGATCATGAGTTTGCTTTGGTTCGGCCGCTTTATGAGTCGGAGCGGGGGCGGTTTGGGGTTTGATCTGGTTTGAGTTTGAGTACATATCCATTTCTACGGTAACGGCTGCTGGCGGTTCCGCTCTTACAGCGGGTCACTTTCGAAAAGCGCGAAAGTAACCAAAGCGCTCTTGCCCCAACACTCGGCACCTCGCCTAGGCTCGGTGTGCCCTCACTCCGGCTTTGGAGCGTGGGCCGCCGCGATGGGCCATCCTTGGCCCAGCGCGGCTAACCCGGCGTCCTGCCGGGTTACCCACGCTCCAAAGCCTGCGTTCGGCCAGCGTGTTTGACGGGGCGCCTCAGATCAAAATCAAAAGCAAGAGCACGGCGGCCTAGTAGCCGACCTGAGTGGTGAGGATCAAAGGCGAAGAACTATCGCTGGTTTGATTGGGTTTGTCGGGTGTATCAAGGTGTATGACGCGACGCCATCACTGTGGGAGCTGGCTTGCCTGCGATGGCATCTATGCGGTGTACCTGATTCACCGAGGTGTCTGCATCGCCGGCAAGCCAGCTCCTACACGTATCTGCTTTTGATCTAACCACTCAAGCCGGCTGTCAGGCCGCTGTGCTTTTGCTTTTGATCTTGATTTTGATTTTGATCTTAGGCGCCCCGTCAAACACGCTGGCCGGAATTCGGCAGGGATTTGGGGGGTAAGCCGGCAGGACGCCGGCTTAGCCGCCCCGCGCCATGGATGGCGCGTGGCGGCGGCCCCCCAAATCACTGTCGAATTACGGGTATGCCGAGCCTAAGCGAGGCACCGAGTGTTGGGGCAAGAGCCCTTTGGTTACTTTGGGCTGGGCCGGCATTCCGGCTTTTCCAAAGTGACCCGCCGTAAGGGCGGAACCCATACCAGCCATCACCCAAATAACGGATATGTACCCCGCAAACCCAACCAACCCCAAAACCTGGCCCGACTCTTGCTCTACCTCCCAATACTGCATCCCCGATCCCCAATGCAGTGGAGACCTTTACCTATGCCAGTCGCCCCGAACACCCTCCTTCAGGCTGCCCCCGCAGCCAAGCCTCAAGCGCCCGCCGCGACACCTCCGGCAGCGGCTGCGGCCCCACAGGACAAGGGCCCTGGCTTCGCTCAGGTGTTCGCCAGCCAAGGCGCCAAGCCGACGGTAAAGACCGACGACACCCCGTCCAAGCCTTCTCGTGACAAGACCTCCGACGCCAGCGCCAAGCCTGCTGACAACAGCAGCAAGCCTGCCGCCAGCACGCCAGCGGTTGCCGATAGCGGCAAACCCTTGCCTG
Source organism: Pseudomonas sp. BIGb0164 (assembly GCF_024810135.1). Classification (NCBI taxonomy): domain Bacteria; kingdom Pseudomonadati; phylum Pseudomonadota; class Gammaproteobacteria; order Pseudomonadales; family Pseudomonadaceae; genus Pseudomonas; species Pseudomonas sp. BIGb0164. The sequence goes on along the minus strand of NZ_JANUEA010000007.1, from coordinate 410,203 downwards.
CCACGCCGCCGGCCAAGTCCGATGACAGCGCCAGCAGCGACGACGACAAACCCACCGACCCGTCCCTGGTGCAGCAACCCCCGGTTGACCCCGTCGTCGACCCGGCGCTGATTGCCACCGTTACCCCTGTGGCCGTGCCGGTCCCTGTGCCGACGGTGACGCCGACGCCTGCCGCTGCGCCTGAAGAGCCCCAGCCGGTGGTGGCCGCTCCTGTGGCGGCCACCGACGAAGCCAAGCAACCCGCTTTCGACCCTTCCGCCGACCCGCTGGATTCGATGCCCGCCGTGCGCCTGGCGATGGAGCAGGGCGGTCACGTCTCCGCCAGCAGCCAGACGCCGCAAAAAGCCGCGCCTGCGCCGACTCAGGACCAGCCGACCGCCGCGCAAAACTTCGCCGCAGGCCTGGCCAACATGGTCGACCAGCAGGCCGCCAAGGACAGCACCGACACCGGTGGCGACAAGACCTTCAGCAGTCTCATCGACGGTGGCCTCAAGGACTTGAAGGACGCCAGCAGCGATACCCGTGTCGATGACTTCGCCAACCGTCTGGCGGCGCTGACCCAGGCCGCCACGCCGAAAACCGCGAACGCCTTGCCGCCCGTGGCCAACGCGCCGTTGGCCATGCACCAGAGCGGCTGGACCGAAGAAGTGGTCAACCGCGTGATGTACCTGTCCAGCGCCAACCTCAAGTCGGCCGAGATCCAGTTGCAGCCGGCCGAGCTGGGTCGCCTGGACATCAAGGTCAACATGGCGGCCGACCAGCAGGCCCAGGTCACCTTCATGAGTGGCCATGCGGTGGTGCGTGAAGCGCTGGAAAGCCAGTCCGGCCGCCTGCGTGAGATGTTCGCCCAGCAGGGTATGGGGCAGGTGGACGTCAACGTTTCCGACCAGTCCCGTGGCTGGCAGGGCCAGGGCCAGGAGCAGCAACAACAGCAGAACCAGGCCCGTGGCGTGAGTGGTAGCGGTGGCCGTGGTGATGGCGGTGATATGGCCGATCACGCCGAAGTCGCAGCGGCTGTCGCGCCGGTCACCTCCACCGTGATTGGCTCCAGCGCCGTCGATTACTACGCCTAATGTGAGCCCTGCAAAGATCTAAATGTGGGAGCGGGCTTGCTCGCGAAAGCACAGTGTCAGTCAACGGATTCGTCGATTGGCCCACCGCATTCGCGAGCAAGCCCGCTCTCACATTTGATTTGCGGCGTTCCTTCGTCCCCGATCACCAGACAACTCTGGCATAACACTTGCTCTTGCCTTTCCGTAGATCTATGAATCCCCGAATAGTGACGGATTATTGGCATGGCGAAGAGCGACGACGCAGCAAAACCCCCAGCAGCCAAAGGCAAGCTCAAGCTTATCTTGTTGATTGTGCTGGGCCTGGTCCTGGCCATCGGCGCGTCGGTGGGCGGCACCTGGTACATCATGCACAGCAGTGCCAGCAAACCGGCCCCTGCCGCCGAAACCGCCACCAACGTCAAGCAACCGGCAATCTTCGAGCCGATGCTTCCGGCCTTTGTCGCCAACTTCAATCAGAACGGTCGTCAACGCTACCTGCAGGTGAGCATCACCTTGCTGGCACGTAACCAGGCGGACCTGGATGCGCTCAAAGTGCACATGCCGGTGATCCGCAACAACCTGGTGATGCTGTTTTCCGGGCAGAGCTTCGACAGCCTGGCCACTCCGGTAGGCCAGGAAATGCTGCGCCAGAAGGTCACTGCCAGCGTGCAGGAAGTGGCCCAGAAAGAGCTCGGCAAAGTCGTGGTCGAGCAGGCGCTCTTCACTAACTTCGTATTGCAGTAGGATCACGACATGGCCGTGCAAGACCTGCTGTCCCAGGATGAAATCGACGCGCTGTTGCATGGCGTCGACGATGGTCTGGTACAGACCGAAATGGCTGCCGAGCCCGGCAGCGTCAAAAGTTATGACCTGACCAGCCAGGATCGCATCGTCCGTGGACGCATGCCGACCCTGGAAATGATCAACGAGCGTTTCGCCCGCTACACCCGTATCAGCATGTTCAACATGCTGCGCCGTTCGGCGGACGTGGCGGTGGGCGGCGTGCAGGTGATGAAGTTCGGTGAATACGTGCACTCGTTGTACGTGCCCACCAGCCTCAACCTGGTCAAGATCAAGCCGCTGCGCGGCACCGCGCTGTTCATTCTCGACGCCAAGCTGGTGTTCAAGCTGGTGGACAACTTCTTCGGCGGCGACGGCCGTCACGCCAAGATCGAAGGGCGTGAATTCACCCCGACCGAACTGCGTGTGGTGCGCATGGTGCTGGAGCAGGCCTTCATCGACTTGAAGGAAGCCTGGCAGGCGATCATGGAAGTCAATTTCGAGTACATCAACTCGGAAGTGAACCCGGCCATGGCCAACATCGTCGGCCCCAGCGAAGCCATTGTGGTGTCCACTTTCCACATCGAACTCGATGGCGGTGGCGGTGACCTGCACGTGACCATGCCGTACTCGATGATCGAGCCGGTGCGCGAAATGCTCGACGCCGGTTTCCAGTCCGACCTCGACGACCAGGACGAACGTTGGGTCAAGGCCCTGCGCGAAGACCTGCTGGACGTCGACGTGCCGCTGAGCGCCACCGTGGCCCGTCGCCAGTTGCGCCTGCGCGACATCCTGCACATGCAGCCGGGTGACGTGATCCCGGTGGAACTGCCGGAAGAACTGATCATGCGCGCCAACGGTGTGCCGTCGTTCAAGGTCAAGCTCGGTTCCCACAAGGGCAACCTGGCGTTGCAAGTGGTCGAGCCGATCAACCGTCGCTGATCCGCCCTAATTTTTTGATGAATTTTCGCTGCGCCGAGGACATGTAATGGCTACCGAACACGAAAACACTTCCGCCGAAGACCAGGCCCTGGCTGACGAATGGGCTGCGGCCCTGGAAGAAACCGGCGATGTCGGCCAAGACGACATCGACGCGCTGCTGGCCGCCGACGCTGCCACTGCACCGGCCGGCAACCGCCTGGCGATGGAAGAATTCGGCAGCGTGCCGAAGAACAACGACCCGGTGAGCCTCGATGGCCCGAACCTGGACGTGATCCTCGACATTCCGGTGTCGATCTCCATGGAAGTGGGCAGCACCGAAATCAACATCCGCAACCTGCTGCAACTGAACCAGGGTTCGGTGATCGAGCTCGATCGCCTGGCCGGTGAGCCGCTGGACGTGCTGGTCAACGGCACCCTGATCGCCCACGGCGAAGTGGTGGTGGTCAACGAGAAGTTCGGCATCCGCCTGACGGACGTGATCAGCCCAAGCGAACGCATCAAGAAGTTGCGCTGATATGAAGTATTCGATGGCGGGACTGTTTCTGGCGCTGCCATTGAGCGCCCTGGCGGCCGAGCCGGTGGCGCAGGCCACGACGGCGGCGGCGCCCGTGGTGAGCAGCGGCATCGGTGGGCAATTGACCCAGTTGGTGCTCGGCTTGCTGCTGGTGGTCGGCCTGATCTTCGTGTTGGCCTGGTTGATGCGCCGTGTGCAGCGTATCGGGCCGGGCAATGGCCAGGTCATCGAGATGATCGGCTCGCGCGCCCTCGGCCCGCGGGATCGCCTGGTGCTGGTGCAGGTGGGTGATGAGCAGATTCTGCTTGGCATCACGCCGGGCCGCATCACCCCGTTGCACGTGCTCAAGACGCCGGTGGAAGTGGCCCAGACCCAGGCCGCCACACCCGAATTCGCCCAGCGCCTGATGGAGTTGCTGGGCAAGGATCAGAAGGATAAGAAGTAATGCGCGTTTTATTGACGCTCATGCTGTTGCTGGCCGCGCCGATGGCGATGGCCGCCGACCCGTTGTCGATTCCGGCGATCACCCTGGGCACCAACGCGGCCGGGGCCCAGGAATATTCGGTCAGCCTGCAGATCCTGCTGATCATGACGGCGCTGAGCTTTATCCCGGCGTTCGTCATGCTGATGACCAGCTTCACGCGGATCATCATCGTGTTCTCGATCCTGCGCCAGGCCCTGGGCCTGCAGCAGACGCCGTCGAACCAGATCCTCACCGGCATGGCCTTGTTCCTGACGCTGTTCATCATGGCGCCGGTGTTCGACAAGGTGAACCAGCAAGCCCTGCAACCTTACCTGGCGGAAAAACTCACCGCCCAGGACGCCATCGACAAGGCCCAGGGCCCGATCAAGGACTTCATGCTGTCGCAGACCCGTTCCAGCGACCTTGAACTGTTCATGCGCCTGTCCAAGCGGACTGACATCGCCAGCCCGGACCAGGCGCCGCTAACGATCCTGGTGCCGGCGTTTGTCACCTCCGAGCTCAAGACCGCGTTCCAGATCGGCTTCATGATCTTCATCCCGTTCCTGATCATCGACCTGGTGGTGGCGAGCGTGCTGATGGCGATGGGTATGATGATGCTGTCGCCGCTGATCATTTCGTTGCCGTTCAAGATCATGCTGTTCGTGCTGGTGGACGGCTGGGCGCTGATCATCGGCACCCTGGCCAGCAGTTTCGGCGGGGTATAGCGCGATGACGCCAGAAGTTGCGGTCGACCTGTTCCGTGAAGCGCTGTGGCTGACCACTATGATGGTTGCCGTGCTGGTGGTGCCCAGCCTGTTGGTGGGCCTGCTGGTGGCGATGTTCCAGGCCGCGACCCAGATCAACGAACAGACCTTGAGTTTTCTGCCGCGTCTGTTGGTGATGCTGATCACTTTGATCGTTGCCGGCCCGTGGCTGGTGCAAACCTTTATGGAATACATCCTGCAGCTGTACGGCAGTATTCCGCAGTTGATCGGCTGAGCCCATGCAGTCTGTGCTGGCACTGACCGACACCCAGATCAGCACCTGGGTGGCGTCCTTCATCTTGCCGATGTTCCGTGTCACGGCCGTGCTGATGACCATGCCGGTGTTCGGCACCACCCTCGTGCCGCGCCGCATCCGCCTGTATTTCGCGTTCGCCATCACCGTGGTGATCGTGCCCGGGCTGCCGCCGATGCCGCCGGTGAATGCCTTGGACCTCAGTGCCCTATTGCTGATTGCCGAACAGATCCTGATCGGCGCGCTGCTGGGCTTTTCCCTCACGTTGTTTTTCCAGGCGTTCGTGATCGCCGGGCAGATCATCTCGATCCAGATGGGCATGGGCTTCGCGTCCATGGTCGACCCCACCAACGGTGTGTCGGTGGCGGTGATCGGGCAGTTCTTGACCATGCTGGTGACCTTGATCTTCCTGGCCATGAACGGCCACCTGGTGGTGTTCGAGGTGATGACCGAGAGCTTCACCACCTTGCCGGTGGGGTCCGGGCTGGTGGTGAGCCACTTCTGGGAGCTGGTCGGCCGACTCAGTTGGGTATTGGGGGCGTCATTGCTGCTGGTACTGCCGGCCATCACTGCGCTGCTGGTGGTCAACATCGCGTTTGGCGTGATGACCCGTGCGGCGCCGCAGTTGAACATCTTCTCTATCGGTTTCCCGTTGACCCTGGTGTTGGGCATGGGGATTTTCTGGATCGGCATGGCCGACATTCTCAATCAGTATCAACCGCTGGCGACCGACGCCTTGCAGTTCTTACGTGATCTGGCGCGGGCACGTTGAGCCATGGCCGAGAGCGAGAGTGGCCAGGACAAGACAGAAGACCCCACGGAGAAACGTAAAAAGGACTCCCGGGAAAAGGGCGAGATTGCCCGCTCCAAAGAGCTCAATACCCTGGCGGTGATGCTCGCCGGCGCCGGTGGCCTGCTGATCTACGGCGGTGGCCTGGCGCTGGACCTGATGGAGTTGATGAAGCTCAACTTCTCCCTGCCCCGCGAAGTGCTGCTGAGCCCCGGCGCCATGGGGCTGTACCTGTTGCACTCGGGGAAAATCGCGATTCTGGCGGTGCAACCGGTGCTGATTACGCTGCTGCTGGCGGCGCTGATCGGCCCGGTCTCCCTCGGCGGCTGGTTGTTTGCGCCCGGCAGCATGGCGCCCAAGTTCAGCCGCATGAACCCCGGGCCCGGGCTCAAGCGCATGTTCTCCAGCAAGGCGCTGGTGGAACTGCTCAAGGCCTTGGCCAAATTCATTCTGATCCTGTTTGTGGCGCTGACGGTGTTGTCGTCCGACATTGATGATTTGCTGCGCATCGCTCATGAACCGCTGGAGTCGGCGATCATTCACAGCGTGCAATTGGTGGGCTGGAGCTCGCTGTGGATGGCCTGCGGCCTGATCATCATTGCGGCGGTAGATGCGCCGATCCAGCTGTGGGAAAGCCACAAGAAGCTGCTGATGACCAAGCAGGAAGTGCGCGACGAACACAAGGATCAGGAAGGCCGCCCCGAGGTCAAGCAGCGTATTCGCCAGCTGCAGCGCGAAATGTCCCAGCGCAAGATGATGGCCGCGGTGCCCGACGCCGACGTGGTCATCACCAACCCGACCCACTACGCCGTGGCGCTCAAGTACGACCCGGAGAAGGGCGGCGCGCCGATGCTGCTGGCCAAGGGCAGTGACTTCACCGCGCTGAAGATCCGTGAAATTGCAGTGGCCAACGACATCCTGTTGCTGGAATCGCCCGAGCTGGCGCGGTCGATCTTCTACTCCACCGACCTCGATCAGGAAATCCCCGCCGGGCTGTACCTGGCCGTGGCGCAGGTATTGGCCTACGTCTATCAGATCCGCCAGTACCGCGCGGGCAAGGGCAAGCGCCCGGACCCGCTCAAAGACCTGCCTATCCCCCCAGAACTGCGCCGCGATTCCTGACAACCCGCTCACTACAAATTTACCGTTCGTCGGCGATTGCGGTTGACCTGTCAAAGTTGACAGGGGTTGTTGGCATGGCTTCGCGGTTTGATAGTGCTGCACGTTATCAAGCGGCAGTCGGGAGCACTGTGATGGCGACGGGTAGCGTCCCAAAGGGCTGCAAGCCGCGAATGTTTGTAGACGCTGAGTGACAAACGGTCTGGACTCGTACCTACCAAGCAAAAGTTGGAAGGCTTCTTGCAATACTGCCTGCAAGTCGCTTTTCGGCGTCAAAAGTTTGCTTCAAGGAAACGAGGAATACCGGTGGTGGATCGCTCTCAAATGCTCGGCACGGCCCGCAGCACCCTGACTGACCTTTCGCGAGGCAATCTGGGTGTGCCGTTGTTGTTGCTGGTGATGCTGGCAATGATGATGTTGCCGATGCCGCCGTTCCTCCTGGACGTGTTTTTCACCTTCAACATTGCGTTGTCGGTGGTGGTGCTGCTCGTCTGCGTCTACGCCTTGCGCCCTCTGGACTTTGCGGTCTTCCCGACCATCCTGCTGGTAGCGACCCTGCTGCGCCTGGCGTTGAACGTGGCGTCCACCCGGGTGGTCATGCTGCACGGCCAGGACGGCCACGCCGCCGCCGGTAAGGTGATCCAGGCCTTCGGTGAGGTGGTGATCGGCGGCAACTACGTGGTCGGTATCGTGGTGTTCGCGATCCTCATGATCATCAACTTCGTGGTGGTCACCAAGGGTGCCGGGCGGATCTCCGAGGTGAGCGCGCGGTTTACCCTCGACGCCATGCCCGGCAAACAGATGGCCATCGACGCCGACCTCAACGCCGGCCTGATCGATCAGAACCAAGCCAAGGCCCGCCGCCTGGAAGTGGCCCAAGAGGCCGAGTTCTACGGTTCGATGGACGGTGCCAGCAAATTCGTACGCGGGGACGCCATTGCCGGCCTGTTGATTCTGTTCATCAACCTGATCGGCGGTATGGCGGTCGGCATCTTCCAGCACGGCATGACCTTCGGCGATGCGGGCAAGGTGTACGCCTTGCTGACCATCGGTGACGGTTTAGTGGCGCAATTGCCATCACTGTTGTTATCCACAGCAGCGGCGATCATGGTGACCCGTGCTTCGGGCTCCGAAGACATGGGCAAGCAGATCAGCCGCCAGATGTTCGCCTCCCCCAAGGCGTTGGCCGTGGCGGCCGGCATCATGGCGATCATGGGCATCGTGCCGGGCATGCCCCACGTGTCGTTTCTCAGCATGGCGGCCATGGCCGCTGGTGGTGCTTACCTGTTCTGGCGCAAGCAAAACCAGGTCAAGGTGCTGGCCCAGCAGGAAATCGCCCGTCAGCAGGATTTGCTGCCTTCCCCGGCCCGCGCCCAGGAAACCAAAGAGTTGGGCTGGGATGACGTGACCCCGATCGACATGATCGGCCTGGAAGTGGGCTACCGCCTGATTCCGCTGGTGGACCGCAATCAGGGCGGCCAACTGCTTGCGCGGATCAAGGGCGTGCGCAAGAAGCTGTCGCAAGACCTGGGCTTTTTGATGCCCACCGTGCACATCCGCGACAACCTCGACCTGGCCCCCAGCGCCTACCGCTTGACCCTGATGGGGGTGATCCTCGCCGAAGCGGAGATCTACCCGGACCGCGAGTTGGCGATCAACCCCGGCCAGGTGTTCGGTTCGCTCAACGGCATCACCGCCAAAGATCCGGCTTTTGGCCTTGACGCGGTGTGGATCGAAGTCAGCCAGCGCAGCCAGGCCCAGTCCCTCGGTTATACCGTGGTAGACGCCAGCACGGTGGTCGCGACCCACCTCAACCAGATCCTCTACAAGCACTCCCACGAACTGATCGGCCACGAAGAAGTCCAGCAATTGATGGGGTTGCTGGGCAAAGCCTCGCCAAAACTCGCCGAAGAGCTGGTGCCGGGTGTGCTGTCGCTGTCGCAATTGCTCAAGGTGCTGCAGGCGCTGCTGGCCGAACAGGTGCCGGTGCGCGATATCCGCAGCATTGCCGAGGCCATCGCCAACAATGCCGCCAAGAGTCAAGATACTGCCGCCCTGGTGGCCGCAGTGCGCGTCGGATTGTCGCGTGCAATCGTGCAAAGCATTGTAGGGATTGACTCCGAGCTGCCTGTGATCACCTTGGAACCAAGGTTGGAACAAATATTGCTCAATAGTATTCAGAAGGCAGGACAAGGCCAGGAAGAGGGCGTTCTGCTGGAGCCAAGCATGGCTGAGAAGCTGCAGCGTTCGTTGATCGAAGCCGCGCAGCGCCAGGAGATGGCAGGCCAGCCGATCATTCTGCTGGTGGCCGGCCCCGTCCGCGCGATGTTGTCGCGATTTGGGCGCCTGGCAGTACCGAATTTGCACGTTTTGGCTTATCAGGAAATTCCTGACAACAAGCAAGTGACTATCGTCGCGACAGTAGGGCCCAACGGCTGAGGGTAGTGGGTTATGCAAGTGAAGCGTTTTTTCGCCGCCGATATGCGTCAGGCCATGAAACTGGTTCGTGATGAGCTGGGCGCCGACGCCGCGATTATCGGAAACCGCCGCATCGCCGGTGGTGTCGAGCTGACGGCTGCCCTGGATTACACCCCCCAGGCGCTGGCGCCGCGCGTGCCGAACATGGAACTCGAAGACGAGCTGCGCAAGACCGCCTCGCGCATTGTCTCGGCCCAGGCCGAGCTGAGCATGCGTGGCGACAGCGATGCCACCACCAACCGCCAGCTGTTCGCCGGCCTGCCGCTGACCGCTGCCGAGCCGCTGGTAGAGCCGACCTTCAAAGAGCCACCGCGTCCTGCTGCGCCAGCCCCGGCGCCGGCAGTCGACCCGCGTGTGTTTGACTCGATGCGTTTTGAACTCAATGGCCTGCGTGAGCTGCTGGAAGTCCAGCTGGGCTCCCTGGCCTGGACCCAGTTGCAAGGCAGCAAGCCGCAACAGGCCAACCTGTGGCGCCGCCTGCAACGTATCGGCTTGTCCGGCCCGTTGTCCCGCGACCTGCTGGCCCTGACCGCCGAAGTCGAAGAACCTCGCCAGGCCTGGCGCATGTTGCTGGCCCACCTGGCGCGCATGATCGTCACCCCGGAAATCGAGCCCCTGGAAGAGGGCGGTGTGATCGCCATGGTCGGCCCTGCCGGCATGGGCAAGACCACCACCCTGGCCAAACTGGCCGCGCGTTACGTGCTCAAGTACGGCGCGCAGAACATCGCGCTGGTGAGCATGGACAGCTACCGTATTGGTGCCCAGGAGCAGCTCAAGACCCTGGGGCGTATCCTCAATGTGTCGGTGACCCACGTCGACCCGGGCCAGTCCCTGGCCAACGCCCTCGACCCACTGCTGCGCAAGCGCGTGGTATTGATCGATACCGCTGGCCTGCAAGCCAGCGACCCGGCGTTGCGCATGCAGCTGGAAAGCCTGGCCGGGCGTGGCATCAAGTCGAAGAATTACCTGGTGCTTGCAACCACTAGCCAGAAACAGGTTCTTACCGCTGCGTATCATAGCTACAAGCGCTGCGGCCTGGCCGGTTGCATCCTGACTAAACTCGATGAAACGGCGAGTCTGGGCGAGGTGTTGAGCCTGGCCATCAGCCACGAATTGCCGGTTGCCTACCTGACCGACGGGCCGCGGATCCCGGATGATCTGCATCTGCCGCGCCGTCATCAGCTGGTCAGCCGTGCAGTCAGCGTGCAAATGCAAGAAGAGCCTAGCGAGGAAGCGATGGCCGATATGTTCGCTGACCTTTACCACAACCCGGCAAAACGGGTCGGTTGAGGGCAGCATGAACACCGTGAAATGTATCTACATCGATGGTCTGCAAGCGATTCACGCGGCCAAGCCATGTAGCCTGCGTCTAAGCAAGACAAGGTAAAGAAATAAAATGGGCAGCATGCATCCCGTACAGGTGATCGCGGTGACCGGCGGCAAAGGTGGCGTCGGGAAAACTAACGTGTCAGTGAATTTGTCCCTGGCCCTGGCAGAGCTTGGCCGTCGCGTCATGCTGCTGGATGCTGACCTGGGGTTGGCGAACGTCGACGTTCTGCTGGGGCTGACACCCAAACACACCCTCGCCGATGTGATCGAAGGCCGTTGTGAGCTGCGCGATGTGCTGCTCCAGGGCCCCGGTGGCATTCGGATCGTGCCGGCGGCCTCGGGCACCCAGAGCATGGTGCACCTGAGCCCGGCGCAGCATGCCGGCCTGATCCAGGCCTTCAGCGATATCGGCGACAACCTCGACGTGCTGGTGATCGACACCGCCGCCGGGATCGGCGAGTCCGTGGTCAGCTTCGTGCGCGCAGCGCAAGAAGTGCTGCTGGTGGTCTGCGACGAACCCACCTCGATCACCGACGCCTACGCCCTGATCAAACTGCTTAACCGTGACTACGGCATGAACCGCTTCCGCGTGCTGGCCAACATGGCCCAAAGCCCGCAGGAAGGGCGAAACCTGTTCGCCAAGTTGACCAAGGTCACGGATCGCTTCCTCGATGTCGCCTTACAATACGTCGGCGCAGTTCCTTATGACGAGTGTGTGCGCAAGGCCGTGCAAAAGCAGCGTGCGGTCTATGAAGCGTTCCCTCGTTCGAAGTGCGCACTGGCGTTCAAGGCCATTGCCCAGAAGGTCGATACCTGGCCGTTGCCCGCCAACCCACGGGGGCATCTGGAGTTTTTCGTCGAGCGATTGGTGCATCAGACGAGCGCAGGACCCGTGCTATGACAGCGACTGGCTACAACGCGTACAAGAAGTCTGCCCGTGACAGCCAGGGCGAGTTGATCGAGCGCTACGCGCCGTTGGTCAAGCGTATCGCCTATCACCTGCTGGCACGCCTGCCGGCCAGCGTCCAGGTCGAAGACCTGATCCAGGCCGGCATGATCGGCCTGCTCGAAGTGTCGACCAAATACGACGCGAGCAAGGGTGCAAGTTTCGAGACGTATGCGGGTATCCGTATTCGTGGCGCAATGCTCGATGAAGTGCGCAAAGGCGATTGGGCACCGCGTTCGGTGCACCGCAATACGCGCATGGTCAGTGATGCAATTCGCGCAATTGAAGCAAAAACCGGTCGTGACGCTAAAGATCATGAAGTTGCGGCCGAACTCCAATTGAGTCTCGATGATTACTACGGGATTTTGAACGATACCTTGGGCAGCCGCCTGTTCAGTTTCGACGACCTGTTGCAGGACGGCGAACACGAAGGGCTGCACGAGGACGGCGCGAGTGCACATCTGGAGCCGTCGCGTGACCTGGAAGATGAACGCTTCCAGGGTGCGTTGGCGGACGCGATCGCCAATTTGCCGGAGCGTGAGCGACTGGTGTTGGCGCTGTACTACGACGAAGAGCTGAACCTCAAGGAAATCGGTGAGGTCCTGGGGGTCAGCGAATCGCGTGTCAGCCAGCTGCACAGCCAGTGCGCAGCCCGCTTGCGGGGGCGATTGGGAGAGTGGCGCGCGCGCTGACAGGCAGTGTGGGGACACTGCAGACGCTACCGTGAAAGCCAACGCTTTCGCGGGTTCGTACCGTGGTGCCCTGGGCAGTCCTTTTTGTGTAACGCCTGTTGATTGAAATGGCGCGTCCAGGTGCTGGGCGCGTTTAAGACTGCTTGGAGGTCGAATTGGACAAGAACATGAAAATCCTCATCGTTGATGACTTCTCAACGATGCGGCGGATCATAAAAAACCTGTTGCGTGACCTTGGGTTCACAAACACGGTCGAGGCGGATGACGGCATTACAGCGATTCCGATCCTCAACAGCGGGAGCATCGACTTTCTGGTAACCGACTGGAACATGCCGGGCATGACCGGTATCGATTTGCTGCGCCACGTGCGTGCTGATGAAAAACTGCGCAGCCTGCCTGTGCTGATGGTGACCGCCGAAGCCAAGCGTGAGCAGATCATCGAAGCCGCCCAAGCCGGGGTGAACGGTTACGTGGTCAAGCCATTCACTGCGCTGGCCTTGAAAGAGAAGATCGAGAAAATCTTCGAACGCATCGGTCATTGATGCTGCCACGGGGGAGCTATGGAGCATAAAGAAACGTCACAGGGAGACTTCGAGTCGACCCTGAAAAAGCATGCTCACCAGTTGGTCGACAGCCTTGAAAAAGGCCAGTTCGGCGACGCGGTGCAGTTAATCCATGAGCTCAACCAGACCCGTGACCGCGGCCTGTACCAGGAAGTGGGCAAGCTCACGCGCGAGCTGCACAGTGCGATCGTCAATTTCCAGATTGACCCGCACATGCCCCAGGCCGAAGAGATTTCGCAAATCACCGATGCCACCGAACGCCTGTCCTACGTGGTCAGGCTGACCGAGGCGGCGGCCAACCGCACCATGGACCTGGTGGAGAACGCCACGCCCCTGGTCAATGGCATGGCCAATGAAGCCCAGGCCCTCAGCGTTGACTGGGGCCGCTTCATGCGTCGGGAAGTGGGCGCGGAGGAGTTTCGTGAATTGGCGCGTCGGGTCGACGGCTTTCTGTCGCGCAGCGAGCAGGAAAACCGCACGGTTTCCAGCAACCTCAACGACATTCTGCTGGCCCAGGATTACCAGGACCTCACCGGCCAGGTGATCAAGCGTGTGACCCAATTGGTCACCGAAGTGGAAAGCAACTTGCTCAAATTGGTGCTTATGGCAGGCCAGGTTGACCGCTTTGCCGGTATCGAACATGACCGCGCAGCGATCCTCTCGGAAAAAGATCCACAAAAACATCTCGCCAAGGGTGAAGGTCCGCAGATTCATGCCGATAAACGTGAAGACGTTGTATCGGGTCAAGATGATGTTGATGACCTGTTATCCAGTTTAGGCTTCTAAGGAGCACCCACATGAGCTTCGGCGCCGATGAAGAAATCCTTCAGGATTTCCTTGTAGAGGCCGGCGAAATTTTAGAGCAGTTGTCCGAGCAACTGGTCGAGCTGGAAAGCCGACCGGATGATGCGAACCTGCTCAATGCAATTTTTCGCGGTTTTCACACTGTAAAAGGGGGCGCCGGCTTCCTCCAGCTCCATGAGCTGGTGGAGTGCTGCCACATCGCCGAGAACGTGTTCGACATCCTGCGCAAGGGTGAGCGTCACGTTGACTCGGAATTGATGGACGTGATTCTCGAAGCACTGGATGCGGTCAACGGCATGTTCAGCGAAGTGCGCGACCGTGCACCGATCACTGCCGCCACCCCGGAACTGCTGGCAGCCCTGGCGCGCCTGGCAGAGCCTGCCGACACCTCGGCCGCACCCGTTGCGGCTGCGGCGCCCGAGCCTGTGGTGGAAGCCGAGCCGGATGTGACGGACAGCGAGTTCGAACAGCTGCTCAACTCCCTCAGTGCCGTCAAGGCCGAGGCTGAGGCCCCGGCTGCTCCGGCGGCTGAAGTCGCGGCACCGACCAGCGAAGACATCACCGACGCCGAGTTCGAGTCACTGCTCGACCAGTTGCACGGCAAAGGCCAGTTCGCCGCCGACGCCGTGGCGCCTGCCGCCGCGCCTGAAGCGCCGGCTGCGTCAGCCAACACCGACATTACCGACGACGAATTCGAAGCGTTGCTCGACCAACTGCACGGCAAGGGCACCTTTGTGGCCGACGCCTTGCCGGAAGTCGCCGCAACCGCCGCCGCGCCGGCCGCCAGTGCCGCGCCGGCCGCCAGTGCCGCGCCGGCCGACGACGGGCTGATTTCCGATCACGAATTCGAGTCTCTGCTCGACGAGTTGCACGGCAAAGGCAAGTTCTCCGAAGTGGCCCCGGCCGCTGCGGTGGCGACGGCTGCACCGGTGGCCGCCAAAGCCGCCGCGCCCGCCGCCAAGCCAGCCCCGGCCCCTGCAGCCGCTGCTGCACCAGCGCCTGCACGGGCGGCCGCCGCACCGGTGGCCGACAAGCCTGTCAGTGAAGCCGAAACCACCGTGCGGGTTGATACCGCGCGCCTGGACGACATCATGAACATGGTCGGCGAGCTGGTGCTGGTGCGTAACCGCCTGGTGCGTCTGGGCCTGAGCAGTGGCGATGAAGCCATGCAAAAGGCCGTGTCGAACCTTGATGTGGTCACCGCCGACCTGCAGACCGCCGTGATGAAGACGCGCATGCAGCCGATCAAGAAAGTCTTCGGCCGCTTCCCGCGTCTGGTTCGCGACCTGGCGCGCCAGCTCAAGAAAGAAATCAACCTGGAACTGGTGGGTGAAGAAACCGACCTCGACAAAAACCTGGTCGAGGCCCTGGCCGACCCGCTGGTCCACTTGGTGCGCAACGCTGTCGACCATGGCGTGGAAACCCCGGAAGAGCGCGAAGCCGCAGGCAAGTCGCGCAACGGCAAGGTGGTCCTGGCCGCCGAGCAGGAAGGCGACCACATCCTGCTGTCGATTACCGACGACGGCAAGGGCATGGACCCGACCATTTTGCGCAATATCGCGGTCAAGCGTGGCGTGATGGACAAGGACGCCGCCGACCGCCTGACCGACACCGAGTGCTACAACCTGATCTTCGCCCCGGGCTTCTCGACCAAGACCGAGATCTCCGACGTGTCCGGCCGTGGCGTGGGCATGGACGTGGTGAAGACCAAGATCAGCCAGCTCAATGGCTCGATCAACATTTACTCGACCAAGGGCCAGGGCTCGAAGATCGTGATCAAGGTGCCGTTGACCTTGGCGATCATGCCGACCCTGATGGTGATGCTGGGCAACCAGGCGTTCGCCTTCCCGCTGGTCAACGTCAACGAGATCTTCCACCTCGACCTGTCGCGCACCAACGTGGTGGACGGCCAGGAAGTGGTAATCGTGCGCGACAAGGCGTTGCCACTGTTCTACCTCAAGCGCTGGCTGGTGGCATCGGCCAAGCATGAAGAGCAGCGCGAAGGCCATGTGGTGATTCTCTCCGTGGGCACCCAGCGTATCGGCTTTGTGGTCGATCAACTGGTGGGCCAGGAAGAAGTGGTCATCAAGCCTTTGGGCAAAATGCTGCAGGGAACCCCGGGCATGTCGGGTGCGACCATCACCGGTGACGGCCGGATCGCGCTGATTCTCGATGTTCCGAGCATGCTCAAGCGTTACGCCGCTCGGCGTATTTGATTCTGGTGGGGCAGGGCGGTATTGCCCGCCCCGCCTAACGGAGTGTTTATGGCAGTCAAGGTCCTGGTGGTGGACGATTCGGGTTTCTTCCGCCGCCGCGTCTCGGAAATTCTTTCCGCCGATCCAACGATCCAGGTGGTCGGCACGGCCACCAACGGCAAAGAGGCGATTGATCAAGCCATTGCGTTGAAGCCGGACGTGATCACCATGGACTACGAGATGCCGATGATGGATGGCATCACCGCAGTCCGGCACATCATGCAGCGCTGCCCGACCCCGGTGTTGATGTTCTCCTCGCTGACCCACGAAGGCGCCCGGGTCACCCTGGATGCGCTGGACGCCGGCGCGGTGGACTTCCTGCCGAAGAACTTCGAAGACATCTCGCGCAACCCCGAGAAGGTCAAGCAGATGCTGTGCGAGAAGGTGCACAGCATTTCCCGCAGTAACCGTCGCAGCCTGTTCAGCACCCCGGCGCCAACGCCGACACCGGCTCCCGCAGCGGCCCCGACCAGTTCGTTCGGGCGTCCTGCGCCGGCACCGGTTGCGCGCCCTGTGGCGCCTGCGCCGGTGCGGGCTGCTGCGCCGGCTGCCGCTCATTCGCCTGCGCCCAAGCGCAAAGCCTACAAGCTGGTGGCCATCGGCACGTCCACGGGCGGCCCGGTTGCCCTGCAACGTGTGCTGACCCAACTGCCGGCCAACTTCCCGGCACCGATCGTGCTGGTGCAACACATGCCGGCTGCGTTCACCAAGGCCTTCGCCGAGCGCCTGGACAAGCTGTGCCGCATCAGCGTCAAGGAAGCCGAGGATGGCGACATCCTGCGTCCTGGCCTGGCGCTGCTGGCCCCGGGCGGCAAGCAGATGATGGTGGACGGCCGTGGCGCGATCAAAATCCTGCCAGGTGATGAGCGCCTCAACTACAAACCGTGCGTGGATATCACCTTCGGTTCGGCAGCCAAGTCCTACGGCGACAAAGTTCTGGCGGTGGTGCTCACCGGCATGGGCGCCGACGGCCGCGAAGGCGCGCGCCTGCTCAAGCAGGGCGGCAGCGCCATCTGGGCCCAGGACGAAGCCAGCTGCGTGATCTATGGCATGCCCATGGCCATCGTCAAGGCTGACCTGGCCGATGCGGTCTACAGTCTGGACGACATCGGCAAGCATCTGGTGGAGGCCTGCCTCTGATGGATGTCTTGAGCCTGATCGGCATCATCATGGCGTTCGTCGCGATCATCGGCGGCAACTACCTCGAAGGCGGCCACCTCGGCGCCTTGGCCAACGGCCCGGCCGCGCTGATCGTGATCGGCGGCACCGTGGGCGCGGCACTGTTGCAATCGCCCCTGAGCTCGTTCAAGCGCGCCATGCAGATCCTGGTGTGGATCATCTTCCCACCCCGCGTTGACCTGCCAGGCGGCATCGACCGCGTGGTCAACTGGAGCCTCACCGCGCGCAAGGAAGGCCTGCTGGGCCTCGAAGGCGTGGCCGATGCGGAGCCCGACAGCTACGCGCGCAAAGGCCTGCAGTTGCTGGTGGACGGCGCCGAACCGGAAGCGATCCGCAGCATCCTGGAAGTGGATTTCTACACCCAGGAAAGCCGCGACATCAACGCCGCCAAAGTCTTTGAAAGCATGGGCGGCTATGCGCCGACCATCGGCATCATCGGTGCAGTGATGGGCCTGATCCACGTGATGGGCAACCTGGCCGACCCTTCGCAACTGGGCAGTGGCATTGCCGTGGCGTTTGTCGCCACCATCTACGGTGTGGCCAGTGCCAACCTGGTGTTGTTGCCGGTGGCGAGCAAGCTCAAGTCGATTGCCATGCGCCAGTCGCGTTATCGCGAGATGTTGCTCGAAGGTATTTTGTCGATTGCCGAAGGTGAAAACCCGCGCTCCATCGAATTGAAGCTCCAGGGCTTCATGGATTGATGGGGGGTATCGACTATGAGCCGTCGCCGTCGCGAACCTGAAGAACACGTCAACCACGAGCGGTGGCTGGTGTCCTATGCGGACTTCATCACCTTGCTGTTCGCGTTTTTTGTGGTGATGTATTCCATTTCGTCGATTAACGAAGGCAAGTACAAAGTCATTTCCCAGGCGCTGATCGGCGTGTTCAACGATGCCGACCGCGCCCTCAAGCCGATACCCATTGGTGAAGAACGGCCCAAGACTGTGACCCCGGCCAAGCCGCTGGTCAACGACAGCGACGAAACCGCAGCCGGTGTGGGTGGCACCAGCGACCCGCTGAAAAGCATCGCCGATGACATCAGCGCCGCCTTTGGCGACCTGATCAGCTCCAACCAGATGACCGTGCGCGGCAATGAGTTGTGGGTGGAGATCGAACTCAATTCCAGCCTGTTGTTCGCCAGTGCCGACGCGATGCCCAGCGACCAGGCGTTCACCATCATCGACAAGGTGGCGGCGATCCTCAAGCCGTTCGAAAACCCGATCCATGTGGAAGGCTTTACCGACAATTTCCCCATCAACACCGCGCAGTACCCGACCAACTGGGAGCTGTCCTCGGCGCGTGCGGCAAGCATCGTGCGCATGCTCGCGATGCAGGGGGTGAACCCGGGGCGCCTGGCGTCGGTGGGCTATGGTGAGTTCCAGCCGGTGGCCAATAACGCCACGGCCGAGGGCCGTGCGAAGAACCGCCGCGTGGTGCTGGTGGTGTCGCGCAACCTGGATGTGCGCCGCAGTCTGACGGGCACGGGAACGGCAAATGCGACACCGGATGCGGCGTTGAAGCGGGCTGGCACACAAACTGCACCGGCCCCTGCAAAGCCGCCGGTTCGTTCGGGCAACGTCAATTCTCCGTCACCGGCTCAATAACCCTATGCAATGTCTCGGTCGCGCCTGTGCCCACCGGGAGGAACCAACCGAATGAGAGTCTGGGCAGTTGCCAATCAAAAAGGTGGGGTCGGCAAGACCACCACCTCCATCGCCTTAGCCGGCTTGCTGGCCGAGGCGGGCAAGCGTGTGGTTGTGGTCGACCTGGACCCCCACGGCTCCATGACCAGCTATTTCGGCTACGACCCGGATGCGCTGGAACACAGCAACTACGACCTGTTCCTGCACAAGGGCAGCGTACCGGCCGACTTGCCGGGGCAACTGCTGCTGCCCACCAGCAACGAAAGCATTTCCCTGCTGCCGTCCAGCACCGCCCTGGCCACCCTTGAGCGCCAGTCGCCGGGGCAGAGCGGCCTGGGCCTGGTGATCGCCAAGACCCTGGCGCAATTGTGGCAGGACTTCGACTACGCAATCATCGACAGCCCGCCGTTGCTGGGCGTGTTGATGGTCAACGCCTTGGCAGCCAGCCAGCAGTTGGTGATCCCGGTGCAGACCGAGCACCTGGCCGTCAAAGGCCTGGAACGCATGGTCAGCACCCTGGCGATGATCAACCGCTCGCGCAAGCAGGCGCTGCCGTTCAGCATCGTGCCGACCTTGTTCGACCGCCGCACCCAGGCGTCCCTCGGTACGCTGCGCGTGTTGCGCGATGCCTACCCGGACACCATCTGGAACGGCTACATCCCGGTGGACACGCGCCTGCGTGACGCCAGCCGCGCAGGCCTCGCGCCGTCGCAGTTCGACCCGAAAAGCCGTGGCGTGCTGGCCTACCGAGCGTTGCTCAAGCACCTGCTGTCCCAGCAGCTTGTGGCGCAGGTGGCGTGATGAACCGTCCCGTCGAACTCAAGACCCGGCCGCAACTGGCGCTGGAATCCTATCTGGATGCCTTGCTGCAGGATGCGACCGCGGAAGAACTGCCCGAACCGATCCTGGTGCTGGAGCCGGCCGTCGAACCAGACAGCACGTTGGATGAATTCCAGCTGGCCGTGCTGGAAGAACAAGCGCGTGACGCTCAGGTGGTTGTCGCCCCGGTCGTGGTGCCGATCGTCCCCGTGGTGGTGGCGCCGGTAGCGCCCGTGGTGGTCGAGCCCGTGGTCGAGGTGCACCTGCCGCCGAGCATCACACCGCCACCGGTGACGGGCGACGACCGACCGTCCTGGGCCGCCGAGCCGTTCGAGTGCCTGCTGTTCGATGTCGCGGGCCTGACCCTGGCCGTGCCGCTGGTGTGCCTGGGTTCGATCTATTCGCTGGAAGGCCAGGAACTGACACCGCTGTTCGGGCAACCGGAGTGGTTCCTTGGCATCCTGCCGAGCCAGGCGGGCAACTTGAAAGTCCTCGATACCGCGCGTTGGGTCATGCCCGACCGCTACCGCGATGACTTCCGCCAGGGCTTGCAGTACGTGATCTCGGTGCAGGGCTACGAGTGGGGGCTGGCGGTGCATCAAGTCAGCCGCTCGTTGCGCCTGGACCCGAACGAAATCAAATGGCGCAGCCACCGGGGCCAACGGCCGTGGCTGGCGGGCACCGTGATCGAACACATGTGCGCGTTGCTTGACGTCGCCGAGCTGGCCGAGCTGATCGCCAGCGGCGCCGTCAAGTCGATGCCACTGAACAAACACAGTTGATTGAACAATAAGGGTCGCATGCGAATGCGGCCAATGAAGCACACACGCCGTGTCATGCGGCATTTGAAGGGGTCAGGGGTATGAATAAATCAGCGTCCGCACAAGGTTTGGATGATCCGATCCTGCAATGGGTGACCTTCAAACTGGACAACGAGTCCTATGGCATCAACGTGATGCGCGTGCAGGAAGTGCTGCGCTACACCGAGATCGCGCCGGTACCGGGTGCCCCAAGCTACGTGCTGGGTATCATCAACCTGCGCGGCAACGTGGTGACGGTGATCGACACCCGCCAGCGCTTTGGCCTGGTGCCGACTGAAGTCAACGACAACACCCGTATCGTCATCATCGAAGCCGACAAGCAAGTGGTCGGGATCATGGTCGACAGCGTGGCCGAAGTGGTCTACCTGCGCCAATCGGAAGTGGAAACCGCGCCGAACGTGGGTAACGAAGAATCCGCCAAGTTTATCCAGGGCGTGTGCAACAAGAACGGCGAGCTGCTGATTCTGGTTGAGCTGGACAAGATGATGAGCGAAGAAGAATGGTCGGAACTGGAGAGCATCTGATTGTTCTTTGAGGCGGCGGTGATCGTCCTGGCCCTGTTGTGGGCCGGGACGCTGGCATTTGTGCTGCGTTATGTGCGTCAGCAGCGGGAATTGGCTTTGCAGCAGGCCGAGCGTGATGCCGTGCGAGACCGACGCCTGGTGGAGTTGGCCAAGCGGGTTGATCACTTCCAGCAGAGTGCGGTGAAGGTCGGGGACGAGGTGCACGAGTTGCGCGCGATCCTGGGGCCGTTGCCGGACAAGTTGGCGCAGTTGGAACAGCGTGATCCTTCCAGCCTTTCGTTTGCGCAGGCGGCGAAATTGGTGGGGATGGGGGCGACGGTGGATGAGTTGACGCAGTCTTGTGGGTTGACTCAGGCTGAGGCGCAACTGATGAGTAAGCTTCACAAGAGTTGACGGTGTACATATCCGTTATTTAGGTAACGGCGTCTTATGGTTCCGCTCTTACAGCGGCTCACTTTTGAAGAGCGCAAAAGTAAGCAAAACGCTCTTGCCCCAACACTCGGCACCTCGCCTAGGCTCGGTGTGCCCGAACGAAGGCTTTGGAGCGTGGGCCGCCGCGATGGGCCATCCTTGGCCCAGCGCGGCTAACCCGGCGTCCTGCCGGGTTACCCACGCTCCAAAGCCTGCGTTCGGCCAGCGTGTTTGACGGGGCGCCCCAGATCAAAATCAAAAGCAAGAGCACGGCGGCCTAGTAGCCGACCTGAGTGGTTGGATCAAAAGCAGATACGTGTAGGAGCTGGCTTGCCGGCGATGCAGACACCTCGGTGAATCAGGCATACCCGGTTGATGCCATCGCAGGCAAGCCAGCTCCCACAGTGATGGCGCTACACCCACAAACCCAATCAAACCAGCGATAGCTCTTCGCTCTTGATCTACACCACTCAAGCCGGCTGTCAGGCCGCTGTGCTTTTGATTTTGATCTGAAGCGCCCCGTCAAACACGCTGGCCGGAATTCGGCAGGGATTTGGGGGGTAAACCGGCAGGGATGCCGGTTTAGCCGCCCCGCGCCATGGATGGCGCGTGGCGGCGGCCCCCCAAATCACTGTCGGATTACGGGCACACCGAGCGTGAGCGAGGTGCCGAGTGTTGGGGCAAGAGCCCTTTGGTTACTTTGGGCTGGGCCGGCATTCCGGCTTTTCCAAAGTGACCCGCCGTAAGGGCGGAACCCATACCAGCCGTTACCTAAATAACGGATATACACCCGGTAAACCAAACCAATCCCCCTCCCCAAAGGTCCACATCCTCCAAGCACCTTCGAATCAGGAGATTCACCCCATGACCACCCCCAAAGCCCTACTCATCCTCCACGGCAAGCAAGCCCTGAACGAGGACGTACGCGCCGCCGTGCAAGCCCGGCGTGAACAAGGTTGGGAGCTGGCAGTACGGGTGACCTGGGAAGGCGGCGACGCCCAACGCCTGGTCAACGAAGCCCTGGAAGGCAACTACACCCATATCATCGCCGGCGGCGGCGACGGCACCCTGCGCGACGTGGCCGAAGCCATGGCCTTGGCCAAGACCGACGCCAGCCTGGTGATGATGCCCCTGGGTACCGCCAACGACTTCGCCAAAGCCGCCGGTGTACCCCTGGAGCCCGCCCAAGCACTGGCGCTGCTGGACGTGCCGCCCAGGGCGATCGACCTCGGCCAGGCCGGTGGGCAGATCTTCCTCAACATGGCCACCGGCGGCTTCGGCAGCCAGGTCACCGCCAACACCTCCGAAGACCTGAAAAAAGTCCTCGGCGGCGCCGCCTATCTGTTCACCGGCCTGACCCGCTTCAGCGAGTTAAAGGCGGCCTACGGTGAACTGGAAGGCCCGGGCTTCCATTGGAAGGGCGACCTGCTCGCGCTGGGCATCGGCAACGGCCGCCAGGCAGGCGGTGGGCATGTGCTGTGCCCGGGGGCGTTGGCCGATGACGGCCTGCTGGACATCAGCATCCTGCCGGCGCCTCAGGAGGTGGTCGGCACGCTGCTCACCCTGATGACCGATGGCTGGGGGTTGGACAACCTGTTTGTACGGGCGCGCCTGCCGTGGGTGGAGATCAAGGTGGCCGAAGGCTTGTACATCAACCTCGATGGCGAGCCGCTCAAGGGCGACGACCTGCGCTTCAGCGCCTTGCCCAAGGCGTTGCGCGTGCACCTGCCGGAGGGTTCGCCCCTAGTCGTCCAGGCTGATGATCTGCTCTCGCACGGCGAATAACACCAAACCCGCCACATCGAATATCTGCAGGCGTTTCATGATCTGCGAGCGGTGTGCTTCCACGGTCTTGATGCTCAGGCCCAGGCCGTGGGCGATCTCCCGGGTGGATTTGCCGCGCACGATCAAGCGCAGGATCTCCAGCTGGCGAGCGGTGAGGTTATGGCTGTGGGCGGCAGGGGAGGCCGGGCCCTGGCTGCGCACCAGCGCCTGGTTGATCACCGTGTGGGCGATGGCCGGGCTCAGGTAACGCTCGTTGTTGCGCAGGGCCGCCAGGGCGTGTTCCAGCTCGTTGGCGGTGGTGTCCTTGAGCAGGTAGCCATGGGCGCCGCATTCCAGCGCGCGCATGATCAGCTCGGGGTCGGTGTGCATCGACAGGATCAACACCTTGCTCTTGGGGTAGGCGGCCTTGAGCTGCTGCAGGGCGTCGAGGCCACCGGTGTGCTTCATCGACAGGTCCAGCAGCACAATATCAGGCTGCAGGGCGCTGAATTTTTCCAGCAATTGCGCGCCATCGCTGGCTTCGCCGATTACCGTATAGCCATCGATATCCTGGACCAGCGCGCGTACGCCGGCCCTGATCAGTGCGTGGTCATCCACCAGGAGTAATTTGCAGGTCACTCGAGAACCTTAGGGGAACTGGCCCGTTCGAGGGCGCGGGGCGCCCAGGGGAAAAGCGCGTCGATCCGTGTCCCTTTGCCTGGTTGGCTGCTGACGGTCAATGAGCCGCCAAGCTGATCGATCCGCTCTGACATGCCGGCCATGCCCCGTTGGCCTTCCAGGCCGGGGTTGATGGCGGGCGAAAAGCCCTGGCCGTCATCGCAGATACTCAGCGACAGGCCTTCGGGCAGGCGTTGCAGGCGTACCAACAGATTGCGCGCCTGGGCGTGGCGTAGCATGTTGGTCACCGCTTCCTGGGTGATACGAAAGGCCGCGACGGCCATTTCTTCCGGGATGCCGGTCAGCCGTTGCTGGCATTCCAGGCTCCAGTGAATCGAGGTGTTTTCCAGGGTCTTGAGCAGGTGCGCGCGCAGGCTCGCCTCCAACCCCAGGCTGGCCAGCTGCCGTGGGTTGAGGATGGCGGACACGTCGCGCACCTTGGCCAGGGTTTCATTGAGGGTGTTGCACAGCACGCTGCATTGGCTTTGCAGGTCTTCGGGCAGGCGACGCTTGAGCCATTCACTTTGCAGCTTGGCGGCGGTGAGCAACTGGCCGATGTCGTCATGCAGTTCGCGGCTGAGGCGATGGCGTTCGTTTTCCTGGACCTGCAGCAGGCGGTCGGCGAGTTCCTGCGGCTGGAACTTGATCGATTTGCGCGAGCTCCACTGTTGCAGGCCCACCACGATCAGGGTCGCCGCGTTGAGCAGCAGGATCAGCAACGGCAGCGGCGCCGAGCGCGCGTAGGCCCACACACTGACCAGCAGCGAACACAGGCACAGGGCAAGGACCATACGGCGTGCATTGCTGCGGGACACGGACCTTGCGATGAGTGACTTGAGGCTGGCGTACATAGCGGATGGAGCCAATGAAGGTTCGCTGCGGGAAGACCGGTCACGGCGGCTGACAGGGCTCTGTTTGGGATGCGGTGCCGAATCGTTTTTATACATGATGAAGTTGAGTCACTTCGAGCGGGGCATAGTACCACCACTATTACCGTTGGTCGCCTGGCGCCTCTCTTGGCCGGCTTAATTAACCACGCAGACGCCCTGGGCGGTAATCCCAGAGTTCTAAAGAGAGGGCAGTTGTATTTATAAAGTTGGTTTGTACCGTTATTGCGCTGATGGCTAATTGATATGTATTGCCCGCAATGACGTAGCGTCCGTTTAGGCTGACGGTCGTTTTTAGATAACTCGCCTATTAATTACGACCTGTTCGACACTCAAGACGCGTGGTGCATGCGCTGCTGCGGTTTATAACCGAAGTCTTTTTGTGGGATTTGCAAGGTGACAGTCGCAATCAGCGTTGTTTGCTCGGTTTCATCCAGCCCTAATTCTCCAGTGCGGATGTCGATCAACTCCAGTTGCCAGGCCAACAACCTCAAACAGTCCTGCAAGGCATCAAGCGCCTGGTCATGCAACTGCATGGGGCTTGCGGCATTGGCAATCAGGTACTGAATGTGACGCGAGAACTCGCTGATCGCCTGCAGGGCCAGGCCTTCGGCCTTTTCGGCCAGTTTGGCGAGGCTGGCTTTCATGCAGTCTATGGCGTCGCTGTCGTTGCGAATCAAGTGCAAATGGTTCAGGCACTCTTCCGACTTGGCCAGCAGCATTTCTGCTTCAAGCAAAAAATCGGGAAGTGCAGTTTGCCATTCGTTCGCGTTATTCATCATGCAAGTCTCCGCAACATTAGGTCCGGTGATGAGATGCCGCATCGGGTGAATGGCTTAAAACTACCGCTGAAATATGACTGAAATCTGTAGCCCGTTTCTGGGATTTCAGTAGGACGCTTATTTAAATGATCACGAAAGCCGTGCGCGGCCCTCATTATCAGGGGCGATTGCACAACTTCAGTTGCCGCCACGTGAATGTCTGGAAGACCCGTGGGCCGAGGGCTTGGGATGGCAAACAAAAGCCTGACTCCATTCATGCAATGAGAATGGCGTCACATTAATGGCTATTAGATATCGCGAATATCAGGTTGGGCCTGATTGTGTATAGGGGAATCCCTTACAGGGTGGAACCTCGCGTCGATTTGAATGTCGCGCGACGTCGCTGTGATGCCGTCTGGAGAGGCCGTTGCAGTAAAGCATGATGTCAGTGTGACATCAATGAATTTACGTGGCATTTTACGGGGGTCAAGGTCTGGCATTTGCCGCCGATAACAAACCTTAGTGAGCAGCACATTCTCTCAGCGCGGACCCACGCGCCCATCAGGAGCTTTTAATGGCCGGCATTCTCGACACGGTAGATCAACGCACGCAACTGGTGGGTGAGAATCGCCTGGAGATCCTCATGTTCCGCCTGTTCGGGCGCCAGCTGTTCGCGATCAACGTGTTCAAGGTGCAGGAAGTTCTGCAGTTGCCCAAGCTGACATTGATGCCCCAGCGCCACCCGTTCGTCTGCGGCGTGGTCAACCTGCGCGGCCAGACCCTGCCGGTGATCGACTTGTCCCAGGCCATCGGCATGCGCCCGCTGGTGCCGGGCCCGAACAGCACCATCATCGTCACCGAATACAACCGCTCGGTGCAGGCGTTCCTGGTGGGCGGCGTCGACCGCATCGTCAACATGAACTGGGAAGCCATCCTGCCGCCGCCGAGCAGTGCCGGCCGCCAGCATTACCTCACCGCCATCAGCAAGGTTGATGACCAACTGGTGGAAATCATCGACGTGGAAAAAGTCCTCGCCGAGATCGTGCCGTACAACGCCAAGGTTTCCCGCGAAAAACTCGAAGACCCGGTGCTCGAGCGCGCCCGTGGCCGCGAAGTGCTGCTGGTGGACGACTCCAACGTGGCCCTGTCGCAGTTGCGTGACACCCTTGGCCAACTGGGGGTGAAGATGCACATTGCCAGTGACGGCCTCAAGGCGCTGAACATGCTCAAGGCCTGGGCCGACAGCGGCCAGGTGATGACCGACAAGTTGCTGATGATCTTCACCGACGCCGAAATGCCCGAGATGGACGGTTACCGCCTCACCACCGAGATCCGCAACGACCCACGCCTGCGTGGGCTCTACGTGGTGCTCCACACCTCACTGTCGGGCAGCTTCAACGATTCGATGGTGAAGAAGGTCGGCTGCGACAACTTCCTGTCCAAGTTCCAGCCGGACAAACTGGTGGACGTGGTGCGCCAGCGCCTGATGCTCGACCACGCCCCTGCCTGACAGCCCGCACGGTAACTTGTAGTGAGCGGGCTCGCCCCGCGCGGCGTCGTGTCAGGCGGCCCAGCGTTAACTGGCACACCGCGGCGCGGGGTAAACCCGCTCACTACAAAGACGGGCGTGTTTGGGATAGGGTGGCGTTTTATTCTTGCAGGAAAGCAGGCCCATGCTTCGTCTCAGCGCGTTGTACCGTTACCCCTTGAAGTCCGGCAAGGCCGAAACCTTGCAGCAGATCGGCCTGGATAAACTGGGGTTGGACGGTGACCGACGCTGGATGCTGGTGGATGAAGCCAGCGGGCGTTTCCTCACCCAGCGCGCCGTGGCCAAGATGAGCCAGTTATCTGCCCTGTGGAACAGCAGCGGCGGCCTCACCCTGAGCACCCCGGGCCTGGCCTCGCTGGACGTGGCATTGCCCGGCAGCGAGGCCGAGTTGCGCGGCGTGACCATCTGGCGTGACACCCTGCGTGTACCGGACGCCGGCGATGAAGCCGCAGCCTGGGTCAGCGATTTCATCGGCAAACCCACACGCCTGGTGCAGGTGCCTTTGGAACGTGCACGCACCACCGAGGCCGGTTACGGCAAGGATGACGACCAGGTCGGGTTCGCCGATGGCTTCCCGCTGTTGCTGATCGGCCAGGCGTCGCTGGACGACCTTTCCCAACGCATCGGTCGCCCCATGGAAATGCTGCGCTTTCGTCCCAACCTGGTGATCGAGGGCAGCGAGGCGTTCGCCGAAGACACCTGGAAACGCGTGCGCATCGGCGACGTGGAGTTTCGCGTGGTCAAGTCCTGTTCGCGCTGCATCCTCACCACTATCGATCCGGCCAGCGGCGAACGCAGTGCCGACCGCGAGCCCTTGGCCACGCTCAAGACCTATCGCGAGCAGGGCGGTGACGTGATGTTCGGCCAGAACCTGGTCAACGACGGCATCGGCCAATTGGCCGTAGGCATGCCGGTGACGATCCTGGAATAAAAAATGCCCGTCTCGCGAGAGACGGGCATTTTTTTGACGGCCGGAGAAGGTTAGCCGCGGTATTCGCACAGGTAAGCGGTGTCGACGGCGACCTTCAGTTGGAACTTGCTGTTGGCCGGTACGTTGAACTGGCTGCCGGCGGCGAAGGTTTCCCAGTCGGCGGCGTCTGGCAGCTTGACGGTCAGGGCGCCGGACACCACGTGCATGATTTCACGCTGGGCGGTGCCGAACTCGTATTCACCCGGGGCCATCACGCCGATGGTCGCCGGACCTTCTGCGGTGCCGAAAGCGATCGACTTGACGGTGCCGTCGAAGTACTCGTTGACTTTGAACATGGGCGAATCCTCGGAAAATGGGTTAAGGCTTCCCGCCCCCCGTAGGAGCCGGCTTGCTGTGGCGAGGGAGCTTGCTCCCGTGGACTGCGTAGCAGTCTCCGGCTTTTGGGGGCGCTTCGCACCCCAGCGCAAGCAAGCTTGCTCGCCACAGTTTCCGGCTCCTACGGGTGAGCAGTATTTCGGAAAAAGGGCGGCCAGTATGCCCAAGCCAGCGGAGGCTGCCTAGACCGGCAAAATCAACGGCAGCAGGCGTGCGGTGTTGCGCGCGTCTTCCAGCGCCCGGTGTTGCTGGCCATGGAACTGCATGCCCGCCAATTGCAGCGCGCCGTTGAGCCCCAGCGGCTTGTCCAGGCGCCGGGCCTTGGCAAAGCGCTGCTTGAGGTTCACGTGGGGCGTATGGGCCAGCGCACTGGCCAGGCCATGGCGTTGCCACTCCAGCTCCAGCTGCGCGCGGTCGTAGTCGCCCCAGCTGGCCCAGCCTTCCAGGCGTGCCTGGTGCTGGCCCAGCCAGCGTTCGAACAACGGCCACACCTCGGTGATCGGCGCCGCAGCGTCGATGTTGGCCTGGGTGATGTGGGTCAGTTGGCGGCAGAAGGGCGTCAGCAATGGACGGCGCAACGGCCGCACAAAGCGCTGGAAGTGATCCAGCTCGCGGCCCTGGCGGTTCACCAGGCTCGCGCCGATCTCGATGACTTCCATCTCCGTCACGGGCCAGCCGCCTTCATCCGTTGTGGCTTCAAGGTCAATAATCAGCCAATGAGGCATCGCGCAGGTTCCCGTACTCATCCCTTCCTGATGGGGATAGAGCGTAGCCCGGTCGCGTAGTTCCGCCCAGGCCTTATTCGATCTCCAGCAACACCTGGCGATTGCGCACTTGGTCGCCCGTCACCACCTGCAGCGTCTTGACCACGCCATCGACCCCGGCAATCAGCGGGTGCTCCATTTTCATGGCTTCGAGCACCAGCAGCAGTTGGCCTTTGGTCACCCGGTCGCCATGGCTGACATGTACATCGACGATGGCACCGTCCATCGGCGCCTTGACCGTACCGCCGCTGGCATCGGCCTGGCGGCTGGCGACGTGCTGGGTGCGATTGATCACCGTAAGGCCGGGCAGCCACAGGTGGTTGCCGTCGAGGTGGTAGGCGATACGTCGACGTATGCCGTTGAGTATCAGGGTGGCGTGACGACCGTCGGTGCTCAATTGTAGCGGCTCTGCGGTGACGGTATGGATGTCGCCATGGGCTTCCAGGCGATAAGTGCTGGGGGCGCCAGCGTTGTTGCGCCATCCCGCAAGGCCCTGGGCATGCTGATTGGCGCCGTGCTGATAAAACAGCGCGGCGGCCAGGGCCAGTTGTTCGGCCGTCGCTTTCGGCTGGGTGATGTCACTGAAGTGCTCGGCGATAAATCCGGTGCTGAATTGACCGTCGATAAAGTCCGGGTGCTTGAGCAGGTCCACCAGCATCTGCTGGTTGGTGGTCACGCCCAGCAGCAACGTGTCTTCCACCGCCCGCAGCAGTTTGCGTCGCGCCTCTTCGCGGGTGCGGCCGTGGGCGATGATCTTGCCGAGCATGGCGTCGTAGAACGGGCTGATGCACTGGCCCTGGCTGACACCGTGATCAATACGGGCACCGGGGGCCGGCTCCCAGCGCAGCACTTCACCGGTTTGCGGCAGGAAACCCTGGGTCGGGTCTTCGGCGTACAGGCGCACTTCCATGGCATGGCCGTTCAGGGTCACCTCCTGCTGGGTCAGTGGCAACGCGTGGCCGGCAGCGATCTGCAACTGCCAGCCCACCAGGTCGAGGCCGGTGATCAGCTCGGTGACCGGGTGCTCCACCTGCAGGCGGGTGTTCATCTCCAGGAAGTAGAACTGGCCGCTGCGGTCGAGCATGAACTCCACGGTACCGGCGCCCACGTAGTTCACCGCGCGCCCGGCCTTGAGGGCGGCTTCACCCATGGCGTGGCGCAGTGGCGCGGTCATCACCGGGCAGGGCGCTTCCTCGATGACCTTCTGATGGCGACGCTGGACCGAGCAATCTCGCTCGCCAAGGTGGATCAGGTTGCCATGGCTGTCACCGAACACCTGGATTTCCACATGGCGCGGCTCGATCAACGCCTGTTCGAGGATCAGCTCGTCGCTGCCAAACGCGTTCCGGGCTTCGGAGCGCGCCGTGTGCAGGTTGTCCAGCAGGGCCTCGGCGCTGTGCACCAGGCGCATGCCACGCCCGCCGCCGCCGGCGCTGGCCTTGATCATCAGCGGGTAGCCGATGCGCTCGGCCTCGTGTTGCAACGTGGCGTCGTCTTGGGCGCTGCCTTGGTAACCGGCGATGCACGGCACCCCGGCGTCGAGCATGGCGAGTTTGGACAGGCGCTTGCTGCCCATCAGTTCGATCGCCTCGGCGCTGGGGCCGATAAAGGTCAGGCCGGCGTGCTGGCAGACGCGGGCGAATTCGGGGTTTTCCGAGAGGAAGCCGTAGCCCGGGTGGAGGGCGTCGGCGCCGGTGAGTGTGGCGGCGTTGAGGATGGCCTGAATGTTGAGGTAAGACTGTTGCACCGGGGCGGGGCCGATGCACACGGCTTCGTCGGCCATCTGCACGTGCGGGGCCTGGGCGTCGGCGTCGCTGTAGACGGCCACGGTGCGGTAGCCCAAGGCTTGGGCCGTGCGCTGGATGCGGCAGGCGATTTCGCCGCGGTTGGCGATGAGGATTTTGCTGAATGCGGGCATGGGGTTATCCCTTGGCTGGTGGGGTGTCGGGTTGGGCCTCATCGCCGGCAAGCCGGCTCCTACAGTTTGAATGTGTGAACACCTTTCTCTGTAGGAGCCGGCTTGCCGGCGATGGCGTCATCTGCACCACCTCGGCTTCCTTTTCTGCACAAACGCCTGTGTCCCCTCTATCCCTTCCTCACTCCTTACGGACTCGGCAAACCACTGCGCCCCGCGATCCAGCACAGCCTCCAGCGGCTCCTCCACGCTGGCCAGCAACAAGGCTTTGGTCCGCGCATTTGCTCCCGGTGCACATTTGAGCACCTGGCCCAATACCTCATCCAGCCGCTCCGCCAACGCCTGTGGATCGCGCTCGGTAAAGTGCACGACACCCAGCCGCTCGGCCTCCACCCCATCAAACCGCGCCGCCGTCAGCGCCAGCCGGCGAGCCTGGGTCAAACCAATCCTCTTCACCACAAACGGTGCAATCTGCGCTGGCAGCAACCCAAGGCTGGTCTCCGGCAAGCCGAACTGCGCCTGGTGGTCGGCAAGCGCAATATCACTCACACAGGCCAAGCCAAAACCACCCCCCAGCACCGCGCCTTGCAGCACCACGATGACGACCTGCGGCACGGCTTCGGCCTCTTGCAGCAAGGTGCCGAACGCGCGGTTCAGCGCTTCCAGTTGATTGCCTGCGGTGACCAGGTCCTTCACATCCGCCCCGGCACAGAAATGCCCGCCGGCGCCGCTGATCACCACCGCCCGGGTCTCACCGTCCAGCTGCGCCAGCACGCTGCGCAGCTCGTTGACCATCTCCAGGCTCATCGCATTGCGGCACTCAGGGCGGTTGAGGGTGATGTGCAGCACGCCGTTGTGAGGTTCGAGCAGCAGGGTGTTCATGATTTTTTCCCGGGCAGGGTGCCCATCAGTTTGCAGATGATGCCCAGCATGATCTCGTCGGCCCCGCCGCCAATCGACACCAAACGCACATCGCGATACGCCCGTGCCACCGGGTTGTCCCACATGAAACCCATGCCGCCCCAGTATTGCAGGCAGCTGTCGCTGACTTCGCGGCCCAGGCGCCCGGCCTTGAGCTTGGCCATGGAGGCCAGGCGGGTGACGTCCTGGCCCTTGATGTATTGCTCGGTGGCCTGATAGACCAAGGCGCGCAGGCATTCGATTTCGGTGGACAGTTCAGCCAGGCGAAAGTGGATGACCTGGTTGTCGATCAGCGCCTTGCCGAACGTCTGACGTTCCTTGCAGTAGTCGATGGTGCTGTCGATGCAATACTCCAGGCCCTTGATCATATTGGCCGCGCCAAACAGGCGTTCTTCCTGGAACTGCAGCATCTGCATCATGAAGCCTGCGCCTTCGTGGCCGATGCGGTTGCGCTGCGGCACGCGCACGCCGTCGAAGAACACTTGGGCGGTCTCCGAGCTGTGCATGCCGAGCTTTTCCAGGGGCGGGCTGACGCTGATGCCGGGGGTGTTCATCGGCACCATGATCAAGGATTTGTTGATGTGCGGCTTGTCGTCGGAGGTGTTGGCCAGCAAGCAGATAAAGTCGGCGCTGGGGGAGTTGGTGATCCACATCTTGCTGCCGTTGATGACGTAGTCGTCGCCGTCTTTGCGCGCATGGGTCTTCAACCCGGCCACATCGGAACCGGCCCCGGTTTCCGACACGCCGATGCAACCTACCTGCTCGCCGCTGATGGCCGGGCGCAGGAACTCCTCGCGCAGTTCATCGGAACCGAAGCGGGCGAGGGCGGGGGTGCACATGTCGGTCTGCACGCCGATGGACATGGGGATGCCGCCGCAGCGCACGGTGCCGAACTCTTCAGCGGCGACGATCGAATAGCTGTAGTCCAGGCCCATGCCGCCGAATTGCTCCGGCTTGGAAATGCCCAGCAGGCCGAGTTCGCCGGCCTTGCGGAAGATGTCGTGGATGGGAAAGCGCCCGGCTTTTTCCCATTCGTCCACGTAGGGGTTGATCTCGCGGTCGACGAAGGCACGCACGGTGCGGCGCAGTTCCTGGTGTTCCTGGGTAAAGATCATTTTTATTGTTCTCCTAAAAACGCGCTACACCGAAGGTATTGGCGTGCAACTCACGCACCTCGGCCTCGTGGCAGATATCCAACAAAAAGCCGAGCAAGGTGCGGGTGTCCCGAGGGTCAATCAGCCCGTCATCCCACAGGTTCGCGCTGCCATACAGTGCGGTGGACTGGCTGTCGAGCTTCTGCGCGGTGACCTGCTCCAGCATGTCCAGCACCTTGGGGTCGGGCACCAGGCCGTCTTTCAGCTGCTTGGACTCGGTGACGATGCGCAGCACCTTGCCCGCCTGCGCGCCACCCATCACCGCCGTGCGGCTGTTGGGCCAGGCGAAGATGAAGCGCGGGTCCAGGCCACGGCCACACATCGCGTAGTTGCCGGCGCCGTAGGAACCGCCAACCACCACCGTGAGTTTAGGCACCCGGGCGTTGGCCACCGCCTGGATCATCTTGGCGCCGTGCTTGATCACGCCTTGTTGCTCCGACTCGGTGCCCACCATGAAACCGGTGGTGTTGTGCAGGAACAGCAGCGGCGTGCGGCTCTGGTCGCACAGCTGGATAAACTGCGCGGCCTTGCTCGCGCCCTTGGGCGTGATGGGGCCGTTGTTGCCGATCACACCCACGGCGCGGCCCTGGATATGCAGATGGCCGCAGACGGTGTGGGCGTCGAACTCGCCCTTGAATTCGAGAAACTGCGAACCGTCGGCCAGGCGTGCGAGGATTTCGCGCACGTCGTAGGGTTTTTTCGGGTCGTCCGGGATCAGGCCCAGCAGCTCTTCGATGGGGTACAAAGGCGCTGCATAGGTCTTTTGGGGCGTCAGTGGCAAGCGATCATTCCAGGGCAACAGGCCCACGATCTCCCGGGCGATACGCACGCCGTCCGCATCGTTTTCCGCCAGGTATTCGGCGGTGCCGGCGATTTGCGCGTGCATCTCGGCGCCGCCCAGTGCCTCATCCGTGGCCACTTCGCCGGTGGCGGCTTTAAGCAGCGGCGGCCCGGCGAGAAACAGCTTGGCCTTGCCGCGCACCACCACCACGTAATCCGACAGCCCCGGCTGATAGGCGCCGCCCGCCGTGGCCGAGCCGTGCACCACGGTGATCTGCGGCAGGCCCATGGCCGACATGCGTGCCTGGTTGGCAAAACTGCGTGCGCCTTCGACAAAAATCTCGGCGGCGTAGTTGAGGTTGGCGCCGCCGCTTTCGGCGAGGGTCACCACCGGCAGTTGGTTTTCCATGGCGATCTGTTGCAGGCGCAGGGACTTTTTCAGGCCGGTGGGGGAAATGGTCCCGCCCTTGATTGCGCTGTTGTTGGCCACCACCAGCATGCGCACGCCGCTGACGTAGCCGATGCCGGCGATCAACCCGCCACCGGCGGCGCTGCCATCCTTGTCGTCGTGGAGTTTGTAGCCGGCCAGGCCTGCCAGCTCCAGGAAGGGCGCGCCGGGGTCGAGCAGCAAATTCAGGCGCTCGCGGGGCAACAGTTGGCCGCGCTTGTCGAACTTGGGCTTGGCCTCATCGGCCTTGGCCAGCAGGTCTTGTTCCAGCTGACGCAGGTGGGTGAGGGCGGCGAGCATGGCCTCGCGGTTTTGGGCGAACTGGGCGCTGTGGCTGTCGATCAGGGATTCAATCACCGGCATGGTTTATTGCTCCGCCTTGAGTACATCCGGCAGGTACGCACGGTGGAAGCCATTGAACGGCTCGCTCGGCGGCTGCGCCTTGTGCAGCGGCCAGGCGCGGTTGCCCAGGCTGGCGGCGCCGTCGATGCGCAGGGTGCTGCCGCTGATGAAGGCGGCGGCGGGGCTGAGCAGGAACACAATGGCCGCGCTGACTTCCGACTCAGTGCCGATACGCTTGAGCGGCACATGCTCCCGCAATGTCGGGATCACGGCCTTGAACGCGCCTTCGTAGGTGTCCATGCCGCTGGAAGCAATCCAGCCCGGCGCCACGGCGTTGACCCGTACCCCGGCATAACCCCACTCGAAGGCGGCGGTCTTGGTGAAGTTGTCCATGCCCGAACGTGCCGCGCCCGAGTGGCCCATGCCGGGCATGCCGCCCCACATGTCGGCGAGCATGTTGACGATGGCGCCGCCGTGTTTGCTCATCGACTGGTTGAACACCTCGCGCGCCATCAGGAAGCCGCCCACCAGGTTGGTGCGCAGCACGGTTTCAAAGCCCTTCTGGTTGATCGAGGCGAGCGGCGACGGGTACTGGCCACCCGCGTTATTCACCAGACCGTGGATCGGGCCATACTCGTGCAGGACCTGGCTGACCAGCGCCTTCACGGCGTCTTCGTCGCGAATATCGCACGCCAGCCAATAGGCCGTGCCGCCGTCTTCGCTGATTTCGGCGGCCACCTGCTGCAGCTTCTCGGGCTTGCGTCCCACCAGCATCACCGTGGCGCCGAGTGCCGCCAGTTCATGGGCGGTGCAGCGGCCAATGCCACTGCCGCCCCCGGTGACTATCACGGTTTGCCCCTGGAACAGGTCGGCTTTGAAGATCGAGTCGAAGGCCACGGTGACGGTCCTTTAGCGGAGTTGATCGGCGATGTGTTGCGGCACGGCGATGGGTATTTCCAGCAGTTGCTGGGCGAAGGCCTTGCCCTGGGGGTCGATGCGCAGGCTGGCGATACCGCCGCCGCCCAAGGCGTTTTCCAGCAGGAAGTTGAGGCTGTGGCTGCCGGGCAAATACCAGCGTTCGACGCGGCCCTGCACAGGGTCGAGCACGTGGCCCATCCAGTCGACGATCACTTCCGGGGTCAGCGCCTCGGCGATCCACGGCAGGTAGTCGGGGTGGCGGGCGATCACGCCGATGTTGCTGTGGTTGCCCTTGTCGCCGGAACGCGCCACCGCCAGTTTCACCAGCGGCACGCTGGCGTCGGCGGCGCCTTGGGGTTTGGGCGGATCAACCGGTGCGGCGAGCGGAGCGAGGGCGGTGTCGGCAGGCAATACGCAAACGTGGCGCGCACCTTGGAACTCGACTACGGGCTCGCAGTGGGTTTTGTCGATCAAGAAGGAAAACAGCCGAATCAGCGGGTACACCGTTGGCCGCCCGCCGACGATGCCCGTCAGCCCTGGCGCCATGCCGGTGGCCGCCTGGGCGATCTCGCGGGCGAACAGCACCAGCGCCTGCTTGTTCGGGTGACGCACCGCCAGTTTCACCACCACCTCGCGGCAGTCGCGGCGCAAGGCGTGGGCGCCGTAGGTGGCTTCACTGCCGAGCAGTTCGATATTCACTTCGGTGTAGGGCGCCCAGCCGCGCTGGCCGAACAGCTCCGAGGTCTTGTTGATGATCGCCTGGCTGACGCGCTCGGCCTTGGCCACGGCGTCGATCCCCGCCAGCAGGCAACTGGCGGTGCAGCGAAAACCATCCGGGTAAGTGGCGCTGACCTTGTAGTGAGCGGTGGGCGGCGAGCCCTTGGCGCCGTGCACGCGCACGCAATGGAGGCCGTGTTGCTGCAACTGGACCTGGCGGAAATCGCAGATCACGTCGGGCAGCAAATACGCACGCGGGTCGCCGATTTCATACAGCAGCTGCTCGGCCACACTCAATTCGCTGATCAGCCCGCCGGTGCCGTCGGCTTTGTTCACTGTGAACGTCCCGTCGGCGCTGACCTCGACGATGGGAAAACCGATGTGCTCGTAGTCGGGGACGTCGCGCCAATCGGTGAAATTGCCACCGGTGCACTGGGCGCCACATTCGATGATATGCCCGGCCAGCGCGGCGTGGGCGAGGCGGTCGTAGTCTTGCCAGGACCAGTTGAATTCATGCACCAGCGCTGCGCTGACCACGGCGCTGTCCACCACGCGGCCGGTGATCACGATGTCAGCGCCCAGTTCAAGCGCCTGGGCGATGCCGGGGGCGCCGAGGTAGGCGTTGGCCGAGACGCACATGGGTGGCAACGGCGCGCCGTTGAACATGTCGTGGATGCCGTGCAGGTGCTTGAGTTGGGGGTGCAGGTCGTCGCCCAGCAGCACGGCGATTTTCAGCGGGACTTGCGCCTTGTCGCAGGCAGCCTGGAGGGCGGCGGCGCATGCCTGGGGGTGAATGCCGCCCGCGTTGCTGATGACGCGAATGCCCTGGCGCTGGATATCGGCCAGCAGCGGTGTGAGCACCTCGACAAAGTCCGTGGCGTAGCCGGCCTGGGGATCTTTCATCCGGGCGCCGGCGAGGATCGACATCGTGACTTCCGCCAAGTAGTCGAACACCAGGTAATCCAGCGCGCCGCCGTGTACCAATTGGGCGGCGGCGGTGCAGGTGTCACCCCAGAACGCGCTGGCGCAGCCGATACGAACCGTCTTGCTCATGAGAAGTCCTTCTCCAGAGGGCTGGCGTCGAGACTACCAAGCAAGCGCTTGGTTTGTAAACTCTCGACACAAGTTTTGACCCAAGCGCTTGCTTGGTTGGCGACCACGGCCTAAATTGCCGGCCAAGACGTCAGTAGCAGTGAAGGAGAGAGACATGGATGAGCACAAAGCCCTGCGGGTGATGCGCACCATGGTCGACGAAGGCCGTTTGACCGACCCTGACAGTGCGCGGGGCAAGTTGCTGCAAACCGCGGCCCACTTGTTTCGCAACAAGGGCTTTGAGCGCACCACGGTGCGCGACCTGGCCAGTGCGGTGGGCATTCAGTCCGGCAGCATCTTTCATCACTTCAAGAGCAAGGACGAGATCCTGCGGGCGGTGATGGAAGAAACCATCCACTACAACACCGCGATGATGCGTGCCTCGCTGGAAGAGGCGAAAGACGTGCGCGAGCGCGTGCTGGCCCTGATTCGCTGCGAATTGCAGTCGATCATGGGCGGCAGCGGCGAGGCCATGGCGGTGCTGGTGTACGAGTGGCGTTCGTTGTCGGCCGAGGGCCAGGCGCAGGTGCTGGCATTGCGGGATGTGTACGAAGAGCTCTGGCTGCAGGTGCTGGGCGAAGCCAAGGCGGCGGGCTATATCAAGGGCGATGTATTTATTACTCGACGCTTCCTGACCGGCGCCCTGTCCTGGACCACCACCTGGTTCCGCGCCCAAGGCAGCTTGACACTCGAGGAGTTGGCCGAAGAAGCCCTGTTGCTGGTTCTGAAAGCCGACTGACGCGCAAGCTATTAATTTGGCGGTGGAAAGTTGTCTCGCCTGACAAAAACGCCTAGCTTATCGCCATCAATGTGTTGAACGGTGTGTGCCTCGATGTTTTCGCCATGGCGGCTGGCTGCAGGACTAACTCTATGGGCACTGGGTACCGCGGGGTGGATGCCGGCTTCGGCTGCGCAATTGGTGAGGATTGGGGCGGCGCATTTTCCGCCGTACACCGTACGCCCTGAACAAGGCGCCGACACCGGTTTGTTGCCGCAACTGGTGGAAGCCCTGAACGCCTTGCAAACCGACTACCAGTTCGTGCTGGTGCCCACTTCCATTCCGCGTCGCTTCCGTGATTTCGAACAGGGCCGGGTCGACATGGCCATCTTCGAAAATCCCGAATGGGGCTGGAAGGCGATTCCCCACACCAACGTCGACATGGGGCTGGAAGATGCCGAAATCTTTGTTGCCCAGCGTGCGACCGGTCGCGATCAGAGCTATTTCGCCGACCTGACCGGCAAGCGCCTGGCAGTGTTCAGCGGTTATCACTACGCCTTCGCCAACTTCAATCCCGACCCCAAGTACATGGCCGAGCACTTCAACGCCACGTTGACCTATTCCCATGACAGCAATTTGCTGATGGTGGCGCGCGGGCGGGCCGATATTGCGCTGGTCACGCGCTCGTACCTGAGTGATTTCATGGTGCGCAACGCGGACATGGCCGGGCAGTTCCTGGTGTCCGAGCGTATCGATCAGGTCTACCACCACTACGCGTTATTGCGACCGAAGGCGCCGATTACCGGCGAAGCGTTTTCCGCGTTGCTCAAGCGCTTGCGGGACAACGGGCAGATGCTGAAGATTTTCGAGCCGTATCGCATCGACGTGATGGCGACGCCCTGATAGGTACACCACATAACCAAATGTTGGGGCTGTTTTTTGTGGGAGCGGGCTTGCTCGCGAAAGCGGTGCGTCATTCAACCGATTAGTGACTGAACTACCGCATTCGCGAACAAGTCGAGTCGTCGCACCGCCGCTCCCACAAGCTGGCCCCTACAGGTTCCTGTGGCGTGTCAGACGCGGCGCGCAAACGTATCGCTATGGCTGCCCGACACCTTGCGGCAGTGCACCAGCGCATCGCGGATCATGAAGTTCACCAGCGTGGGCGAGACGCCCAGTTCCTTGGCGATGTCCTTTTGCGGTACGCCGTGCAGGCGGTACATCTCGAACGCGTAGCGGGTGCGTTGTGGCAGCTCCGTCAGGGCGTCGGCGATGTTTTCCAGGGTGTTGAAATTGATGTGGGAGGTTTCCGGTGAAGCGCCGTGAATGACCACATTCAAGCCTTCCTCTTCCGTCCCGGAGTACTTGAGCTCCAGGGCTTGCTTGCGGTAGTGATCGATCGCCAGGTTGCGCACGATCTGGAACAGGTAACTCAATTGGGCCTTGAACGATGAGGTGATCGTCGGCGCCGATTGCAGCCGGAAGTAGGCGTCCTGCACTACGTCTTCGGCACGGGAGCGGCACCCGGTGATGCGTGCCGCGATCTTCACCAGAATCAGTCGATTGTCGACGAATGCCTGGAGAAGCGGTGAGTCGCACCTGCCTGTGGTTACTTGTTCCGTCATGGAAATCACCTTGTCGCAAAAGAGGTTAGGGGAGGGCGTCCTTGCTGAGGCCTCCTACACATCGGGCAACAAATTATGCTTAATGATAATGATTGTCAAATGAGAAGGCGAACTAATCTTATGCTTTCTTGTTCGGTGTGAACCACGTCTCGCTCGTCCCCGGCGACTAATTATTTGTCGGGGCCGTCCGTTCTTCTGGGTGACAGGCCCGTTAGCCAAACGGCCAAGGATCCGTACCCGCAGGAGAACGAAATGGGTTTTTATCGTGCATACAGCGTGTTTCAGTTTGGAGTCGTCACGCGATGACTACGCCGACTCGACTGCGCCTGTTCTGCCTGCCCTATTCGGGCGCCAGCGCCATGGTGTATGCGCGCTGGCGTCGAGCCCTGCCTGACTGGTTGCAGGTGTGCCCGCTGGAATTGCCCGGCCGTGGCATGCGTATGGATGAGCCTTTGCAGCGCGATATCAAGGCCTTGGCCGCGCAACTCGCCGATGAAATCAGCCGCGACCTGGTCGGCCCTTATGCGCTGTTCGGCCATAGCCTCGGTGGCCTGCTGGCGTTCGAATTGGCGCACGCGCTGAACGCACGCAATGTTCCCGCACCACTGGCCTTGTTTGCGTCCGGCACTGCCGGCCCTGCGCGTCGCGACGTCAGCGAATACGCCATCGAAAAGACCGACGAACAACTGATCGCCCGCCTGCGCGAGCTGCAAGGCACCGCCGAAGAAGCCCTGGCCAACCCCGAACTGATGCAGTTGATGCTGCCGATCCTGCGCGCCGATTTCCTGCTGTGCGGCAGCTTCACCTATGGCGAACGTGCGCCGCTGGGCATGCCGATCCATGTGTTCGGCGGCAAGCAAGACAGCGTGCGCGCCGACCAGTTGCTCGACTGGCAGGCAGACGCCGCCAGTGGTTTCTCCCTCGACCTGTTCGACGGTCACCACTTCTTCCTCGTGCAGCACGAAAGCGCCGTGCTGCGCTGCATACGCCGTTATGCCGACGAACACCTGGCCCGCTGGCGCAATGGCGCAGCGCGGCAACGCGTAGCTGGCTGAACACGCCCCACGAATTCCCGATTTTCCCGTAAGCCGCTTTCAGGCAGGAACCCCATGATGGACGCCTTCGAACTCCCCCAAACGCTGGTCCAGTCCCTTCAACGTCGCGCCGCGCAGACCCCGGACCAGGTCGCCCTGCGCTTCCTCGCCGACGCTGCCGAGCACAACGTGGTGCTCAGCTACCGCGAGCTGGACCAACGCGCCCGCACCATCGCCGCCGCCTTGCAGGCCAATGCGGATTTGGGCGACCGTGCCGTGCTGTTGTTCCCCAGCGGTCCGGACTACGTCGCGGCGTTCTTTGGTTGCCTGTACGCGGGCGTGATCGCGGTGCCGGCGTATCCGCCGGAATCCACGCGCCGTCACCATCAGGAGCGCCTGCTGTCGATCATCAGCGACGCCGAGCCGCGCCTGCTGTTGACCATCGCAAGCCTCGCCGAGGGCTTGTCGCAGATTGAAAACGCACCTCCGGTCTTGAGCGTCGACAGCCTGGAAAATGACGGCGATTGGACGGCTCCCGACCTGCACCCCGACGACATCGCCTTCCTGCAATACACCTCCGGTTCCACTGCCTTGCCCAAAGGCGTGCAAGTCAGCCACGGCAACCTGGTGGCCAACGAAGTGCTGATCCGTCGCGGGTTTGGCATCGACCTCAATCCGGACGACGTGATTGTCAGCTGGCTGCCGCTGTACCACGACATGGGCTTGATCGGCGGCCTACTGCAACCGATCTTCAGCGGCGTGCCCTGCGTGCTGATGTCGCCGGCCTACTTCCTCGGCCGGCCGTTGCGCTGGCTTGAAGCGATCAGTGAATACGGCGGTACCATCAGCGGCGGCCCGGATTTCGCCTACCGCCTGTGCAGCGAGCGGGTCAGCGAATCGGCCCTGGAACGCCTGGACCTGAGCCAATGGCGCGTGGCCTATTCCGGCTCCGAGCCGATCCGCCTCGACACCCTGGAACGCTTCGCCGAGAAGTTCGCCACCTGTGGGTTCACCCCGAACAATTTCTTCGCCTCCTACGGCCTGGCCGAGGCGACGCTGTTTGTCGCCGGTGGCACCCGTGGCCACGGCATCCCGGCACTGCGTGTTGATGAGCAAGCCCTGGCCGCCAACCGCGCCGAACCGGGGCAGGGCAGTGCGATCATGAGCTGCGGCACCCGCCAGCCGGAACACGCGGTGCTGATCGTCGACCCGCACACCCTCTCAGAACTGGCCGACAACAGCGTCGGCGAACTCTGGGCCACCGGCCCGAGCATCGCCCACGGCTACTGGCGCAACCCCGAAGCCACCGCCAAGACCTTTGTGCAGCACGCCGGCCGTACCTGGCTGCGCACGGGCGACCTGGGTTTTATCCGCGACGGCGAGGTGTACATCACCGGTCGCCTCAAAGACCTGCTGATCGTGCGTGGCCACAACCTGTACCCGCAGGACATCGAGCAGACCATCGAGCGCGAAGTGGAAGTGGTGCGCAAGGGCCGTGTCGCGGCATTTGCCGTCAATGACCAGGGCCTGGAGGGCATCGGTATCGCCGCTGAAATCAGCCGCAGCGTGCAGAAAATCCTGCCACCCGAAGCGCTGATCAAGGCGATCCGCCAAGCCGTGGCCGAGGCCTATCAAGAGGCGCCAAGCGTGGTGGTGCTGCTCAACCCCGGCGCGCTGCCCAAAACCTCCAGCGGCAAGGTGCAACGTGCGGCCTGTGCCCTGCGCCACGCTGATGGCAGCCTCGACAGCTACGCACAATTCCCCGACCTGCAGGCGCACGCTGGTGACGCCGCGCTGGAATCCGAATTGCAGAGCCAGATCGCAGCGATCTGGTGCGAGCAACTGCAGGTTGCTACGGTCGCGGCGGATGATCACTTCTTCCTGCTCGGCGGTAACTCCATCACCGCCACCCAAGTCGTGGCGCGCCTGCGTGAGGCCCTCGGCCTGGAGCTGAACCTGCGCATGCTGTTCGAAGCGCCGACCCTGCAAGGTTTTGCCGCCAATATCGCGCAATTGCAGCAGGACGGTGGCGTCGCCCAAGGCGCGATTCATGCGTTGTCGCGCCAGGACGAGTTGCCCCAATCCCTGGCACAGAACCGCCTGTGGATCACCTGGCAACTGGACCCGCAGAGCAGCGCCTACACCATTCCCGGTGCCCTGCGTTTGCGTGGCGAACTGGACGAAGACGCGGTGCGCGCCAGCTTCCAGCAGCTGATCGAGCGCCATGAAGCCCTGCGCACCCGCTTCTACGAACGAGACGGGCAAGCCTGCCAGCGTGTCGACGCAACCACCGGGTTCGACCTGCACGTCATCGACCTCAGCGACCTGCCCGCCGCCGAGCGTGAGGCCCGCGCACAACAGATCCGCGAGGACGAAGCGCGCACCCAGTTCGACCTGGAAAAAGGCCCGCTGCTGTGGGTGACCCTGCTGCGCCTGGACGATGAAGAGCACCACCTGCTGGTGACGTTGCACCACATCATCGCCGATGGCTGGTCGCTGAACATCCTGATCGACGAATTCTCCCAGCTGTACGCCGCGGCCACCCAAGGCCAACGCCTGGAGTTGCCGGCACTGGCCCTGCAGTACGCCGACTACGGCAGTTGGCAGCGCCAATGGCTGGCTGAAGGCGAAGGCCAGCGCCAACTGGCGTACTGGAAAGCGCAATTGGGCGATGAGCATCCGACGCTCAGCCTGGCCACCGACCATCCGCGCTCGGCACAACACCGCCACACTGCCGCGCGCCACACGGTGCGCCTGGGCGCGAGCCTCAGCGAAGCCATTCGCCAGACCGCCCAGGCCAACGAATCCACGCCGTTCATGCTGTTGTTGGCCGCGTTCCAGAGCCTGCTCTATCGCTACAGCGGCCAGCGTGATATCCGCATCGGCGTGCCCAATGCCAACCGCCCACGCCAGGAAACCCAAGGCCTGGTCGGCTTCTTCATCAACACCCTGGTGTTGCGTGCTGCGCTGGATGGGCGCCTGCCGTTCACTGAACTGCTGACCGCAACCCGCCAAGCAGCGCTGGGTGCCCAGGCTCACCAGGACCTGCCGTTCGAACAGCTGCTGGAAGCCTTCCCCCAAGCCCGCGAGCAAGGCTTGTTCCAGGTCATGTTCAACCACCAGCAACGCGATTTGAGCGCCTTGCGCCGCCTGCCCGGCATGCTCGCCGACGAGTTGCCGTGGCACAGCCGCGAAGCCAAGTTCGACCTGCAACTGCACACCGAAGAGGACCGCAACGGGCGCCTGAGCCTGTCGTTCGACTACGCCGATGAGTTGTTCGAAAACGCGACCATCCAACGTCTGGCCGAGCACTACATCCACCTGTTGCAGGCCGTCTGCGAGCACCCCCAGCAAGCCATCGGCGACCTCGTGCTGATGCAGCATGATGAGCAGGCGCGTTACAGCGAGGCTCCCTGCGCGCCGGCCCAGCAGTGGTTGCCCGAACTGCTCAACCAGCAGGTCTCGGATAACACCGCCGTGGTCTGGGACGGCGGCAGCCTGACCTTCGCCCAACTGCACACCCAGGCCAACCGCCTGGCCCATTACCTGCGCGACAAAGGCGTCGGCCCGGACGTGTGCGTGGCCATCGCCGCCGAGCGTTCGCCGCAGTTGCTGATCGGCTTGCTGGCGATCATCAAGGCCGGTGGCGCCTACGTGCCGCTGGACCCGGATTACCCCGCCGACCGCCTGGCCTACATGCTCAAGGACAGCGGCGTACACCTGCTGTTGACCCAGACCGCGTTGCTGGAACACCTGCCGACGGCCGAGGGCGTGTGCGTCATCGCCATGGACAGCCTGCACCTCGATAGCTGGCCGACCCAGGCCCCCGGCCTGCACCTCGACGGCGATAACCTTGCCTACGTGATCTACACCTCCGGCTCCACTGGTCAACCCAAAGGCGTGGGCAACACCCATGGCGCCTTGGCCGAGCGTTTGCAGTGGATGCAAGCCACGTATCAACTCAACGACACCGACGTGCTGATGCAAAAGGCGCCGATCAGTTTCGACGTGTCGGTGTGGGAATGCTTCTGGCCACTGATCACCGGTTGCCGCCTGGTACTCGCTGGCCCGGGTGAACACCGTGATCCGCACCGCATCGCGCAATTGGTGCAAGAACATGGCGTGACCACGCTGCACTTTGTGCCGCCGCTGTTGCAGCTGTTTATCGATGAGCCGTTGGTAGCCGAATGCACCAGCCTGCGTCGCCTGTTCTCCGGTGGCGAAGCCTTGC
This sequence comes from Pseudomonas sp. BIGb0164, assembly GCF_024810135.1. Lineage (NCBI taxonomy): Bacteria > Pseudomonadati > Pseudomonadota > Gammaproteobacteria > Pseudomonadales > Pseudomonadaceae > Pseudomonas > Pseudomonas sp. BIGb0164. The sequence goes on along the minus strand of NZ_JANUEA010000007.1, from coordinate 365,458 downwards.
CTGCCGAATTGCGCAACCGCGTGTTGGCGCAGTTGCCGGCGGTGCAATTGCACAACCGCTATGGCCCGACCGAAACCGCGATCAACGTGACCCATTGGCACTGCACCGCTGCCGATGGCGAGCGCTCGCCGATTGGCCGCCCGCTGGGCAATGTGATCTGCCGCGTGCTGGATGAACAGCTCAACCCCGTGCCGCTGGGTGTACCGGGCGAGTTGTGCATCGGCGGTATTGGCCTTGCCCGGGGTTACCTGGGGCGCGCCGGCTTGACCGCCGAGCGTTTTGTCGCCGACCACCGGGGTGCACGCCTGTATCGCACCGGTGACCGTGCCCGTTGGACGGCCGATGGGGTCATCGAGTACCTCGGCCGCCTCGATCAGCAGGTCAAGTTGCGTGGCTTCCGGGTGGAACCGCAAGAAATCGAAGCACGCATGCTGGCCCTGGACGGCATCGCCCAGGCCGTGGTGCTGGTGCGTGATGCGCAACTGATCGGTTACTACACCGCCCACGCCGAGCGGGATGAAGTCGATGTAAAAACCGCCCTGGCCGCCGAACTGCCGGAGTACATGGTGCCCGCGCTGTTGATGCGCCTGGAGCACATGCCCCTGAGCCCCAGCGGCAAGCTCGACCGCCGTGCGTTGCCCGAGCCCGTGTGGCAAACCCGCGAGCACATCGAACCTGAAACGCCGTTGCAACAGCAGATCGCTGCAATCTGGCGCGAAGTCCTTGGCGTGCCACGCATCGGCTTGCGTGATGACTTCTTCGCCCTCGGTGGGCATTCGTTGCTCGCCACCCAGATCATCTCCCGCACCCGCCAGGCGTGCGATGTGGAGCTGCCGCTGCGCACCCTGTTCGAAGCCAGTGAGCTGGGCGCCTTTGCCGAGCAGGTCGGGCAGATCCAGGCCTCGGGCCAACGCAACCAGCAAAGCGCAATCGCCAAGGTCGACCGCCGTCAGCCTGTGGCGTTGTCCTATTCCCAACAGCGCATGTGGTTCCTCTGGCAGATGGAGCCGGACAGCCCGGCGTACAACGTGGGCGGTATGGCGCGCTTGCGCGGCGTGCTCGACGTTGGCCGTTTCGAGGCCGCGTTGCAAGCGCTGATCATGCGCCACGAAACCCTGCGCACCACCTTCCCGAGCGTGGATGGCGTGGCGTACCAGAAGGTCTCGCCACAGACCGGCCTGCGCATGGACTGGCAGGACTTCTCGGCGCTCAACGAAACCGAGCGCCAGCAGCGTCTGCAGCAACTGGCCGATGTTGAAGCCCACACCCCGTTCAATCTGGAAACCGGGCCGCTGTTGCGCGCCTGCCTGGTCAAGGCCGGCGAGCAGGAACACTACCTGGTGCTGACCCTGCACCACATTGTCACCGAAGGCTGGGCCATGGACATCTTTGCCCGTGAACTCAGCGCGCTGTACGAAGCCTTTATCGATGAGCGTGACTCGCCGCTGGCGCCGTTGCCGGTGCAATACCTCGACTACAGCGTGTGGCAGCGCCAGTGGCTGGAGTCTGGCGAGCGCCAGCGCCAACTCGACTATTGGACGCAGCAGTTGGGCAACGAACACCCGCTGCTGGAACTGCCCGGCGACCGCCCACGGCCACCGGTGCAAAGCCATCAGGGCGAGCTGTACCGCTTTGACTTGAGCGATGACCTGGCCGCCCGCGTGCGTGCCTTCAATGCCGAGCGCGGCCTGACCTTGTTCATGACCATGACCGCCACCCTGGCCGTGTTGCTCTACCGCTACAGCGGCCAGACTGACCTGCGCATCGGCGCGCCGGTGGCCAACCGTATCCGTCCGGAAAGCGAAGGGCTGATCGGCGCGTTCCTCAATACCCAAGTACTGCGTTGCCAGCTCAACGGGCAGATGAACGTCGGCGAGCTATTCGAGCAAGTGCGTCACACCGTAATCGAAGGCCAGTCCCATCAAGACCTGCCGTTCGACCACGTGGTGGAAGCCCTGCAACCGCCGCGCAGTGCGGCGTACAACCCGCTGTTCCAGGTGATGTGCAACGTGCAGCGCTGGGAATTCCAGCAAAGCCGGCAACTGGCCGGCATGACCGTCGAGTACCTGGCCAACGATGCCCGCGCCACCAAGTTCGACCTCAACCTGGAAGTCACCGACCTCGACCATCGCCTGGGTTGCTGCCTGACCTACAGCACCGACCTGTTCGACGAGCCGCGCATTGCACGCATGGCCGAGCATTGGCGCAACCTGCTGGAAGCGCTGATCGCCGATCCGCAGCAGCGACTCAGCGAACTGCCCTTGCTCACCGTCGTCGAGCAACACGCGTTGCAAGACAGCCTGGGCATCGAAAAGGGCGAGCATCGCCTCGACCAGTGCATTCATCAGCTGTTCAGCCAACAGGCCGCAGCCCGTGGCGATGCCCCTGCACTGACCTTTGCCGGCGCTACCCTCAGCTACCGCGAACTGAACGAACGCGCCAACCGCCTGGCCTGGATGCTGCGCGAGCGTGGCGTGGGCCCGCAGGTGCGTGTCGGCCTGGCGTTGCCGCGTTCCCTGGAAATGGTGGTCGGCCTGCTGGCGATCCTCAAGGCCGGCGGCGCCTATGTGCCGCTGGACCCGGAATACCCGCTCGACCGCCTGCACTACATGATCGAAGACAGTGGCATCGGCCTGCTGCTCAGCGACGCGGCGATGTTCGAAGCCCTCGGCGAATTGCCGGCGACGGTGGCGTGCTGGTGCCTGGAAGATGACCTGCCGGTGCTCGCCAACTACTCGTCGGATGAGCTGCCGTTTATCAGCCTGCCGCAACACCAGGCGTACTTGATCTACACCTCCGGCTCCACCGGCAAACCGAAAGGCGTGGTGGTGGCTCACGGTGAGATCGCCATGCACTGCGCGGCAGTGATCCAGCGCTTCGGCATGCGTGCGGACGACTGCGAGCTGCACTTCTACTCGATCAACTTCGATGCCGCCACCGAGCGTTTGCTGGTGCCGTTGCTCAGCGGTGCCCAGGTGGTATTGCGCGCCCAGGGCCAGTGGGATGCCGAGGAAATCTGCGGGCTGATCCGCACTCATCGCATCAACATCCTGGGCTTCACGCCCAGCTACGGCAGCCAGTTGGCGCAATGGCTGGCGACCCAACAACAGACCTTGCCGGTGCGCATGTGCATCACCGGCGGTGAAGCACTGACTGGCGAACACTTGCAGCGCATTCGTGCGGCCTTCCAGCCCGAGGTGTTCTTCAACGCCTATGGCCCGACGGAAACCGTGGTCATGCCGCTGGCCAGCCTTGCGCCCGAGCAACTGGAAGAGGGCGCTGGCAGCGTGCCGATCGGCAGCATCATTGGCGATCGCGTGGCCTACATTCTCGACGCCGACCTGGCGCTGGTGCCCCAAGGCGCGACCGGCGAGCTGTACGTCGGCGGCGCGGGTTTGGCCCAGGGTTATCACCAACGCCCGGGCATGACGGCCGAGCGTTTTGTCGCTGACCCGTTCGCCCATGACGGCGGGCGCCTGTACCGCACCGGCGACCTGGTGCGCCAACGCGCCGATGGCTTGGTGGAGTACCTGGGGCGGATCGACCATCAGGTGAAGATCCGTGGTTTCCGCATCGAGCTGGGCGAGATCGAAACCCGCCTGCTGGAGCACGAAGCCGTGCGTGAAGCCGTGGTGCTGGCGCTGGATTCGCCGAGTGGCAAACAGCTGGTGGCGTACCTGGCCAGCGATGCCGAACACGGCGCGCTGCGTGACGCGCTGAAGGCTCATCTCAAGGCGCAACTGCCGGACTATATGGTGCCCGCGCACCTGATCGTGCTCGACAGCATGCCGCTCACCGCCAACGGCAAACTCGACCGCCGTGCCTTGCCGCAACCGGACCCGGAGGCCAACCGTCAACACTACGTGGCTCCGCGCAATGAACTGGAAAGCACGCTGGCCGCCATCTGGTGCGCGGTGTTGAACGTGCAGCAAGTCGGCCTGGACGATAACTTCTTTGAACTGGGCGGCGACTCGATCCTGTCGATCCAGGTGGTCAGCCGTGCGCGGCAGGCGGGCATTCATTTCAGCCCCCGCGACCTGTTCCAGCACCAGACCGTGCAAACCCTGGCGGCCGTCGCCACGCGCTCCGAGCAAGTCACCGCGGAGCAGGGCGTGCTCACCGGCCGCTCGGGGCTGACGCCGATCCAGCATTGGTTCTTTGACACCGAGATCCCGAACCGCCAGCACTGGAACCAGGCGCTGCTGCTCAAGCCGTTGCAATTGCTCGACCCACACCGCCTGGAGCAAGCGCTGTTGGCGGTGCTGGAACACCACGACGCCCTGCGCCTGAGCTTCACCTCGCGTGATGCGCAATGGCACGCCGAACACTTGGCGGTGCCGCAAGGTGGCGTGTTAATGCAGGCGCAGGTGCGTGACATGGCTGATTGCACCGCGCTGTTCACCGACACCCAACGCAGCCTCGACCTGGAACACGGCCCGCTGTTGCGCGCCTTGCTGGCGGACGGTCCCGAGGGCCAACAACGCCTGCTGATTGCGATTCATCACCTGGTGGTGGACGGCGTGTCCTGGCGTGTGTTGCTTGAAGACCTGCAAAATGTCTATCGCCAACTGAGCGACGGCCAGTCCGTCAGCCTGCCGGCCAAGACCAGCGCGCTGCGTGATTGGGCCGCCCGCTTGCAGGCCTATGCTGGCAGCGAATCCCTGCGTGAAGAGTTGAGTGTGTGGCAACACCAGTTGGCCGGACCTGACGCGGCATTGCCGGTGGCGCGCCTTCAAGGTTCGCTGCGCAATCGCGATGCCGACACCGTCAGCGTGCGCCTGGATGCCGAGCGTACCCGCCAGTTGCTGCAACAGGCCCCGAGTACGTATCGCACCCAGGTCAACGACCTGCTGCTGACCGCCCTGGCCCGTGTGCTGTGCCGTTGGAGCGGCCATGCGTCGGCGCTGATCCAGCTGGAAGGCCACGGCCGCGAAGCGCTGTTCGATGACATCGACCTGACCCGCAGCGTCGGCTGGTTCACCAGTGCTTACCCGCTGCGCCTGACCCCGCAAGCCGGGCAGGGCGACTCGATCAAGGCGATCAAGGAGCAACTGCGCGGCGTGCCGCACAAAGGCTTGGGGTATGGCGTGCTGCGTTACCTCGCGGAGGACGGGGTCAAGCACGCCATGGCGGCATTGCCGACGGCAAGCATCACCTTCAACTACCTCGGCCAGTTCGACCAGAGCTTCGGCAGCGATGCGCTGTTCCACCCGCTGGACGAATCCGCAGGTTTGGCCCACGACCCCGACGCGCCGCTGCCCAATGAGTTGAGCGTCGACAGCCAGGTGTACGGCGGTGAACTGGTATTGCGCTGGACCTTCAGCCGCGAACGCCACGATCAACACACCATCCGTGAACTGGCGGATGCGTACCTGGCCGAGTTGCAAGGCCTGGTCGCCCATTGCCTGCAGGACGATGCCGGTGGCCTTACGCCGTCCGATTTCCCCCTGGCGCACCTGACCCAGCTGCAACTGGATGCGCTGCCGGTGCCGGCCGGCGTCATCGAAGACGTGTACCCGCTGACCCCGATGCAGGAAGGCCTGCTGTTGCATACCTTGCTGGAGCCGGGCACCGGCCTCTATTACATGCAGGATCGCTACCGCATCAACAGTGCCCTGGACCCCGAGCGTTTCGCCCAGGCCTGGCAGGCAGTGATCGCCCGTCATGAAGCCCTGCGCGCGTCGTTCTGCTGGAACGTCGGCGAAGACATGTTGCAAGTGATCCACAAGCCGGGCAGCACGCCGATCGAATACCTGGATTGGAGCAACGACCCGGAAAGCGAACAGGAGCCGCGCCTGCAAGCCTTGCTCAAGGCCGAGCGGGAAGCCGGGTTCGATCTGCTCAACCAGGCGCCGTTCCACCTGCGCCTGATCCGCGTCGGTGCCGAGCGCTACTGGTTCATGATGAGCAACCATCACATCCTCATCGATGCCTGGTGCCGTTCGTTGCTGATGAATGACTTCTTCGAGATCTACAGGGCCCTTGGCGAAGGCCGCGACGCGCAGTTGGCCACGCCGCCGCGCTACCGCGACTACATCGCCTGGCTGCAACGCCAGAACCTCAATGAAGCGCGCCAGTGGTGGCAGCAGAACCTGCAAGGCTTCGAGCGCACCACGCCGATCCCGAGCGACCGGCCATTCATGCGTGACCACGCCGGCCACGGCGGCATGGTGGTGGGCGACTGCTACACCCGCCTCGATGCCCGTGACGGCGCACAACTGCGTGAGCTGGCCCAGGCTCACCAACTGACGGTCAACACCTTCGCCCAGGCGGCATGGGCCTTGGTGCTGCGCCGTCTGAGCGGCGATCGCGACGTGCTGTTCGGCGTCACCGTGGCGGGGCGCCCGGTGGAAATGCCGGAGATGCAGCGCACCGTCGGCCTGTTCATCAACAGCATCGCCCTGCGGGTGAAGCTGCCCGAGGACGATCAACCCTGCAGCGTGCGCCAGTGGTTGAGCAGCCTGCTCGACAGCAACATGCAGTTGCGCGAGTACGAATACCTGCCGCTGGTGACCATTCAGGAGCACAGCGAACTGCCCAAGGGCCAGCCGCTGTTCGACAGCCTGTTCGTGTTCGAAAACGCCCCGGTGGAGGTCTCGGTACTGGACCATGCACAAAGCCTGAATGCCACCTCGGACTCCGGCCGCACCCACACCAACTTCCCGCTGACGGCCGTGTGTTATCCGGGCGATGACCTGGGCTTGCACCTGTCTTACGACCAGCGCTACTTCGACGAAACCACCGTGCAAGGCATGCTCGGCGAGTTCAAGCGCCTGCTGCTGGCGTTGGTCCAAGGCTTCCATGGCGACATGGCCGACCTGCCGCTGATTGGCGAGCAGGAGCGTGAGTTCCTGGTGGAGGGCTGCAACCAGAGTGAGCATGTTTACCCGCTGGAGCGCAGCTACATCGAACTGTTCGAAGAACAGGTCGCCGCGCATCCACAGCGCATTGCCGCCAGTTGCCTTGATCAGCAATGGAGCTATGACGAACTGAACCGCCGCAGTAACGGCCTCGGCCATGCGCTGATAGCCGCGGGTGTCGGTCTGGATCAGCCGGTGGCATTGCTGGCCGAACGTAATCTCGACCTGCTCGGCATGATCATCGGCAGCTTCAAGGCCGGTGCAGGCTACTTACCGCTGGACCCAGGCCTGCCGGGCCAGCGCCTGCGCAGCATCATCGACTTGAGCCGCACGCCGTTGCTGGTGTGCACCGAGGCATGCCGCGAGCAGGCCATCGAGCTGCTGGACGGCTTCGACTGCCAGTTGCTGGTGTGGGAAGAAATCCCGGCGCGTGGCGAAAATCCCGGCGTCTACAGCGGCCCGGACAACCTCGCCTACGTGATCTACACCTCCGGCTCTACCGGCCTGCCCAAAGGCGTGATGGTGGAACAGCGCGGCATGCTCAATAACCAGTTGAGCAAGGTGCCGTATCTGGACCTGAGCCCGGTGGACGTGATCGCGCAGACTGCCTCGCAAAGCTTCGATATTTCCGTGTGGCAGTTCCTCGCTGCGCCGCTGTTTGGCGCCCGCGTGGACATCGTGCCGAACACCCTGGCCCATGATCCCCAGGGCCTGCTGGAACATGTGCAGGCCCAGGGCATCACGGTGCTGGAAAGCGTACCGTCGCTGATCCAGGGCATGTTGGCCCAGGACCGCATCGGCCTGGACGGTCTGCGCTGGATGCTGCCGACCGGTGAAGCCATGCCGCCTGAATTGGCGCACCAGTGGTTGCTGCGTTACCCAGGGATTGGCCTGGTGAACGCTTATGGCCCTGCGGAATGCTCGGATGACGTGGCGTTCTTCCGTGTCGATCTGGCCTCTACCCGTGGTACTTACCTGCCAATTGGCACGCCGACCGACAACAACCGCTTGTACCTGCTCGATGGCGCACTGGAGTTGGTGCCGCAAGGCGCCGTGGGTGAGTTGTGCGTGGCGGGCACCGGTGTCGGTCGCGGTTACGTCAGCGACCCATTGCGCACGGCACCGGTGTTTGTGCCGAACCCGTTCGGCGCACCGGGTGAGCGACTGTATCGCACCGGCGACCTGGCGCGCCGCCGCAGTGACGGCGTGCTGGAATACGTCGGGCGTGTCGACCATCAAGTGAAGATTCGCGGCTACCGCATCGAACTGGGTGAAATCGAAGCGCGCCTGCACGAACAACCGGAAGTGCGCGATGCGGCGGTAGGCGTGCAGGAAGGCGTCAACGGCAAGCATCTGGTCGGCTACCTGGTGGCGGCGGATGAGGCACTGAACCCAAGCGAACGCCTCGACCGCATCAAGCAACGCCTGCGTGCTGAACTGCCGGAATACATGGTGCCGCTGCACTGGCTGTGGCTCGACCGCCTGCCGCTCAACGCCAATGGCAAACTCGACCGCAAGGCGTTACCTGCGCTGGAGATCGGCCAGTTGCACAGCCAGGATTACCTGGCGCCGCGCAACGAGCTGGAAACCACCTTGGCCGCGATCTGGGCCGAAGTGCTGAAGGTTGAGCGGGTAGGGGTGCAAGACAACTTCTTCGAGCTGGGCGGGCATTCGTTGTTGGCCACGCAAATTGCCTCGCGCGTACAGAAGACCTTGCAGCGGGATGTGCCGCTGCGGGCGATGTTCGAGTGCAGCACGGTAGCGGAGTTGGCCGAGTATATCGACGGGTTGGCGGCCAATGAGATCAGTGCCGAGAAGGTGGATCGGTTGAGTGATTTGATGGCGGAGTTGGAGGGGTTGTAAATCTGCCGTTGATCGGGAAAGCCGATGTGTTTCGTCAGACCTGTCAGTTCTCACAGTTGGCGAAGGCATGTTTCAAGCGCTCACTTCAGGAGGAAACCCTGGGCCTTTATCGGGCTCGGGGCACTCCCTCTTCGAACACGGAGTTCTTACCATGGCTAAAAAGATTTCAGCACCTGAAGCGCGATCGGCCATTGTCAAAGCACCACCCAAAAAAGCGGTGAAGCCCAAGGCGGTGGAGGTTGAAAGCCCTTCAATCTCCAGTGAATTGGAGGGTGTCGTCGAACCTTCCCGGATGGTGGTGAGTTACCTGACCGTCGATTCACGCATGGACGACAAACCGATCACCGTTCACTTCAGCACAAAAGAACAGCCTGGGCCGTTATTTGAAGACATCGTGGACGACAGCGAAGAGCCGGGTGCCAGGAACATTGATATTCCACTGGACTACCTGACGAGCGCCATGGGGTTCACGCTGTTGGTGTCCTATATAGGGACGTCACAGGGACAGGCCGCTGCTTCACGGGTCAAGGAAGTCGGGATTTCGTTCTATCCGGCCAGCGAAAGCGAAGAGCTGGCACCTCGGCTACTGCATGAAAAAATCGTCCATAACACGCCTACTTACGACATGCATGACCATACAGGGGATGAAACAGTGCTTGTGCCTGTTACTCCTCTGGCCAAAAAGGGTGACAAGGTTTATTGCACGGCTGTCACTGAGCAGGACGCTATTCCCTATACGTTTTATACCGTGGTGTATGGACATGTGTTAACGGAGGAAGAGGCCGTCGCCGGGCACGTACTCAAATTCTTTATTGCCCGTGGCTGGCTGGCACGCCGCAAGCCTTGGCGCTCTATCACGCTTCAAAGTGCCTGGGTCACCAGCGGTTTGCCAGCTGAGCCTCCTGCTGACGTCGACCCGCACCTTGAAACACGATTGCCGGCGAATGCTCTAGAGATCCAACACCGTCGGACCGCAGCGTTGATTGTGGCACCCGGACTGGACTTGCCTCCTCCACATTTGCGGCAGTCTGTGAACTACAACGACGGGTGGTGCCTTAATCCCGAGCTCACTAAAGAGGGGGGCGATGTAGACGTTCCCGGTCTGGCTACCTGTGCGGGCGATCGTGTCTGTTTTTTTGTGAGTGGGCCGGGATACGCGAAGAAGCCGCTGGGCTGCGTGGCCATTGAGCACGACGGGGATCCGGCGTCGGTCAAGCTATCGGCCTGTATCGTTGCGTGTTTGTTCAACAAGTCGATGACGCTGATCTACACCCTTGCCTTCAACGAAAGTGAACAGTCATCACCTGCACAGGACATCAGTGTTCCGGTGCCCCAGTTCACACATCCGAATATTGAAGAGGCAACCAACGGCACAGTGGATCTCAACACATTCACAGGACCTGCATTGGCTACAGTGCCTGTATGGGCCTATGCCGAGTGTTCGAATCTTTGTTGGATGTGGATTTCAGGTGAACACGACGACGGCAGTGCCTACCGGTATGACATTTTGCTGGATGAACCCGTGACAGACGATTGGAAGGCTAAAGGAGTGGGGGTGTCTGTTCCAAGGGCTGAACTGCAAAAAATGGCCGATTGCAGCACGTTTGAACTGCACTTCGCGACGAGCTTTTGTGAGGCCAATGGGCTACAAAGCGCCCACGAGTTTCCTGCTCAGGCTTTCAAGATTGAGCAAAAGCCTCTAGATCTTTCTAAGCCTTCGGTGACCGAAGCAGTGGGCGATGAGCTGACCGTCTGGAATGGGCGTGACGGTGTCCATGTCGAAGTGGATTACGTCGGAATCAGCTCCCAACACACCGTCACCGTGTGCTGGATGCAGCCAGATGGTAGTTGCTTGCCGTTGGCTGCCCAGCCTGGCAGTGATGCGGGGCCTGTGCGCTTCTTCATGCCACGGGAAGCGGTGATCGAAAGTATCGGTAAAACTGTAAAGATCACTTACACCGTTGCCACTGCGTGCAAGGTGCAGACCTCACCGCCTTTGAATTTGAAGATTAGTAAACCGACACGTGTGCCAACGCCCGTCGTGGAACAGGCTACCCCACGCGCAACTCAATACGGCATTCTAGATCTGGGCACTTTCGCGGGTAATGCGTTAATCACCGTTGAAAAATGGTGGTTTGCGCTAAAGGGGAGCCTTTTCTGGCTGAAATGCACAGGCATTAAAAGGGAGGGGGGCAGTCATACATTCTATGTGATTAACGGTAGGCCACTCACGGATACGGAGGCCAGGGATGGGCTTTCCGAGACACTGAACCGATCAGAGCTTCAGTTGTTAAAGCATGATTCCCCCCTGACCGTCACCTGCATTACGTCGCAAAATTCCAACGAGTTTGGAAATGAAGCCGTCGTTTTTCCGGTGTTGAACCTGATTTTGAAGAGGGCTTTGATTTGCCAGCAGGAACGCTTCGAGTCACTGCCGTTAGGGACTTTTGGCGTAGGAAGTAGTATCCAGACGGATCTGATGAAAATAACCTTTGAGTCTGGATCAGGTTTGGCGGGTATCGTTAATTACGGCAATGATGAGTACTACTCAGGTAAGCACTTTGTCATGTGTGAGAATTCCGATCATCAAATTCCACCACAGTTACATCGGTTTGATTTCAGTCGTGAACTGGAATCTGTCAGGTTCAGTTGGGCATGGAAACAACGACCAGCGACGGTCACCTTTTATGATCGCACCGGTAATGTAGTCCAGGAACAGACCTACCCTGACGATTGGCGAGGCGGATTTTGGGTCGAATTGGTAACGTCGCCTGGCACCGCTGTTGCGTGGATGACAGTTCTTGTACAGGATTACTCGTTTATCGATAACTTCAGCATGTGCTATCGAGAGTAAACCCTATTCGCTAATTCGCCGTTGGCGGATCCCATGATTCGTCGTTCACAGAGAGTGCCCGCTCAGAGCGGGCATTCTCTTGACTAATGCAGGTGTTACCTCGGCCCAAGAATCTTCACCAGCTTCTCCGGCGACGGTGCCCCTTGCTGCTGCTGCAACCCACCCTTGTCGTCCAGATAGAAAATCGCCGGCGTCGCCGACAATTCCAGCTCATCCATCAACTTCATGTTGGCATCCAGCTTGGCTTCGATATCGGCCGGGATCTTGTCCAGTGCCTGCAACTTGCTGCCTTTGCCAGCGGCTTCGTGTTCTTCCAGGGCTTTTTGCGGGTCTTTGGCGGCGAACAGCGCGGCGGATTTGCCCGGGCTGTCTTCGCGGATGATGCCGACCATGATGTGGCGCAACTGCACCTTGCCGGCCTTCACCCACGGGCGAGCCTGTTCCCAGAACATGTTGCAGTAGGGGCAGTTGGGGTCGCTGAACAGGTAGACGATGCGCGGCGCTTTCACGTCGCCATCCTGGATCCAGCTGCTTTTTTCCATCTTGGCCCAGACTTCCTTGGCCATCGGCGCGTACACCAGTTTGTCCAGGGGCGCGCTGCTCAGGTCATTGCCCTGGGCGTCGTACAGGTTGCCGGCGATTACACTTTTGCCGTCGGCGGTCAGGTACAGCGCCATGCCCCGGTTCTGGTATTGCGCGGCGTAGCCGGTGAGGCCGCTGGGGGCGTCGAATTTGCCGAGGATCTTGGCCCCCTTGGCCTCGATCTGTTTGATCGGAGCGGGCCACTCTTCGGCCTGGGCCAGGGTGGCCGCGAGCGTCAGCGGCAGCGAGATCAGCAGGTGGCGGAGGCTTGGCATGTCGGTTTCCTTATTGTGGCGTCGAAGGGTTCCATGGCACGGGCCAGGCTGGCCTGGGACAGTTCGCCCAGATGGCTGTTGATCAGCCGCCCATCGGCTTGGTAGAAGAGGGTAGTCGGCAACGCCATGGAGCCCACGGCCTGGCCGAGGCGGCCGCTGGCGTCGAATAGCACGTTGTCGAGGGTCAGGCCCTGGGTGGCGAGGAAGGTGCTGACGCTCTGCATGCTTTCGGCCTGGTTGACGAACAGGAAGGTCACGTCGGGGCGTTGGTGTTGCGCGCGCTCCAGTACCGGCATCTCGCGCCGGCACGGCGGGCACCAGGTGGCCCACAGGTTGATCACCAACGGGCCGCCTTTGTAATCGGCCAGTTGCACCACGTCGCCATTAGCATTGCGCAAGGTGATGTCCGGCAGCTGCGAGCCCTTGTCGTAGAGGCTCAGGGACAAACTGGTCAGGCCCCAGAACACCAGGCCTGTCACCACTCCGGCACCCAGCGGCTTGCGCAGGGCCGGGCGGCGCCAGCCGTAGGCCAAGGCACCGAGTATCAGCACGATCACGCCGGGCCAGGCGAGGAAACCCCCGTCGCGCAGGTCGACCATCTGCAGCCAGTCGTTGCGGTAATCGCTCCAGTACATCAGCACAAAGCTGATGCGCGCCGCCAACATGCCCAGCAGGAACAGGCTGAACAGCACCGATTCCGGGTTCTCGCCGCCACGCTTGGCCACGCGCCAGCCCACCACGGTGGCCAGGATCAGTGCGCTGATCAGCAGGATGTGATTCAGGGCGATGGCGAAAGTACCGATGGTCAGGGTCAGCATCAGCGCGCGTCTCGGGTTTGCGTCCAGCGTTGCAGGAAGGCGGCGGCATCCACTTCGCCGGTGATGCGTTGGGCGCGGCGTTCTTCACCGTCCGGGCCGATCCACACAAAGCTTGGCGGCCCTGGCACTTTGTAGCGGCCGAGCAGCTCGCGGCTGGCGGCGTTGTCGGCGGTGACGTCCAGGCGCAGCAGGCGCACGTCCTTGAGGGCGTCCATCACCTCAGGTTTACCGAAGACCTGTTTTTCCATGATCTTGCAGGACACGCACCAGTCGGCGTAGTAGTCCACCAGCACCCACTGGCCCTGGGCCTTGGCGCTGTCGAGTTGGCTTTGCAGCACGGCCGGGTCGTTGATCGTCATGAAGGCGTCGTGGGCGCTAGGCGCAGCCGCCATTTTCGAGCCGCTGTAGACCTTCAGCGGTTGCCACAGGTCATCGCTGCCACCGGCCGCACCCACCACCAGCACCGCGCCCCACAGACCTAGCACCAGGGAGCCGGCACCGAACACCTTGGCGGCCAGGCCGTATTCGCGGGCCAGGGTCCAGCCGCAGTAGGCCATCACCAGCGCCAACACGCCCCACAGGCCGAGCCACAGGCTTTCGCCGATGACCGGGCGAATCATCAGCACGGCAGTGCCCAGGAACAGGAAACCGAAGACGCCCTTGAGCACGTTCATCCAGGTGCCCGGTTTGGGCAGGAAGCGGTTGCCCACGGTCACCAGCAGCAACAGCGGAATGCCGATGCCGATGCCCATGGCGAACAGGATCAGGCCGCCGTGCAACGCGTTGCCGCTCTGGGCGATGTACAGCAGGGCGCCGGCCAGGGGCGCAGTCATGCACGGGCCCACCAGCAGGCCGGACAGCGCGCCAAGGATGCCCGCACCCACCAGGCTGCCACCGCTTTGCTGGCGGCTGACGTTGTCCAGGCGATCACGCAGGAAGGCGGGCAGTTGCAGTTCAAAGAAGCCAAACATCGGCAGGGCGAGGATCACGAAGAGAGCGGCGAAACTGCCGAGGATCCACGGCGTTTGCAGCAGGGCGGCCAGGTTGCTGCCGGCCAGCGCGGCCAATACACCCAACGCTGCATACACCAGCGCCATGCACACCACGTAGCTGCTGGCCAAGGCGAAACCGCGACGCGGGCTGGCGCCACTGCCTACCACCAGGCCGGCCAGGATCGGCAGCATTGGCAATGAACACGGGGCAAATGCCAGCAACAAGCCGAGGCCAAAGAACACCAGCAGGCTCCAACCGAGGCTGCGCTGTTGCAGGCCGCTGGCCAGGCTCTGGTCCTGGGCTTGGGCGGTGGCAGCCACGGCAGGGTTGCCGCCCAGGTCCACGGTGATCGACTGCGGCGGGTAGCACAGGCCAGCATCGGCGCAGCCTTGCCAGCCCAGCTTGACCTGACCGGTGACGCCGGCCGGGATCTTCACTTCCAGGCCCTGGCGATACACTTGCTGTTCGCCAAAGAATTCGTCGCTGTGGGCTTCACCCTGGGGCAGCGTCGGTTTTTCGGCCAGGCCGTCGAACTTCATGCGCTGCTGGTACAGGTAATAACCGTCGGCAATCTGCCAATACAGCTGGGTTTCGCCACTTTCCAGGCGTTCGGAGGTAAAGGTGAAGGCTTTGCCCACCGGGAGGAAGTCGGGTTTGGTCTCAAACGGATTGCCCGGCGCTGCCTGGGCGAATCCCGCGAACAACACCAGCAAAAAGGTAAACAGATGCCGCATGGTCAAGCCTTAGTTCGTTGCAAGTCAGCACACAATGTGTGGCGTTGATTAACCGATGATTAACCAAGGCTATTCTAAAGTGTAGGGAAAGTCTGAGCGCGCCTCTTTTCACGGCATAATCGGCGCTTAATCCGTGGCCTCTTTAATCCTCCCATCTTTCATGAAGGGTTCAGCATGCACGTACTGGTCTGTGAAGACGACGAACTGATCGCCAGCGGTATCGTGGCCGGCCTCACCGCCCAGGGCTTTACCGTGGAGCGCGTGGGTACAGCTTCTGCCGCGCGCGCGATGCTCAAGGCGGCCACGTTCGACATCATGGTGCTCGACCTTGGCTTGCCCGACGAAGACGGCCTCAAGCTGCTGCAGCAACAGCGCAGCCAGGGCCTGGAGATTCCGGTGCTGATCCTCACCGCCCGCGACTCGGTGACCAACCGTGTCGACGGCCTGCAAGCCGGTGCCGACGACTACCTGCTCAAACCCTTCGACCTGCGCGAACTCGCTGCGCGCCTGCAAACCCTGCTGCGGCGGGTGGCGGGGCGCAGCGTCAACCTGATCGAGCATGGCCGCCTGGCCTATGACCCAAGCAGCCGCGAGACTTTCCTGGGGGGCGAGCCGGTGGACCTGTCCCGCCGCGAGCAGGCGCTGTTGCAAGCCCTGCTGCACAACAAGGGCCGCGTGCTGTCCAGCGAACAGCTCAAGGACAGCGTCTACGGGTTCAATGACGAGCTGGAAAGCAACGCCTTGAACGTGCACATCCACCACCTGCGCCGCAAATTGGGCAACGGCATCGTCGAAACCGTGCGTGGCCTGGGTTACCGCCTTGGGCCGGCAGATGCGGGTGGAGAGGACGCTTCGTGAAAAGCCTGCGCCTGCGCCTGACGTTCAAGCTGGGCGCTGCCTTTGTATTGATCTGGGCCCTGGCGGCCGCCTGGATGCTCAACGACCTGCGCAACCAGATGATGTTTTCCCTCGACCAGCGCCTGGTGGCGTCGGCGCGCATGGTGGCCGGGCTGACCGAGCAGATGCCCGGCCTGGCCAGCGTGAGTGGCGGCACGCATCTGCGCACCGAGCAATTGAACGTGCCGGGCGGCATGGCCTGCCAGGTCAGCTCCCTGCGCGGCGAAATCCTGGCGCGCAGCCACACCACGCCGGATGAAGGGCTGGAGTCACGCAAAAGCGGTTTTCGCGACCAGGTGATCGACGGGGTGGGCTGGCGCAGTTTCACCCTGTCCCGGGGCGACCTGCTGATCACCACCGCCGACCGCCAGGTGGAGCGTGAGGCGCTGAACCTGTCGATCCTGCTCGCGGCCTCGGTGCCGGTGGGCGTGGCGTTGCTCGGTTGCCTGTGCTTGCTGTGGCTGGGTATTGGCCAAAGCCTGTTGCCACTCAACCGCATGCGAGACGCCTTGATGCGCCGCAGTGCCGATTCCCTCGAACCGCTGCAGATCCATCCGTTGCCCAGCGAGCTCAAGCCGCTGCTCGACACCCAGAACCAACTGCTGCAACGCATCGCCAAGACCATCGAGCGCGAGCGCCGCCTTACCGGTGATGCCGCCCATGAGTTGCGCAGCCCGTTGACGGCGATCAAGACCCACCTGCAAGTGGCGCGCATGACCGACGGCGCCGCGCGGGATCAATCCCTGGCCCACGCCGAGGAGGGGGCCGACCGCCTGCACCGCACCCTCGAACAATTGCTGCTGCTGGCGCGGGTGGAAGGCAGCCTGTCGTTCGACGACGGCTTGCAGTCCAGTGCCGAACAAGTGGCACGTCTGGCGATCCAGGACGCCAACGCCGGGGACAACTCGCGCATCGACCTGATCCTGCCGGAAGGTCTCAGTGACCGGCCGGTGGAAATGCCCGTGGGCCTGGCGGTTGCGGCCCTGCGCAACCTGCTGGACAACGCCTTGCGCCACACGCCAGCCGATACCCGCGTGGAACTCAGTGTGTCCACCGACGCCGAGCACGTGGTGTTCCGCGTGCGTGACCATGGCAAGCAGATCTCTGCCGAAGACCTGCAGTACCTCACCCAGCGTTTCTGGCGTAATGGCAACAGCGAAGGCTGCGGCCTGGGCCTGGCCATCGTGCAAGCGATTGTGCAGCGCTGCTCCTGCTCGCTGAAGTTCGACAGCCAGCCCGATGGCCTGCGGGTCGACCTGGGTATGCCGCTGCGTCGCTGATCAACGTTCTTTCAGGTGCCAATTAGTTACCGCCCGCTTGAGGTTCAACGCTTCAGGATGGCGGTAATTTTTTTGTGCTTGAACGGGCCGAATGAGTCGGCCTGTAGTGAAAAGGACGGCTTTTTATGTTGGTCATCGATACCAGTTTTCCTGCCATCGGCTTCAACGAACGGTGCGGTGAGCCCGTGCAGCAGGTGATTTTGCATTACACCGCGGCGCCCTTTGCGTCATCCCTGCGCACCCTGACCCAGGACGGGGTGAGTGCGCATTACCTGGTGCCCGACCCGGAAGAGCCCAGCTATCGCGCGGCTGGCTATGACGAGTTGCGTGCGTTCCGCCTGGTGGAAGAAAGCCAGCGAGCCTGGCATGCCGGGGTCAGCCACTGGAACGGGCGCGACAACCTCAACAGTCGCTCGATCGGCATCGAGCTGGTCAATCTGGCGCGGGATGACGCGGGCGTCGTCACCTTCCCCGCGTACGTCGAGGAACAGATCGAGGTGCTGATCGCGCTGCTGCGCGACATCGTGAGTCGCTACCCACAGATAGAGCCTGTGGGCATCCTTGGGCATTCGGATGTGGCGTATGGGCGCAAGAGCGATCCAGGGCCGAGGCTGCCGTGGTGGCGTCTGCACGAAGCAGGCATCGGCGCCTGGTTCGATGAGGCGACGCGGGCAATGTACCAGCGCCGGTTTTGCGTCGGGTTGCCGCCAGAGGTGGAGCTGGAGCGGGCGTTCCAGCGCTATGGGTATGCACCTGCGAAGAATCGGCAAGGCTTTGAACAGCGCACGCGGGCGTTTCAGATGCACTTCCGGCCCCGGGATTATTGCGGTTTCCTGGACGCGGAAACCTGCGCGATTTTGTACGCACTGAATGAAGAATACCGAGGTCTCTAACGTCTGGCTCCTACGGGTCTATGGATTCACACCGTCCAAATGTGGGAGCGGGCTTGCCCGCGAATACGGTGGCCCAGACAACATTTCTGGTGGCTGACACTGCGCCTTCGCGAGCAAGCCCGCTCCCACCTCTGGATCTTCACCCCTCAGTTAAAGATCAGTGGCCACTAAATCCCTCCCGCGCTGATGCGTTTCCAGAACAGGAAATCCGTGCGCATGCCCCTTGGGCCCGATGAGGGATCTTGTAATGTCCGTCGCTATCAGCCATATCGAAGACACCCCGCTTCAAGAAACGCTTTACCAGTTTGACGAGTCCCCGCTGCTGGCCCGCCAGCGCCAGCAGGAGTCCAACGCCCGCAGCTACCCTCGGCGTATCCCCCTGGCGCTCAAGCGCGCCAAGGGCCTCTATGTGGAGGACGTGGAAGGTCGTCGTTTCATCGACTGCCTGGCCGGCGCTGGCACCCTGGCGCTGGGGCATAACCACGCGGTGGTGATCGAGGCCATTCAGCAGGTGTTGAGCGACGAATTGCCGTTGCACACCCTCGACCTGACCACGCCGGTCAAGGATCAATTCGTGCAGGACCTGTTCGGCCTGCTGCCGGCCGAGTTGGCGCGCGAAGCGAAGATCCAGTTCTGCGGCCCCACGGGCACCGATGCGGTGGAAGCCGCGTTGAAACTGGTGCGTACCGCCACCGGTCGCAGCACAGTGCTGTCGTTCCAGGGCGGTTACCATGGCATGAGCCAGGGCGCGTTGAGCCTGATGGGCAGCCTGGGGCCGAAGAAGCCGCTGGGCGCACTGCTCGGCAATGGCGTGCAGTTCCTGCCGTACCCGTACGACTACCGTTGCCCGTTTGGCCTGGGCGGCGCCGAAGGGGTTCGGGTGAACCTGCATTACCTGGAAAACCTGCTGAACGACCCGGAGGCGGGCGTGTTGTTGCCGGCGGCGGTGATTGTGGAAGTGGTGCAGGGCGAAGGCGGCGTGATCCCGGCCGATCTCGATTGGTTGCGCGGCTTGCGGCGTATTACCGAGCAGGCGGGCGTGGCCTTGATTGTGGATGAAATCCAGAGTGGTTTCGGCCGTACCGGCAAGATGTTTGCCTTTGAACACGCCGGCATCATCCCGGATGTGGTGGTGATGTCCAAGGCCATCGGCGGCAGCCTGCCCCTGGCCGTGGTGGTGTACCGCGACTGGCTCGACACCTGGCTGCCAGGCGCCCATGCCGGCACGTTCCGTGGTAATCAGATGGCGATGGCGGCGGGTTCGGCGGTGATGCGCTATCTCAAGGAGCACGACCTGGCGGGCCATGCCGCCGCCATGGGCGAACGCCTGGGTGAACACCTGCGCATCCTGCAACGGGATTTCCCGCAACTGGGGGATATCCGTGGCCGTGGGCTGATGCTCGGCGTGGAGCTGGTGGACCCGAACGGCAAGCCCGATGTTCAGGGCCATCCACCGGTGCATCGCCAACTGGCACCGCTGGTGCAGCGCGAATGCCTCAAGCGCGGCCTGATCCTGGAGTTGGGCGGGCGCCATGGCAGCGTGGTGCGCTTCCTGCCGCCGCTGGTGATCACCGGCGCCGAGGTCGACCGCGTCGCCGAGATTTTCGGCCGGGCGTTGGCCGCAGCGGTCGCCAGCCTCTAATTTTTTTGCCGTTTGGTACGTTTCTACAGATATCAGCGCTGCGCAGTGTGCGCAGCCAGCCTTTTTGCGATGGAGAACAGCAATGACCTCAGTATTTGACCGCGACGACATCCTGTTTCAGGTAGTGGTCAACCACGAAGAACAGTATTCGATCTGGCCCGACTACAAAGCCGTGCCGGAAGGCTGGCGCACCGTGGGCAAGAGCGGCCTGAAGAAAGAATGCCTGGCCTACATCGAAGAAGTCTGGACCGACATGCGCCCGTTGAGCCTGCGCCAGAAGATGGACAGCGCCGCGCTGGCCTAAACACCACCCATCCCATGTGGGAGCTGGCTTGCCTGCGATAGCGGTGTGTCTGGGCCAAATCTACTGGCTGGCCCACCGCTATCGCAGGCAAGCCAGCTCCCACATTAAGGTTGCGTTGCCTTTTAGGTGTTCTTCTCTTTTTCCAGCCCGCCAGAAGCCCCCGTCACCACCTGCACGCTCAAGCGCGGCGTCGCCAGGTCCAACCCCGCTTCATCCAGATGCCGCTTCAACGACAAGTTGAACGCCCGCGACACTTCCCACTGCTTGATCGGCGCCGTCTTGAACCGGGCGCGCAGGATCGCGCTGCCCGACTCGAAACTCTCCACGCCCTGGATCTCCAGCGGCGACCAGATATTGCGGCGTTGCAGCGGATCGTTGCGCATTTTCTGGCCGACGTCGCGCATCAGCTTGATGGCATCGTCGATTTCCATGTTGTACGGGATCGCCACCCGGAAGATCGCGTAGCCGAACTCCCGCGAGTAGTTCTTGATGCTCTTGATCTCGCTGAACGGGATGGTGTGCACGATGCCGTCGATGTCCCGCAGGCGTACAGTGCGGATGGTCAGGCCTTCAACCGTGCCGAGGTGACCGCCGACATCCACGTAGTCATCGATGGCCAGGGAGTCTTCGATGATGATGAACAAGCCGGTGATCAAGTCTGCCACCAGCGATTGCGCACCAAAACCGATGGCCAGGCCGATCACACCGGCACCGGCCAGCAGCGGCGTGACGTTCATGCCCATGTTCGCCAGGGCGACGATGGCGGCGATGATGAAGATGGTCACGAACAGCACGTTACGGATCAACGGCATCATCGTTTGCGCGCGCGCGTTGGCCAGGCCTTTGCGCGAGCGGGTGAGGGCATGGTGGATGGCGGTGTCGCTGAGGATCCAGATCAGCCAGGCGAACAGCAAGGTCCCGGCCAGGCCGAACAGCTTGACGCTGACTTCATGGCCATCGCCTTCGGTAAAACGGATCAGTGACAGGCCCCACACCCGCAGGCCCAGTTCGATAAACACCAGCCACACCATCAGGTGCGCCAGGGTGTAGACAAAGCTTTTAAGACGTTCGGAGTACAGCGCATGGCGCTTGTGGCCGCGTTGCGGCTTGAGGGCGTGGCGGCGTACCAGGCCGTTGATCACCATGCACAGCACCAGCAACACCGTGCATAACAGCGACTGACGCAGGGCGGTGCTGGTGTCGCCGGCCGACACGAAGGTGGCGAACAGCGAGATGCCCACCAGCAGCAGGGCCGGGATGTACCAGAACGAGCCGATGATCTCGATGGTGTCACTGAGGGCGCGGCGGGTCAGGCGACGCGACAGCGGCTGGTTGCGGATCAGGTGGGCGATGGGGCGGCGGAAACGCAGGATGAACACGCCGGTAGACAGCGCTGCCATCACATTGGCCACCGTCGCGGCCGTGTGGGACAAGTGCTGGCCCAGGGCCTGGACCAGTCGCGGGTCGCTCAGGGCTTCACCAAAGGCGGCAAAGCTGCCGATCCACCACAGCGGGCGGAAGGCCTGGTGGCGCAGGATGTACAGCGCGCGATGGCGGTGCGGGCCGTCGAGCAGGGAAAACGCGATCACACAGATGGCCGAGAAGCAGGTGCCCACCACCAGCGCGTAGGCCAATACCATCGCCAGGGACTTGCCCAGGGAGGAGGGCAGGGCGTAACTCAGGTACACCGTGATCACCAGGGCGATCAGCCAGGGCCCCAGTTTGCGCAGGGCGAAACGCACCATGTCCCAGGTGCGCGGGTGCTGCGGCAGTTCTTCGGGCAGGCCGAAGCGTTCGCGCACCCGGTGACTGAGCCAGATCAGCGCGGCGGCCAGCAAGCTCCATACGGCCAGGATCAGGGCAAAACCGAAAATGATCGGCAACCATTCGCTCGCCGGCAACATCAGGGCGTCAAGTTCGTCCTTGGCCTGGTCGATTTCATTGGACCAGCGCCCCAGCGGGCTGTCGGCCCCGGAAAACTGCGCTTCGAGGTTGGCCAGGGTGCCGCCGATCAAACCCAGCACACCTTCTTCGGTGGCCGGTTGGGCTTTTTTCGTGGCTTCACGGAGTTTTTTCAGGTCGCTCAGCAACTGGGTGCGCTGTTGGTCGTTTTCCAGGGTCTTGATCACTTCGTCCAGCGACTGCCCCAGCGGCACATCCGCCTGGGGTTGGGGCTTGGTGGCGTTACCCAGCAGACCGGGCAGGCTCACGGCCTGGGCAGGCGCGAGCGGCAGCAACATGAGCAGGGTGATCAGCAGGGTGCAGGGCAGGGCGAACAGACGGGAGAACACTAGGCGGTCAACCTTGGAAACGACGGGTTGATCGAGTGTACGAGGCCGCTATGCCAGATGCGAGTGCATTTGTCATTCCGCCAGTTTGGCGAGGATCTTGTAGACCACGGTGCCCAGGATCAGCAGCATGCCGATCCACATGCCAAACACGCCCAGGGGCTTGTCGCGAAAGTTGAAGCCCGTCGCCAGCAGGATCATACCGATCAGGATCGGGATAAGCATGGCGTGGAACGAAGACATGGAGATCATGGGACGACGGCCTTGTCGGAGTGGGAATACTGACAAGTCTAGGTCGGATTACAGAAAGTGCAGGTGATGTAGATCAGGTGTACACAACACTCAATGTGGGAGCGGGCTTGCTCGCGAATGCAGGGCGTCAGTCAATACAAGTGTGACTGATCCACCGCTTTCGCGAGCAAGCCCGCTCCCACATTTTTTGACCGTGTCAGCCCAAATTATTAGGGCAAATCACGACTGGCGTAAAACGCCCCCAACACCTTCACCAGATGCGCCAAATCATGGCTGCCGCACAACTCACGAATGGAATGCATGGCAAACGTCGGCAAGCCGATGTCCACGGTGCGCACACCCAAATGGCTGGCGGTGATCGGGCCGATGGTGGAGCCGCAACCCATGTCGCTGCGCACCACGAAGCTCTGCACCGGCACTTCCTGGGCCATGCACAGGTGGCGGAAGAAGCCTGCGGTTTCGCTGTTGGTGGCGTAGCGCTGGTTGCTGTTGACCTTGATCACCGGGCCGGCATTGAGCTTGGGGCCGTGGTTGGCGTCATGCTTCTCGGCGTAGTTGGGGTGCACGCCGTGGGCGTTGTCCGCCGACACCAACAGTGATTTCTGGATGGTGCGTACGAACTCATCACCTTCGGGCAGCAGGCGGCGCAGGGTCTGTTCCAGCATCGGGCCGTCGGCACCGCAGGCCGAGCAGGAGCCGACTTCTTCGTGGTCGTTGCACACCAGCACGCAGGTTTCATCGCTGTCGCTGGTGAGCAAGGCCTGCAGGCCGGCGTAGCACGACAGCAGGTTGTCCAGGCGTGCGCCGGCGATGAAGTCGCCATTGAGGCCGATCACTGCGGCGCTCTGGGTGTCGTAGAAGCTCAGCTCGTAGTCGAGCACCACGTCGGCGTTCAGGCCGTGTTCGCGTGCCAGCTGCTCGGTGAGCACGGCGCGGAAGTCCACGCGCTCGTCACCGGCAAATTGCGCGAGGATCGGCGGCAGCTCGGTCTGGGCATTGATCGCCCAGCCCTGGTTGGCTTCACGGTTCAGGTGGATGGCCAGGTTGGGGATGATGGCGATGGGCAGCTTGAAGTCGATCAGCTGGCTTTCGACCTTGCCGTCACGGCGGAAGGTGACGCGGCCGGCCAGGGACAGGTCGCGATCGAACCACGGCGCCAGCAGCGCGCCGCCGTAGACTTCCACGCCCAACTGCCAGAAGCCCTGGCGTTGCAACTCGGGCTGGGGCTTGACCCGCAGGCACGGGCTGTCGGTGTGGGCGCCGACCAGGCGAATCCCGCCCAACAGTGGCGAGTGGCGGCCCAGCTTGAAGGCAATGATCGAGGAATCGTTACGGGTGACGTAATAGCGACCGTTGGCCTCGGTGGCCCAGGTTTCGCGCTCGTCGAGCCGCTGGTAACCCGCCGCTTCCAGGCGCTGGGCCAGGGCAGCAGTGGCATGAAAAGGAGTAGGGGAGGCCTTGAGGAAGTCGATCAGGCCTTGATTCAACGCTTCGCGCATAAATAGCTCCAGACAGCAGTGCGCGGAGTTTACCGTATTGGCTCTACATTTGAAGTGAAGCTACCTTCTTGAGCACAACACAAAACCACTGTGGGAGCTGGCTTGCCTGCGATAGCGGTGTGTCAGTTCCACATTTTTTGCAGAAAGACCGCTATCGCAGGCAAGCCAGCTCCCACATTGAATGCGTTTGCAGCTTTAGAAGGGCGCCGGGCACTCGAAGCGCAGGCGTTCGCCACTCTGAGGATGGGTGAAGCTCAGCATGCTTGCATGCAGGCACAGGCGCGGCCAGGCGGCCAGGGCTTGTTCGTGGGCATAAAGGCCATCACCCAGCAGCGGGTGGCCGATGGACAACATGTGCACGCGCAGTTGGTGCGAACGCCCGGTGATCGGCGTCAGTTCCACGCGGCACCAGTCGCCGCAACGTTCCAGCACCTTCCAGAAGGTCAGCGCATGTTTGCCCAACTCATGGTCCACCACGTGGCGTGGCTTGGTCGGCGGGTCGTAGCGCAGGGGCAGGTCGATGCTGCCGCTGTCCAGCGCCGGTTGGCCCCAGGCCAGGGCGGTGTAGGCCTTTTCGGTTTCGCGGTCATGAAACTGGCGGGACAGTTCGCGGTGGGTATCGGCGTCCCGGGCCAGCAGGATGATCCCCGAGGTTTCCCAGTCCAGGCGATGCACGATGCGGGCTTCGGGGTAGCCGTTTTCCTGCAGGCGGGTGATCAGGCAATCCTTGTTGTCATCGGCGCGACCGGGCACCGAGAGCAGCAGGGTGGGTTTGTTCACCACCAGGACGGCGTCGTCCTGGTGAAGGATGTGGATATTGGACAACGGCATCAAACAGCCTCGTAACAAACGCCAACGGCGGCACGGTCACCGGTTCCCTTGCGGGATCCTGTGACCGTGCCGCCGTGGCGGCCGCCTGTTCGATCAACGATCAGGCAGGGTGATATTGAGTTCCAGAATCGAGCAGCTGCCGTCGTTTTCCAGGGCGACATGCACATCGTCGTTCCCGATATTGACGTACTTGCGGATCACCTCGACCAGTTCCTTCTGCAAGGCTGGCAAGTAGTCCGGCGTGCTGCGTTGGCCGCGTTCGTGCGCCACGATGATCTGTAGACGCTCTTTCGCGACCGACGCGGTCGTAGGCTTTTTGTTGGCGCGAAAGAAGTCGAGAAATTTCATTGTTTAGTTGCCTCCAAAGATACGCTCGAAGAATCCCTTCTTCTTGACATCGAGGAAGCGATGTTCCACGGACTTGCCCAGCAGGCGGTCGACGGCATCGCTGTACGCCTGGCCGGCGTCGCTCTGGTCGTCGAGGATGACCGGAACACCTTGGTTGGAGGCTTTGAGCACGGCCTGGGATTCAGGGATCACGCCCAGCAGGGTGACGGCGAGGATTTCCTTCACGTCTTCAACGCCGAGCATTTCGCCGTTGCTGACGCGCTCAGGGTTGTAGCGGGTGAGCAGCAAGTGTTCCTTGATCGGGTCTTCGCCTTTTTCGGCGCGCTGGGACTTGCTGGCCAGCAGGCCCAGCATGCGGTCCGAGTCACGTACCGAGGAGACTTCCGGGTTGGTCACCACGATGGCTTCGTCAGCGAAGTACATCGCCAGGTGCGCACCGGTTTCGATACCGGCCGGCGAGTCGCAGACCACGTATTCGAAGGTTTCCTTGAGCTCGGCCAGGACTTTGCCTACGCCTTCTTTGGTCAGCGCGTCCTTGTCACGGGTCTGGCTGGCGGCCAGCACGTACAGGTTCTCAAGGCGCTTGTCCTTGATCAGGGCCTGTTGCAGGTTGGCTTCGCCGTTCACCACGTTGACGAAGTCGTACACCACGCGGCGTTCGCAGCCCATGATCAGGTCGAGGTTACGCAAACCGACGTCGAAGTCGACGATGACTGTCTTGTGGCCGCGCAGTGCGAGGCCGGTACCGATAGCGGCGCTGGTGGTGGTCTTACCCACACCACCCTTGCCGGATGTAACCACGAGAATCTTGGCCAAGGTGTTTCACCCCTAAGGAAAAAGGACTTTTCGGTCCCTGAAAAACATCTCTTGGAACTCGCTGCAGGCGGACAGCCTTGTAGGAAAAATAATTCCTACACAAGTAATGCCGGTTTCGCTGTGCTATCAGAGTCTAGAGATGCTTGGAAAATGCGGCAGTATCCGTTAAAGACGGATGATGTTCAACACATCGCCCGACAGGTTGACCTGCACCGAAGCCCCCCACAGCGGATCACGGCGCAAATCTTCTGAAACCTTGTACTGGCCTGCGATGGACACTAGCTCAGCGGTCAACTGCTGGCAAAAAATACGGGCCTTGGTATCACCCTTGATGCCGGCGAGGGCGCGTCCGCGCATCGGGCCGTATACATGGATGTTGCCATCGGCGAGAAGTTCCGCCCCTGGGCTGACCGAGGAAATCACCACCAGGTCGCCGCCTTGGGCGTAAATCTGCTGCCCGCCGCGTACGGGCGAGGTGATGATCTTTGTAGGCTTGATCGCAGGCTCGGGTGGTTTTTCCGGTTTTTTCTTCTCTTCACCGACCAATGGTTCCAGCGGACGCTCGCGCGCACCGGACGGTGGCAATACTGGCAGTTCAATGGCGATGGCGGCGGCAATGTCTTCGATACGGCTGGCACGGATCGCCAGGGTACGCAGGCCATGGGAGCGGCACACACGCATCAGGCCGGGCAGGTCGATGGCGCCCTGGCCGGCTGGCAGTTTGTCCAGGGCCAGCACCAACGGGGCATTGTTGAAGAAGTTCGGCGCCAGGGCGACCTTGGCGGCCAGTTGGCGGTCCAGGGCATCGAGGTCGTTGCGGGCCAGTTCCAGCACGGTAATGGCGAGCATGCTGCCTTTTAACTGGAACACGGGATCTTGGTCTAGCGGTTCGGTTTGGCTCATGGTCGGCAAAAGCGGCTTGTCACGAAAAGTGTCGAGACTTATAACGAGAACATCCACGGGCCGCAAGCCGGGTCGAACCGTTGTAGAATGCGCGGCCCTTGTCTTTACCGGAATCTGTAATGGATCGCCCGCGTTTTCGAGCTGTATTTTTTCACCCGCGTTTTTGGCTGTTATGGCTGGGACTCGGCCTGTTGTGGCTGATCACCCAATTGCCCTACCGCGCCTTGTTGACCATTGGTCGCCTGCTGGGCGCCGGCATGTACCGTGTGGCCGGCGAACGCCGCCGCATCGCTGCGCGCAACCTGGAGCTGTGCTTCCCGGAAATGTCCGCCAAAGCACGCAAGCAACTGCTCAAGGAAAATTTCGCCTCCACCGGCATTGCCTTCTTTGAAATGGCCATGAGCTGGTGGTGGTCACGCCAGCGGCTGGCACGCCTGGCCCATGTCGAAGGGCTCGAGCACCTCAAGCAGGCGCAGCTGGACGGCAAGGGTGTGATCCTCATGGCCCTGCATTTCACGACCCTGGAAATCGGCGCAGCCCTGCTCGGGCAAAAGCACACCATTGATGGCATGTACCGCGAACACGGCAATGCGTTGTTCGACTTCGTGCAGCGCCGTGGCCGTGAACGCCACAACCTCGACTCCCTGGCCGTCGAGCGCGAAGATGTGCGCGGCATGCTCAAGCTGCTGCGTGCCGGCCGTGCGATCTGGTACGCGCCGGACCAAGACTACGGCGCCAAGCAAAGCATCTTCGTGCCGCTGTTCGGCATCCAGGCAGCCACCGTGACCGCCACCAGCAAGTTTGCCAAGCTGGGCAAGGCGCTGGTGGTGCCGTTCACCCAGGAGCGCCTGGCCGATGGCAGCGGCTATCGCCTGGTGATTCACCCGCCGCTGGAAGACTTCCCTGGCGAATCCGATGAAATCGACTGCCTGCGGATCAACCAATGGGTCGAAGCCTCGGTACGTGAATGCCCCGAGCAATACCTGTGGACGCACCGGCGCTTCAAGAGCCGGCCACCGGGTGAGCCCAAGCTGTATGAGAAACGCCGTCGATAAAGTTATTGCAATTGTAAGGACCAGGACTGCTGCGCAGTCGAACGGGAGCAAGCTCCCTCGCCACACATAACGACCCTTCCCCACATGGAGTGACGCGATGCGCCCAGCTGAACCGGTTACAGGCTTGATTCTTTCCGGTGGCGGGGCGCGGGCGGCGTATCAGGTGGGGGTGTTGGCGGCGATTGCCGAGTTGCTGCCGCCGGGGGCCCCCAACCCTTTTCCGGTGATCGTCGGTACTTCGGCCGGTGCGATCAATGCGGTGAGCCTGGCCAGCGGCGCCATGGACTTCACCGCCGCCATCGGGCGCCTCACGGCGTTCTGGCAAGGCTTTCGCAGCCACCTGGTGTTGCGCAGCGACTGGCCCGGGGTGATCCGCCAGGCGGGTCGCTTTTTTATCCATAGCCTGCTGGGCTTTGGCGCACAGGTGCCCGTGGCGTTGCTCAACAGCACGCCGCTGCGCGATCTGCTCAACGACAAACTGCACCTGCACGGCATTGATGAAGCCATCCGCAATCAGCACCTGCACGCGGTGGCGGTCACGGCGTTCGGCTATGAGTCCGGCCAGGCGGTGACCTTCTACCAGGGCGGCGGCACCATTGACGCCTGGCTGCGTCATCGACGCATCGGCGTACCCACCCAACTGACGGTTGAACACCTGCTGGCCAGCTCGGCGATCCCCTTGCTGTTCGCCCCGGTGAAACTCGACCAGGAGTATTTCGGTGACGGCGCCGTGCGCCAATCGGCGCCCATCAGCCCTGCCTTGCACCTGGGTGCCAGCCGCGTGCTGGTGGTGGGTGTCAGTGGTAACCCGCGTGGCAACGAGCCGGCCACACAACGCACTTTCACCGGCCAGGAGCCGACCCTGGCGCAGATCGGCGGGCACATGCTCAACAGCACGTTCATTGACAGCCTGGAAAGCGATATTGAACTGCTGGAGCGCTTGAACCAGTTCAGCCATGCCGCACCCGGGTTGGCGGCGGTGGACGTGCTGGTGATTGCGCCGAGCCAGCCGATCGACGAAATCGCGGCACGGCATCGGCAGGAATTGCCGGCGGCACTGCGCCTGTTCCTGCGCGGGCCGGGGGCGACCAAGACGAGCGGGGCGGGGGTGTTGAGCTACCTGCTGTTCGAGGCGGGGTATTGCAGCGAGTTGATCGAGTTGGGGCGACGCGATGCGTTGGCCAAGCGCGAGGAAATTACTCGGTTTCTGGGACTACCCCCAATCTAAATGTGGGAGCGGGCTTGCTCGCGAATGCGGTGTGCCAGTCGACTAATGTGCTGACTGATCCACCGCATTCGCGAGCAAGCCCGCTCCCACAGGGGGGATGCGGTTTTCAGTTAGAAATGGTATTTGACCAGCAGGCTTGCCGTGTCCTGGTTGGTTTCGAACGCACCGGTATCCTGGATCCCGTACTTGTTCTTCCAGTAGTCATACTCGATACCCACGTACAACTGTTTGTCGCCCCAGTGCAGCGCCTTGCCCAAGTCATATTTGATCTGTGGGTTGAAGTGCAGGTTGGCGTGGTAAGTGCCACGGGCGTTCTTGTCGTTGTCCACGACCCAGTCCATGAAGCCGTCGATCAGCACGTTGGAGTTGCCCACGGGAATGGTGTACGACCACACCGGCGTGATCTGCCACACGCCGTCACCCGGGCGATTGCCTTCGGTCTGGCGCTGGTAGAAGTTCAGCTGGAAGTAGTCGAAACCCGGGATGTTCAAGTCAAAGCCAGGGCCGAGCAGGTAGGACTCGTTGTCGCCTTCGCCGAACTCGTAAGTGAAGGCCAGCAGCACGTCCTTGATCGGGCCGAACGACAGGTCCTTATCGAAGATCTTGCCGAACGACAGGCGTGGGCTGAACTCGCCGTAGTAAGTACTGGGGCCGACGTTGCCGTCTTCCTTGCCGTTGTAAAAGATGCGGTCGACGAACAGGAAGTTGTCGCCGTACTTCCATGCGTCGGCATGTTCGAACGTAACGGTCTGCTGGATCTGCGGGTTGACGGTGAAGTTCTTGCCCCACAGGTAAGTCAGGCTGTTGTTCTGCCACTGCAACAAGTCACCGGCCACGGCTTGGCCACCGGCCAGCAGGGATCCCGCCAGCATCAGGCCTTTGAACATAGGTTTCATTCGGTTGCTCCCGAGTTAAAGTTTTATGGTTTTTCTTCTACGCAGGCGCTCTGATGTGGCGCCTTTTGGTTCGCTGCAAAAATCGTCTGTTTGGTCAGCTTTAGTGCTTTTAGCAAGACCTGCGCCAAGGTATTTAAAAAGCCAAAAAATCCCCGTCGGCTGCATGAGATGCAGTCGATCCGGAGGACTTTTTGCGTAGGTTGGCCGCAGACAACAGGCCGGGATAAGTTGGCCTTGCAGTCAGCTTTTACATCTGCTGTTTTTTTTTGAGTCGATTCGAGCGGGCGCGGAGAATACTGGCTCCCAGGCCTGGGCTCAAGTGCGCTGTAACAGAGCGCGTGGGGCGAGAATGGGGCGCGGCTTGTGGCCGGCCCCAGGTGGAGGATGTGCATGCGTGTGTTCCCGTTTCGTTATTGTTTTTGTGCGAACGAAGGAATCAATGCGTGTGGGCAACGGCAGGTCGTTCAGAACCACCGAGAATGTTGAACAGGATATTCAGCGACAACGCGCTGAGCGTGGCCATGGCGATACCACTGTGGGTAATCGGGCTCATCCACAGCGGCAACTGTGCGAAGAATTCCGGGCGTACCACGGGGATCAGGCCCATGCCGATGCTCACCGCCACCAGCAACTGGTTGCGGCGGTCGGCGATGTCGGCTTCTTGCAGGATCTTGATCCCGGTGGCCGCTACCATGCCGAACATGGCAATCGCCGCGCCGCCCAGCACCGCCGGTGGAATCGACGCGACCAGGTAGGCCGCCTTGGGCAGCAGGCTCAGCACAATAAGGAACACCCCGGCCATGATCGTCACCGAGCGGCAACGCACGCCGGTCATCTGCACCAGGCCGATGTTCTGGGCGAACGAGGAGTGGGTGAAGGTGTTGAAGAAGCCGGCGAAGAACGACGCACCGGCATCACACAGCAGGCCACGGCGCAGCATCTTCGGCGTCACGTCCTGGCCGGTGATCTTGCCCAGTGCCAGGAACATCCCGGTGGACTCGACAAAGATGATCACCACCACCAGGCACATCGACAGGATGGGGGCCAGCTCGAACTTGGGCATGCCGAAGTGCAGCGGCGTTACCACTTGCACCCAGGGCGCCATCGCCAGGCCACTGAGGTCGACCATGCCGAGCGCACCGCACAGGGCGTAGCCCAGGCCCATGCCGATCAGCACCGAGATATTCACCCAGAAGCCGCGCATGAAACGGTTGATCAATAGGATGGTGGCCAGTACCAGTGCGGCAATGGCCAGGTAGATCGGCGAGCCGAAGGTGGCGGCCGCGCTGCCGCCACCCGCCCAGTTCACGGCCACTGGAAACAACGACAGGCCGATGGCGGTAATCACCGTACCGGTCACCAACGGTGGAAAGAAGCGCACCACCTTGGACATGAACGGTGCGATCAACATGCCGAAGAACCCGGCGGCGATGGTCGCGCCGAAGATCCCCTGCAGACCGATGCCGGGCATGCCGGCCATGGCGACCATGCTGCCGACGGCGGCGAAACTGGCGCCCATCATCACCGGCATGCGAATGCCCACCGGGCCGATACCGAACGACTGCACCATGGTGGCGATGCCGGCCACGAGCAGGTCGGCGTTGATCAGGAAAGCGATTTCTTCACGGCCGAGGCCTGCGGCCTGGCCAATAATCAGGGGCACGGCGACGGCGCCGCCGTACATCAGCAAGACGTGTTGCAGGCCTACCAGAATCAGTTGCAAGAGGGGCAGCCGCACCATGGCGGGCGCGGCAGGAATCTGCGGTTCGGCTAACTCGGTCATGCAACACCTCGAATCTTTTTTATTGTTGTGTTGTTTGGCAACCGCTGCGCGGTTGATCGCTGGCAAGCCAGCTCCTACAGGTTTGCGAATCCCCTGTAGGAGCCGGCTTGCCGGCGATAGCGGCCGTCAAGCCACCGAAAATCTAATTGGTACGCGCCCCCTGGTTGATCCAGGTGCCAATCAAATCCCGCTCCTGCTGGGTCATCTGGGTGATGTTGCCCAGCGGCATGATCTGGCTGGCCACGGCCTGCGCTTGGATGCGCGCCGCCTGCTGCTGGATCTGCGCCGGGGTGTCGAACATCACCCCGGCCGGCGCGGTGCTGAACAGCGGGCTGGTCGGCTTGGCCGAGTGGCATACGGCGCAGCGTTCCTGGATCACACCGTGCACCTTGTCGAAATCAATCGTGGCCTGTGCCGGGGCAGTGGGCGCTGCAGCCGGTTCGGCAGGTGCGGCGGGAGCGGCCGGTTTCAAGCCACCGCCCAGCGCCGTTTCCGGCAACGGTTGGTACTCGATGGCGGCAGGCGCCTTGGCCACATCCGGTGCGATCGACACCGGTTTCGGGCCGGTCACGTAGGCCAGGCAAATCATCGCCAACGCGCCGACGGGCAGCGTCCACGCATATTTCTGGCTGTCATGACGGGTGTTGAAGTAGTGACGCACCAACACCGCTGCCACGGCGATACCGGCCAAGATCAGCCAGTTGTATTGGCTGCCGTAGGTGCTCGGGAAGTGGTTGCTGATCATGATGAACAGCACCGGCAGGGTGAAGTAGTTGTTGTGACGTGAACGCAGCAAGCCCTTGGCCGGCAGCGCCGGGTCCGGTGTGCGGTTTTCGGCGATCGCCGCCACCAATGCGCGTTGCGCCGGCATGATGATGCGGAACACGTTGCCCACCATGATGGTGCCGATCACCGCACCCACGTGCAGGTAGGCGCCACGGCCGCTGAACACCTTGCTGAAGCCATAGGCCGCCGCAATCAACAGCACGAACAGGATGAAGCCGAGCAGGGCAGGGCGTTTGCCCAGAGCCGAGTCGCACAGGAAGGAGTAGATGAACCAGCCGGCGAACAGCGAGCCGATGCCCAGCAATACGCCTTCAGGCCCACTGAGGCTGCTGCCCGGGGCCAGCAAGTACAGGGTGGGGTTGGAGTAGAACACCACGCACAGCAGCGCGATCCCCGACATCCAGGTGAAATAGGCTTCCCATTTGAACCAGTGCAGGTTGTCCGGCATGGTCGGCGGGGCCAGTTTGTATTTTTCCAGATGGTAGATACCGCCACCGTGGATTGCCCACAAGTCACCGGCCAGGCCGTCCTTGGGGTTGACGCGATTGAGGTTGTTTTCCAGCCAGACGAAGTAGAAAGAAGCGCCGATCCACGCGACGCCAGTGATCATGTGAACCCAGCGCACGCTCAGGTTCAGCCATTCCAACAGATGTGCTTCCACAGTCTTTACCTCTCGCCTGTCACCCTTGTTGTCGGGTGATCAGACCTTCTCTTATTGGTGGGGGGCGAGGATCAACCGCTCATCCTCTTTGAAAAAATGCTCATCGCAGTTATTGCCTGTGCCACTGCGATCAACCACCAGGAAGTCATCCCGCTTTTCGATCGTCAGCACCGGGTGGTGCCAGACGCCGCGATGGTAATTAATGCCCTGCCTGCCGTTGGTAACGAAGGCGCGGACCAAGCCCGATACAGGTTCATCGCCAAGTGGCGCGACCACGATCAGAAAGGGGTTGCCGAGCAGCGGAATGAAAGCCTGGCTGCCCAGCGGGTGTCGTTCCAGCATGCACACGGTCAGCGGCATGTCCTGCGCGTCGGCGCGGAAGATGCTGATGATCGCGTTGTCCTCAGGCTTGGCGGTTTCCACCGTGGCCAGTTTATGGAAGCGCATGGTCGACCCGTTGTTGATCATGAAGTGATCGCTGCCATCGGTTTCGATAACGTCTCCGAAAGGGGCGAAGGCTTCTTTGGTCAGGGGTTCGATCACGAGTGTGCGCATGGCTGTCTTCTTATCCGAATTTTGTGTTGTTTGATCTGACGCCTTCGCGAGCAAGCCCGCTCCCACAGGGGAATGCATTTCAAATGTGGGAGCGGGCTTGCTCGCGAATGGCATCACCGCTTACTTCGCTACCTTGCCCAAAACGCGCAGGCGGCTCACGCCACCATCCGGGAACACGTTCAGGCGAATGTGGGTGATGGGCCCCAGCGCCTTGATCTGCTCGACGAAGGTGTGTTCAGCGTGCATTTCCAGTTTCTGCGCCGGCAGCAGTTCGCGCCAGAACAGCGATTGGGTTTCGATCTGGCTGTCGGTGCCGCCCTTCACGAAGGCGCCCTGGATCGAGCAGGTGTCCGGGTAGTTGCCCTTGAAGTGCAGGGTGTCGACGATGATTTTCTCGATCTCACCCGGGTGGCCCAGGGCGACGATCACCCAGTCATTGCCCGGCGTGCGACGACGTGCGGTTTCCCAGCCATCGCCCATGTTGATGCCACGGCCCGGGTTGAGGATGTTGCTCATGCGGCCGAAGTGTTCGTCGGAGCAGGCCAGGGCACGGCCGCCGTTCAAGGCGGCGGCCAGGTCGACCTGTTCGTTGTCGCCCACCGAGGACCAATCGCGGAACGGCACGCCGTACACACGCAGACGGGCCACGCCGCCATCCGGGTAGATGTTGAAACGCAGGTGGCTGAACGCCTGGTCGTTGTTGATCTCGTGGAAGTGATGGCTGTTGCCTTGCAACTCGACGGCCGACAGTACTTCTACCCACTGGGTGTTTTCATCAGGGTCGCCCGAGGCCAGGAAGCAGGCTTCCAGGGAGGCCGACGGCGGGAAGTTGCCGGTGAAGAATGAAGTGTCGATGTCCACGCCTTTGATCGAGCCCGGTACGCCCAGGCGGATCACGGCGCTGTCGTAGCCTTCGAAGCGCTTGCGGCGCGATTCCCAGCCGTCCATCCACTTGCCGTTGTCATCGAAAACGCCCTCCTTCCACACGGCCGGGGTCGGCTGGAACAGGCGGTTGGCGTCGGCGAACCAGTCATCGGTCACGGAGAGGATCTTGGTGCCCAGGCGGGCGTCGGCCAGGTTGACGAACTTCTCGAAAGGTACGGGTTGCGCTTTCATTCTTCTTGTCTGCCTTAAATAGAGTGGCTTGGGATGCTCACCAGGCCCTGGGTGCTCATGAACACTCGGGCGAGGGTTGCTTAAAGAGTCAGTAAACGGAACAACGCGATCTTGTTGATCTCGGCCAGTGCGCATTTGAACTCGGTGTCGACCGAGTGGTGGATGCGCGTTTCGAACGCGGCAAGGATC
Source organism: Pseudomonas sp. BIGb0164 (assembly GCF_024810135.1). Taxonomy (NCBI): domain Bacteria; kingdom Pseudomonadati; phylum Pseudomonadota; class Gammaproteobacteria; order Pseudomonadales; family Pseudomonadaceae; genus Pseudomonas; species Pseudomonas sp. BIGb0164. The sequence goes on along the minus strand of NZ_JANUEA010000007.1, from coordinate 330,257 downwards.
TGATGCCGGTTGCTGCCTTTTACCGCCATGATGAAGGGAAACTTGAACTTGGCCTTGTAGGCATCGTTCAGCTCGGTGAAGCGAGAAAACTCTTCGGCCGTGCATTGGTGAATCCCCGCGCCAGCCTGTTCATCGGTGCTGGCTTGGGTCAGTTGGCCCTGGACGGCGGCTTTGCCGGCCAGGTCCGGGTGAGCGTTGATCAGGGCCAGCTGACTGGTGTGATCGGCGCTCAACAGGATGTCGCTCATGCGTTGGTGCAGGGTTTCGATTTCGTCAATCGAAGGGTCCTGGCCCAGGTCGAAGGCCTTTTCGGCCACCCATGGCGAGTGTTCGTAGATGTCGGCGAAGGCCTGGACGAATGCGTCGCGGCTCAAGGTCGAGGGCTTCAGGGTGTGGAACGCAGTCATTTCGCCGCTCCCGTGTGGGGGTGGGTTTGGTGCCAGTGACGGGCAATGTCCACTCGGCGAGTGAACCAGACCTGCTCGTGACCTTTGACGTATTCAATAAAGCGCTTCAGCGACGCCAGGCGCGCAGGGCGGCCAATCAGGCGGCAATGCAGGCCGATGGAGAGCATCTTCGGTGCCTCGGCGCCTTCAGCGTAGAGCACGTCGAACGCGTCCTTGAGGTACTCGAAGAAGTCGTCGCCCTTGTTGAAGCCCTGCACCTGGGTGAAGCGCATGTCGTTGGTGTCCAGGGTGTAAGGGATCACCAAGTGCGGCTTGCCAGTGGGGGTGTTGGGCTCCCAGTAGGGCAGGTCGTCGTCGTAGGTGTCGCAATCGTAGAGGAAGCCGCCTTCCTCCATCACCAACCGGCGCGTGTTGGGGCCGGTGCGCCCGGTGTACCAGCCCAGTGGGCGTTCGCCGGTCAGTTCGGTGAGGATGCGGATGGCTTCGAGCATGTGCTCGCGCTCCTGGGCCTCGTCCATGTACTGGTAGTCGATCCAGCGATAGCCGTGGCTGCAGATCTCGTGGCCGGCCTCGACCATCGCGCGGATCACGTCCGGGTGGCGCTGGGCGGCCATGGCCACGGCGAAGATGGTCAGCGGAATGTCGAACTCTTTAAACAGCTTGAGGATGCGCCACACACCGGCACGGCTGCCGTATTCGTACAGCGACTCCATGCTCATGTTGCGCGCGCCTTGCAGCGGCTGGGCCGAGACCATTTCCGACAGGAAGGCTTCGGACTCTTTGTCGCCGTGCAAAATGTTGCGTTCGCCGCCTTCTTCGTAATTGAGTACGAAAGACAGCGCAATGCGTGCCTTGCCCGGCCAGTGGGGGTGAGGAGGGTTACTGCCGTAACCGATCAGGTCGCGTGGGTAGTCAGCGCTCACTGCAGTCTTCCTTCTTGTTCGTGATCATTCATGTGGCGGCCGGGCAGTGAAATGACTGGGTGGCGTCACAGCGATGAGTGATTGTATACAACTTATTGCCAACTTTGTAAGCCTGCATTTCTGCATTTTTTCTGTCACACCCCACTCAAAGGTACTGCAAGAAACTTGCCTGCCTGGTCAGCTAAACCACAAAATCTTTCTACACAACACCGATTTGTAAGAGCCGGCTTGCCGGCGATCGCCTCCCAAGGGACTATCAGGCACACCACCCCCGTCGGCAACCCGGTTCGAATGGCGATCCGGTAATTTGTTTAATTTATTGTGTACAATTTTTTTAAAAAGTGTCTTAATCAGTCATCGCCGGCTTTTTTGATGCCCCGGAAAAGTGCGGACCTTTCTTCTACTGGCTTAAGGAGGCGCGTAGACGCCATGGGACGTTTGACCACACACGTTTTGGACGCCGCACACGGCTGCCCCGGCAGCGCAATCAAGGTCGAGCTGTACCGCGTCGATGGCGCGCAGCTGGAACTGGTTGCCACGGCCCTGACCAACAGCGATGGCCGGTGCGACGCCCCCTTGCTGCAAGGTGACGACTACCGCAGCGGTGTCTACCAGCTGCAGTTCGGCGCCGGCGATTACTACCGCGCCCGCGGCGTGCAATTGCCTGAACCGGCTTTCCTGGATGTGGTGGTGCTGCGCTTCGGCATCAACGCCGAACAGGATCACTACCATGTCCCGCTACTGATTTCGCCCTACAGCTACTCCACGTATCGCGGTAGCTAGCGTCACCTCGCTTCACACCCCCAAAGCTCTTCGTTGGATTTTCGCCCGCCCACACTGCGGGCTTTTTTTCGTCTGCCAATTATGTAACGCACCGGCACAGGAGAGAGTGCCTAGGCTCGGCTGTTTCAGCCTTGAAGAGCCGTCATGAGTCCAGACACGCCCGATCCTATCTCGCCCGCCTTCGATTTCGACGATCCCGCCGTGACCCGGGAGCAGCGCCTGGCGGCGATTCGCGCACTGCTGACACGGCGGGTCAATCGTGCGCGCGAACCCAGCCGTACGATCAACCAGATCCATGCCGCCCACGCGCGCTGCATGCACCACGCGAAAGAGCTGGGGCACCTGGCGGGGCGGGCGCCGCGCATTTTGTCCATCATCCGCCATGCCTTGCGCGAAGCGTTCGCCCTGGACCCGGACACCCTGCTCTTCAGCGAACCGCCACCGCCCCAATCGCCCCTTCACGTCAACAGCTTGACCGATCGGGCGCTGGCCTTGTTCAGCGACCCCGGTGTGCCGATCAACCTGCACCATTTCACCGCCTTGAGCGTGCAAGGCCAGCCTACGTGCGCGCTGGCGTTCAATGCCTGGCAGGCGCTGGAGCGTGTCCGACAGTTGCGGCTGTTGGACCGTATCAATAGCGCCACGGCGGACTACTGGCAGCAACTGGCCCAAGGCACCTGGCTTTCGCGTCGCGAACGCTGGGTCGAATTGCGCAAGGCGTTGTTTGCCGACCAGGCTTTCCTCGCGCATCAGCTGTTCCACCTGTCGGATAACGGTTACGCCATGCTCGGGCAACTGATCGACGCCCCCGACGCAGAGACGCGCCAGCGGGCCGGAGGGGCCTGGGCGACGGTCCAAGTGGCAACAGTCTCATGGCCCCATGCCGAGCACGGGGTGCTGGCGCTTCCGGGTGCCTTGCACATCAGTCGGGCAGGGGCCGTTGATGGGCTGCAGGTCATCTACCTGCCAGGGTTATCGCGCGGGTTTCATGAGTTCAGTTCTGGGGCCCAGATGCAGGCGCAGTTACCCGACCTCGTGCATCGATCGTTGTTGGGGCAATGGTGGCACTACCTGCCACTGCATCGTCAGGTGCAGGCGCCGATGCCGGTCGGGAGTGCACTCACGCAAGACGCGTTGGCCCACAGTGCGCAGGCCTTGCTGGAGGGCCAATGGAACAATGAATGGGGCTGCGTGCTGTCCCTTCATTACGCTGCGCCGACAGCGCCTGACGATCCGTTGCCGAGTCGATGGCTCGCGCGCCTGCTGCGGACGGTTGAGCAGGGCCGCACGCGCCTGGGCAACGGCCTGCCATTTGAGACGGTCCTGGACACCTTGCTGGAGTGGGATCGCCAGCGTCGCCAGGCAGACATCGTGTTCTCCCGAGTGTCGGGCGACCTTTCGCGCGGTGCCTGTGAGCGTCAGGTACAGCGTTACGAAAGTGGCATGGAGGCCTTGCTGCAGACGCCCGGTGACGATACGGCCTACCAGGCCTTTGCACGCCGCGAAGCCCAGCGCCAAGCCCAGGCGCAGATCATCGGGCATTCGACCCAGGCTGAGGAGGGGCGTCTGTTCGAGACAGGGTTCTGGCTGGAACGGCTTGATGACACCCACAAGCGCGCCACGCGGGTATTGAATGCCCGGCGCCTGGCGTTGCGCCTGGACGCCCAGCTTGATCACAGCCTTGGAATCATCAAGCAGACCCACCTGGACCGGTTGCTGGAAGTCCTCAGCAAGCCTCTGGCCAGCCAGCGCCTGGGCAGTGACACCCGTGTGCTGCGTATCGCGATGGGCAGCCACCGTTTGCAGGGGGCTTTCGTGGTGACCACCGCCCGCGCAGTGATCGAACCGACCTGGGTGCAACCGGTGATCCTGGTGGTGGCGGGCGGCTTCGGCGGGACTGCGGTGTTCGATCACTTGGAGGCCTTGTCCCAAGCGCTTCGGGCCAGCTTTGCCAGCCGTGACGGCTCGGTGTTGTGGCGGTGCATCGCTCGGGATGAGCGCGCCGCTGCACGTTTGGCCTTCTCCCGACCGACCGTGCCGGACTATCGAATCACTGAAAATGACGTACTTCACGAAGACTTCAAGGCAACGGTTGAACACTATGCGCGGTTGCGCAAACAGCTGGAGGCGGACAGGCGAGTGTTCAGTGAGGTCAGTGACCCGGCCCAGGGCCTGCAATGGCTGGCGATGGAACTGCGCGAGCACCTGCAGGTGCCGGGCAATGATGCGCGGACCCTGGCCCTGGCCAACGTCGACTTTGTTCGTTTTGCCGCCGAGCAGGCGAAAAGCCGACCGGCCTGGCTGGCCACGGCCACCACCGCCCAGCGTCAGGTCTATGGACGTTTGCAGCGGCGCTACCTGTCCAGTGCCCTGGCGCTTGAGGATCGGCTGTGGCAGGTCCTGCCGCCGTTGCACACCTTTGCACGCGAGCGGCTGGTAGCCCAACTGACCCAGGATGGTTTTTACCCGGAGCTGGACGTGGACCAGCCGCTGCTGGAGATGCCGGATGATGTCAGTGCCCAGTTCTGCGGTTGGTCGAGCCAGTGCGTGCCCGGCGAGCGCCAGGTCAAAAAGGTCGCCAGCGCACAGCGCACGCCGTTCAGCCTGCTGGACCTGGCATTGCACAATCTGGACGCCCAGGCGCCGTGGACCGAATGGCGACTCAATCGCGCGCGTTATCTGCAACCTGCGTGGAAACAGCGCCTGACCCCGCGTTACCTGATCAAGACCCTGTCGGCACTGGACCTCGGTGGCCAATACCAGCGCTTGATCCAGCGCGTATTTGCGCCGGGCCCGCGCGCGCTCCCACCAGGGCTCATCGATCGCACCACCTTGCAGCTGGCGCAGATGCAGGTGTATTCGGCGGTGCGCCAGGGGCTTTCGGCAGCCGGTAAAAGCCTGTTCGACACGGCCATGACCACCAGGGGTGCGGATCACGTCAGCCTTGGTTTCTTGCGCTTGCGCGGCCATACGCTCGCCCATGACCGACATATTGCCGGCGTGCTGGTCATCACCGATACCCTGTCCCAGCGTTGCCTGGTGTATTGGCCGGGTGCCATGGGCTACCCGGTGCTCGCCGAATACAGCAGCCAGGCCGAGGCCCTGGCGCATTTGAATCGAGCAGGTGCCAACGCAGACTGTATCAAGGCGTTGGCGCAACGGGTCGCACCTGGCTGGGAAGAGGACGCCTTGGCCACTTATCCCGGGCAACCGGTACCCTTGCGAACGCCCCTGGTACTGTTGATTGCCGTCGGGTCCAGGCCTGTTCATGGCTATGGGATTCTCAGGGTGTACGAAGCGATCCGACGACTGGTGCGCAGCTTCAAGATCAGGCACAAACTGCCGGTTGCCACGCTGTCCGCCATCGAGGCGCAAATCCAGGAACAGATCGATGCGCAGCCGGGCGCCTGGTTGGCGATCGTGCCCACCTCCCAGCGCGACGCCCTGGCCCTGTTCGCCCACGCGCGCAGGCTTGAGCTTCAGCAGCAGGCCCACGCCAGTGCCAACACCCGTGCGACGCTGGCGCGCTACCGCGAGCTGCGTCTGGGCGAACAGGCGGACGCCACGGTGCGCGGTCTTTTGTCCTTCATTCCGGTGATCGGTACGGTTGTCAGCCTGTATGAACTGTTGCTGGCTGCCGGGCGCTATCACCTCAGCGGCACGCCCGAGGATGCGGTGGACGTGGCGTTTCTGACGCTGATGGCGTTTATCGATGTGCTGACGGCATTTGCCCCCGGCACCCGACCAGGCGGCAGCACCGGACTGCGCAGAGGGCTGCGCCAGCTCCATCGCCGGGGGCGCGGGTTGACTCGGCTGCCGCCAGCCCCGCGCCCCCTCACGTTGCTGGAGCGCTTCAGGAAACCCTTCTCCAGCGACGGCGCCGTGCCCCTGAGTGGGCCGGGCAACAAGGGCGTATACGTTAAAAACGGCGAGCTGTTCATGGCCGATGGCGAACACCATTACCCGATCTATCGGCGCGGGGATGAGCAAGCATGGCGGGTGAAAAGCCCGGGCGGCGAAGCGGAGGGGGAGCTGGTGCTGCAGATCCGCGAGGATCGCGACTGGGCGCTGGGCGCGGATGCGCCACCGCCATCCCCACAACCCGGCCCGAGTTCAGCGGTATGGCGGCCTTTTGCAGCGTCGCACACCACAGAGTGGGTGCCGCCGTCATTGGGGGCGCTAGAGCAACGCCTGTCCCAGGTGACCATGGCGCCCAAGACCTTTGAAGCCTGGGCGATCAATACGCCCATGACCTTGACCAACGCTGTCCCTGAACTCGGGATCTTCGACGTGTCCGGGCCGCCCTCGGCGCAGCGTTACAGGGTGCTTCAGTATGACGCTCGCCACTACCGACTGCTGCCTGACGGTTCCCAGGTGTCGCCACGTAAAGTGGTGTTCATCATTCGTGATCGTCCGCTGGAACATGCGGCCTCGTTGGACATTGCCTATTGGCTGGAGGCCGGGACCTTTGATCAACCGATACCGGCCACCTTGGGGGCGGACGGTCGCTGGACGTTCCATCGCCCGTTGTTCAGCGAGTCGTTACGGGTGTCGCTGGCGCGGGGCTTTCCGGGCATGACCGCCAACAGTCGTACGTTCCTGATCGATCGCCTGCTGGAGTTGTCTGACCCCAGCCGCCGCCTGACCGCTACCCATCTGCTGCGCCTGAAGGCGACCCTGGAGCGGTGGGGGGTGCCCGGCACTGCCGGGCAAACCGATGATCTGCTCAAGTTGTTGCGGCCCCTGCACAGTGCCAGCAGTACCAGTGTCTATATTGGCCGCGAATCGACCACACCGGGGTTTGACCGGTTGGACTTCATCCTGCGGCAACCGCCGCCACTTGATCTGCGAGCGCCCACCCAGCACAACCTGCTCGAGCGGTCCCATATGATGCAGCATGCCGTCAGGGATATCCTCGAACAACAGGGGTTCAGCGTACTTAGCGTCGAAAAGAAAGCCGGCTCTGGCGCGACCGTGGATTTCAGCTGTACCCATCCACAGTCCAACAACCTGTATTTCGTGCTCACACGCTGGGCCAATACCGCTAGCTTCAAGTTGTATGCGGCGCGTGCCATGCAACTGACTGACGAGTGGTTCAACTACCGCGCCGCCACAGCGAGCTTTGCCACGGCGTTCGCGCCCATCAAGCAAGCGATGGACGAAGGGCGCCTGGTGAGGATCATCGCAGGCATCCAATGGACACCCACGACAGCCCCGACGGTGTTCTTCGTGCGGTTCGGCAGCCTCAGGCCCGCGCCAAGGCCGCACCGCCGGCGCCAGCAAACAAGGCCGCGCTCACGCGATTGAACCAGCCCTGGCCCTTGCCGCTGCGCAAGTAACGCGCAGCGCCGTGGGCGCTGAGTCCGTAGAACACCTTGCACAGCAGGTCCAGTACGGTCCAGGTGGCGATCATGATCAGCAATTGCGGGATGAAGGCCTGCTCACTGTGGAGGAACTGCGGCAGGAATGCGGCGAAGAACAGGATGTCCTTGGGGTTGCTGGCGCCGAGTACGAAAGCCCGGCCAAACAGCGCACGAAAGCGTGGAACCGGCGCGCTGTAGGGCACTTCTGCAGCCTTGGCCGGTTGCCGCGATTGCTGCCAGCTCTGCCAGGCGAGGTAGAACAGGTACACCGCGCCGACGATCTTCAGGGCGCTGAACAACTGTTCCGATGCCAGCAGCAGCGCACCAAGGCCCAGTGCCGAAGCACTGAGCAGGAGGATCGAAGCAGATACCCCACCGAGAAACGCTGGATACGAACGGCGCAGGCCGTAGTTGAGACTGTTGCTGATCATCAACAGTGACAGTGGCCCGGGTATCAGGATCACCACCCATGCTGCGCCGCTGAACAGTAGCCAGGTTTCCAGGTTCATCCGTTGCTCCTTTATAGAAATATGAATTTGGCGATAAAGATCGCGCACAGCACCCACAGGCTCGCGGAGATTTCACGGTACTTGCCGGTGCCGGCCTTGAGCGCCACATAGGTGATGAAACCGAGGGCGATCCCGTCGGCCACCGAGAAGGTCAGCGGCATCATGATCGCGGTGACAATCGCCGGGATGCTGTCGGTGGCTTCATCCCAGTTGATGTGCGCCATGCTTGCCATCATCAGCATTGCCACGTAGATCAGCGCACCTGCCGTGGCGTAGGCCGGGATCATGCCGGCCAGCGGGGCGAAAAACATCGCCGCCACAAACAGCACACCCACGGTTACCGCCGTGAGTCCGGTACGACCACCGGCTGCCACACCGGCAGCACTTTCCACGTAGCTGGTCACGGGCGGCACGCCGACCATGGCACCGAATACGCTGGAGGCGCTGTCGGCCTTCAAGGCGCGGGACAGGTTATCGATGCGCCCATCGGCGTTCACCAGGCCGGCGCGCTGCGCGACGCCCATCAGTGTACCTGCAGTGTCGAACATGTGTACAAAAAGAAAGGCAAATACCACGCTGATCATGCTGATATTGAATACACCTTTCACGTCCATGGCCATCCAGGTCGGTGCCAGGCTCGGTGGGGTGGAGATCATGCCGTTGTAATGCACCAGGCCCAGGCCCCAGCCCGCGAAGGTGACGGCGATGATGCTGATCAGGATCGCGCCGAACACACGGTGATAGCTGAGGATGGCGATCAGCAGGAAGCACACGGCTGCCAGTAACGGTGCGGGCTCATGCAGCGAACCGAGCTTGATCAGGGTGGCGGGGCTGTCGACGATGATGCCGGCGGTCTTCAAGCCGATTACACCGAGGAACAGGCCGACACCGGCGCCCATGGCGTGGCGCAGGCTGACCGGAATGCTGTTGAGCAGCCATTCGCGCACGCGGGACAGGGTGAGGCCCATGAACAGCACGCCGGAGATAAACACCGCACCCAGCGCGGTTTCCCAGTGGTAGCCCATGGTGCCGACCACGGTGTAGGTGAAGAACGCGTTCAGGCCCATGCCGGGCGCCAGGCCCACGGGCCAGTTGGCGTACAGGCCCATCAGCAGGCAGCCCAGCGCGGCGGCGATGCAGGTGGCGACGAACGCGGCGCCGTGATCAATGCCGGCGTCGGCCATGATGTTGGGGTTGACGAAGATGATGTAGGCCATGGTGATGAAGGTGGTGAGGCCGGCGATCAGCTCGGTCTTCACTGTGGTGCCATGCACGCTGAGCTTGAACAGGCGTTCTAGCCAGCTGTTGTTGGGCGGGGCGATGTCCAGCGTCGGGGCTTCGGATTTGCGGCTTTCCACAGCGAGTACTCCTCAAGAGTTTTATTGTTATTTCCAGCGCCGGTCACAAAGGTGGGCAACAGCGCTTTGAGGTGCTGGCAAGTTTGTTGACCAATAGGTCAAGAACTCACTCGATGTGGATTATGCTTTTGTATACAAATAAAGCAAATAATGTTTTCAGTACGGCAGATGAATGGCTCCTGTAGGAGCCGGCTTGCCGGCGAAAAACGCTTGGGCGCCAGGTTTATCAGGCATGCGACCGTTACACATTACGGGTAGCACACAACGCTTGATTGACCGCCAGCCAGCCACTGACCGCCTCTTCCCCCGCGTCGCTGAAGGCCCGCTGCAACAGCTTCACCTGCTCACGCCGCAGCGACTGCTCCAGGCGTACGCCTTCCTCACTCAATTGCAGCAAGCGTTTGCGCTTGTCAGTCTCGGACGCGACGCTGTCCACCAGGTGCATTTCCTGCAATTGGCGCAGCGGGATGTTCAGCGCCTGCTTGCTCACGCCGAGCAGTTCCAGCAACTCCTTCACGCTTAAGGCCGGGTAACGCGCAATAAAAAACACGATGCGCTGGTGCACCCGGCTCAGGCCACGGCGCTCAAGCATTTCATCGGCCTTGGCGGTAAAGGCCTGGTAGCCGAAGAAGAAGGCTTCCATGGCTTCTTGCTGGCTGGCGGGATTTTTAAGGTCAAGCATATTGACGTATCCGTTGAAGTCGTCGTAATTTCGGTCAACCAGTTTGACGTATTTCCCACAGGCTTCGCTAGCGGTGACCTTATGGCCTTCTCAGAACGTGTTACGCGCCTCAAAAGCTCCTTGATCCGTGAAATCCTCGCGGCTGCCCAGCGTCCGGAAGTGATGTCGTTTGCCGGCGGCCTGCCGGCCGAAGCGATGTTGCCGGCATTGAACTGGGACGCCATGCCATTGACCATCGGCCAATACGGCATGAGCGAAGGCGAGCCGCAACTGCGCGAATTGCTCGCCGCCGAGGCCCGCGCCCTGGGCGTGCCGTGCCAGGCCAGCCAGGTGCTGGTGGTCAGTGGCTCCCAGCAAACCCTCGACCTGGCGGCCAAGCTGTACATCGACAAGGGCACGCCGATCCTGCTGGAAGGCCCGACCTACCTGGCCGCGCTGCAAATCTTCCAGCTGTTCGGCGCCGACTGCCTCACCGTGCCGTTGGAAGCCGATGGCCCCGACCTGGCGGCCTTGCGTGCCAGGCTTGAGCGCCACCGCCCGGCGTTCATCTACCTGATCCCGACCTTCCAGAACCCTTCGGCCGTGCGTTACAGCGAGGCCAAGCGCGCGGCGGTCGCAGCCTTGCTCGATGAATTTGGCGTGACGCTGATCGAAGACGAGCCTTACCGCGAGCTGACCTTCGACGGCGGCAGCGCCAAACCCATCGCCGGGCGCCTGAAAAAAGCCAGCTGGATCTACACCGGCACAGTGTCCAAGACCTTGCTGCCGGGCCTGCGTGTCGGCTATTTGATCGCCAGCCCGGACCTGTTTCCGCACCTGCTCAAGCTCAAGCAGTCGGCGGATCTGCACACCAATCGCGTCGGGCAATGGCAGGCAATGCAGTGGATCGGCAGCGAAAAATACCAGCAGCATCGGGTGGAACTGCGCAGCTTTTACCGTGAACGCCGCGATGCATTCCAGGCTGCGCTGGAGCGTCATTTTGCGGACCTGGCCGACTGGCAAGTGCCCCAGGGCGGATTATTCTTCTGGCTGACCTTGAAACAGCCGCTGGATACCCGCACTTTGTTGGCTCCATCGCTCGATCAGGACGTCGCGTTCATGCCCGGTGAACCGTTCTTTTCCGAGCCGGACCAGCACCATGGTTCGCTGCGACTCAATTTCAGTCATATCGACCCGGCCCGTTTGGACGAAGGTCTCAAGCGTTTGGCCGCAGTGGTCCGTCAAGCACAGCACGCGCAAGCGGCATAAGGGGAAGGTCCATGTACAAGGTTTATGGCGATTACAAGTCGGGCAACTGCTACAAGGTCAAATTGATGCTCAACTTGCTGGGCATCCCGTATCAATGGATCGATGTCGATATTCTCAAGGGCGACACCCAGACCCCTGAATTCCTGGCCAAGAACCCCAACGGCAAGATCCCGGTGCTGGAGCTGGAAGACGGCACCTGCCTGTGGGAATCCAACGCGATCCTCAACTTCCTGGCTGATGGCAGCGAGTTCCTGCCCAGCGAGCCACGCCTGCGCACCCAGGTGCTGCAATGGCAGTTCTTCGAGCAGTACAGCCATGAGCCGTATATCGCAGTGGCGCGCTTCATTCAGTTTTACCTGGGACTGCCAGAAGATCGCCTTGAGGAATACAAGAAGCTGCACAAAGGCGGCTACAAGGCGCTGAAAGTCATGGAGCGCCAGCTGCAACTGACGCCGTACCTGGTGGGTGAGCAGTTCTCCATTGCCGACGTGGCCTTGTATGCCTACACCCACGTGGCTCACGAGGGTGGTTTTGACCTGGACGCCTACCCGGGCGTGCAGGCGTGGCTGGCTCGCGTTGCCAACCATCCAAAACACGTCGCGATGCTGGACTGATAATACGGTTCAGATGTGGGAGCTGGCTTGCCTGCGATGCGGGCAACTCGGTCTGTCAGTTGTGCCGAGGTGATGCCATCGCGGGCAAGCCCGGCTCCCACACAAGCCTGCTCTAATTTTAGTTCTGCGGTGTATCAGATAATTGCTCGTTCAGCAGGTCAAAGCACCGCTGCGCCGCCGGGCTCAAGCCCATCCCGCTGCGCGTGATCAAGCCGATTTCCCGGTTCACGCCGGGGTGATCGATGGGGATGCGCTTCAACCCCTCCAGACTGTCCGCCGCCGATTCCGGCAGCACACTGATCCCCAATCCCTGACGCACCAGTGCCAATACTGTCGACATGTAGTTGGCTTCCATGCCCGCGTTCAGCGTCAGTCGCGTCTCATCGAACAACCCATCCACTTGCTCACGCACGCTGCTGTCGCGCCCGGTCAGGATGATCGGCTGGTCTGCCAGTTGCTCAAGGGTCAGTTGGCGGTGACGAGTGAGGGGGTGGCTCACCGGTACAAACGCACACAGGCGATCATTGAGCACCGGCACGAACCCCAGCCCATGGCTGAGCCGCGCCCGCACGCCAATACCAAAATCCACTTCGCCGGAACGTACCTGGGCGTGAATGCGGTGGGCTACCAGGTCATGCAGGCGCACTTCGATCCCGGCAAAACGCTCGCGGAACAGGCGCAGCACGGGCGGCAAGGTGCCGGCGCATACCGAGGGCAGGGCGGCAAGGGTGACCACGCCCCGGCGCAAGGCCGCCAGGTCGCGGGAGCCGGTGACGATGTTGTCCAGGTCCAGCAGCAGTTTTTCCATGGGCCCACGGGCGTCCTGGCCGGCCGCAGTGAGGCTGACATGCCGCGGGCTGCGGTCGAGCAGGGCGACACCGAGCCAGTCTTCCAGCTGTTGCACCTGCACAGTCAATGCCGAAGGTGACAGGTGCAGTTCGTTGGCCGCCTTGGTGAAACTGCCCGTACGGGCCACGGCAAGAAACGCTTGAATGTGTTGGATGCTGTTCTTCATTTTGTTTTTCCGAACACTGACCGGTGAATATTCCAATTTACAAAGACTAACCCGCTTCCAATACTCCAGGGAAAACAATAACCGGCCACCAAGGCCGCTCTGGAGTAACCCATGCTCGCAACCCTGGGTGTCATCACCATCCTGTGCCTGCTCGCTGCCGTCATGAGCAAACGCCTCTCGCCCCTGGTAGCCCTGATCGCCTTGCCGATCATCGCTGCGCTGCTCGGCGGTTTCGGCCTGCAAACCAGCGCCTTTATCATCACCGGCATCAAGAACGTCGCCCCCGTGGTGGGCATGTTTGTGTTTGCCATCCTGTTTTTCGGGATCATGACCGACGCCGGCATGCTTGACCCCATCATTGATCGCATCCTGCGCACGGTAGGGACGCGTCCTACGCGCATTGTTGTAGGCACCGCCACCCTGGCGTTGCTGGTGCACCTGGACGGTTCCGGCGCAGTGACCTTCCTGGTCACGGTGCCGGCGATGTTGCCGCTGTATACGCGGCTGGGCATCGACAAACGCATCCTCGCCTGTGTGTGTGCGATGGCGGCCGGGGTCAACTTCCTGCCATGGACCGGCCCCGTCCTGCGCTCCTCGGCGGCCCTGCATGTGCCGGTGGCTGACCTGTTCCAGCCGTTGATTCCGGTGCAGATCGTCGGTTTGATCTTTGTGTTCGCCTGCGCCTGGTGGCTGGGGCGCCATGAGGAAAAACGCCTGGGCCTGGGCGCCGGTTCCTCGGTGGACGCGGTGCCGCAGCGGGTGCTCAGCGACGATGACATCAAGCTGCGTCGCCCGCGCCTGTTCTGGGTCAACCTGGTACTGACCGTGCTGGTGATGGTGGTGATGATCGCCGGCTGGGTCGATCCGGTGGTGATGTTCATGCTCGGCACCGTGGTCGCGCTGTGCATCAACTACCCGAACGTGGACGCCCAGCGTGCACGCATCGACGCCCATGCGAAAACCGCCCTGACCATGGCCAGCATCCTGCTCGCCGCCGGCGTGTTCACCGGCATCATGCAGGGCACCGGCATGCTCAAGGCGATTGCCGAAGTGGCGGTGGCGCAGATCCCGGCCGGCCATGGCAAGTTGATCCCGGCGGTGGTGGGTTTTATTTCCATGCCGCTGAGCATGCTGTTCGACCCCGATTCCTACTATTTTGGCGTGATGCCGGTGATCGCCGAAGTGGGCAAGGCCCTGGGCGTCGACCCGCTGCAAGTGGCCCAGGCCTCGTTGCTGGGCGTGCACACCACCGGTTTCCCGGTCAGCCCGCTGACCCCCGCAACCTTCCTGTTGGTGGGCCTGTGCAAGATCGAATTGGCCGATCACCAGCGCTTCACCATTCCGTTTCTGTTTGCCGCGTCGGTGTTGATGACCCTGACCGCGTTGCTCCTGGGAGTGATTTGAGATGAAAACCTTGCGCATCGGTTCCGGCGCCGGCTACTCCGGCGACCGTATCGAGCCCGCCGTGGAACTGGCCGAACAAGGCGACCTGGATTACCTGGTGTTCGAGTGCCTGGCTGAACGCACGATCGCGTTGGCGCAACAGGCACGGATCAACGACCCACAGGGCGGCTACGACCCGCTGCTGAGTGAACGCATGCGCCGCGTGCTGCCCTTTGTCGGCACGAAGGCCGGGCGCCGACGCTTGCGAGTGATCACCAATATGGGCGCGGCCAACCCGGTGGCGGCGGCTGATGAAGTGCGACGGATTGCGGCTGAGCTGGGCCGGGTTCTCAAGGTGGTTGCCGTGGTCGGCGATGACGTATTGCAGGCCTTGCAACCCGAGTTTGTGCTGGATAATGGCCAGACCGTTGGCTCCTTGGGCGAGCGGCTGCTTTCGGCGAACGCCTACCTGGGCGTCGACGGCATTCTGCAGGCGTTGCACGCGGATGCGGACGTGGTGATCACCGGGCGCGTGGCTGACCCTTCGCTGTTCCTGGCGCCGCAGATGTTTGAATTCGGCTGGGCGCAGGACGATTGGCAGCGCCTGGGGCGCGGCACGCTGGTGGGGCATTTGCTTGAGTGTGCCGGGCAGGTCAGCGGTGGTTACTTCGCTGACCCCGGGTTCAAGGATGTGGATGACCTGGCGCGCCTGGGTTTTCCGTTGGCCGAGATCGATGCCGAGGGTGAAGCGCTGATCACCAAGGTCAACGGTTCAGGTGGTCGCGTCAGCCGCGCGACGTGTACCGAGCAATTGATCTATGAGGTGCATGACCCGTCGGCGTACCTGACGCCGGATGTGACGGCCGATTTTTCCAAGGTCGGGTTTGTTGAAGAAAGCGTTGATCGGGTGCGTGCCCAGGGCGCGGGAGGGCGTTCGCGGCCCGAACAGTTGAAAGTCAGTGTCGGTTATCTGGACGGTTGGATTGGCGAGGGGCAGATGTCCTACGGCGGGCCTGGCGCTGTCGCACGGGCCCAACTGGCGCGGGATGTGGTGCTCAAGCGCCTGGAATTGATGGGCGTGAAGATGCAGGACGTACGCGCCGAATTGATCGGCATGGACTCGCTGCACGGCCCGCGCAGCGGCGTTGAACCCTGGGAAGTGCGCCTGCGCGTAGCGGCCCGTTGTGAAGCGCGCAGCGAAGCGGTGCGCGTGGGCAATGAGGTGGAAACCCTCTACACCAACGGCCCGTCGGGCGGCGGTGGGGCGAGTAAAAGCGTGCGGCAGGTGGTGGCGGTGGCGTCGTTATTACTGCCACGCGATAAGGTCAATCCGAGGATTCAAGCATGAAGCTGCACACGCTGGGCCATTCCCGTACCGGGGACAAGGGCGACACGTCGAACATCTCGATCATTGCGTACCGGGCCGAAGATTATCCATTGCTGTGTGAGCACCTGACGGCTGAGCGTGTGGCCGAGTACTTCGCGGGCTTGCGCGAGCCAGGGGCGGCGCCAGTGCGACGGTATGAATTGCCCAATGTGCAGGCGCTGAACTTCGTGCTGCCGGGGATTTTGCGTGGCGGGGTGACGCGTTCGCTGGCGCTGGATGCCCATGGCAAGTGCCTGGGGTCGGCGCTGCTGGAACTGGATTTGATAACACCGAACTAAATGTGGGAGCTGGCTTGCCTGCGATAGCGGCGGGTCAGCTTGCACTTTTGCTACTGATACACCGCTATCGCAGGCAAGCCAGCTCCCACAAGGGTTAACTCGCGTGTATCAGACCGCGGCGAAGCGCTTGTCCAGGTAGTCGATGATCACCTTGGAGTCGTACATCCAGGTGGTCTGGCCGTTCTCTTCGATGCGCAGGCACGGCACTTTGATCTTGCCGCCTTGCTCCAGCAGGGTCTGGCGGTCCTGCTCGTT
Source organism: Pseudomonas sp. BIGb0164 (assembly GCF_024810135.1). Classification (NCBI taxonomy): domain Bacteria; kingdom Pseudomonadati; phylum Pseudomonadota; class Gammaproteobacteria; order Pseudomonadales; family Pseudomonadaceae; genus Pseudomonas; species Pseudomonas sp. BIGb0164. The sequence goes on along the minus strand of NZ_JANUEA010000007.1, from coordinate 314,052 downwards.
GTTCTTGGCGTCCTTCAACGCCACCGGCACATTCAGGCGGTGCAGGGTGCGGCGGGTCTTCACGCAAAACGGGCAAGCGTGGAACTGGTACAGGGTCAGGTCCTTGGCGGCCTCGTTCACCTGTGCCTGCTGTTCGGCAGGGCGCTGCTTTTTGCGTGGTCGGGTCAGGAAGTCGCCCGCGATGATGACGTGGCCGAGGCCCACTCGAAGTGCTTTGACGAACATGGCTTGAACCTCTTGCCCAGGACAGAAGGGGTCGCAGCTTACAGCAATTCTGCGGGCGAAAAAAAACCGGCGATGAACGCCGGTCTTTTCCTGCCCAGCCGATTACTTGATCAGGCTGAGGAATTCGCTGCGGGTGGCCGCGTTTTCGCGGAACTCACCGAGCATCACCGAGGTGATCATCGACGAATTCTGTTTTTCGACGCCACGCATCATCATGCACATGTGCTTGGCTTCGATCACCACGGCAACGCCCAGGGCACCGGTCACCTGCTGGACCGCATCGGCGATCTGGCGGCTGAGGTTTTCCTGGATCTGCAGGCGGCGGGCGTACATGTCGACAATCCGCGCGACCTTCGACAGGCCCAGCACTTTGCCGCTCGGGATATACGCCACGTGGGCCTTGCCGATGAACGGCAGCAGGTGGTGTTCGCACAGCGAGTACAACTCGATGTCCTTGACCAGCACCATTTCGCTGTTGTCGGAGCTGAACAAGGCACCGTTGGTGACTTCTTCCAGCGTCTGTTCATAACCGCGGCAGAGGTACTGCATCGCCTTGGCGGCACGCTTTGGCGTGTCGAGCAGGCCCTCGCGGGAAACGTCCTCGCCGAGCTGGCCGAGGATCGCGGTGTAATTCTGTTCCAGGGACATGAAACTACCTGTGGGATTTTCGCAAAGCGCAAGGTTACGGTGGCGGACACATCGCTGCAAGCCTGACGATGGCAGTTGTTACTCGTCGCGGCCTTCCATCATGGTGCGCTTGAGCATCACATACACGGCACCCGCGCCGCCGTGGCGGGCCTGGCACGAGGTAAAGCCGAGCACCTGGGCGTGTTGGCGCAACCAGGTATTGACGTGACTCTTGATCATTGGCCGCTTGCCATCGAGCCGCACGGCCTTGCCGTGGGTGACGCGCACGCAGCGGATTTCGAACCGGGTGGCTTCGGCCAGGAAGGCCCAGAGGGTCTCCCGGGCTTTTTCCACGGTCATGCCGTGCAGGTCCAGGCTGCCCTCGAAGGGGATCTGGCCGACCTTGAGCTTGCGCATCTGGCTTTCCTGCACGCCATCGCGGGCCCACATCAGCTCGTCTTCGGGGCCGACGTCGATCACGAACTGGTCCGACAGGCCGTCCACGGTGGTGGCATCGGTGCGCACGGTCGCGGCCTGGCGCAGCTTGGCGATCTGCGCGCGGTCAGCCTTGGGTTTACCGGTGTCGGCACGGTCGTGCTTGATCGGCTTGACGCCGCGCAGCTCGTTTTTGAACAGGGAAAAATCGTCGTCTTGCATGTCAGCCTCCGCGAAGGGCGGGCAGTTTACCTAAATCGCGGCGGCCGGGGCGCAGGAAACGCTATCCAAGCGCCATCAGTCGTGCTTTTTCATCAGGTGCGAAGCGATATTGAGCGACAACGGCTGGCGCATTTTTCGACGACTACGGCGCCACAACCAAATGCCCAACCACAGCACCAGCAGCCCGATCGCCAACAGGATAGCCGAACCGCCAGGGCTGGCGTTCAATTCGCCCAGGGCGGGCGAGTGACCTAACAACCCGGCGCCACCCGCGCCAGCCATCAACAAACCTACAATCGCCAGCAGCGCGGCAAAGCCAGCCACCAGGCGCAGACGCCAGTTGCTCGGGCCCTTGGGGCGCAAGCGACGAGCATCAAAACCATCGGATATCTTCATTCCGACCTTTCCTCCAGGGTATCGGCCCTTCGACCGGACAATACACAGGTTGTTCCGGGGGGAGGGGTAAATGCGCCAAATGAGAGGGCTTTGCGGATGAGCGGGGCCGTAGACAGGCCGCGCCGCTCACCGGAAGGTCGATCAGATCAGATCTTTGGTCAACGCCAGGGTGGCGAAGTTGTCGGCCATGATGGCCATTTCGGTCTGTTGCACGTGCTCGGCGCTCAGGATGCCGCCTTTGTAAGGCAGGTCGCGGGTGGCGCAGGCGTCTTCCACCAGGGTGCAGCGAAAGCCCAGGTTCTTGGCGGCACGCACGGTGGTGCTGACACTGGAGTGGCTCATGAAACCGCACACGATCAGGTCCAGGGAGCCAAGGTCTTGCAGGTGTTTTTCCAGGCCGGTGCCGTGGAATGCGCTGGGCAGCAGCTTGCCGATGATGGTTTCGTCACCTTCGGGTTCCAGGCCGGGAATGAACTGGCCGCGCTCGCCCTGGGGGTCGAACAGGCCGCCCACGGTACCGAGGTGGCGCACATGCACGATGGGACGTCCGGCGTTACGTGCTGCAGCGACCAGCTGCTTGATGTTGCCAACCGCCGCATCCATGCCCGAGAGGGCGAGTGGGCCGCTGAGGTATTCCTTCTGGGCGTCGATGATCACGAGGGTCGCATGGTTCAGGTTGGCTGCTGCGTAACCGCGACCGCTGAGTTGAAACATCGTCTTTGGAACGGACATTCTGGGGCTCCTGTGAGGGGGGCTTTTGCGACATTGTCCACTGGCTGAGCGGTTCTGTGAACCGCTACCATCGTAAGGTACGCCGTTGTTGGCGTGCAGCCATGTCAAGTGGGCGGGTTGTTTAGCGCAATGATGGCAAAATGGATGAAATCCGACGGATGGCGAAGGATTTTCGTACATCGAAGGGACAGGCGAAGGCTGTTAGAATCGCCCGTCGTTTTTTCCAGGAGTTCTCCCCCGTGATCACATCCCGCCTGCGCACCTTGCGCGACCACATCCGTTGGGCTGTCAGCCGTTTCCATGGGGAAGACCTGTTTTTCGGCCATGGCAGCGATAATGCCTGGGACGAAGCCCGGCAATTGGTGCTCGGTGCCTTGCACCTGCCATGGGAAATTGCTGACAGCTACTTGGATTGCAATCTCGAAGAAGAGGAAATCTCCCATGTGCAGCGTCTGCTGCATCGTCGTATCCATGAGCGCGTGCCCACCGCCTACCTGCTGAAAGAGGCGTGGTTCTGCGGGCTGTCGTTTATTGTCGATGAACGCGTGTTGATCCCGCGTTCCCCGATTGGCGAACTGATCGAAAACCGCTTCGAGCCTTGGCTGGGGCAGCCACCCGCGCGCATCCTCGACCTGTGCACCGGTTCCGGTTGCATCGGCATTGCCTGCGCCTATGAGTTCCAGGACGCCGAAGTGGTATTGGGGGACTTGTCCTTCGAAGCGCTGGAAGTGGCCAACCAGAACATCGAACGTCATGGTGTCGATGAGCGCGTGTACACCGTACAGGGCGATGGCTTCGACGGCCTGCCGGGCCAGCGTTTTGACCTGATCGTGTCCAACCCGCCGTATGTCGATGCCGAAGATTTCGCCGATATGCCCGACGAATACCAGCACGAACCGGAACTGGGCCTGGCCTGCGGTGATGATGGCTTGAACCTGGTGCGGCGCATGTTGGCCGAAGCGGCAGACCACCTGACCGAGAAGGGGTTGCTGATCGTTGAGGTGGGCAACAGCCAGGTGCACGTCGAGGCGTTGTACCCGGAAGTGGACTTTGCCTGGCTGGACTTCCAGCGCGGCGGTCACGGCGTATTCATGTTGACGGCCGAGCAGTGCCGCCAGCATCAGGCCGTCTTCGCCGCTCGCATTTAACCCAATCGCAAGATAGAACGCGGTCAATGTGGGAGCTGGCTTGCCTGCGATAGCGATGGTGAATTCACTGCCGCTATCGCAGGCAAGCCAGCTCCCATCTGTTTGACCGCATTTCAGCCGCTGTCAGCGGTGCGTGGCAATCCAGATCAACAGCCCCGCCTGAAACACGGTAAACGCCACCAGGCAGGTGATGGTAAAGCGCAAGCCGCTGTCTTCACGCTTGAACTTGGTGACCTTTTCCTCTTCCTTGCGCAGCTTCACTTCCTGCTCTGCCAGGTTCTGTTCGGCCTGCTGCAGCATCTGCGCGGCTTCGAGGATCTCCACGAACTGCAGCTTCTCAGTGTTCCAGCTGTCCAGTACGTCGCTGACCTTGCCCGGTTGCACGTTGCCCTTTAGGTGCTGCACATCGGCGTAAGCCACATCAAACCCCTGGATACGCAGGAAGTGGTCGCGGCGCAGGCGCGTGGCTTCGTTCAGTGCATCCTTGTTGGCCAGGTCCACACCGTCGACGCGGTAGTGGGACCACTTCTTCTTCGCCCACGCCGCCCCTTGTGCCACCAGGAAACGGCCGATGCCACGGTTGGCGGGTTCGATTTCCAGGCTGTTGCCCGGGCCGAAATGCACACGATGGGTGTCGTGGTCGACCCAGATGTCCAAATGGTTCTGCTCGCGGCGCACCCGTTGCCCCGGCAATTGAATCACCATGCGCAACAGGCTGTGGCGTTTATCGTGGCGCTCGGCGTAGCCGAACTGCACGAAGCGCAGTGGCCGCACGCCGGTGGCGCGATCCGTGGCCAGGGGCGCCAGGCGCAGCATCTTGAAATGTTCGGCCTGCACGTCCGCCCACGGCAAGGCGGCCGCGTCGTTGGCCTCGGTTTTTTCAGCCGGGGTTTCGGCGGTCGGTTCCGGTGTTGCTTCAGTGGTTGTCATGCGGCGCGATCCTGTCCAAGCCCAGCGAGTCGGCAGTCTTTTTACTGTCGACACTGGGCTTATCGGCCGCTTTCTCCAGGACTGGAGGCAAATAGTCGCTTAACGGGGCCCAAGTCCGCCGATAAAGCGCACCACACGCTCACCCAGCTCGGCGGCCAGGGGTAATTGCGGGTCGTTGTAGGAGGCCAATTGTTCCTTCACGTTGTTGGGCACGATGCGCATCACGTGGTTCATGCCTTCGATCACCGCCAACTGCGCATCGGGCTTGGCCTTTTTCAGTTGCCGGGCATCGCCCACGCCCACCTGGATATCGTTGGTGCCCTGGAGGATCAGGGCCGGCATCTTCAACTTCGCAAAGGCGGCAGAGGGATCGGCGCGGAACAGGCTGATCAGGTAAGGCTGTACGCTCGGCCGGAAAATCCCCTCCAACGGGCCCGGCACATCGGCATCCACCTGGCCAGCCTTGAGGTGGTCGAGGATTTCATTGCTGCGCAGTAGCAGGGCAGGGGGCAGATGGTCGGCCAGTTGCTGGCGGATCACCTGGTCGACCGGGCGGGCGCTGCCGGACAGGGAAATGACCCCGGCCGGGTCGAGTTGCGGTGCGGCAAGGGCCGCCACCAACGCGCCTTCACTGTGGCCCAGCACGATCAGCGGGCCCATGCGTTTGTCGGCCTTGAGCAGCTTGCCCCAGGCCACGGCGTCAGCCACATAGGCGTCGAGGGTCAGGTTGCGTTCGTCCGGGGTGGCGGCCAGGCTGGCGGCCACGCCGCGCTTGTCGTAGCGCACGCTGGCGATGTTATGCCGGGCCAGCACCCAGGCCAGGCGCTTGAGGCTGTCATTGCGTGCGCCGTCGGCGCTGTTGCCATTGCGGTCCGTGGGGCCGGAGCCGGCGATGATCAGCACCACCGGCACCGGGGTGTCGGACTGGGGCAGCAGCAACGAGCCAAACAGCTCGCCGCTGCCGGTGTCCAGGCTGATGGGACGTTGCAGCACGACGGGGGAGGCGGCCTGGGCCACGGCGGTAAACAGGGTGAGGGTAAACAGCAGAACTCGCAGCATCATCGCGCCATTATGAGAGAGGTGCCGGTTGGACAGAGGTCTACCGGTAAGGTTTCGAGGATGAACTAGTCGATTAGCCTGCGTATACTGGCGCCCTTAAGTTATTACGGTTGACTTGATTCAACTGATTTCACGGAGCGCCCTGCATGTCCGGCAATACCTTCGGCAAACTGTTCACTGTCACCACCGCGGGCGAAAGCCATGGCCCGGCGTTGGTCGCCATTGTCGACGGCTGCCCGCCGGGTCTGGAGCTGTCTCTGGAAGACCTGCAGCGTGACCTCGACCGCCGCAAGCCCGGCACCAGCCGCCACACCACCCAGCGCCAGGAGCCCGACGAAGTCGAGATCCTCTCCGGCGTGTTCGAAGGCCGCACCACCGGTTGCGCCATCGGCCTGCTGATCCGCAACACCGACCAGAAGTCCAAGGACTACTCGGCCATCAAGGACCTGTTCCGCCCGGCCCACGCCGACTACACCTACCACCACAAATACGGCGAGCGTGATTACCGTGGCGGTGGCCGCAGTTCCGCGCGCGAAACCGCGATGCGCGTAGCAGCCGGTGCGATTGCCAAGAAGTACCTGGCCACCCAGGGCATTGTGATCCGTGGCTACATGAGCCAGCTGGGCCCGATCGAAATCCCGTTCAAGACCTGGGACAGCGTCGAAGACAACGCCTTCTTCAGCCCCGATCCGGACAAGGTGCCAGAGCTGGAGGCCTACATGGACCAGCTGCGCCGCGACCAGGACTCGGTCGGTGCCAAGATCACCGTGGTGGCCGAAGGCGTCAAGCCTGGCCTGGGCGAGCCGATCTTCGACCGCCTGGACGCCGAACTGGCCCACGCGCTGATGAGCATCAATGCCGTGAAAGGTGTGGAAATCGGCGCCGGTTTCGCCTGTGTGTCCCAACGTGGCACCGAGCACCGCGACGAGCTGACCCCGGAAGGTTTCCTCAGCAACAACGCGGGCGGCATCCTCGGTGGCATTTCTTCCGGCCAGCCGATCGTGGCGCACCTGGCACTCAAGGCCACGTCGAGCATCACCACGCCGGGCCGTTCGATCGATGTGCACGGCAACCCGGTGGACGTGATCACCAAGGGCCGTCACGACCCCTGCGTGGGCATCCGTGCCACGCCGATTGCCGAGGCGATGATGGCCATCGTGCTGATGGACCACCTGCTGCGCAATCGCGGACAAAACGCCGACGTGCGCGTGAGTACCCCGGTGCTGGGCCAATTGTGACAGCCCTGTGTGATGAGCGAGCTTGTTGTGGCGAGCGAGCTTGCTCGCGCTGGGCTGCGAAGCAGCCCCTTAATACACCATGACCCAAGCCCTCCCCTACTGGCGCCTCTCCAGCTTCTACCTCTTCTACTTCGCCCTGCTGGGCGCGACGGCACCGTTCCTGGCGCTGTATTTCGATCACCTGGGGTTCTCCAGCGCGCGCATCGGCGAGCTGGTGGCCATCCCCATGCTGATGCGTTGCGTGGCGCCCAACCTGTGGGGTTGGCTCGGAGACTACACCGGTCGGCGCCTGGCCATCGTGCGTTTCGGCGCGGTGTGCACCCTGGCCAGTTTTTCGCTGATCTTCGTCAGCAAGACCTACGCCTGGCTGGCGCTGGTGATGGCGCTGCATGCGTTCTTCTGGCACGCGGTGCTGCCGCAGTTTGAAGTGATCACCCTGGCCCACCTGCACAAACAGACCTCGCGCTACAGCCAGGTGCGGCTGTGGGGCTCCATCGGTTTTATCCTCACCGTGGTCATCATGGGCCGTCTGTTCGATTGGCTGAGCCTGGACATCTACCCGGTGGTGGTTGTGGTGATCATGGCCGGTATCATCGGCGCCAGCCTGTGGGTACCAAACGCACAGCCCGCCACCCACGGCAATCGCCTGGCCGGTGATGGTTTCCTCAAACAACTGCTCAGCCCCGGCGTGCTGGCGTTCTATGCCTGCGTGGCGCTGATGCAACTGAGCCACGGCCCGTATTACACCTTCCTCACCCTGCACCTGGAACACCTGGGCTACAGCCGTGGTGTGATCGGTATGCTCTGGGCGCTGGGGGTGGTGGCTGAAGTGCTGATGTTCCTGGCCATGAGCCGTATTCTCACGCGCTTCTCCGTGCGCCGCGTGCTGCTGGCCAGCTTTCTGTTGGCCGCGCTGCGCTGGTTGTTGCTGGGCTCGTTTGCCGAATACCTGTGGGTATTGCTGCTGGCGCAAGTCATGCACGCCGCGACGTTCGGCAGTTTTCATGCGGCAGCGATTGCTTTTGTGCAACGCAGCTTCGGCGACCGCCAGCAAGGCCAGGGCCAGGCGTTGTATGCCGCGCTGGCCGGCACCGGTGGCGCGTTGGGCGCCCTGTATGCCGGCTACAGCTGGAACCTGCTGGGGCCGACCCTGACATTCAGTATCGCCAGCGTCGCGGCCCTGGCGGCCGCCGTTATCATTGGCCTGCGCTTGCAAGAGCCGAATAGAGGAACCGTGCAATGAGTTATGTCGCCGTTTATCACATCGCCACGCCTGATACCCCGAACAAGGTGCTCACCCACTTCGACGATATTGTGTCGACCCTGGCCGAGCACGGCGTGCGGTTCGAGCGTTGGCAGCCCGGCCCGATAGAGAAGGGCGCCAGCGCGGCTGAAATGATTGCGGCCTACCAGCCGCAGATCGACGCCCTGGGCTACCGCTCGGTCGAGCTGCTGAGTGTCACGGGCGACCACCCGCAAGCGGCCGAAATGCGCGCCCAGTTCCTGGATGAACGCCGCTACAGCGAAGACGATGCGCGTTTTTTCCTGGCTGGCCAGGGCCTGTTTTGCCTGCATGTGGGTGACTATGTCTACGCCGTGCGCTGCGAAAAGAATGATTTGCTGCTGATTCCGGCCGGCTTGCCGCACTGGTTCGACATGGGTGAAAACCCGCACTTCGTGGCACTGCGCATGTTCGATACAGCCCAAGGCTGGGTACCGATGTTCACCGGCGACACCCTGGCCTCGGGCTTTCCAGGGTTGGATGACTAGGCGCAAACGTAAGAATGATCAACCCCGGCCAGTTGGAAGTTGGTGTGGGAAGCGGCCTAACAATCTGTGAGACCCAGCTGTTTATTCGGCACCCTATGCTTTCATTCCTTTCATTATGTAACTCTCTCCTGCCCCTATGTTTATAACGTCTGTCAATCGGAGGAATCCGAAGATGGGCGGGGGCATCCGATAATAAGAAGGAGAGAGTCATGAGCGGCCCCGAGGATTCATGCCGTAAGCCGGTTACTGCGCCGATCGCGACAAGAAGGCGCCTGAGCCAGTCGGGCAAAACCCTTACGGTTAGAGAGCTTGAGATCTTGCGCTGGGCGGCAGAAGGGAAAACCGTCTGGGAAATCAGCCAGATTCGCGCGGTCTCCGAAGCCACCGTGAAGTTTCACCTGCGTAATATCTACGGCAAGCTGCAGGTCACCAATCGTGTGCAGGCAATGAACGAAGCGGCCCGCCTGGGGCTGTATTGAGGGCGAAAAAAGGGCCGCGACGCTCAACGGCGTCGCGGCCCTTTTTGTGCCGGTGCTTAGGCCGAATGGTAAGTCGGCAGGGCAAAGCGGTTCTGGCTTTGCAGCATCGAAATCTGTGGCAGCTCGCTGGCTTGCTCGGCCAGGTCGCGGCGAATGGCGCTGATCACCCAGGTCAGTTGATCGGCGGTGTGCAGCTGTTGGTACGAGATCGAGCGCTTGACCTGTTTGCCTTCGCTGTTGCGCAGGGTCAACAGGATGCCGCCGTCCGGGCGCGGTTGGGTGGTGACGTCGTATTGGGAGAATACAGAAGCGAATTTATCTTGGATCAGGCTCATGTCTATCAGCTCCGTTGGCTCAAGTTGGCAAGCATGGAGTGATAGGTGCAGTGATTGTGCCAGTATTGGCTCTCTATAAAAAACCTTATAAATCAATTACTTATAAAAATATGCGATTTTCGTTTTCGTGCAATTTGCATGAATGGCCATCGTGCATCCTGCATTTTGCGCTATCCGGGCCGGGTTTTTTCCGTGACGTCTCGGCGTCCTGCCCTTCTATCGACTGCTGCCTGCGGGGGTAATTCCATTTAACTGAACGCAGGGGTTCGGGATACAAAACTTTTCAAATCCCGCATGTACAGTCCAAGAATGGCTGGCGTATTTTCCTGCAAGACATTCGACCTCCTGCCTACAGAAGCGTCGCTGTTTCAGGATCCTACGAAGAATAAGAAAAAGGACGTTCCCCATGAGCCAACCGCCAAACGACATGATCACCTGGGGCATGATGCTGCGTAAGGTGCCCACCATTGTCCGGGCCCTGCCTCGGGTGGTGCGCGGCATGCGCGCGGCCAATGTCACCGACCCCGCGCAGCCCTGCGGCCTGGGCTGGCATTTTGAGCAGGCCACATTGCGCAACCCCGATGGCGTCGCGCTGCTGTATGCCGATACCTGCCTTACCTACCGTGAGGCTAACGGTCGCGCCAACCGCATTGCCCACTACCTGCATGACCAGGGCATCCGCAAGGGGGATGTGGTGGCGTTGTTCATCGAGAATCGCCCCGAATTGCTGCTCAGCGTGCTGGCCGTGGCCAAGCTGGGCGGTATCTGCGCCATGCTCAATACGGCGCAGACCCAGGCCGCGCTGGTGCACAGCCTGAACCTGGTGAGCCCGGCAGCGATTGTGGTGGGGGCGGAACTGGTGGCGTCCTATGAAGCGGTGTGTCATCAGGTGCAGATTCCCGCCGAGCACACCTGGTTTGTCGCCGACCAGCAGGCCAGCGCAGTGCCCGACGGCTACGTCGACCTGATCACCGCCAGCGCCGAGTCCCCGGCGGACAACCCGCCGAGCACCGCGCAAATCTTCTTCAACGACCCCTGCTTCTATATCTACACCTCCGGCACCACGGGGTTGCCCAAGGCCGGCATCATGAAGCATGGCCGCTGGACCAAGACCGCCGTCAGCTTCGGCAGCATTGCCCTGGACATGGGGCCGGAGGATGTCCTTTATTGCACCCTGCCGCTGTACCACGCCACCGGCCTGTGTGTTTGCTGGGGCTCGGCGATTGTCGGCGCCTCGGGGTTCGCCATCCGGCGCAAGTTCAGCGCTAGCCAGTTCTGGGATGATGCCCGCAGGTTCAAGGCCACCACCCTCGGTTATGTCGGTGAGTTGTGCCGCTACCTGCTCGACCAGCCTGCCAGCGAAAAAGACCGTGATCACAGCGTGACCAAGATGGTCGGCAACGGCCTGCGACCGGGGGTGTGGGCGCAGTTCAAGGCGCGTCATGGCGTGGCGCATATCTGCGAGTTGTATGCCGCCAGCGACGGCAATATCGGCTTCACCAATATCTTGAATTTCGACAACACCGTCGGCTTTTGCCTGCAGCACTGGGCGCTGGTGGACTACGCCCACGACACGGGAGAGCCGGTGCGTGGCAGCGATGGTTTCATGCTGAAAGTGAAAAAAGGCGGGCAGGGCCTGTTGCTGGCCAGGATCGATGAAAAGTCACCCTATGACGGCTACACCGACCCGGAAAAGAACCGCAAGGTGATCCTCACCGACGTGTTCGAAAAGGGCGACCGCTACTTCAATACCGGCGACCTGGTGCGCAGCATCGGCTTTGGTCACGCGCAATTCGTCGACCGCCTGGGGGACACCTATCGTTGGAAGGGGGAGAACGTGTCCACAACCGAAGTCGAGAACGTGTTGCTGCAACACCCGCAGATCGCCGAAGTGGTGGCCTATGGCGTGGAGATCGAAAACACCAACGGCCGTGCCGGGATGGTCGCCATCACGCCGAGCGAGTCCCTGGCCTCACTGGACATGCGTGAATTGTTGCGGTTCGCCCACGGCCAGTTGCCCCACTATGCGGTGCCGCTGTTCCTGCGGATCAAGGTGAAGATGGAAACCACCGGCACGTTCAAGTACCAGAAGGTCAAGCTCAAGGAGGAGGCCTTTGACCCGGAGAAGGCGGGCAATGACCCGGTCTATGCGTGGCTGCCGGGTTCGGACTGCTACGTGCCGGTGACCGGTCAACTGTTGGCGCAGATTCAGGGTGGGCACTTTCGTTATTAAAGGCGGCGTTATTGATTCTGCCTATGGCCGCTTTTGACAAAAAAGCCATGACAGGTGGGAACTCCCTCGCGACACTGGGCGCCTATAAAGCACCAGACAAGGAGCCCCACATGTCAGACCACGCCAAACAAATGACCGAAGACGAAGCCGCCGAATTTGCCGAACAGGTCTTCGACGTGGCCCGCCGCGGCGACGCAGCCATGCTCGCAGCGTTGCTGGCCAAGGGCTTGCCCGCCAACTTCCGTAACCACAATGGCGACACGTTGCTGATGCTCGCGGCCTATCACGGCCACGCCGACGCGGTGAAAGTGCTGCTGGAATTCAAGGCCGACCCACAGATCGCCAACGACAAGAACCAATTGCCCATGGCCGGTGCGGCGTTCAAGGGCAACCTGGCGGTGGTCAAGGCGCTGATTGAAGGCGGAGCGCCGGTGGATGCGGCCTCTTCCGACGGGCGTACGGCGTTGATGATGGCGGCGATGTTCAACCGTGTCGAAATGGTCGAGTACCTGCTCGGTCAGGGCGCCAACCCCAAGGCCGCTGATGCCCAGGGCGCCACCGCGTTGGCAGCGGCGCAAACCATGGGCGCGGTGGATACGGCGGCGCAGCTGCAGAAACTGGTGTAGGCTACGCGCCCTCGAAAACCCGCCCGCCACAGGATCGCCCCATGAAAACCGCCCTCGTCGAACTCATCAGCAAAATCAGCGCCGGCGTCATGGGCGAGGACGAAGTGGCGCGCATCGCCGATGAAGCGGCCCAGGCCTACGCCGACCCTGCGGCCTTTCTGGCGGCCAACCCGGATATCAACTACGACGACACCTTCCCTATTCCGCTGGGGGAGTGGGTCGTGGTCGGCAGCCTGCCCGATACCGTGCTGTTCCAGGCCGACACCTACGGCGACCTGTTCGCCCAGATCGTCGCCTCGTTCGGCCCTGGCGTGGCGTTCAACCTCAAGCCCAAGCAACTGGCCAAGACCGAAGACCTCACGGCGCTCAACCGTATCCAGATCCAGATGAGCGCCCTCAGCCCGGAAGACGGTGGCTACGTGCTGCTCAACTTCAGCCAGTTGCTCGATGACGAAATCCAGGCGGTGCTGGTCTACGGCAACGACTTGCCGCGCGTGCTGGAGCTGTGTGCCGAAGTGGGCATCAAGGGCGAGCCGTCGTTGGAAGCGTTGCGCATTGCCCTGCACGTCTGAAATAAAACGGAACCCCTGGCAGGGCTGACTATCCTACAAGTGCATGCCCCTCACTAAGGAGCGACACCATGGGTTCCACGTTTAATAGCCTGATCGGGCTGATCATCCTCGCCCTGGATATCTGGGCGATCATCAACGTGTTCAAAAGCGGCGCGAGCACGGGCGCCAAAGTGCTGTGGATCCTGTTGATCCTGTTGTTGCCGGTATTGGGCCTGATCATCTGGGCGATTGCCGGGCCGCGTGGCAACGTGCGGATCTGATCCCCCCTCGATTCGAAGCGGACACAGTCAATGTGGGAGCGGCGGCGCGACGATTCGACTTGCCCGCGAATGCGGTGGATCAGTACCAGAAACTCAGGCTGACACACTGTTTTTGCGGGCGGCTCGTTCCCACGTTGTTTTGTGTGCGTCCAGAAATTTATGTGTCGAAATATTCGCTGCACAGAATTTTCACAACTCCCCTCGGATAATTCCCACGCTTCGACTCTCTGCCGGAAAGATCTTTTTCATGCCAGGGAAAACACCACAAAGAAGCGCTAACCCTCAGTAAACCATAGCGTTGCTGGCAGTGATGGGGCACCATTCGCGCCAAAGCGCCGCCTCTGTTTTCCTACATGCTTGAGTGTCGGTAGGAAGACGCTGCAATATTTCGCAACTTTAACTTCCAATGGGTCCTTAAACGACATGGCAAACCCGGACGCCCTGAGTCAGCAGCGAGCTTCTAATCGCTTGCTGCAACCGACCGTCAAATCCCATCTGGCGTACACGCTGCTCTGCGCACTGGTCATGATGGTGATGTTCTCCCTGCTGCGCCTTGCGCTGCTGGTCTACAACCGCGAGATGATCCTCGACACACCGGCCTCGACATTCCTGGAAGCGTTTGCCAACGGCCTGCGCCTGGATATCCGCCTGGTGATGTACGTGCTGGTGCCGCTGCTGTTGGCTCTGTTCAGCGTGCGGGCCATGGCGGCACGTGGGTTCTTCCGTTTGTGGCTGACCGTCGCGTCCAGCATTTGCCTGTTCCTGGGCCTGATGGAAATGGACTTCTACCGTGAGTTCCACCAGCGCCTCAATGGCCTGGTTTTCCAGTACGTGAAGGAAGACCCGAAAACCGTGATGAGCATGCTCTGGTACGGTTTCCCGGTGGTGCGCTACCTGCTGGCGTGGGCCGTAGGCACGCTGATCCTGAGCATTGCCTTCAAGGGCGCCGACCGTGCAACGCGCCCCCGTGGCCCGTTCAGTGGCGGCAGCATCGGCACCCGCCAAGTGGCGCCGTGGTACACACGCATTGCGGTGTTCGTGGTCTGCCTGTTGATCGCCGTGGTCGCCATCCGTGGCACCCTGCGCCAGGGCCCGCCACTGCGTTGGGGTGACGTCTACACCACCGAATCGAACTTCGCCAACCAACTGGGCCTCAACGGTACTCTGTCGCTGATCGCCGCCGCCAAGTCGCGTTTCTCCGAAGAGCGTTCCAACATCTGGAAGGCCACCCTGGAGCAGCCGCTGGCCACCCAGACCGTGCGCGACATGCTGGTACTGCCGGCCGAGAAGCTGGTGGACACCGACACCGCTGCCGTGCGCCGTGACTACACGCCACCGGCCGAGAAAACCCTGCCGATCAAGAACGTGGTGGTGATCCTGATGGAAAGCTTCGCCGGTCACTCGGTGGGCGCCTTGGGCCGTCCCGGCAACATCACGCCTTACTTCGACAAGCTGTCCAAGGAAGGCCTGCTGTTCGATCGCTTCTTCTCCAACGGCACCCACACCCACCAGGGTATGTTTGCCACCATGGCCTGCTTCCCGAACCTGCCGGGCTTCGAATACCTGATGCAAACCCCGGAAGGCAGCCACAAGCTGTCGGGCCTGCCGCAGTTGCTCAGCGCGCGCAAGTTTGACGACGTGTATGTCTATAACGGCGACTTTGCCTGGGACAACCAGTCGGGCTTCTTCAGCAACCAGGGCATGACCAACTTCATCGGCCGCAATGACTTCGTCAACCCGGTGTTCTCCGACCCGACGTGGGGCGTGTCCGACCAGGACATGTTCAACCGTGGCCTGGAAGAGCTGAAAACGCGCGGTGAAAGCGGCAAGCCGTTCTATGCGCTGCTGCAGACCCTGTCCAACCACACCCCGTATGCCTTGCCGACGCCTTTGCCGGTCGACAAGGTCACCGGCCGTGGCAGCCTGGACGAGCACTTGACCGCCATGCGCTACTCCGACTGGGCCTTGGGCCAGTTCTTCGAGAAGGCGCGCAAAGAGCCGTACTTCAAGGAAACCCTGTTCGTGGTGGTGGGTGACCACGGGTTTGGCAACGAGCAGCAGATCACCGAAATGGACCTGGGCCGTTTCAACGTGCCGATGCTGATGATCGCACCGGGTATCCAGGAAAAATTCGGCCAGCGTGACCACACCGTGGGCACTCAGATCGACATCGTGCCGACCATCATGGGCCGCCTCGGTGGCGACACCCTGCACCAGTGCTGGGGCCGCGACCTGCTGAACCTGCCGGAAGGCGACAAGGGCTTCGGCGTGATCAAGCCATCGGGCAGCGACCAGACCGTGGCCTTGCTCACTGCTGATCGCGTGCTGGTATTGCCCAAGGAAATGCCACCCAAGCTGTGGGAATACGAATTGGGTGAAAACCCCACGGGCAAAGTGATTCCTGAATCGCCGGACGAGGCGGCGCTTAAGCAGAAACTCGAGTCGTTCCTGCAAACCGCTACCAAGAGCCTGTTGGATAACACCGCGGGTGTGGTTGATGGCAAGCCGGACTAACTAATCGGCAATAAAAAAGAGGCCTCTTGGAGGCCTCTTTTTTTTGCCTGGGTTTTATATCCGACCGAGTAACAACAGCACCAGAAGCACCACCAGTACAACACCGAGGATACCCGAGGGGCCGTAACCCCAGTTACGCGAGTGCGGGAACACTGGCAGGCCACCGACCAGCAGGAGGATCAGGATAATGATCAGAATGAGGCTCATGGTTTATCTTCCTTATAGGCCTTCTGCAAAGACCGGTTATTTAAAGTAAGGTCCGTTTATTTACGAACGCCTTAACAACTCCGACTCTGGCACTTCACAGAAAATTCACTATTTTTTTAAAGCATTTTGCACGCCGTGTTATTTCTTTTAATACGCTCGCAACTTCATCTGTCTAGTTGAAAATTATTGAACTTGCGCTATAGGCCGCCCTCGCACCCGGGCGCCGGTTTGCCTGAGGCATTCATCAATTGGATGGTACGTGGGTGTAGGAAAAACCTTCGCTACACTGCCGATCACTTCTTCCGTGAACCACAAGGCTACTTCCTATGCAAAATCGCATGATGATCACTGGCGCCGGGTCCGGCCTGGGTCGCGAAATCGCTCTGCGCTGGGCGCGCGAGGGTTGGCAACTGGCCTTGTCGGACGTCAGCGAGCCGGGCTTGCAGGAAACCCTGAAGCGGGTGCGCGAGGTCGGCGGTGACGGCTTTGTGCAGCGTTGCGACGTGCGCGACTACAGCCAGCTCACGGCATTTGCCCAGGCCTGCGAGGTCAAGCTCGGCGGTATCGATGTCATCGTCAACAACGCCGGCGTGGCCTCGGGCGGCTTCTTCGCCGAATTGTCCCTGGAGGACTGGGATTGGCAGATCGCAATCAACCTGATGGGCGTGGTCAAGGGCTGCAAGGCGTTCCTGCCGCTGCTGGAAAAGAGCAAGGGGCGCATCATCAACATCGCGTCGATGGCGGCCTTGATGCAAGGCCCGGCGATGAGCAACTACAACGTGGCCAAGGCCGGCGTGGTGGCTTTGTCGGAAAGCCTGCTGGTGGAGCTCAAGCAGCAGGAGGTGGGGGTGCACGTGGTCTGCCCGTCGTTCTTCCAGACCAACCTGCTGGATTCCTTCCGTGGGCCAACCCCGGCAATGAAAGCCCAGGTGGGCAAGTTGCTGGAAAGCTCGCCGATCTCAGCGGCCGATATCGCCGATTACATTTACCAGCAGGTGGCCCAGGGCGAGTTCATGATCCTGCCTCACGAGCAGGGCCGCATGGCCTGGGCGCTGAAGCAGAAAAACCCGCAGCTGCTGTACGACGAGATGACAAGCATGGCGGACAAGATGCGCGCCAAGGCCCAGGCAGCCAAAGGCTGATTGGGTCGCAGTCTGTCAGGTAAGTTACCTTGTGGTGTAGGTACGGCCTGATTTGGCCGCAAGGCATTGATGCCCGCCTGCTCTAGCGCGCATGGTCAAGGTCCTGTCACTGAATAAGGACAACCGCCATGCTGGTCTTAAGCCGCGCCGTAGGCGAAGTCATCTCCATCGGCGATGACATCACCCTGCACATCCTCGAGTTGAATGGGCCCCAGGTGAAATTTGGTGTGGAAGCACCGACCGGGGTGCACGTGCACCGGGCCGAGGTGTATCAGAAAATCCTTGAGCGCCAGGGCACCGCTGCCCACGCGGTGCCCAACCCCTGAGCCTCCCTCAGTCGAACAGATGCTTGGGCACATCGTGCTTGAGCATCAATTGGCATTGCTCGCTTTCAGGGTCGAACACGATCAGCGCCTGGCCCTTGGTCAGTGCCTGACGCACACGCAGAACACGCGTTTCCAGGGGCGTTTCATCGCCGTTGTCGGTGCCGTCGCGGGTGACGAAGTCTTCGATGAGGCGGGTCAGGGTATCGACTTCAAGTGCGTCGTAGGGAATCAGCATACAAGCCTCGGGTAGTGAGTCCCGGCGATCCTACTGCGCCGGGGCCCTTGTGACCAGCAGTTGCCCGTGTCAGGACTTCTGTCCGACCAGGCTGTCCACCGACGGCACCCGCGTGTCGCTCTCCATCTGTGTCTCATGTTCCAGCTGGTGGCTGAACCGGTCCAGGGAGCCCTGGGCGGGCTGCGCATCGCTGGCGAACACGGGCGGGCTGAGGATGTAGGCCCCCAGCAAGCGGCTCAGCGCCGCAAGGCTGTCGATGTGCGTGCGCTCGTAACCGTGGGTCGCATCGCAGCCGAATGCCAGCAAGGCGGTACGGATGTCGTGGCCAGCCGTGACCGCCGAGTGCGCATCGCTGAAGTAATAACGGAACAGGTCACGACGCACCGGCAGCTCGTTGTCCGAGGCCAGGCGCAGCAGGTGACGGGACAGGTGATAGTCATAAGGGCCACCGGAATCCTGCATCGCCACACTCACCGCATGTTCGCTGGAATGTTGCCCGGGGGCGACCGGGGCGATGTCGATGCCGACAAACTCACTCACGTCCCATGGCAAGGCGGCTGCCGCGCCGCTGCCGGTTTCCTCGGTGATGGTGAACAGCGGATGGCAGTCGATCAGCAAGGGCTCGCCGCTGTCGACGATCGCCTTGAGCGCGGCGAGCAGGGCGGCCACGCCGGCCTTGTCGTCGAGGTGACGGGCGCTGATGTGCCCGCTTTCGGTAAATTCGGGCAGGGGGTCGAAGGCCACGTAGTCACCGATGCCGATCCCCAGGGAGTCGCAGTCGGCGCGGGTGGCGCAGTAGGCATCCAGGCGCAGCTCCACGTGGTCCCAGCTCACCGGCATTTCATCCACGGCGGTGTTGAACGCATGCCCGGAGGCCATCAGCGGCAGCACGCTACCCCGGATCACGCCGTTATCGGTGAACAGGCTGACGCGGCTGCCCTCGGCAAAGCGGCTCGACCAGCAGCCCACCGGGGCCAGGCTCAGCCGGCCATTGTCCTTGATGGCGCGCACGGCGGCACCGATGGTGTCCAAGTGTGCCGACACGGCACGGTCGGGGCTGTTCTTCTGGCCTTTGAGGGTGGCGCGAATGGTGCCGCGCCGGGTCATTTCAAAGGGAATGCCCAGTTCTTCCAAGCGCTCGGCGACGTAGCGCACGATGGTGTCGGTAAACCCGGTGGGGCTGGGAATGGCGAGCATTTCCAGCAGGACTTTCTGCAGGTAGTTGAGATCGGGTTCGGGGATGGTTCGGCTCATAAAGACTCCTATTGGCTTGTCAGGATGTAGTGCCTGTAAAGGCCTCATCGCGGGCAAGCCCGGCTCCCACAGGTGATCGCATTCCAATGTGGGAGCTGGCTTGCCTGCGATAGGGCCAGTGCAGGCACCCCACCTCTCAAGCAGTCAGCTAACTGTGGGGAAACAGCAGGTCCACAAACCGCTCAGCCGTTGGCTGCGGCTCATGGTTGGCCAGTCCGGCCCGTTCGTTGGCTTCGATAAACACGTACTCGGGTTGATCGGCGGCCGGCACCATGAGGTCCAGGCCCACCATGGGGATATCCAGTGCACGGGCGGCACGCACGGCGGCGTCCACCAGCGTGGGGTGCAGGATCGCGGTGACGTCCTCCAGGCAGCCCCCGGTGTGCAGGTTGGCGGTGCGGCGCACGGCCAGGGTCTGGCCACGCGGCAGGATGCTGCTGTAGTCGTAACCGGCGGCGTGGAGGGTGCGCTGGGTTTCGGCGTCGAGGGGGATCTTGCTCTCGCCATCGGTGGCCGCCTGGCGGCGCCGGCTCTGGGCCTCGATCAGCGCGCCAATGGAGTGATGACCGTCGCCGGTCACCTCGGCCGGACGGCGGATCGCGGCGGCGACCACCTCAAAACCGATCACCAGGATGCGCAGGTCCAGGCCTTCATGAAAGCTTTCCAGCAGCACGCGGCTGTCGAACTGGCGCGCCGCTTCAATGGCTTTCTGCACCTCTTCGATGTTCTGCAGGTCCACTGCCACACCCTGGCCCTGCTCGCCATCGAGTGGCTTGACCACGATGCGCTGGTGCTCGTCGAGAAACTCCAGGTTGTCATCGGCACTGCCCGCCAATTGCTGCGACGGCAGTTTCAAACCGGCGGCCTTGAGCACCTTGTGAGTCAAACTCTTGTCCTGACAAAGGGTCATGCTGATGGCGCTGGTCAGGTCGCTCAACGACTCGCGGCAGCGCACACGGCGCCCGCCGTGGCTCAAGGTGAACAGGCCGGCATCGGCGTCGTCCACCTGCACATCGATGCCGCGCCGATGGGCTTCCTCGACGATGATCCGCGCATAGGGGTTGAACCCTGCCTGGGGGCCCGGGCCAAGGAACAACGGCTGGTTGATGCCGTTCTTGCGCTTGATCGCAAAGGTGGTCAGTGCGCGAAAACCGAGCTTGGCGTAGAGGCTCTTGGCCTGGCGGTTATCGTGCAACACCGACAGGTCCAGGTAGCTCAGGCCACGGCTCATGAAATGCTCCACCAGGTGACGCACCAGTACCTCACCGACGCCTGGGCGCGTGCATTGCGGATCGACTGCCAGGCACCACAGGCTGCAACCGTTTTCCGGGTCATGGAAGGCCTTCTGGTGGTTGAGGCCCATCACGCTGCCGATCACCGCGCCGCTGTCTTCGTCTTCGGCCAGCCAGTACACCGGGCCACCTTGATGGCGCGGCGTAAGGCGTTCAGCGTCCACCGGCAACATGCCGCGTCCCTGGTACAGCTGGTTGACCGCTGCCCAATCCGCCTCGGTCTGCACCCGGCGAATGCGAAAGCCGCGAAACACCCGGGTGGCCGGGCGGTAGTCGGTGAACCACAGGCGCAGGGTGTCGGAGGGGTCGAGGAACAGTTGCTGCGGATCGATCCCCAGGATCTGCTGGGGCGCGGCCACGTACAGCGCGATATCCCGCTCTCCGGGCTGCTCGTTGAGCAGCTCCTGGGCCAGGCTCGCAGGGTCGGGGAAGGTATGCCCGATCAGCAACCGGCCCCAACCGCAGTGCACGGCAATCGGTTCGGCGCTCGAAGGGCTGCCGTCTTCGGCCAGCCGGGCTTGCAGGCGCTCGTAGGAGGGCGCCTGGCCCTTGAGCAGGCGTTGGCTGTAAGCCGCTGCATGGGGTTTCATCGATCAGATTCCTTGTTCACTGAGCCACAGGTTCAGCGCCGCCAGTTGCCACAGCTTGGAGCCGCGCAGCGGTGTCAGTTGGCCTTGCGGGTCGGTGAGCAGGCGGTCGAGCATCGCAGGGTTGAACAGGCCACGATCCTGACTCGGGTCCAGCAGCAGTTCGCGCACCCAGTTCAGGGTGTCGCCTTGCAAATGCTTGAGGCCCGGCACCGGGAAATAGCCCTTCTTGCGGTCGATGACTTCACTGGGGATGACCCGGCGCGCGGCTTCTTTCAACACCTGTTTGCCGCCATCGGGCAGCTTGAACTTACCCGGCACACGGGCCGAGAGTTCCACCAGGCGGTAATCGAGAAACGGCGTGCGCGCTTCCAGGCCCCAGGCCATGGTCATGTTGTCGACGCGTTTGACCGGGTCGTCCACCAGCATCACCGTGCTGTCCAGGCGCAGGGCCTTGTCCACCGCCGCATTGGCACCCGGCATCGCGAAATGCTCCCGCACGAAGTCACCGGCCGCGTCGTTGGCGGTCAGCCACTTAGGCGCGACGGTGGCAGCGTAGTCGTCGTAGCTGCGATCAAAGAACGCCTCGCGGTACGCCGCATACGGGTCGCTGGCGCCGTCTACCTGTGGATACCAGTGGTAACCGGCAAACAGCTCATCGGCGCCCTGGCCGCTTTGCACCACCTTGCAATGCTTGGCCACTTCCCGCGACAGCAGGTAGAAGGCGATGCAGTCGTGGCTGACCATCGGCTCGCTCATGGCACGGAACGCGGCTGGCAGTTGCTCGATGATCTCGCGTTCGGCAATCCGCAACTGGTGATGGCGTGTGCCGTAGTGCTTGGCGATCAGGTCCGAATACTGGAACTCGTCACCGCGCTCGCCGCCGGCGTCTTCAAAGCCGATGGAGAAGGTCGACAGGTCGTCCACGCCGACTTCGCGCAACAAGCCGACGAGCATGCTCGAATCCACACCGCCTGACAGCAGCACGCCCACGTCCACCGCCGCACGTTGGCGGATGGCCACGGCTTCGCGGGTGCTGTCCAGCACGCGGTCGGTCCAGTCTTCCAGCGTCAGGTGTTTTTCATCCTCACGCGGGCCGTAAGGCAGGGTCCACCAGGTTTTCTGCTCGGTCTTGCCGCTGGCGTCGATGCGCATCCAACTGGCCGGTGGCAGTTTTTCAATGCCCGCCAGCAGGGTACGCGGGGCCGGCACCACGGCGTGGAAGTTCAGGTAATGGTTGAGCGCCACCGGATCGAGGATCGGGTTGATATCGCCGCCCTTGAGCAAGGCTGGCAACGCGGAAGCAAACCGCAGGCGCTGGCCGGTGCGCGACAGGTACAACGGCTTCACGCCGAGACGGTCGCGGGCAATGAACAGCCGCTGAGCGTCACGCTCCCAGATGGCAAAGGCAAACATGCCGTTGAGCTTGGGCAGCAGGGCTTTGCCCCAGGCGTGGTAACCCTTGAGCAGCACTTCGGTGTCGCCACCGGAATAGAAGGCGTAGCCCAGGGCTTCCAGCTCTTCTCGCAGTTCCGGGAAGTTGTAGATGGCGCCGTTGAAGGCCAAGGACAGGCCCAGGTGGGCGTCGACCATCGGTTGGGCCGAGCCGTCCGACAGGTCCATGACTTTCAGGCGTCGGTGGCCCAGGGCAATCGGCCCTTGGGCGTGGAAGCCCCAGGCGTCGGGGCCACGGGGGGCCAAATGATGGGTGATGCGCTCAATCGCAGCCAGGTCGGCAGGTTGGGCATCGAAACGTAATTCTCCAGCTAATCCGCACATAAATTCCTTACCGGTTTTTCCGTTGGGGAGGTTTTTAAACTCAATACGCCCTGAGGGCGCGTACCCAGAAACTGACCCAGTGCTATCCGTGGAGTTTTAGACCGATAAGTTATAAGGCGCATAGCCGTAGGCGCCGCGACTGCTGTGCAGGCGTTGCGCGGGCTGCACACCTGTGGCGGTAACAGCTGCTGGTTTAGAACCAGAATCTTGAGCCTGTGGGCGCGCAAAGCATGGGAATTTGAATCTTTCAGGGCGACAGCCGGGCTTATCGTATCCGGTCATCATTGACGGCATGAGGGACGGTTGGGATGACTGAAACACGAGATGTACAGGCGCTGGTTGCGCCGATGACCGCCGATGAGCTGGACGCGGGGTTGCTGGAGATCACCGGCGACCTGGACAAGGCCCGGGTGTTGCGCGAGCGACTGCCGCTGTGGATGGTTCAAGCGCCACCGCAGACGCTGTCGGCCATCGAGCAGGCGCACAGTCACAGTGAAACGTCGAGAAGGGAATTGACCGAACGCCTGCGCGCGCTGCAGCCACTGGATCGTTTTTGCGCGGAAAAACTGCGCGCTTACCTGATCGCCCAGGGGCATATCGGGCTGGATGTGCGCCGCGATTACCTGGAGCGACCCCGACGCCAACCCTTCGGAGTGGGGCTCTACGTCACCGGCGTTTTGCTGGAAACGGCGAGAGTGGAAAGGCCCAGCCTGTTGCAGGCGGCCATGCAGAACTTCACGGCCGCGGAAGCCGAACCCGGTGGGTTGCCGGACGATACCGTGATTCGCCGGGGCGAGGACGCAAGCCTGGCGCCTGGAATGACCGCGCGACAGTTCGTGGGCTATTGCCGCGCGCTGGACCTGGGCAGTGCCTACCAGGCCCATCTGCGAGAAGTGTTCAGTTTGCCGGCCCCCGGTGAACCTCCACTGGGGCTGAGCTACAACGCGATGGCGGTGGCCGTGGGTTCGGTCAAGCGTTCAGACGTACTGATCGACCTGCATATTGCCCTGGGCAAGCAACATATCAGCGCGGCCATCCATGCCCGGTTGCTGTCGTTGATCAACGCCGATGTTCCGGCCGGCCAGGTCGTCCAGGCGACGGCCGCGCAAACGCCTCTGATCTGGCAAGGCTTGAACATCGACGGCGCCTGCCTGTGGAGCGTCGTGGTGTTCGGCGAGGCTTCGCCGGGCGAGTTGCCGGCCAGAGACCTGATCGTCTACATGCCCAATGAACCCGTACGCCCCTGGTATGAGTACCCGTCCCTACAGGATTTCGAGCAATACCTCACCCTGAAATTGCAGGTGGCCTCGTATCGACAGGTGTTCGGGCAATACCTGGACGAATCCGAGCGCCTGAATTTTTTCACGCAGTTTGATCAGCGCCAGGCCTTGGGCGCCATTACGGCGGTGCCGGTGCTCAGTAACCTCAGCGATTTTTTCTTTCGTGCCTATGTCGGCAAGCTCCAGTTGGACGCCCGGTTGCTGGCCGTACCCGTCGAGCAGGTGGATGAAGATGCCCGGCAACAACGCTGGCTGGATTACCTCGGCGTTGGGTTGGACGTGTTGAATGTGGCGTCCTTCGTCGTGCCGGTGCTGGGGCAATTGATGATGGGCGTGGCCATTGGGCAGCTGCTGGGGGAGGTGTTCGACGGGGTCGAGGACTGGAGCCACCACGACAACGCCCAGGCGCTCCGGCATCTGGTGAACGTGGTGGAGGACATTGCGGCCATGGTGCTGTTTGCGGCAGGAGGGCGCGTGGTGGGTTCGCTCAAGCGTAGCCTGAGTGCCTCGACACCCTTTTTCGACGGGGTGGAGGCGGTCAGGCATGTGGATGGCCAGCCACGCCTGTGGCGCCCACGCCTTTCATCGTACCGGCCGGGGGTGGACCTGCAGGTGCCCAGGGTCAATAACAGTCGCGGGGTGTACCAGGCCAATGGCAAGTCTTACATCCGCATGGATGGGCACGTCTATGACATCAGCTATGACCCCGCCATCGGCCTGTGGCGGATCAACCATCCGCGGAACCCGAAGGCGTATCGGCCGCCGCTCAAACATAACCACCAGGGCGGATGGCAGCAAACTCACGAGCGTCCGCAAAGCTGGACCGACCCTGTGTATCACCTCCGGCGCCTTGCACCAGGTCTGGCCGACGTGCCTGCCGAAAGCCTGCAGCGTATTGCAGCCATCAACCAGGTCGACCTGGAGGTGCTGCAGCAGTGGGCGCAGGATCACCAGGCGCTGCCACAACGCTTCCAGGACGGCGTGGCCCGATGGCGCCAGCACCGCAAGGTGCTGGACCTGATCGAGACCCTGGAAAACGGCCACGCCCCGGATCCCGTCACCGCACGCACCCAGATTCTGGCCCTGGCGCTGATGCCCGGGTGGCCGGAAGGGCGTTTCTTTGAGGTGTTGGACGAAGAGGGCTACCTGTTGGTCAGCTACCCGGACCTGGCGCCGTTCGACTACGAAGACCGGAGCATCCATATCACCGAGCAGCAACTCAGGGACGGCCAGGTCACCGACACCTTGCTGCTGGCCTTGACCGAGGATGAGCGCCATACGCTGCTGGGGCAAACCGTTGAACTCAAGGAGGCGCCGGCGTTGCTCACACGCCGTTTGCTGGACACCGTGAAAGATCAGCACCACGTCCTCTATCGCAAACTGTATGAACACTACAATGGCTTCGCCTTTGGCGAATGGGCGGCCCTGTGTGCGCACTTTCCACGTTTGCCGCGTCGCGTCGCCTGGGAATTGTTCTGCGATGCCCCTGGGGTGGAACGTCATTACCTGCGCAAAACCGGCCGAGTGTCACTGGGGTTGGCGCAGCGCAGCCGAGTGATGCTCGACCTGATCGATGAGGACCAGGCCCTGATGGGCCTGTACTGGCCTGAGTTGGCCGATGCGTCGACCCGGCGCGCGGTGTTCGGCATGCTCGGGCGCCTGGCGCATTGGCCCAAGGACCTGCTGCTACAACTGCGCGAGGGAAGCCTGGCCGGGCCTGTGCTGGATCAGGTCGGCGCTGCCACTGCCGCAGTGCGCCGGACGATCTTGCACACGGCCGAGGGCTTCCAGGCCTTCGATGAGCGCGCAGCAGACCTCAATACCCGCGTCAACGGGCCCGATGGCCTGCTCCAGGCCGTGGTGGATTGTCTGTCGGCCGCCGAGCGCCGGACGATGAACCTGGTGGGTGAGCAGTCGGTCGATCACCTGCGCAGCCAGTTACGCTTCAAGAGTCAGGATGAACGTGGGCGCATTGCGCGTTACCTGTGGCCTGAACGGGTGCAGATGGAAGAGGACGAGCCCGTTGTGTGCATTCAAAGCCAGTTGCAAGGCAAGCCCGGCCCCGCGGTCGAGTTTGCTCCGGCGCTGGTGCGCAAGGTCGGCAAGCTTTACCCGGGCATGTCTCCGGCACAGATCTGCGTGTTCCTGCAGGGGGTAGGCCACGATCACTTGAGCCGCGCCAAGGCTGTCCAGGGGCTGGAGGTGGAACTGGGCGCGCTGCAGCAGGCACTCAAACGCTGGGCCAGCGACCGTCGTGGCCACACAGACGCCGATGGCCCCTTGTGGGACTACCGCCTGCGACGTGCCCAGGCCAGTAAAGCCATAGAGCGTTGCTGGCGCGGCCAATTCATCGTGCATGACGCGCAGCGTCTCGATGTGCCCGGCTTGACGCTGGATGGCATGACACTGGGCAGCCTGCCGCCTCTGCCGCCCCAGGTGCGTTTCGACAGGGCCCGGCAGGTGTCCCTGCGCAACATGGAGTTGGGCGATGACGTGACCTACTTTCTCAAGCACTTCACTCGCCTGCGTTCGGTGGACCTGGCGGACAATCGGCTGACGCGCCTGCCAGAGGCGCTGTCCCTGATGCCCGATCTCGACCATCTGCGCCTGGCTCGCAACCGCCTGCAACTGACCCAGCACACGCGCAAGAAACTCGCCGAAATGCGTGGCCTGAAAAGCCTCGACCTGGCTGGCAACCCGCTGATCGACTCCCCGGATGTAGGCCAGTTGCGGGGCTTGCGCGAATTGATCCTGCGGGACTGCCGGCTCAAGGACTTTCCCGCCAGTGCCCGTGGCTTACCCTATCTGGAACAGGTTGACCTGCGCAAAAACGACATCGCCGAGTTGCCCGACTGGCTGCTGGCGTTGCCCCGGGAGAGGGCTCGGGCGTTCAACCTGCGCCATAACCCGTTGTCCACCGTCAGCCGCGCGGCGCTGGGCGACTACCGTCAGCGCGTGGGTGTCGGCATGGGGTTCCTTGAAGATGACATCAGCCGCTTGAACGAACAGCGGGCCCGGGATACTTGGCTGGCGGATGAGCATGTGGCGGATTACGCCGACAAGGACCTGGCCTGGTCCGGCCTTAAAAACGAACCCGGCAGTGACGGGTTATTCACCTTGCTGGCTGAACTGGGCCATACCTCGGATGCCCGGCAGGTGCGTGAGGACATGAACCGACGGGTGTGGCAGGTACTCGACGCTACGGCGGCCGATGCCGATCTGCGTGAAGAGATTTTTCAGCGCGCGGCCACGCCCCTCAATTGCGACGATGCGGCGTCCGTGAATTTCAGCAGCCTGGAAGTGCTGGTGGAAATCCATCAGGCGTCGCGTGCGATCAATGGCAAACCCCTGACTGCCAAGCCGCTGTTGAAATTGGCCAAGGGCTTGTTTCGACTCGACCAGTTGGAACACATCGCCCGGCGTCATAGCCTGGAGCACCCGGGCGCCGACCCGTTGGAGGTCAGCCTGGCGTTTCGCACCGGGCTGAAGAGCGTCGTGTATCTGCCAGGGCAGCCCCAGGGCATGCTCCACAGCGATTTGGCCAAGGTTTCGCGCACGGCACTCGACCAGGCGCAACTGGATCTCAAAGCCGCAGAGCTGTCACCGGCGCTGTTGAAGTACATCGTCGAATTGCCGTTCTGGCGGGAGTATTTGAAGCGCACCCATGCCAGCCGTTTCGAGGCGTTGAATGCGCCATTCAGCCAACGCATGCAAGACGTCTTCGACAACGCGCTGGAACTGCAGGATGCCGAGTATCGCGCGCGCATGAACGAGGTCCATAGGGATCAGCGCCAGGCCGAAGTCAGGGAAGTCGAAACCCTGACTCAGGATGCGTTGCGCCTGGACGACTTCAGCCTGTGCGCGCCGTCGGCCAGTTGATCAACGCGCTGGCGCCTTGCCACGGATCAACGTGCGCAAGGCAAACCGGTTCGGATGGCACGCCTCGGCGACACTGGCCGGCACGGGCAGCGGTTCGTCATTGAGCCAGGCTGCCAGCAGTTCGCCGCACAACGGTGCGGTGATCAGCCCGCGCGAGCCATGGCCACTGTTGATGTACAGGCCAGGCAGCCAGGGGCAGGGAGTGTCCGGCACTTGCCGGGCATCCTTGCCCAGTACGGCATAGGCCTGGTTGAACGCAGTGAAATCGGCCAGTGGCCCGACGATGGGCAGGTAGTCGGGGCTGGTGCAACGAAACGCGGCGCGGCCTTCCATGTGTTCGGGCGCCAGGGTTTCGGCGCCCAGGCGATGCAGCAAGTCTTCGGAGATCTCCCGCAGCATCGTCAGGTTGCCCGCGTGCTCGGCGGCTGTGGGTGTCAGGTCGTCGTTCTTGAAGTCGAAACTGGCGCCGAGGGTATGCTCTCCCAGGCGTGCTGGCGCGACGTACCCTTCGGCGCACACCACCGTAGTCAACGCTTCGCTCGCCGGGGTTTGCGCCAGCCGCGTGATCTGCCCGCGAATGCGTTTGAGGGGTAGCTCGCGGCTGGCGGGGAACTGTCTGATCTCGGCGGCGCCGGCCAGTACCACCACGCTGGCGCTGGCCAGCAGCGTGTCGCCGTCATGGGCCTGCCACTGCTGATCGACGCGCTGCAACTCGACGGCATGGTGATGGGTGAGGACATTGATCAACGGGTGCGTCGCCTGCCATTGGCACAGCGCCGGCGGGTGGACCCAGCCACCTTCGGGGAAAAACAGCCCACCGTGGGCCAGCTCGATGCCGGCTTGTCGCTGAGCCTGGTCGCGGTCCAACAGGTGCAGCAGCTCAGGCGCAAAGGCCTCGGCCAGTTGCGCCTGACGCTCGGCTTCCTTGGCGTCGAACGCCAGTTGCAACACGCCGCAGCCCTCCCAGTCGAGACCCCGGTGCAGGTGTACCAACAGACGCCGGGTGTGGCCGAAACCACTCAGGATCAATTGCGACAACGCCGTGCCGTGGGCCGACAGCTTGAGGTACAGCACACCCTGGGGGTTGCCTGAGGCTTCCTGGGCCAGGGCGGCATGCCGCTCCAGCAGACTGACACGCCAGCCACGGGCGGCAAGGCTGGCCGCGGTGGCGCAACCGGCCAGGCCGCCGCCGATGACCATGGCATGGCGTTCGCCATCGAGTGCCGGCGGGCGTGAGAACCAGGGTTTGGCGGGCGGCGGCGCAGGTGCTTGCGAGGGCCAGCCGAGGAACTCACCGCGCAGGATCTCCCACTTGTGGCCGATGCCTGGCGTGCGCTTCATCTTGAAACCGGCCGCATTGATCAAGCGGCGAACCCAGCCGGTGCTGGTGAAGGTGCTGATGGTCGAGCCGGGGGCTGCCAGGCGTGCCAGTTGGGCGAACAGCTCGGCGGTCCACATCTCAGGGTTTTTTGCCGGGGCGAAGCCGTCGAGAAACCATGCATCGATTTGCGCGTCCAGCTGCGGCAATTGCTCCAGCACGTCGCCGATCAACAGGGTCAGGGTCACGCGGCCGTTGTCCAGCACCAGGCGTTGGAAGCCCTGGTGGATGGCGATGTACTGCGCCAGCAATTGCTCGGCAAAGGGTTGCAGCTCGGGCCAGAGGGCGAGGGCCCGTTGCAGGTCGGCGTGGCTCAGCGGGTATTTCTCCACGCTGACAAAATGCAGGTGCGCACCGGCCACCGCCTGCTGCTCGAACAATTGCCAGGCGCACAGGAAATTCAAGCCGGTGCCGAACCCTGTTTCACCAATCACCAGCCTCCCGCCCACCGGCAAAGCCGCAAAGCGCTCCTGCAAGCGGTTTTGTTCAAGGAACACATAGCGGGTTTCTTCAAGGCCGGACTTGTCGGAGAAATACACATCGTCGAAGACCCGCGAGTGCGGGCGGCCTTGTTCGTCCCAGTCGAGCTGGGCAGGGGTGATGGGGGTCATGGGCGGCTCGGTAAAGGCAAGGCGGCCATTCTAGCTGATCAATGGGCTTTGAATTGACCCACGGCAAGCGCAGGTGGAATTTCCTGCCGCGCGTTGTTGCCCAATCCGCTAGTCTTGATCCATCTTGACACGGAGCTGCCCATGTTCGAATCCGCCGAAATCGGTCACGCCATCGACAAAGACACCTACGACGCCGAAGTGCCGGCGCTGCGCGAAGCCTTGCTGGAAGTGCAGTACGAGCTGCAACAGCAGAAGCGCTTCCCGGTGATCATCCTGATCAACGGTATCGAAGGCGCTGGCAAGGGCGAGACCGTCAAGCTGCTCAATGAATGGATGGACCCGCGCCTGATCGAGGTGCGCACCTTCGACCAGCAGACCGACGAAGAACTGGCCCGCCCACCGGCGTGGCGCTACTGGCGGCAGCTGCCGGCCAAGGGGCGCATGGGGGTTTTCTTTGGCAACTGGTACAGCCAGATGCTGCAAGGCCGGGTGCACGGGCAGATCAAGGACGCGCGCCTGGACCAGGCCATCGCCGGTGCCGAACGCCTCGAAAAGATGCTCTGCGACGAAGGCGCGCTGATCTTCAAGTTCTGGTTCCACCTGTCCAAGAAACAGATGAAGGCGCGGCTCAAGGCCCTGGCCGACGACCCGCTGCACAGCTGGCGCATCAGCCCGCTGGACTGGCAGCAATCGGAGACCTACGACAAGTTCGTGCACTTCGGTGAGCGCATCCTGCGCCGCACCAGCCGCGACTACGCGCCCTGGCATGTCATCGAAGGGGTGGACGCCCATTACCGTGGGCTCACCGTGGGCAAGCTGCTGCTGGAAGGTCTGCAGAATGCCCTCAAGCTGCCCAAGGGCAAGGCCAGCGGCATGAACCCGGCGCCGCTGATTGCGTCGGTGGACAAAAAGAGCCTGCTCGACAGCCTGGACATGACCCTGCGCCTGGAGAAGGGCGACTACGAAGAACAGCTGATCACCGAGCAGGCGCGCTTCTCTGGCCTGATGCGCGACAAGCGCATGCGCAAGCACGCCCTGGTCACGGTGTTCGAGGGTAACGATGCGGCGGGCAAGGGCGGGGCGATTCGCCGTGTGGCCGCAGCGCTGGACCCGCGCCAGTACCACATCGTGCCGATTGCCGCGCCCAGTGAAGATGAACGCGCCCAGCCTTACCTGTGGCGGTTCTGGCAAAAGATCCCGGCGCGGGGCATGTTCACCGTGTTCGACCGCTCCTGGTACGGCCGCGTGCTGGTGGAGCGCATCGAGGGTTTCTGCACCCCGGCAGACTGGATGCGCGCCTATGGCGAGATCAACGATTTCGAGGAGCAGCTGCGCGATGCGGGGGTGATCGTGGTCAAGTTCTGGCTGGCCATCGACAAGGACACCCAGCTGGAACGTTTCCAGGCCCGCGAAGAGATCCCGTTCAAGCGTTTCAAGATCACCGAGGACGACTGGCGCAACCGCGACAAATGGGACGACTACCGCGCGGCAGTCGGCGACATGGTCGACCGCACCAGCACCGAAGTGGCGCCCTGGACCCTGGTGGAAGCCAATGACAAGCGCTGGGCGCGGGTCAAGGTATTGCGCACCATCAACCTGGCGCTGGAGGAGGCCTTCGCCAAATCCGACAAGCACGACAAAAAGAAAAAGAAATAACCCGTGGCCCGTCATCATGGGTTTGCATATCCGGGGTGAATGATCGTCGCGGTTGGCGGGAGCGGGATCTATCCTCGATCCATCTCCTGACAACCACAAGATCGAGGTAGCCCATGCGTGAAGTAGTGATCGTCGACAGCGTGCGAACCGGCCTGGCCAAGTCCTTTCGCGGCAAGTTCAACCAGACGCGCCCGGATGACATGGCGGCCCATTGCGTCAACGCGTTGCTCACCCGCAACGGCATCGACCCGGCGACGGTGGAGGACTGCATCGTCGGCGCCGGCTCCAACGAAGGCGCCCAGGGCTACAACATCGGGCGCAACGTGGCGGTGCTCTCGCAATTGGGCACCGGTACGGCCGGGATGACCCTCAACCGTTTCTGCTCTTCGGGGCTGCAGGCGATTGCCATCGCGGCCAACCAGATTGCCTCGGGGTGCAGCGATATCATCGTTGCAGGCGGTGTGGAATCCATCAGCCTGACCATGAAAAGCGTCAACACCGATCACCTGATCAACCCGTTGCTCAAGGAGCAGGTGCCGGGCATCTATTTCCCCATGGGCCAGACCGCCGAGATCGTCGCTCGTCGTTACAACGTCAGCCGCGAAGAGCAGGACCTGTACGCGCTGCAAAGCCAGCAGCGCACGGCCCAGGCGCAGGCCGACGGCTTGTTCAACGATGAAATCGTGCCCATGGCCGTCAAGTACAAGGTCGAGGACAAGAACACCGGCGCCGTGCAGGTGCTCGACGGCGTAGTTGATCGCGATGACTGCAACCGCCCTGACACCACCCTGGCCAATCTGCAAAGCCTGAAACCGGTGTTTGCCGAAGACGGCTCGGTGACGGCGGGCAACTCTTCGCAGCTCTCCGACGGTGCGTCCATGACCTTGGTGATGAGCCTGGAGAAAGCCCTGGCCCTGGGGCTCAAGCCCAAGGCGTTTTTCCGAGGTTTTACCGTGGCCGGCTGCGAGCCGGACGAGATGGGCATCGGCCCGGTGTTCTCGGTGCCCAAGCTGCTCAAGGCCAAGGGCTTGCAGGTGGCGGACATCGATCTGTGGGAACTCAACGAAGCGTTTGCGTCGCAGTGCCTGTATGCGCGTAACCGCCTGGAGATCGACAACGCCAAGTACAACGTCAATGGCGGCTCGATCTCCATCGGACACCCGTTCGGCATGACCGGCTCGCGGCAGGTGGGGCACCTGGTGCGTGAGTTGCAGCGACGTAACCTGCGCTACGGCATCGTCACCATGTGCGTCGGCGGCGGCATGGGCGCGACTGGCTTGTTCGAAGCCGTTCGCTAAATCCCACTGGAGAAACGGGATCAAAATGTGGGAGCGGGCTTGCTCGCGAATGCAGGGTGTCAGTCGCTAGATGTATAGGCTGATACACCGCATTCGCGAGCAAGCCCGCTCCCACATTTTAATGTGTGGCGTATCCCGAGTCTGGCTATTACCCCTAGAATGCCCCTTCCACTTCCTCTGGTATCTGGGGCATTCATGCACATCTCTTCCGGCCGCTGGGTCTACGGCTTTTGCTTGACCCTGTTGACCGCGCTGCTCTGGGGCATCCTCCCGGTGAAACTCAAACAGGTGTTGCAGGTGATGGACCCGATCACCGTGACCTGGTTTCGCCTGATCGTCGCCGGCAGTTGCCTGTTCATCTACCTGGCGCTCACCAAACGCCTGCCCAGCCGCAAGGTGCTCGGGCCCAGAGGCGGTTGGCTGGTGGGCATGGCGGTGTGCGGCCTGGTGGGCAACTACGTGCTGTACCTGGTGGGCCTGAAAATGCTCAGCCCTGGCACGGCGCAGTTGGTGGTGCAGATGGGGCCGATCTTCCTGATGATCGCCAGTGTCTTTGTGTTCAAGGAGCGTTTCAGCCTGGGGCAAGTGGCCGGGCTGGTGGTGCTGGTCGTGGGGTTCGGCCTGTTCTTCAACCAGCGCCTGGAGGAAATGCTGACCTCGTTGGGCACCTACACCGCCGGCGTGTTGACCATCCTGCTCGCCACCACCATCTGGGTGTTCTACGCCCTGGGCCAGAAGCAATTGCTGACGGTGTGGAATTCGCTGCAGGTGATGATGGTGATCTACCTGTCTTGCGCCGTGCTGCTCACGCCCTGGGCCCATCCTCTGGAAGCCCTGGACCTGAGCCCGCTGCAAGGCTGGCTGTTGCTGGCGTGCTGCATGAATACCCTGGTGGCGTATGGCGCGTTCGCCGAGGCTTTGGCCCATTGGGAAGCCTCGCGGGTGAGCGCCACCCTGGCCCTCACGCCGTTGGTGACGTTTGTCGCCGTGGCGCTGGCCGCCTGGCTGTGGCCGGACTTTGTGCAGGCCGAAGAGATCAACGCCCTGGGCTATGCCGGGGCGCTGGTGGTGATGCTGGGGTCAGCGACCGTGGCGCTGGCGCCGTCGCTGATTGCCGGGCTCAAGGCCCGGCGCATGCGCTTGGCGTCTTAGTTGCCCAGCATGTTTTCCGGGCGTACCCACTGGTCGAACTCTTCATCCGTGAGGTAGCCCAGCTCCAGCGCGGCTTCGCGCAGCGTCAGCCCCTCGGCGTAGGCCTTCTTGGCAATCTCTGCCGACTTGTCATAGCCGATATGAGGGTTGAGTGCAGTCACCAGCATCAGCCCACGCTCCAGATGTTCGGCCATCTGCGCAGCGTCGGGCTCAAGCCCGGCCACGCAATGCTCTTGGAAGTTATTGCAGCCGTCCGCCAGCAAGCGGATCGATTCCAGCAGGTTGTGGATGATCACCGGCTTGTACACGTTCAACTGCAAATGCCCCTGGCTGGCGGCCATACCGATGGTCACGTCGTTGCCCAGCACTTGGCAGGCCAGCATCGACAGCGCTTCGCACTGGGTAGGGTTGACCTTGCCCGGCATGATCGAGCTGCCCGGCTCGTTGGCCGGCAACTTCACTTCGGCCAGCCCCGCACGTGGACCGGAGCCCAGCAAGCGCAGGTCATTGGCGATTTTCATCAGGGCCACCGCCAGGGTTTTCAGCGCGCCGTGCAGGGTCACCAGGGGTTCGTGGCCGGAGAGGGCGGCGAACTTGTTCGGCGCGGTGACGAACGGCAAGCCCGACAACGCAGCCAATTCGGACGCAATGGCCTCGCCAAACCCGTGAGGTGCATTGAGCCCGGTGCCCACGGCGGTGCCGCCCTGGGCCAGCTCGCACACGGCGGGCAGGGCGCTGCGAATCGCGCGTTCGGCGTAATCGAGTTGGGCAATAAAGGCTGAGAGTTCCTGGCCGAAGGTGATGGGCGTGGCGTCCATCATGTGGGTGCGGCCGGTTTTTACCAGGGTCATATGGCGCGCAGCCAGCTCGGCCAGGCCACCGGAAAGCGTGGCGATGGCCGGCAGCAGGCGCTGATGCACGGCCTGCACGGCGGCGATACTCATGGCCGTGGGGAAGCAGTCGTTGGAACTTTGTGAGCGGTTCACATGGTCATTGGGGTGCACCGGGCTCTTGCCGCCACGGGTCTTGCCCGACAGCTCGTTGGCGCGGCCGGCGATCACTTCGTTGGCGTTCATGTTGCTCTGGGTGCCGCTGCCGGTCTGCCAGACCACCAGCGGGAACTGGTCGTCATGCTGGCCTGCGAGCACTTCATCGGCGGCCTGTTCGATCAGGCGGGCGATGTCGGCGGGCAGGTCGCCGTTGCGGTCGTTGACCCGTGCGGCGGCCTTCTTGATCAGGGCCAGGGCGTGCAGTACCGCCAGGGGCATGCGCTGTTCGCCGATGGCAAAATTCACCAGCGAACGTTGGGTCTGGGCGCCCCAGTAAGCGTCATCCGGGACATGGACTTCTCCCAGGCTGTCGGTTTCGATACGGCTCATCGGGCACACTCCTTCAGGTCTGTTTGCGCAGTTTAGGCCGTGATCGACCGGGCGGGTTCCCTAAAAGACTTTTCATCGGGCAATCCAGGCTCTACCAGGCTCGGGGTTGAGCCATAAGGTTTTTTAGGCGCAGAATGGGCGCCCTTGGGGTCTTACCTCGCCTGCTAGAAAAGGAAACTCGATGACTCGTCTTCGTGCCATCTGTACCGCGGTTGCTCTGGTTTGCGCCAGCGGCCAGGTTTTTGCCGATACCGCCAGCCACAACGCCAGTGCCGAAGCCTTCCTTACCCTGGCCCATGCCGACAAGCTGGGTACCCCGGTGTACATGCAAGTGCAGCAAATGTTCGCCCAGCGGTTCGAACAGACCAAGGCGCCTGCCGCCAAGCAGTCCGTACTGGACAGCTACCAGGCCAAGGCCAACGCCGCCCTGGACCAGGCCATTGGCTGGCCCAAGCTGAAGCCGGACATGGTCAAGCTCTACACCAGCAACTTCAGCGAGTCCGAGCTCAAGGACCTGGTGGCGTTCTACCAGTCGCCACTGGGCAAGAAAGTCCTGGAAAAAATGCCGCAGCTGACCCAGCAATCGGCCCAGATGACCCAGGCCAAGCTGGAAAGCGCCGTGCCGGTGGTGAACAAGCTGCTGGAAGACATGACCAACGAGCTGACGCCTAAAGCCGCCGCTCCGGCCAAGAAGAAGTAAGCAGGAATGACCATGCAACAGCGTATCGAAACGGCGCTTGCCGCCCTGGGCACCGACCATTTGAGCGTGCTGGACGAAAGCCACATGCACAGCCGTGGGTTGCAGACCCACTTCAAGGCCGTGCTGGTCAGCTCGCAGTTCGAGGGGCTCAACCGCGTCAAGCGCCACCAGAAGGTCTACGCCACCCTGGGTGACCTGATGAGCGAGTTTCATGCGCTGGCGCTGCATACCTACACGCCTGAAGAATGGGCGAAAATCGACGCAGCCCCGGCCTCGCCGACCTGCGCCGGCGGGCATGACTGACGCACGGGTGTCTCTGGCCCCGGGCATTTGTTAGAATCCGCAACGCGCCGCTTAGCCGGCGCGTTTTTTTTGCATCCGGTTCACCCCTTACGAGGGTAGCCACCTGGAGAGAACACCCATGACTCAACCGATTGTCGTGGCGGCACTGTATAAGTTCGTCACCCTCGAAGATTACGTCGCCCTGCGCGAGCCCCTGCTGCAGGCGATGGTCGACAACGGCATCAAAGGCACCTTGCTGATCGCCGAAGAAGGCATCAACGGCACGGTTTCCGGCAGCCGCGAAGGCATCGATGGCCTGATCGCCTGGCTCAAGACCGACCCGCGCATGGTCGACATCGACCACAAGGAATCCTACTGCGACGAGCAGCCGTTCTACCGCACCAAGGTCAAGCTCAAGAAAGAGATCGTGACCCTGGGCGTTGAAGGCGTGGACCCGAATAAAAAGGTCGGCACCTACGTCGACCCGCAGGACTGGAACGCGCTGATCAGCGACCCGGAAGTGCTGCTGATCGATACCCGTAACGACTACGAAGTGTCCATCGGCACCTTTGAAGGCGCGATCGACCCGAAAACCACCAGTTTTCGCGAATTTCCCGACTACATCAAAGCCAACTTCGACCCGGCCAAGCACAAGAAGGTCGCGATGTTCTGCACCGGAGGCATCCGTTGTGAGAAGGCGTCGAGCTACATGCTCAGCGAAGGCTTCGATGAGGTCTACCACCTCAAAGGCGGCATCCTGAAGTACCTCGAAGAGGTGCCGCAGGAGGAAACCAAATGGCAGGGCGACTGCTTTGTGTTCGACAACCGTGTGACCGTGCGCCACGACTTGAGCGAAGGCGACTACGATCAATGTCATGCCTGCCGCACACCGGTGAGCGTGGAAGACCGTGCGTCCGAGCACTATGTGGCGGGCATCAGCTGCCCGCATTGCTGGGATAAGCTGCCGGAGAAGACCCGTCGCAGCGCGATCGACCGGCAAAAGCAGATCGAACTGGCCAAGGCTCGCAATATGCCGCACCCGATTGGCTTCAACTATAAGCAATCACCTTCCGAGGCCTGACCCATGCCCGCACGCCTGCTCTATGTGATGGACCCGATGTGTTCCTGGTGCTGGGGCTTTGCCCCGGTGGCCGAGGCGTTGGTGGAGCAGGCCCAGGCCGCTGGCGTCGAGCTGCACCTGGTGGTGGGCGGCTTGCGCACCGGCAGTGGCGCGGCCCTGGAGCCGGCTACCCGGCGCTACATCCTCGAACACTGGCAGGCGGTCACCGAGGCCACTGGCCAGCCGTTCAACCGTGAAGGCGCGCTGCCCGACGGTTTTGTGTACGACACCGAGCCTGCGTGCCGCGCGATCGTCACCGCGCGCAGCCTGGCGCCGGATTGTGCCTGGAAGCTGCTGGGGCTTATCCAGCGGGCATTTTATGTCGAAGGTCGCGACGTGACCCTCGCCAGCGTGTTGGTGGAATTGGCCGAAGAGGCCGGTATCCCGCGTATCGAATTTGCTGGCGCCTTCGACCGCGCCGAGCAGCACGCCGCCACGGCCGCTGACTTCACCTGGGTGCAGGACCTGGGCATCGCCGGTTTCCCGACGCTGCTGGCCGAGCGCAATGGTCAACTGGCCTTGCTGACCAACGGCTACCAGCCGTTGTCCGAGCTGTCGCCGCTGTTGGGCCGATGGCTGGAGCGAGCAACCTGTGCATGACCAGCCCGACCTCACCGAGCGGCCCAAACGCACTGATCGTCTGACCTGGGCGGAAATTCGCCGCCTGGCCCTGCGTCACAAGAAATCCCTGTGGATCGCCAATGGCGTCGCCGTGCTGGCCACCCTGTGCAGCGTGCCCATTCCTCTGCTATTGCCGTTGCTGGTAGACGAAGTGCTGCTGGGCCATGGTGATGCAGCCTTAAAAATCATGAATCACGCGCTGCCCCTGGGGTGGCAAAAAGCGGCGGGCTATATCGGCCTGATGCTGCTGGTGACCCTGCTGCTGCGTTGCGGCGCGCTGGTGTTCAACGTGGTGCAGGCGCGGTTGTTCGCACGGTTGGCCAAGGACATCGTCTACCGCATCCGCGTGCGCCTGATCGAACGGCTCAAGCGCATTTCCCTGGGCGAGTACGAAAGCCTGGGCAGTGGCACGGTCACCACGCACCTGGTTACCGACCTGGACACGCTGGACAAGTTTGTCGGCGAAACCCTCAGCCGCTTCCTGGTGGCGATGCTCACGCTGGTGGGCACTTCGGCGATCCTGGTATGGATGCACTGGCAGCTGGCGTTGCTGATCCTGCTGTTCAACCCGTTGGTGATCTACGCCACGGTGCAGTTGGGCAAACGCGTCAAACACCTGAAAAAACTGGAGAACGACAGCACCTCGCGCTTCACCCAGGCCCTGACCGAAACCCTGGACGCGATCCAGGAAGTGCGCGCCGGCAACCGTCAGGGCTTCTTCCTCGGCCGCCTTGGCCAGCGTGCCCAGGAGGTGCGTGATTATGCGATCAACTCCCAATGGAAGAGCGACGCATCGAGCCGCGCCAGCGGGCTGCTGTTTCAGTTTGGTATCGACATCTTCCGCGCGGCGGCGATGCTCACCGTGTTGTTTTCCGACCTGTCCATCGGCCAGATGCTCGCGGTGTTCAGCTACCTGTGGTTCATGATCGGCCCGGTGGAACAACTGTTGAACCTGCAATACGCGTACTACGCGGCAGGTGGGGCGCTGACGCGGATCAACGAGCTGCTGGCGCGTGCCGACGAGCCCCAATATCCCGGCGGTGAGGACCCGTT
The DNA here is from genome assembly GCF_024810135.1 of Pseudomonas sp. BIGb0164. Taxonomy (NCBI): domain Bacteria; kingdom Pseudomonadati; phylum Pseudomonadota; class Gammaproteobacteria; order Pseudomonadales; family Pseudomonadaceae; genus Pseudomonas; species Pseudomonas sp. BIGb0164. The sequence continues at coordinate 275,020 of NZ_JANUEA010000007.1, read as the reverse complement.
CATCGGGCGCGAAACCGTCGGTATCGAGGTGCGTGGCCTCAACTTCGGCTACGGCGAAGACCTGGTGCTTGACCAGCTGAACCTGGCCATTGCGCCCGGCGAGAAGGTGGCGATCGTCGGTGCCAGCGGCGGCGGCAAGAGCACCTTGGTGCAACTGCTGCTGGGGCTCTACACCCCGCAGGCGGGCAGCATTCGTTTCGGTGGGGCGACCCAGCAGGCAATCGGCCTGGAGACCATTCGCGAGAACGTCGCCGTGGTGCTGCAACACCCGGCGCTGTTCAACGATACAGTGCGCGCCAACCTGACCATGGGCCGCGAACGCTCGGACCAGGCCTGTTGGCAGGCACTGGAAATCGCCCAGCTGGATGCTACCGTCAAGGCATTGCCCTTGGGCCTGGACAGTGTGGTGGGGCGCTCGGGGGTGCGTTTTTCCGGGGGCCAACGCCAACGCCTGGCCATCGCGCGGATGGTCCTGGCCGAGCCCAAGGTGGTGATCCTGGACGAGGCCACTTCGGCCCTGGATGCGGCTACCGAGTACAACCTGCACCAGGCGCTGGCGCGGTTTCTCAGTGGCCGTACTACACTGATCATCGCCCACCGGCTTTCAGCGGTGAAACAGGCTGACCGGGTGTTGGTGTTCGATGGAGGGCATATTGCCGAGGATGGCGACCATCAGCAGCTGATCGCCGACGGTGGTCTCTACGCCAAGTTGTACGGGCACTTGCAGCAAGTTCGTTGATGTCGGGTGTGCACGGGTTTTTATGTAATAAGTACGAGAGTCTCCCCAGGAAATAGTGGCCTTCCCTCTCCGGACGACGGCGTGGGCACGTAAATCGGCGCGATCCGTTTGGTCGGTTCGAGCGAATTCAGCCAAGGCCGTGCTGTCAGGAGCGTTAACCACTCGCCGTTTTTTGGTAGTGCTTGTGCAAGGGACCTCATGAAGCAAAAGCGGACTCTCGGAACGACGTTAAGCACGCCTCGACTATTGGGCATCGTCTGGCCCTTTATCGCGGTGGTGCTGTTCCAGGCATTATTGGGCTGCGTCAGCCTCTACGTGCTCTCGGCCGTGCGCGGTTATGTGGCGGGCGAAAGCTTGTGGTCCAAGGGCCAGAAAGACGCCATCTACTACCTGACGCTGTACGCCGACAACCGCGACGAAGCCACGTTCCTCAAATACCAGCAGGCCATCGCCGTGCCCCAGGGCGGGCATGAGCTGCGCATTGCCCTGGATCATTCCACGCCGGACCTGACCGCCGCACGCCTGGGCATTCTCAAGGGCGGTAACCACCCGGATGACGTGTCCAGCCTGATCTGGCTGTACCTCAATTTCCGTCACTTCAGCTACCTGGAAAAAGCCATCGAGCTGTGGACCGTGGGTGACGGCTACCTGGTGCAATTGGATGACCTGGCGCAGACCATGCACCGGGCGATCAGGGCCAATCAAGTCAGCAGCGGCGATGTGCGAGAGTGGAAGGCGCACATCATCGGCATCAACGACGGCGTCACCCCGGCTGCCAAGGCCTTCAGTGATGCGTTGGGCGAAGGCTCGCGGGTCATCCTGAGGTTGCTGTTGATCACCAACCTGGCCACCGCCCTCGGCCTGATCGCTCTGGCATTGTTGCGCACCCATAAATTGCTGACCCAGCGCCACGCGTTTGCCGACGCCCTGCAGGTGGAAAAGGAGCGGGCGCAGATCACCCTCGAATCGATTGGCGACGGGGTGATCACCACCGACGTCGACGGCGCCATCGCCTACATGAACCCGGCCGCCGAGGCGCTCACTCACTGGAAGTCAGCCCAGGCCCAGGGCTTGCCGCTGGCGGCGCTGTTCAACCTGCTGGATGAGAACGCCGAGCCTGACGGCTTCACCTTGATCGAGCACATCATCAAGGGCCAGCTCAGTGGCGGCAGCGAGCATTCCAAACTGATCCAGCGCCTGGACGGCAGCACGGTCTCGGTGACCCTGGTGGGGGCGCCGATCCGCAGTGCGGGCAAAGTCAGCGGCGCGGTGCTGGTGCTGCATGACATGACCCAGGAGCGGCAGTACATCGCCAACCTGTCCTGGCAAGCGACCCACGATGCGCTGACCGGCCTGGCCAACCGCCGCGAGTTCGAGTTCCGCCTGGAGCAGGTGTTGCAGCAGGTGGGGCGTCAGCCGGGCGGGCGGCATGCCTTGATGTTCCTGGACCTGGACCAGTTCAAGCTGGTCAACGACACCTGCGGCCATGCGGCCGGTGATGAGCTGTTGCGGCATATCTGCGCGCTGCTGCAATCGGACCTGCGCGAGGGCGATACCCTGGCACGGCTGGGGGGCGACGAGTTTGGCATCCTGCTGGAGAACTGCCCGGCGCCGGTGGCGGAAAAGATCGCCGAGAGCCTGCGCCATACCGTGCAGAGCCTGCATTTTGTATGGAAGGGCCGGCCGTTCATGACCACGGTCAGTATCGGGCTGGTGCATATCTCGCAAGCGCCCACCACCCTGGAGACGTCACTGCGCGCCGCCGACATGGCCTGCTACATGGCCAAGGAAAAAGGCCGCAACCGCGTGCAGGTCTATCACGCCGATGACTCGGAACTGTCGCTGCGTTTTGGTGAAATGGCCTGGGTGCAGCGTTTGCACATGGCGTTGGAGGAAAACCGTTTTTGCCTGTATGCGCAGGAAATCTCGCCTCTGGGCCACACCGACGGCGGGGACGGCCATGTCGAGATCCTGCTGCGCCTGCACGATGAGGCCGGCCGGATCATCCTGCCGGACAGTTTCATCCCGGCCGCAGAGCGTTACGGCTTGATGACGTCGCTGGACCGCTGGGTGGTAGAGAACGTCTTCAAGATCATCGCCAACTGTATGCGTGAGCGCCCAGGCCGGCCTATGGCGATGTGTGCGATTAATCTGTCAGGCATTACTATTGGTGATGATGACTTTCTTGGTTTTCTGCATGAGAAGTTTGCCGCTTATAACATTCCACCGACGATGATCTGTTTTGAAATAACAGAAACCAGCGCTATAGCGAATTTAGGTAGCGCGATCCGTTTTATCAATGAACTCAAGGCGTTAGGTTGTCATTTCTCCCTCGATGACTTTTGTGCCGGTATGTCCTCATTCGCCTATCTCAAACATTTACCTGTAGACTTCCTGAAGATCGATGGAAGTTTCGTAAAGGATATGCTGGACGACCCGATTAACCGCGCGATGGTCGAAGTGATCAATCACATTGGCCATGTCATGGGTAAGCGCACAATTGCCGAGTTTGTTGAAACACCGCAAATCGAACAGGCTTTACTTGAGATAGGTGTGGATTACGCTCAGGGTTACCTGATTGAACGACCGCAATTGTTTACCTTTGATAGCTTGCAGTGTCGACCTGTGCGGCCGCAGCCTCTGCTGTTCAAGGCGCCCGGCACATTCCGCTGAAAACTTTGCTGGTCTGTACAATCACACTTAAAAAGGAGCCCTATAGTGATCGACACATTCAACAGAACCGGCCCGCTTATGGAAGCCTCGAGTTACCCCGCCTGGGCGCAGCAATTGATCCAGGACTGTAGCGAGAGCAAGCGCCGAGTTGTCGAGCACGAACTGTACCAGCGCATGCGCGACAATACGCTCAGCGCCAAGACCCTGCGTCACTACCTGATCGGTGGTTGGCCCGTGGTGGAACAGTTTGCCTTGTACATGGCACAGAACCTCACCAAGACCAAGTTTGCCCGCCATCCTGGGGAGGATATGGCGCGCCGGTGGCTGATGCGCAATATTCGCGTGGAACTGAACCATGCCGACTATTGGGTGCATTGGGCGCGGGCTCACGGTGTCAGCCTCGAAGAACTGCAAGCGCAGAATGTTCCGCCTGAGTTGCACGCACTGAGCCATTGGTGCTGGCACACCAGCTCGGCCGACGCGTTGATCGTGGCGATTGCCGCGACCAACTACGCCATCGAGGGGGCTACTGGGGAGTGGTCCGCCGTGGTGTGCTCCACCGGTGTGTACGCGGCAGCCTTCCCTGAGGAAGACCGCAAGCGCGCGATGAAGTGGCTGAAGATGCACGCCCAGTACGACGATGCTCACCCGTGGGAAGCCCTGGAAATCATCTGCACCCTGGCCGGAATGAACCCGAGCAAGGCCCTGCAGGTTGAGTTGCGCCAGGCGGTGTGCAAGAGCTACGACTACATGTACCTCTTCCTGGAGAGCTGCATGCGTCTGGAAAAAGAAAAGGAAAAGGCGCCCGTAGCCGTTCGCGAGCGTCAGGCGCGCGTGGCCAGCGAAGCGTGATGTAAGCGTGATGGCGGGGGACTTACCCCGCCATTGCCAAGCGGTTGCGGCCTTCGCGCTTGGCCACGTACAGCGCATTGTCGGCGCGGCGCAGCAAGCTGTCGGCCGTCTCCGCCGCCAACAATGTCGAGCAACCCAGGCTCACCGTCAATTCGATTCGCGTACCGTCCGCCCAATAATCCTGGGCCTGTGCCGCCTGGCGCAGGCGCTCACCGACCATCGCCGCCGCCTCCCGGCCGGTGTTCGACAGCAGGATCAGAAACTCTTCCCCGCCAAAGCGAAACACCATGTCCACATTGCGCAACTGGCTTTTGATTGCTCCGGCCACGGCGCGTAGCACGTTATCGCCGGCAGCATGGCCGTGGGTGTCGTTGATTTTCTTGAAGTGGTCGATGTCCAGCATCAGCAAGGACAGCGGGCTCAGGTGTCGGCGTGCCATGTCGATTTCCCGTTGCAGGGTCTGGTCCATGGCGATGCGGTTGCCGGTTTCGGTCAAGGGGTCACGCAGGGCGCTGCGGGTGGCGGCGCGGTAGAGCAGGGCGTTGCGCATCGGGTACAGCAGGGTGGCCAACAACGATTCGAGCTGTCCGAGTTCTTCTTCGACCAGGCGTTGGTTGCGACGGAAAATCAGCTCACCCAGGTGCTCGCCTTCATGGCTCAAGGTGTAGCTCACCGAGTGATGGCCGCGATGACCAAACTCCAGGCGCAGGTCGCTGGCTTCGTGACGATAGTGCAGGGCATCCAACGGCACCAAGCGTTGGACCTCACGGAAAAACAGGCCGAGGATGCGCTCCGGTTCCAGGCTGGTCTGCAAGTGCGGGCCCAATTGCTGGCGCAATTGAGCGATCGACGCGGGACGGCGAATGGGGAGGAGGGAAGGCTGACCAAAGCCCAGGCGTTGCAATTTGGCACTGTCGAAGTCAATTGCGTGGGTCTGGGTCGGTGTTTTCATAAGCGATCGGCCTCTAAGCACTTACTGTCTTACAGGCTCGATGAGAGTGGCGAGTGCCAAGCGTCTTACTGTTCCTTCAGTTCCGTAAAACATTGGAAACAGTTTAAACCGCTTTGCCAAGGGTTATAACCCCTGGGTACTGCCGCACGTCTTGTCATCGCTTAACCTGCTTGAAAAAGGTTAGAGCGAGATTCATGCCAAATCGTTGTATAAAAATAAAACCCTTTATAAATCAAGCGACTGTTTTCAGATTCGAAAACAGTCGCTGAATGATGACGCCAGTTATTTGGCAACTAAGCGGACGGCCTTACTGTTTCTGTGGGTCGAATTGCTTATCGCGAATAAACAACGCGGGGATCACACCACAAATAAAGTACGCGCCCCCCATTACCAGGAAACCCATGCCGATGGAGCCATGGGACGCCAGGAAACCGATGGCCGCGGGCGCTACGGCCGCGCCAATACGCCCGATGTTGTAGGCCCCGCCCACCGCCGAACCGCGAAATTTCGCCTCGAAGCTTTCAGTCATGTAGGTGGCGTTCACACCATAGGGAATCCCGTACAGGAAGCCGAACACCACCAGCATCCACAGGATGTTCTCAGGGCTCTGGTACAGCACGATCACCGGCAGGAAGATCGCTGTGCCCAAGGCACCGAACGCGAACACGGTGCGCCGGCCCAGGCGGTCGGCCGCGAGGCCGGCGAGGATCTTGCCGAAGATCATCGCCGCGTAGGTGCCGACCATGTAGCTGGTCATCGACTTGAAGTTCATCCCCAATTCGCTTTCCAGGTAGGACGGCATCCAGTTGTTCACGCCGTAGTAGCCGAACTGCAGGAAGCCTGCGGTCAGCGCCCACAACAGGAACATGCGGCTGGCTTTCGGGTCGCTGAAGATCAGCTTGAACATGCCGTCGGGCTTTTTCTGCGTGGCTTGGCGTATGCCGTTGGCTTTCTGCTGGGCGCGTTCAGCCTGGGCAGTGATCCAGGCCTGGGGTTCCGGCACCAGGCGTTGCATGAGCACCGCCAGGATCACCGGGATGATCGCCACGTAGAAGAGCCAGCGCCAGCCGTGCTCCGGCAGGATCCAGCCGGCGAGCAGGGTGGCGACGATGTAGCCCACCGACCAACCGGCTTGCAGCGTACCGAGCACCGTGGTGCGGTAGCGAGTGGGCACGTATTCGGCCATCAGGGTATTGCACGCCACGTAGAGGGCGCCCAGGCCCAGGGAGGCGAAGAACCGTGTGCTCGCGAACTGCCAATAGCTGTGGGTCATGCCCAGCACCGCCGTACCGACGGAAAACAGCAGGATGCTCCACACCACGGTTTTCACCCGGCCGAAACGGTCGCAGGCCCAGCCGCCGTAGATGCCGCCGATGGCCATGCCGGCCAGGGTGAAGCTGCCCAGGCTGCCGGCTTCGACGCTGGTCAGGCCGAACTCGGCTTTCAGGCTGCTGAGGCTGTAGGACAGCAGCATCAGGTCTGCACCATCGATCAACAGGCCGAGGAAGCAGAAGGCGAACACAACAATCCACAGTTTGCTTTTTGCAGGCGACAACGCGCCCGCCGATGCGGCGACTTCCATAGCGATACCTTGTTTGTAGTTGTTAGGGCATTGGGTATGGGTGAAGCGGTGAAACCTAGCGTTGCGCCGCGCGAATCATGTTGCGGGCAATCACCAACTGCTGGATTTGCGTGGTGCCCTCATACAGGCGGAACAAGCGCACATCCCGGTAGAAACGTTCGATGGCGTATTCGCTGATGTAGCCGGCGCCGCCGTGGATCTGCACGCAACGGTCGGCGACGCGGCCGCACATCTCGGTGGCGAACATCTTCGAGCACGAGGCTTCGGTGCCGATGTCCTGGCCTTCGTCACGCTTGCGCGCAGCGTCCAACACCATGCAGCGGGCGGCGTAGATCTCGGCCTTGCTGTCGGCGAGCATCGCCTGGATCAACTGGAACTCGGCGATGGGCTGACCGAACTGCTTGCGTTCGATGGCGTAGTTCAGCGCGTCATTCAACATGCGTTCGGCGGCGCCGACGCTGACGGCGGCGATGTGCAGGCGACCCTTGTCGAGCACCTTCATGGCGGTCTTGAAGCCCACGCCTTCCACGCCGCCAATCAGTTGGCTGGCCGGCACGCGCACGTTGTCGAAAATCACGTCGCTGGTGTGGGCACCTTGTTGGCCCATCTTGTGGTCGCGCTTGCCGAGGGACAGGCCGGGAGTATCGCGCTCGACGATAAATGCGCTGATGCCGCCCGAGCCTTTGATCGCCGGGTTTGTGCGCGCCATCACGGTGAAAATGCCGGCGTGGGGCGCGTTGGTGATAAAGCGCTTGGTGCCGTTGATCACGTAGTGGTCACCCTCGCGCACGGCAGTGGTTTTCAACGAGGCGGCGTCGGAGCCGGAGTCGGGTTCGGTGAGGCAGAACGAACTGAGCAACTCGCCGCTGGCCAGCAACGGCAGGTAGTGTTCCTTCTGTGCGTCGGTGCCGTCGAGCAGGATGCCGATGGACCCGATGCCATTGTTGGTGCCGAAATAGGAACGGAAGGCCGGGGAGGTGCGTCCCAGTTCAAAGGCGATGGTCACCTCTTCTTCCATGGTCAGGCCCAGGCCGCCGTAGGCTTCGGGAATGGTCAGGCCGAACAGGCCCATGTCCTGGAACTGGCTGACGATGTCCGCCGGGATGTCATCGGTCTCGGCGACTTCGTTTTCCCGTGGGATCAGCGCTTCATCGACGAACTGCGCGATGGCGTCCACCAGGATATGAAGCGTTTGTGCGTCTCGGATCATGTGCATTCCTCAGCGGCCCGTTCGGCGGGCCTGTTATCGTCGATCTGCCGAGGCCATGCACCGGTCCAGCTAGCGGGTGGCGGCCTCGATGTTGTTCACCATGTGCTTGAGGCGTGGGCCGATGTCGTCTTCGAGTTTCTCCCGCGAGAGGTGGAAACTCGGTCCGCCACAGTTGAACGCCAGCAAGCCGTGTTGTGCGTGTCGCAGTGGTACGGCGATGGCGTTGACATCGCGGTGCCACTCACCGATCGACATGCAATAGCCGAAGTCGGTGTAGTCCCGGAAGGCGCGTTCCAGCCCCTTGCGGATGTTCGGCCAGTCCTCCAGATGGCGCTGGCGGATGTGGTCGAGAATGAACTCCCGCTCGTTTTCCGGCATTGCTGCCAGGCAGGCGCGGCCTGCTGAACTCAAGTGCAACGGCAACCGCGTGCCGACCTGGCGGCGCATGGTCATGTTCGCTTCACCCTGGACCACGTCCAGGTACACCGCATCAAGGCGGTCCCGGGTGGCCATTGCGACGGCGGCCTGGGCGTACTTGGCCATGGTCTCCATCAACGGGTGGGCCACGGCCCGGATCGACAGGTTCGACAACATGGCGTAACCGAAGGCCATCACCCCCACGTCCAGCTGATACCGACCCGACTGCGGCATTTGCTTGAGATAACCCAAGCGCGTCAGTGTGTGGGTCATCCGCGTGATCGTCGGCTTTGGCAGCCCGGTCTTGCGCGCCAGTTCCTGGTTGCCCAGCACACTCTCGCTCGGCGTGAAGCAACGCAGCAGTTCCAGGCCGCGCGCCAGGGCGGTGACGAACTGACGGTCCTTGTCTTCCTCCTCATCGTTGTTCATCGGGTCAATCAACACATGCTCGAAGGCGGTGTTGCCTGCAGGCACTTCGGTGCTGTCCGCATCCAGGTTTCGACGGCGCATGGTAAGCCTCATTTTTTTATAAAATCAACAAAACAAAATAGTATTCCGCACAGCGAAACTAAGCAAGTTTTCGAAACCTGCACCTGGCGACTGATAAATACCTTTAAAACAAAGGTTTATAGGCCGTTTTCAAATGTGTTCTGGTTTTTACGTTTACACCTGCAGAGTCGATACCTATGATTATCGCTAAATACGGAATGTTATTTCGCATAGCGAAACAAATGACAGTCCCACTAACAAGAACGTTGCAGCAGGAGTGAATGTGACCAGCGCAAACCCATCTGTGGTGACCCTCGACGTCCATGACAATGGCGTGGCCGTAGTACGTATCCACCGCCCCGAGGTGAAAAACGCCCTCAATGCCCAGGTGCGCGAAGCACTGGCCGAGCACTTTCGTGACTTGGCCAAGCGTCGGGAGGTGCGTGCCATCGTGCTCACCGGTGGCGAGCAATTCTTCGTGGCCGGCGCGGACATCAAGGAGTTCGCCAGCGCAGGCGCGATCGACATGTACCGTCGCCACACCGAGTACCTGTGGGAAGCCATCAGCCGCTGCCCCAAGCCGGTGATTGCGGCAGTCAACGGGTTTGCGCTGGGCGGTGGTTGCGAACTGGCAATGCACTGCGACCTGATCGTGGCCGGCGAGTCGGCGCGCTTTGCCCAGCCGGAAGTGAAGTTGGGCCTGATGCCGGGGGCGGGCGGCACCCAACGCTTGATTCGGGCGGTGGGCAAATTCCAGGCGATGCGCATTGCGCTCACTGGCTGCATGGTGAGTGCGCCGGAAGCCCTGGCCATCGGCATGCTCAGCGAGATGGTCCCAGACCACCAGACACTGCCCCGCGCCCTCGAATTGGCCGCGCAGATCGCTGCCTTGCCGCCCTTGGCGGTGGAGCAGATCAAGGAGGTGATGTTGGCCGGCGCCGACTTGCCGCTGGAAAGCGCCCTGGTGCTGGAGCGCAAGGCGTTCCAATTGCTGTTCGATTCCAAGGACCAGAAGGAGGGCGCCGCCGCGTTCTTCGAAAAACGCGCGCCGCACTACCGAGGGGAATAAGCATGAGCCACACGATCAATACCTTGGGCCTCGTGGGCACCGGCGTCATGGGCGCCGGCATTGCGCAGATCGCCGCCCAGGCGGGCGTGACGGTACGGTTGTTCGATGCGCGTGAAGGTGCAGCGCAATCGGCACGGGAAAACCTCGGCGCGACATTCGCCAAGCTGGTGGGCAAGGGCAAGATCAGCCAGGCGGTGATGGATGAGGCACTCACTAACCTGCAGATCGCTGGCGTGATCAACGACCTGAAGGATTGCGACCTCATCGTCGAAGCCATCGTGGAAAACCTCGACGCCAAGCGCGGCCTGTTGCAACAGCTGGAAGGCATCGTCAGCCCGGCCTGCATCCTGGCCACCAACACCTCTTCACTGTCGGTCACGGCCATTGCCACCGGTTGCCAGCGCCCCGAGCGTGTGGCCGGGCTGCACTTCTTCAACCCGGTGCCGTTGATGCGTGTCGTGGAGGTCATCGACGGCCTGGCCACCGCGCCCGCCGTCGGCGATGCGCTGCTGGCGCTGGTCGCACGCACCGGCCATCGCGGCGTGCGCGCCAAGGACACCCCCGGTTTCATCGTCAACCACGCCGGTCGCGCCTACGGCACCGAAGCCTTGAAGATGCTCGACGAGGGCATTGCCGAGCGCGGTGATATCGACCGCATCCTGCGTGACGGCGCCGGGTTTCGCATGGGGCCGCTGGAGTTGCTGGACCTCACAGGTTTGGACGTGTCCCACCCGGTAATGGAGTCGATCTATAACCAGTTCTACCAGGAGCCGCGCTACCGGCCATCTGCCCTGACCCGGCAGATGTTGGTGGCGGGTCGCCTGGGGCGCAAGACGGGGCAGGGCTTCTATCACTATGAAAACGGCCAGCTCATCAACGGCCCGCAACCTCAGCCTGTGCCCACGGTACAGCCGCAGCCACCCGTGTGGATCGCCACCGAGAACAGCGAAGACTACGAGCGCCTGAGCGCCTTGGTGATCGACCTCGGCGCCCATCTGGAGCATGCCGCGCAGCCGTCGGCCCAGGCACTGTGCCTGCTGGCGCCGTACGGCCGTGACGCCACCAGCGCCTGCGTGCGTTTCGACACCGACCCGGCGCGCACCCTGTGCATCGACCTGCTGACGGACCTGTCGCGTCATCGCACCCTGATGCAAAACCCGCTCACATCCCCCGCCATGCGCGACGCTGCCCATGCCTTGCTGGCAGCGGATGGAGTAGGGGTGACGGTGATCGGTGACAGCGTGGGTTTTGTCGCCCAGCGCACCTTGGCCATGGTGGTCAACCTGGCCTGCGATATTGCCCAGCAGCGCATCGCCAGCGTCGACGATATCGACCAGGCGGTGCACCTGGGCTTGGGCTATCCACAGGGCCCGCTGGCCTGGGGCGATGCCCTAGGGCCACGGCGCCTCCTCACGATTTTGCAGCGCATGAGCGAACTCACCCACGACCCGCGCTACCGCCCCAGCCCCTGGCTGCGGCGGCGGGCGATGCTGGGTGTTTCCCTGCGCCATGAAGAGCCGACTGCCGGCTGATTTGCCAACCTCACAGGATAAGAACAATGGGTGCTTTGACAGGTTTGCGAGTATTGGATTTAAGCCGGGTGTTGGCCGGCCCCTGGTGTGGGCAAGTGTTGGCGGACCTGGGTGCGGAAGTGGTGAAGATCGAGCGCCCTCAAAGCGGTGACGACACCCGTGGTTGGGGCCCGCCCTGGATGAAGACCGACACCGGCGAGTCGTCCGGCGAGGCGTCGTATTATCAATCGACCAATCGCGGCAAGTTGTCGGTGGCCATCGACCTGGCCAGCCCTGAAGGCCAGGAGCTGGTGCGGGCGCTGGCGGCCAGTTCCGATGTGCTGATCGAGAACTACAAGGCCGGCTCCCTGGCGCGCTACGGCCTGGACTACGCGACCTTGGCCGAGATCAATCCGCGCCTGGTGTACTGCTCCATCACCGGCTTCGGCCAGACCGGCCCGCGTGCCGAAGAGCCGGGTTATGACTTCATCATCCAGGGCATCGGCGGCTTGATGAGCATCACCGGCGAGCGTGATGACTTGCCGGGCGGCGGTCCGCAAAAAGTCGGCGTGGCGTTTTCCGACCTGATGACCGGCCTGTATTCCACCGTGGCGATCCAGGCCGCGCTGCTCAGCCGGGAGCGCACTGGCGTCGGTCAGTACATTGATATGGCATTGCTGGATGTGCAGGTCGCCACCTTGGCCAACCAGAGCATGAACTACCTGGCCTCGGGCAAGGTGCCGCAGCGCTACGGCAATGCCCACGCCAATATCGTGCCGTACCAGGTGTTCCGCGCCGCCGACCGCAACTTCATTATTGCCTGCGGCAACGACAGCCAGTTTATCGCCCTGTGCCAGAGCATCGGTTTGCCGCACTTGCCGGATGACCCGCGCTTTCGCCGCAATGCCGACCGCGTGGCCCACCGTGAAGAAATCGTGGCGTTGCTTTCGGCGCACTTCCTCGGGCGCAGCGCCGATGAGTGGGTGGCCTGCATTCACGCCTCGAAAGTGCCGGTGGGGGCGATCAACTCCATCGCGCAATCCCTGGAAGAACCCCAGGTGATTGCGCGCAATCTGATGGTGAAGATTCCCCACCCGCAGAACCCGGACTTCGCCATGGTCGGCAGCCCGATCAAGATGTCCGGCACCCCCGTGGAATACCTGCGGCCGGCGCCGAGGCTGGGGCAGCACACCGACGATATCCTCGGGCAGCGCTTGGGCCTGTCAGCCGAGCAACTGGCCCAGCTCAAGGCCCGTGGGATCGTCGAGCAGCAGGGCTAGACCAGCGTCGAGCGGTCGATCTGCGCGATGGAGGTGACCCCGGTAAGGGTCATCGCCACGCGCATTTCCTTGGCGAAGATGTCCAGCAGGTTTTCCACGCCGCTCTGGCCATCGGCGGCCAGCGCGTAGGCGGTGGCGCGGCCCAGCAAGCACGCCTTGGCACCCAGGGCGAGCATGCGCACCACATCGAGCCCGGAGCGGATGCCCGAATCCACCAGCACCGTGAGGTCATCGCCGACCACGTCGGCAATCGGCGGCAACGCCTTGGCGGTGGACAGCACGCCGTCCAGCTGGCGTCCGCCATGGTTGGACACCACGATGCCGTCGGCGCCGAAGCTCACCGCGTCCTTGGCGTCCTGCGGGTCGAGGATGCCCTTGATGATCATCGGGCCCTTCCAGAACTCGCGGATCCACTCCAGGTCTTTCCAGCTGATGGACGCGTCGAAATTATTCGCCAGCCAGCCGATGTAGTCTTCCAGGTGCGTAGGTTTGCCCAGGTACTTGGAGATGTTGCCCAGGTCGTGAGGGCGGCCCATCACGCCCACATCGAAGGCCCATTGCGGTTTGGTGACGGCCTGCAACATGCGTCGTGAAGCCGCGAACGGCCCGGACATGCCCGAGTGCGCATCCCGATAACGTGCGCCTGGGGTCGGCATGTCGACGGTAAATACCAGGGTGGTCACGCCCGCCGCTTGCGCACGCTCCAGCGCATTGCGCATGAAACCGCGGTCCTTGAGCACATAGAGCTGGAACCAGATCGCCCGGGCGCTTTGTGACGCCACTTCTTCAATCGGGCACACCGACACGGTCGACAGGCAGAACGGAATGCCCTTGTTTGCCGCCGCCTTCGCCGCCTGCACTTCACCGCGTCGCGCGTACATGCCGGTCAGGCCCACGGGGCTGAGGATCACCGGCATGTCCAGTTCCTCGCCGAACAGCGTGGTCTTGAGGCTCAGGTTGTCGACGTTGCGCAGGATGCGCTGGCGCAGGCTGATCTCGGCCAGGTCCGAACTGTTCGCGCGCAGCGTGTGTTCGGCGTAGGCGCCGCCGTCGATGTAGTCGAACAGAAAGCGCGGCAGCTTGCGCTGGGCGGCTGCGCGGTAGTCGGAGGCGGACGAAATGATCATGAACAGTGGCTCCACAAGGCAAGGTGGCTCAGGATAGGCAAACTTCTGGCATGATAAAAACAACTTTTATCGCTAGTAGTCAGTCGAGAAAGGAATACCGATGAACCTCAGAACATTACGCGCCTTTGTCGAGGTGGTGCGCCAAGGCGGCTTCTCCCAGGCGGCTGAAGTGGTGTCGTTGACTCAGTCGACGGTGAGCAAGGCGGTCAAGACCCTGGAAGACGAACTGGGCGTGCCGCTGCTCAATCGCCTGGGGCATCGCAACGAACTCACCGCGGCCGGCGAAATCGCCTACCGCCGCGCCCTGGTGCTGCTTGCCGAGCGCAACGACCTGGTCGCTGAAATCAACGACCTGCGCGACCTCAAGCGCGGCCTGCTGCGCATCGGCTTGCCACCGGTGGGCTGCGGTGTGTTGTTTGCGGCGATGTTCGCCACTTACCGCAGCCGCTACCCGGACATCGAAATCGAACTCACCGAATACGGCAGCAAAAAACTGCGCGAATGCCTGGAAGCGGGGGAGATCGACCTGGCGGCGCTCTTGTTGCCTATAGATGAAGGCTTCGACTATCAGCCGGTGCGCAACGAGCCGTTGATGGCAGTACTGCCCGTGAGCCACCCGCTGGCGCAGCGCACACGTATCGACTTCACCGACCTCGCGGATTCGCCGTTTATTCTGTTCGAAGCCGGTTTTGCCCTGAACGCCAAGATCCTCGCCGCCTGTGAGCGCAAAGGTGTCACGCCCCGGGTGACCGCCCGCAGCGGGCAGATCGACTTTATCGTCGACCTGGTGTCCGCCGGGCTGGGCGTCGCCTTCCTGCCGCGCATGCTCGCCCACAAACATCAACACCCCGGCATCGCCCTGATCCCCCTGGACGAACCCCACACCGACTGGCACATCGCCCTGGCCTGGCGCGCCAGCGCCCACCTGCCACCGGCCGCGCTGGCCTGGTTGGAGTTGGCCAGGGAACACCCGCTTTCAACCGGCCATCCGGTTTAATCGACCCAATTGCCAGAGAAAGCTTGACTTCCCCTTTTTAATCAGTAACATACGGCGCATTCCGCGATAGCTCAGTTGGTAGAGCAAATGACTGTTAATCATTGGGTCCCTGGTTCGAGTCCAGGTCGTGGAGCCAGATAGCGACATAAAGAGAAGCCTGCAGAGATGCAGGCTTTTTTTTGCCTAAAATTCCGTGCTTTCGGGTTTGCCCCGCGCTGCGGTGTGTCAGGTAGACATGCGGGGTCTCAGACATCGCGGCGCGGGGCAAGCCCGCTCACTACAGTTAGTCATGTGTACATCCCAGGCGTGGAACCCGATAGAGCAAAGCCTGCAGAAATGCAGGCTTTGTTGCCTTGGGTTTTATCAGTCCACGTTACGTACCAACGCTGAAACAAATTTATACATTTTGTTGACGCCATCAAAACGCCACCCTAAGATCGCCGCCCATTGATGGCACAGTGCCACGTAGAGGGATCTAAACATGTGGCGTTCGGTACGTCGGACCAGGCTCAGCCTGCTGTCCGCTTTTTTTTGCCTGGGCACAGCCAGCTTGGCTCAAGGCGCCACTCCACCGAACACGCCAGGCGTCACTGACCTGATCCGCGATCGCCAGGACCGTCTGCTCGAAGAGCAGCAACGCCGCCTGGAAGAACTGAAAGACCTGCCCGGAAAAACTGCCGCCCCAGCCAAACCATCAGCACCTGCCGACACCCGCTGCTTCCCCATCAACACCATCGAACTCACCGGCGCCGACGCCCTGTCCGAAGGCGAACGCGCCAGCCTGCTCAAACCCTACATCGGCCAATGCCTCGGCGTGCCGCAGCTCAACGAGCTGCTCAAGGCCATTACCGATCATTACCTCGGTAAAGGCCTGGTCACCAGCCGTGCCTATCTGCCACAACAGGACCTCTCCAGCGGCAACCTGAAGGTGCAGGTGATCGAAGGCCGCCTCGAAGGGATGAAGGGCGAGCAGGGCAGCGGCATCAGCGATCGCCAACTGGCCATGACCTTCCCCGGCAAACCCGGCGACCTGCTCAACCTGCGTGAAATCGAGCAGATGGTCGACCAGTTGAACCGCCTGCCGTCGAACCAGGCACAGATGGAGTTGGCCCCCGGCAAGGCCGTCGGCGGCAGCGACGTGCTGGTGAAGAACGCCCCGCAGAAACCGTGGCGCGTCGGCCTGTCGCGCCACAACGGCGGCCAACGCAGCACCGGCGAACAGCAGTGGGGCGCCAGCCTGGATTGGGACAACCCGCTCGGCCTGGCCGACCAACTGTCCCTGCGCGGCGGCCATGATGCGGTCAGCGACCACCAGAAAACCTCGCGCAACTCGATGCTCAATTACAACCTGCCCTTTGGCTGGTGGAACCTCAATTACAGTTACAGCGAGTCCGAGTACCGCTCCCTGGCCCAGGCCAGCAACTTCAATTTCAAGCAGTCCGGTGACAGCCAGAACCACCAGCTGCGCCTGGAGCGGGTGATCCACCGCGACTCGCTGAGCAAGACCTCCCTGAGCACTGGCGTGGCCTACCTGCGC
This sequence comes from Pseudomonas sp. BIGb0164, assembly GCF_024810135.1. Taxonomy (NCBI): domain Bacteria; kingdom Pseudomonadati; phylum Pseudomonadota; class Gammaproteobacteria; order Pseudomonadales; family Pseudomonadaceae; genus Pseudomonas; species Pseudomonas sp. BIGb0164. The sequence continues at coordinate 258,585 of NZ_JANUEA010000007.1, read as the reverse complement.
ACCAATAACTTCATCGAAGACAGCAAGCTGGCCCTGAGCAGCAACCGCCTCAGCGAAGCGCAGTTCGGCATCAACCACGGCCGGCGCATTGGCGGCTCATTCCTCAACATCGACCTGGGCATGCAGGACGGCATTGGCGCCTTCGATGCCCAGGCCAATCACAACCCGCGCCCGGGCCAGCCGGATGCGCGCTACCGCAAATACACCGCGACGCTCAGCTACTTGTACCCGTTCAAACTGTGGGGCGAGTCGTTCAGTTTCAGCAGCCTGATGACCGGCCAGCGAAGTGAAGACGTGCTGTTCAGCCCGCAACGCATGAGCCTGGGCGGGCAGTCGTCGATTCGCGGCTACAAGGACCAGACCCTCAGCGGTGACAGCGGCGGTTACTGGCGCAACGACCTGCGCTGGAGCCGCCCGGTGACCTGGACGTGGTTGCAGCCCGTGTTCAGCGAATACGGCACCAGCCTCGGTTACGACCAGGGCGTGATCAGCCACGGCCGTTACAACGCCGAGCAGCATGGGCGCATGAGCAGCAACTCGGTCGACTTGTTTGCCCGCGGCCAGAACGTCGCCGCCACGGTCACCTTCGCACACTCTTTGGAAAGACCGGGGCCGATCACCGAGCGTGAAGCGCCGATCTATTTTCGCCTGGATTTCTTCCTTTAAATCTTTACTGCCCTTTGGGCATCGAGACATCACATGGACGTTCGCCAGTTCGCCTTCCTTGCGCGCCAACCTTCTGCGGCCGTAAAAAGCCGCTCTACCTTCCTGGGCATGCCCAAGCGCGGGTTGGCATTGGTGCTGGCCAACGCCATGTTCTGGCAACCGTTGTTGGCGCAGGCGGACGGCATTGTGGTCAGCGCACCCGGCACCAGCCTGGGACAGGCAGCGAATGGCGTGCCCATCGTCAATATCGCTGCACCCAATGCCAGCGGGCTGTCGCACAACCAGTTCAAGGACTACAACGTTGGCGCCAACGGACTCATCCTCAACAACGCGACGAATCGCACCGAGTCCACGCAGTTGGGCGGGATCATTCTCGGCAACAGCAACCTCAACGGTCGCTCCGCCAGCACCATTCTCAATGAAGTCAACGGCGGCAGTCCGAGCCAGCTACGCGGCTACACCGAAGTGGCGGGGCAGTCGGCTCATGTGATCGTTGCCAACCCCTACGGCATCACTTGCAACGGCTGCGGTTTTATCAACACACCGCAAGCGACGCTGACCACCGGCAAGGCGGTGATTACCAACGGCCAGGTATCGAGTTATCAGGTCGACCAGGGCGGCGTGTCCATCGAGGGCGCCGGGCTTAACGCCAACAATATCGACCGCTTCGAAATCATCACCCGCTCGGCCAAGCTCAATGCCGAGATCCAGGCCAAGAACCTGGCGATCATCGCCGGCGCCAATGACGTCGATGCCAAGACCCTCAAAACCACGGCGCGTGCCGCTGACCCGGCGACCGCCCCTCAACTGGCCATCGACTCTTCGGCGTTGGGCGGTATGTACGCCGGCGCAATCAAGCTGGTCAGCAGTGAAGCCGGTGTGGGGGTAAAGCTCGACGGCAAGATGCTCGCCAGTGGTGGCGACATGCAGCTGGATGCCAATGGTCATTTGAGCCTGGTGCAAGCCACCGCCGCCGAAGCGGTTGTCATCAAGGCCCAGAGCCTCGACGCTCAGGGCAAGATCTACGCCGGCACCCGTGTTGAAGCGACCACTCAAGGCACGTTGACCAATCGCAGTGCCATCGCTGCCCAAGACAGCGTTGCGCTGACCAGTGCGGGTCAGCTTGAAAACCTGGGCATGATTGAAGCCGGCGTCACCCCGGAGAACACCCGCAACCAGACGGGTGACGTGGTGCTCACCGCCAAGCGCATCGACAACCGTGGCCAAAGCGTTGTCGCCAGCCGCGACCTCAAGGCCACCGCCACCGAAGCACTCGACAACCGGGCGGGTATGCTTTCAGCCAACACCCGCCTGACGCTTGACGCGCAGGATCTGGACAATCGTGGCGGCACCTTGACGGGGCAGGGCGCGGTCAAGACCACCCTTAGCGGCATGCTCGATAACCGAGACAAAGGCACGCTCGCCAGCGGCGGCGAGCAAACGTTGAACGCGGCGGCGGTAAAAAACACTGATGGCGTGATCAGCAGCCAGGACACGCTCGGCCTGGATGTAGCCAGCCTCGACAACACCAGCGGCAAGATCACCGCCAAAAACACCCTGACCCTTGATGGCACGACCATTGAAAACGCCAAGGGTCAGATCACCAGTCAAGGAGACATCCTCGCCACGGCCAAAACGTTCAGCCAGCAAGGCGGCAAATTGATCAGCCAGGGCCAGCTCACGCTGGTAGCCGACACCCTTGATAACAGTCTTGACGGCTACATCGCGTCCGCCAATGCCATGAGCCTTACGGCGCACCAGCAATTGATCAACACCGGCAAAGGCATTATCAGCACCCAGCAGAGCCTGACGATCAACGGCGGTGCGGTGGACAACACCACCGGCAGCCTGCTCAGCCAGAGCGGTATCACCGCTACGTTGAGCGAGGGGCTCAACAACCGGGACGGTAGCGTCATCACGCAAACGGACGACCTCACGATTGATGCTGACGGCGTCGATAACCGTGGCGGCGTTTTGGCGAGTGTCGCGGGTAAACTCAAGGCCACCCTGGCGTCTGTTTTGGATAACGGCAAGTCGCTCAGCACGCCCGGCGAGGCGGGACTGATTCAGGCTCAGTCGCTCAACCTCGGTGCCCAGCAGGCCGTGCTCAACAACGGCGGCCAGGTCTCTGCCTTGAATGGCGATGCCCTGATCACCACCGCCACCCTCGACAACCAGGGCGGCGCCTTGCTGGCCAAGCAACAGCTGGTGGTACGCGCTCACGACCTCAACAACACCCAAGGCCGCGCGGCCGGCGACGCCATCGATTTCGGCCTGACCGGCGCACTGAGCAACCAGTCAGGCCTGGTCGAGGGCAGCAGCGGTTTGCTGATCGACGCCGCCTCCATCAACAACCAGAACGGCAAGTTACGTTCCCTGGGCCAACAAGGCACCGCCAGCGTGGCCAGTGCGCAGTTGCTGGATAACCAGAGCGGCATGATCGAAGCGGCTAACCATGACGTCTCGTTGCGCATGGCCAGCTTCAATAACGCGGGGGGCAATATCCAGCACGTCGGCACCGGAACCTTTGGCGTCGATCTGGCGAAGTTCAGCAACATCGGAGGCAGCGTCGCCACTGCCGGCACACTGACCATCGATGCGGCCAAGTGGGATAACAGTACCGACGTTCAAGCCGTTGTACTGAACGTCACCGTAGGCCAGTTCAACCAGGCCGCTACCGGCAAGCTTGCCGCCAGCCAGCGTTTCACCGGTCAGGGCGACACCTGGACCAATGCCGGGCGTATCACCAGCGGCGGGGCGTTCTCCCTGACCGCGACCAACGTCATCAACACCGGTACCCTCGGTGGTGCCGGCAAGGTGGATCTGAACGCCGAAGCCGTGCGCAACGACCATGGCCTGATCTTCAGCGGCACCGACATGGCGCTGCGCTTCAAGAACCTGACCAATTACTACGCCGATATCTACAGCCTGGGCGGCCTGAGCATGATGGCTCGCGACGGTGTGGCACGCAGTGCGTCGTTGGAAAACATCTCCAGCCATATCGAAGCCACCAACGATGTGCTGGTGCGCAGCGACAGCGTCATCAACCGCAAGGACGTATTCAGCACCGTCGACGAGGCGGTCTCGGGCTACCTCAGCGTGACCTGCTACGACTGCGGTGGCGACCATCACAACGTCGACTATGTGGCACACGAAGTCTCCAAGAGTGTGGTGGCAACGGATTCAGCCAGTTCCTCGATCCAGAGTGGCGCCAAGCTGACCGTCGAGGGGTCAAGTGTGCTCAATAAATACAGCACCATGGCTTCGGGCGGGGACCTGCTGATCACTGCTGACAACTTCGCCAACATCGGCGCGACTACCGGCACCAGCACGCGCACACGTACCTGGAACACAGGCCGCATAACTGACGGTACCGATGACCGCTTCCGTGCGAACTGGATCTACCCCTACAACGCCCAACCCAACCCCAAGGTATTGCCGGTTGGCGCACTCAACTCCTTCAGCCTGGTAGGTGATACCACCACCGTGACCCCGGGCGACCCGATCGCCTCGGTGATTCAAGCGGGTGGCAACGTCAGTATCTTGGCTACTCAGCAACTGGAAAACAGCAGCATCGTACAGTTCGCGCCGCCTACACCTGTTCCGGACAAAGGCGGCGCCACAGCGGTGACCAAACCCGCCGTGGTCGTGCTGAACCCGCAATTGCCACCCGACCTGGCACAGCAACAAGTCAACCCGACCACCCTGCCAGGCTTCACGTTGCCGAGCGGTACGAATGGCTTGTTCCATGTGGTCGATAGCGCCGCTGCCGCCAAAAACAGCCAGGACCTGAGCAAGGCCAACATCCAGGGCTCGGACGCCAGCCGCGTGGTTGTTGGCCCTAAATACCTGGTCGAAACCAACTCTGCCTTCACCGACCTCAAGCAATTCATGAGCTCGGACTACCTGCTCGGCCACCTCGGCTATGACCCCGAAACCAGCTGGAAACGCCTGGGTGACGGCCTTTACGAACAGCGCCTGATCCAACAAGCCGTCACTGCCCGAACCGGCCAACGTTTCATCGCTGGCCAGACCACCGATGAAGGCATGTTCAAGTACCTGATGAACAATGCCATTGCCAGCAAGGATCAACTCAACCTTTCCGTGGGTGTAAGCCTCACCTCACAACAAGTCGCCGCACTGACCCACGACATCGTCTGGATGGAAGACCAGGTGGTCAATGGTGAACACGTGTTGGTGCCCGTGTTGTACATGGCCCAGGCGAACAATCGCCTGACGGCGGATGGCGCGCTGATTCAAGGCAAGGATGTGACGCTGATTGCCGGTGCGGACTTGAAGAACGCCGGGACCTTGCGCGCCAGTGAAAGCCTGTCGGCAGCGGCGGGCGGCAATCTGGTGAATACACGCCTGGCTGAGGCTGGTGAAAAGCTCAAGCTGGTCGCAGGCAAGGACCTGGTGAACATCCAGGGCGGCATCCTCAAGGGCAAGGATGTTGAGCTGAACACGTTGACCGGCGATATCCGCAACGACCGAACCATCACCACTGTTGAGAACAGTGGGAAGGGTTTCAGCTCCAGGACTGCAGTCGTAGATAGCGCTGCGAGCATTGAAGCTGGAAACAACCTGACGATGCATGCCGCTCGCGACCTGCTGAACGTGGGCGGGGCCATTACGGCAGGCAAGAGCGCGTCGTTGAGCGCGGGTAACGATGTTGTTATCGCGGCGGCTCGCGAAGAAACCGGGTCGATGCGCCAGGACAAACGGCATTTCTGGGATCAAAGCCAGACGGTGCAGCACGCCAGTGAGATTAAGGTCGGTGAAGATCTTGAGGTTAATGCGACGAATGAACTGACGATGGTTGCCAGTCACGTTAAAGCCGGCGGCGACGTCAACTTGTCAGGCAGTGACGTGAACCTCCTCGCGGCTGCCAACGAGGAGTCGAGCGAATATCGCTACAAGCGTAGCGGCAAGAAGATCAATCAGGAAGAAGAGCATGCTCGGCAGCAGGGCACAACGATTGAGGCCGGTGGGGATGTAAAAGTCGCTGCGCTGCACGATGTGACGATGGTCTCCAGCAAGATCGACGCCGGAAATGAGGCCTATCTGGCTGCCGGGAACAAGTTGAATTTGTTGGCAGAGCTCAACCGCGACTACTCCCTTTATGACATGACCAAAAAGGGCAGTTGGGGGAGCAATGCGGCGAAACGCGATGAGGTAACGCAGCACACGAACGTCGGGAGTGAAATCAAGACGGGTGGCAATCTCACACTCAAAAGTGGCGGCGATCAGCGTTACCAAGTGGCAACCCTGGACAGCGGTAAGGACCTGACGCTGGAGAGCGGTGGCCGCATCGTGTTCGAGGGCGTGAAGGACTATCACGACGAGAGTCATACCAAGAGCAAGGGCGACTTGGCTTGGTACAAGATGAAGGGCGAAGGAAAGACAGACGAGACGCTACGGCAAAGCGCCCTGATTGCTCAGGGTAAGTTGGTGATCAAGGCTGTTGAAGGCGTGCGAATCGACATCAAACAAGTCGACCAGCAGAGCGTCAGTCAAACCATTGATGCGATGGTTCAAGCCGACCCGAATCTCGCCTGGATGAAGCAAGCAGAAGCGCGTGGCGACATCGATTGGCGTCAGGTCAAGGAAATTCACGATAGCTTCAAGTACGAGTCTTCCGGGTTGGGGGCGGGGGCGAAGATTGCCATCGCAATCTTGATGTCGTTCATCATGGGCCCAGCAGGTTTCGGGTTAGAGGGCGCCAACTTGGCCGTGGCGACAAGCCTGGGGACAACTGCTGTCACGAGCACCATCAACAACAAGGGCAATCTTGGGTTGGCGGTGAAAGAAACGTTCAGTGCGGGCAGCTTGAAAAACGCTGCTGTTGCGGGCGTGACGGCGGGTCTAATCGACTACGCAGACACCAAGTGGTTTTCCGATGCGAGTGGAGCGACTAATGGCGGCTCAACAGTTGTCTCCAGCGGGCCGATACAGAATCCTGGCTACGCCTCAAGCATGCTCAAACCGGAAAACTGGGCCGATACTCTCCTGAGAAGTGGCACCCATGCACTCATCAACGGCAGCGTTTCTACAGTCATTACCGGCGGAAGCTTAGGTTCGAATCTGGGGGAGGCGTTCATTGGTGAAGGCATTGAGCTAGGTGCCGCAATTGGGAACAAGAAAATTGGTGACTTGGCGGCGAATCTGGACGTTGCCCCCAAAATAGCTGAGAAGCTGGTACTGCATGCGGCATTGGGTGGCTTGATCGCCAAGGCTCGCGGAGAGAGTTTTGCCAGTGGAGCAATTGCAGGCGGTGTGGCTCAAGGGCTGACACCCATTGCGAATGGCTTGTTGGCAGAGTATGTCAGCTCACGCTTTGAGGCGGCTGACCTAAGCGATGCGGGAAGCCAGCTGAAGATCGGAACAGCGCAGATCATTGGTTTGATTGCTGCGGGAGCCGCAGGTGGAAACCCGGCGACAGGTAGCCTGATTGGCGGCACGGCGGAAAAGTACAATGATCAGGGGTTTCACCTTGACCCTACCGATCAGTTTAATGACCATGGCTTGCCACCGCAGAATACGCCGTCTGACGTCGATAAGCTCAAAGCGGAAATATCGTTATTCATCCTGATGGGGCTTGTCCCCGAATTGTTGGTCGGGGCTGCTGAGGGGTTCATAGCTAGAATCACTGGGATGTTCAGCAAGTCTCCAAGTGAAGCATTGGCTGGGGCGGGGACCAGGGCTGGTGCAGGTGGCGCGTCAGAGATTGGTGCGAATGCTGGCGGTGCAGTTGTTGGGGATACGGGAGCTGCGGCAGAGGAGATAGTAGCCGGTGCAAAAGAGGCTGGAAGCTCTGCGACTAAGTTGAGTCAGGGAGAGCAGAAAGCGATTGCTAGAATTAATAACATAATAAAAAACTTCAAAGATCATGATATCGAAGGTACATTGAAAGACATGGCTGGAGATCCAGTTCCTCGGAAAAATGGCAGTGGTTACTATGATCATTTGAACGAAATGCAGGAGCGGATAAGAGGGCTTACCAACCATGCAGAAACGCTTAAGAATGTAAGTAACCCAGAGGCGCAAGCGGCCCGACAGGCAGCTTTGGATGCTTTAAAACGTATTTCTGACTCTCTAAATGGTGCGGGTATATGAAAAAGACATTTCGTCAAATAGATGAGAGTAATGGTTTTAAGTGGGAAGTTGAGCCTGATTCTGATGAGTCTGCGCTGGAGTCATGGCACAGGTCGATTCTGGACACTCCGATAAACGAGCTTGAGATCGGCGACCTTTGCAGATCGGTCAGGCAAGATATGTATACGTCGGAATTATTGCCTGTCGTGGTTCGCGAGTTGGATAAGGAAGTGCTGGTAGGATTTCTGGATGACGCCGAGTTGCTAAAAGGAACCTCAAAATTATCGGAGGCAGTCTGGGCGAAGAATTTACTGCTGACGCAAAAAATGTTGAATATTCTGCGGCGAGATAAAGAGCTTATTGCTGCGGAGCCTCGCGCTGTCGAATATGTCGAATATGCTCAGGCGCTAGAGAGGAAACTGCTGGCAGCGCTTAATGGTAAATGACACAAGGTGCAAAAGCTAGCGTGGATGCGCCCAAGGGTGGATTTGGGCCTACTTATCGGCCAGCAGATAGCGATCAGTTTGAAAAGATTCTGACTTCGTATTACGGTGCGGTTAAAACTGGTAGCAGGGTCGGAAACGGCGGATTGGCCGACGCTGTGCGTTATGAAAAAGCTACAGGCGAAATGTTATCTCCTGCTGGCCATGAGCAAAAGGTATCGAGGTCAGCAATAGACTAAGTGAACTAGTCAGGAATGCAAATAATCAGCCGCCGGGCAAATATCCTTACAGTTAGCGTGATATTGATTTCGCTAAACAATTAATAAAGGATCTCGACAATGTTCTTGGCCGATGAATGTTTAAAAAGGTTTGTTTTGTGGCTGGTTTCTTTGCCTTTCCTTTCTGCCGAAGTTTTGGAGGACTCATTGCAAGACCTAGGCGGGATGGATGGCATTATTGAAAACTCATATTGTATATCTGCGTACGAGTCTTTAGGTCGGGCTCTGGTGCAAGAAAACTCATTTCAAAGTATTTTAGAGTTTTTTCGAGTTTTTGAATTGGAGTTGAGAGTGTGCCCTGAGCATTTGTACTACTTTGTCGAGTCAATAGTTGATTGGTCTTTAGCTCGTGGTGACCAGTTGGAAGAGCTAATAAGTGTGGTTCCTGAAAATTATAAAGAATTTCTGCATAGAAGATTTTCTCCGAGATAAGCTGATTCGTTGCTGCAAAGGCGAATGCTGGCTTTTTCAAAACACTAAGGTTCAGTGTGGACTATGCCGGTAAAACTATTAATTTAGATCGCGGGGCTAAGGGGAACAAATGTGATGGTCGTGGAGCGTATGCCGGTGCTCAGAATCCATTGCAAGGGAAAATTCCAAATTCATGGCTGACCATATGTGTCCCCTGTTCCTACAGATCATTGATTTCCCCTGCTTTGACAATCCAACCCAACTAACTTTCCTGGCGTGACGCATTCGTGAGTTTTATGCAAGTTGACCAGTTTTGTGATGAAATTAAGTCATTGTTGGGTGATTTTATGTTGGAGCGCTCGTCATTTGCCAATGGAGAGTTTGGGGACCTTGAAAGAGTTGAGTTGGAAGGTCTGAACAAACTCGTAACCGTCGATTTTTGGTCTAAGGGGTGGATTGCTATCGATGTTTATGACTGCCCGAGTGAGCAGCAGATAATGAATGTGCTACTGTCCCCAGAGGAGGTAGGTTTTGTTTCTGAAGCGTTTGACAGGCTTATGAATATATTAGTGGCATCAAAGCGTAAGATTATCCATTTGAATTTGTTTGGTTGAAGGGTCGTAGCACTAAAAATACTTGTGTTTTTTAGAAGGTGCGAGAGATATGTGACAGTGTTTTATACTCCAACTCCACGCGCTAGAAAGGGGGCAGCATGATTGATTCGATAACCGGCCAAAAAATCTTCCTGATCGAACACCCTACGTATGGTCCCTATGTTCGCGTGTCGAGCTACGAAGACAGTATGGATCTTGAAGACTTGCTAGATGAAAAGTATTACGTAGCTTACTGGATAGGCAAGCCCAAAGATTTACAGTTTCTCGGAGGGGCTGAGTACTATTTTGGCCCGGTGGTAGATGTGGAAAAGCTGCAAGCAATACTTGACTTGATCGATTCGGATTAGCGCGAGCTAAAATAGGGGGGGCGTATGATTCACAGTGTGTCTGGTAATCGGGTTCTTGTATGTGTAGATCTGACATATGGACCTTATTTTGAGATGGTGGCAGACGCTGAGCCGCTTTGGTTAGAGGCTATCCTTCAAGGACGATTTTATATTCCTTATTGGGTCGTTAAGAAAAAGTCTGAAGAAACCCCTACGAAGCTGGCTTATCATTTCGGTGCTGCTGCTGATCCAGAAAAATTACAGAAAATTTTAGATATGATTGATTTTGAAAGAAAATCTATCTTTCAAGGTGGCGGCATTGTATTGCGTTGGCCAGGGAAATGTTAGCAGGTGGGAGCGAAGTCTATGCAGAGAATTAATTGCATCAATGGAAGTGAAGCAGTGATGCTGCTTATTATCGAGCCCTGGGCTGAAGAATACCTGATTAAGCCTGGAGCGTCAGTTGACATTGTTGGGCAAGGAGGGTGTTTTGAAACGGGATTCGAGGTGGAGCATGTTGATAAAGGTATGATTGTCTATGGCTGGGAAGGATCTATAGTCTCTGTCTTTTCGAATGGAGAAATAGTTGAGCCTGGTTTTCAACAGTAATGGGTCATGATAGTTGTCCGGCGCGACTAACTTTCGTGTTCCAGGTGCGCTAGCAATTAGCAAGTCCGGGTTAGAGCGAGTCAGTACTTTTTAAGCGCCTGCGTCCCAGAAGACGTATCACCAGCGGTTTCAACGAGATTTCAGTCGCACTCTATTCAGAGCCCCTCCAACGCCCGCCACAACTTCCTCATCGTCGGATTCTGATTCTCCACCGCGCAATACGAGCGAATCTCCAACCGCGTACTCCATTCCTCCCCCCCAGCCCTTACCAGCACCCCTCGCTCCAATTCATCCACTACCGCACTCTGCGGCAGCCACGCCACGCCATAGCCCTCGATGGCCATACGCATCAGCAACATCGCCATATCCGCCTCATAACAGCGTTCCAGCACAACGGGTGACGGCCCATTCTTGATCACGATTTCAGCCACTCGCCCCAAAAAAGTCGTCGCGGTGTACGCCAAATGCGGCACCGGTTTGCCGGCCGTTCCGGGCAAGCGGTACAGCGGGCGACCGCGTTTATCCGGAGCACACAACGGGATAAATGCATCGTGCCCCAGGGCCAGGCTGCCGAAGCGTTGCGGGTCGAGCAGGATCGGCGCCAGCGGGTGGTGGTAGACGATCATCAGGTCGCAGCTGCCTTCTTCCAGCGCGATCACCGCGTCATGAATATTCGCGGCAACCACGCGCGCATTGAATTGTTCGGTCTGGCGCTGAAACTGCGCCAGCCATTTGGGCAGGAAGGTCATCGACAGGCTGTGTCCCGCTGTCACCTGGATCGAGCGCCCGGGCATGCGTTCCACTTCGCGCAGGCTGGCGCGCAGGCGCATCAGGCCGGCAAGGGCGTCGCGGCTTTCGGTGCAGAAAGCTTGGCCGGCGGCGGTGAGTTGCACGGGGTAGGTGCCACGGTCGACCAGTTCGGCGCCCACCCATTCTTCCAGTGAGCGGATGCGCCGCGACAACGCCGATTGGGTCACGCACCGCACTTCGGCGGCGCGGGAGAAATTCTTCCACTCGGCGATGGCCAAGAGGTCGTCCAACCATTTGATCTGCATGCCCGGTCTCCAGGGTGTGAGCCTTGAGTGTATGCCGCCGCGCCCAGGCCAGGCGTGGCTTTTCGCTAACTATTCCAAAAGCGCATGGGGTTAGCCGGATTACTCATCAAGAGGCCTGTGAGCTGTCCCTAGAATTTCTGCCCATCACCCACACAACAAAAACCACATGAGGGCAGCACTGTGAAGCACAACAAACTTCCCCGTCGAATTGCAGCCGGCATCGCCTTGGGCGTGCTGGTGGGTTGGGCGTGTCATCACTATGCAGGGAGCGAGCAGGGCGCCAAGGAGCTGGCCGGGTATTTCTCGATGGTCACCGACATCTTCCTGCGCATGATCAAGATGATCATCGCGCCGCTGGTCTTCGCCACGTTGGTGGGCGGCATCGCCAGCCTGGGCAGTTCGCGTTCGGTGGGGCGTATTGGCCTGCGTGCGATGCTGTGGTTTGTGACGGCATCGCTGGTCTCATTGCTGCTGGGCATGGGTCTGGTCAACCTGTTCCAGCCCGGTGCGGGGATGAACCTGCAAGTGGTGCAAAACGCGGCGGCGGCGGTGCCGGTCAATACCGGTGACTTCAGCCTCAAGGCGTTTATCAGCCACGTGTTCCCGCGCAGCATCGCCGAAGCCATGGCCAACAATGAGATCCTGCAGATCGTGGTGTTTTCGCTGTTCTTCGGCTTTGCCCTGGCGGGTGTGAAGCGCGCCGGTTACACGCGCATTACCGACACCGTGGATGAGCTGGCCAAGGTGATGTTCAAGATCACCGACTACGTGATGGCCTTCGCGCCGATCGGCGTGTTCGCGGCGATTGCGTCGGCGATCACCACCAACGGCCTGGGCCTGCTCGCCGATTACGCCAAGCTTATCGCCGAGTTCTACTTGGGGATTGTTCTGTTGTGGGGGGTGCTGTTCACGGCCGGCTACCTGTTCCTCGGGCGCTCGGTGTTCACCCTCGGCAAGTTGATTCGCGAGCCCATCCTCTTGGCGTTTTCCACCGCCAGCAGCGAGTCGGCCTACCCGAAAACCATGGAGGCCCTGGAAAAATTCGGTGCCCCCAAGCGCGTGTCGAGCTTCGTGCTGCCGCTGGGCTATTCGTTCAATCTCGACGGCTCGATGATGTACCAGGCCTTCGCGATCATGTTCATCGCCCAGGCCTACAACATCGACCTCAGCTTCACCCAGCAACTGCTGATTTTGCTCACGCTGATGATCACCAGCAAAGGCATGGCCGGCGTCGCCCGGGCGTCGGTTGTGGTGGTGGCGGCAACCTTGCCGATGTTCAACCTGCCCGAAGCCGGCTTGCTGCTGATCATTGGCATCGACCAGTTCCTCGACATGGCCCGCACCGCTACCAACGTGGTTGGCAACAGCATCGCCACGGCGGTGGTGGCGCAATCGGAGGCCGAAGAAGAGCCCGCCGAAGCGCCACAGGCGGTGCGCACATGAGCAGTACCCGACGGCTGGGCATCGTCGGCGGGCTGGGCTCGCTGGCCGGGGCAGACCTGTTCTACAAGCTGGTCAAGTCCCGGGTGGTGCTGGAGGACCAGGGCCGCTATCACTTCCTGTTTGAGCAGCACCCGTTCAAGGATGTGCTGCTGCCGCTGGACCGCAACGCCAGCATGACGTCGCGCAAGTTCTACGTGTTCCAGGTGTGCAAAACGTTTGAGAACAGCGGCGTGGACGCGGTGCTGCTGCCGTGTTTCGCCAGCCAGACCTTTCGCGAGGAGATCCAGCAGGAGCTGGGTACTCCCGTGCTGGACATGATGCAAGCATTGGTCCGGCACATCACCCGCAGCGTTGCGCCTGGCACGCGCCTGGGCGTGATTGCATCAGACTTCGTGCGCCACTGCGGCCTGTTTGAACAGCACCTCGGCCAGCACTTCAACTTGCTGTACCCCGACGCCGAGGCGCAGGCGGCCTTTATGGAGGCGATGTACGGCGTCAACGGCATCAAGGACGGCCACCTGGAAGGCGTACCGCTGGAGGGCGTGTACCAGGCGTGCCTGTCCTTGCAGGAACAGGGCGCCACGCTGATCGTGCCGGGTATGACCGAGCTGTCACTGGTCTGCGGCGACTTGCAGCGGCGCGGCATCAGCGCGCTCGACATCAACCAGCTCTACGCTGACTTCGCCACCCAGGCCGATGGCCCGGCGCGCCAACCGCCGTTCAAGCTGGGCATCGTCGGCGGCGTGGGCCCGGCCGCCACCGTGGACTTCATGGGCAAGGTGGTCGCCCACACGCCGGCTGGCAAAGACCAGGACCATATCAAGATGGTGGTCGAGCAAAACCCGCAGATTCCCGATCGCACCGCCAACCTGCTACGCGATGAAACCGACCCGACCCTGGCGCTGTACGCCACCTGCAAGCGCTTGGAAAGCGCTGGCGCCCAGGCCATTGCCATTCCGTGCAACACCGCCCATGCGTTTGTCGAGTGCCTCCAGCCGCACCTGCGCGTGCCCATCGTCAACATGCTCAGCGAGACCGTGGAGTGGATCGCGCAGCACTACGGCAGTGGCCAGGCGGTCGGGCTGCTGGCCACCTCCGGCACGGTGCAAAGCCAGGTCTATCACCACGCGGCGCGGCGTGTGGGGTTGCAGCTGATCACGCCGGGCTTTGACTACCAGGCGCTGGTCATGGAGGCGATCTACGGTGAGCGGGGGATCAAGGCGGGGTTTACTGAAGGCATCTGCCGCGAGCAATTGCTGCTGGCGGCCGAGCATTTGTGTGAGCAAGGGGCGAAGGTGTTGATCCTCGGCTGCACCGAGTTGCCGCTGGTACTGGCCCACAGCGAGGCTTTCGAGATCAACGGTCACCGCGTGGCGCTGGTGGACCCCACCACGATCCTTGCGCGCCAGTGCATCCGGCTGTCACAGGTGAGCGTTGATCGATAGGTGTTGCACCCCTATCCCCGTCGCACAGGCACTGCCTCTATGACCGGTTGACGATCATGCCCCTCCCATTTGGCAATCACCAGCGGCGCCAAGGCATTGCCCAGCACGTTCAACGCCGTGGTGGGCATTTCCATCAAGCGGTACACCCCGGCGATAAACGCAATGCCTTCCAACGGCAGGCCGGCGCTGGCCAGGGTGGCCGAGAGAATCACGAACATGAAGCCCGGCACCCCGGCCGCGCCTTTGGAGGTGAGCACCATGGTCACCACCAGCAAGGCCTGGTCGCCCAGGCTCAGGTCGATACCGTAGAGCTGCGCGACAAACAACGTGCCGATGCCCAGGAACAACGAGGCGCCGTCCAGGTTGAACGAGTAACCCACCGGCACCACAAAACTCACCAGCGAGGGTGGCACGCCGTAGGTTTCGAGCTTTTTCATCAGCTGTGGCATCACCGCTGCGGAGCTGGCGGTGGAGAAGGCCAGGGCCAGTTCGTCCTTGATATGACGCATCAAGGCAAACAGGTTGATCCCGCACAACCGTGCAATCAGGTTCAGCACCACCAGCACAAAAAACACGATGGACACATAGCTCACCAGGATCAGCTTGGCCAACGGCAGCAGCGAGCCAAACCCGAAGTTGGCCACGGTCACTGCGATCATCCCGAACACGCCAATCGGTGAGTACGCCATGATCATCGACGTGACCTTGAACATTGCATCGCTGACACCACGCAGCAGCGCGATCACCGGGTCTTTGCGTTCGGCGGGCAAGCGCGACACGCCCAGGCCGAACATCACCGCAAAAAACAGCACCGACAGCAGGCTGCCCTGGGCCATGGCGCTGATCACGTTGTCGGGGATGATCCCGACGAGAATCTGCCCCAGGCTATGCCCGGCGCCGCTGCTGGTGGGCAGGCTGATGCTGGCCGCCTGCAGGCTGGAAAGCTCGGTGCCGGCGCCAGGCTTGAGCAGGTTGCCCAGCACCAGCCCGACGATGATCGCCAAGGTGGTGATGCAGAAGAAATAGCCCAGGGACCTGACCCCGATGCGGCCCAGGGATTTGCCGTCACCGTGGCCGGCAATGCCCACCACCATGCAGGAAAACACGATCGGCACGACGATCATCTTCATCAGCTTGATAAAGATGTCGCCCGCCGGTTGCAGCACGTTGTCCACCAGCCATGGGCGGGACTCGGGAAAGCGGTGCAACAGGGCACCAATGGCGATGCCGGTGAGCAAGCCGATAACGATTTGCCAGACCAGCGCGATGCGGGGCGTGTGCATAGGAATGCCTCATTTGAGATCAATGATTTTTAAGTTGTTGTTCTAGGCAGTCGAAAGGCGGCCGTGGTGGGCCGCCGGGTGCAGCGAGAAGCCGTCAGCGCAGGTCGTGGCATGCGTCTTTGAGACGACGGCATCCTTCTTCGATCACGTCCAGGGCGCTGGCAAACGACAGGCGCACATACGGCGACATGCCGTAGGCCGCGCCGCTGACCGTGGCCAGGCCGTAGTCACGCAGCAGGTAGTCCACCAGCTGCGTGTCGTCCTCCAGGCGGTCGCCCGCCGGGGTGAGCTTGCCCATCAGCGCGCTCACATTGACGAACACGTAGAACGCGCCGTCCGGTGGGGTGCAGCTCACGCCGGGGATGTCCGCCAGTAACCCCAGCATGTGCGCGCGACGTTGCTGGTATTGCGCACGCATGTCGGCGATGGGCGCCTGCTCGCCGGCAAAGGCGGCCACGGCGGCGGCCTGGCTCAGTGAGCTGGGGCAGGTGGTGGTTTGCGACAGCAGCTTGGCGATGGCGCTGATCAACCATGCCGGGCCGGCACCAAACCCCAGGCGCCAACCGGTCATGGCGTAGCCCTTGGACGCGCCGTTGACGATCAGCGTGCGCGGCTTGAGGTCGGGCGCCAGGCGCGTCAACGGCACATGCCGGGCGTCACCGTAGACGAAGTGCTCGTAGATCTCATCGGCCATGACCAGCACATGGGGATGGCGCCGCAGCACGTCGGCCAACGCCAGCAGTTCGGCCTCGCTGTACACCGCGCCGCTGGGGTTGTTGGGGCTGTTGAGGATCACCCATTTGGTGCGTGGGGTGATCGCCTGCTCCAGGGTGTCGGGCGCGAGTTTGAAGCCCAGGCTTTCATCGCCGGGGATGATCACCGGCGTGGCATCGTTGAGCCGCGCGATGTCCGGGTAGGACACCCAATAGGGCGTGTGCACGATCACTTCGTCGCCACGGTTCAAGGTGGCGGCCAGCGCGTGATAGATGATGTGCTTGCCGCCACAGCCGGCCACGACTTCGTCCAGGCCATAGACCAGGCCATTGTCCCGTGCGAGCTTCAGGCAGATGGCCCGGCGCAGGGCCAGGGTGCCGGTGGTCGGTGTGTAGTGGGTGTCGCCACTGTGCATCGCCAGGCTGGCCGCTTGCAGGATATGCGGCGGGGTGTCGAAGTCCGGCTCGCCCACGGTGAAATTGACGATGTCACGGCCCTGGGCACGCAGCTCGCTTACCAAGGCATTGGCGGCAACGCTGGGGGAGGGCGCAATGCCCAGGACGCGGTCGGAAAGAAATGCAGTGCTCATCAGGGTGTCCTTCAGTCCGCCAGGCCGGCGTTGGCCAGCACCTTGTCGATCCAGCTCTGGCGCACCGCGCCGGTGGCGATTTCGGCCTTCACCGCTTCTTCATGCTCGGCATGTTGCCCGGCGCGGCGCAGCACCTCGGCGGCATCGGCTTGGGAGAACGCCACCAGGCCATCTTCATCGCCCACCAGCAGGTCGCCCGGGTTGATCAGCATGCCGCCGATGGACACCGGCACGTTCACCTCGCCGGGGCCGGTCTTGTAAGGGCCGGTGTGCACCACCGCACGGGCGTAGCAGGGCGTGTCGTCGAAGCTGGCGACGTCGCGGATCGCGCCGTCGATCACAAACCCGACGCAGCCGCGCTGCTGGGCGTAGAGCTTGACCAGCTCGCCGATCACCGCGTTGTTGGTGTCGCCCTGGCCGTCCACCACCAGCACGTGGCCGGGTTGCATCATGCTCATGGCTTTGTAGATCAGCAGGTTGTCGCCGGGCCGCGTCTTCACGGTGATCGCCGTGCCCACCAGCTTGCCGGTGCGGTTGTAGCGCGTCAGGCCACGGGCGCCGATGTGCCGGCCCAGGTTGTCGCTGATGTGCGGCGTGACCACATGGGCGAACGCCTCCACCAGTTCGGCCGGGGCCATCGGTGCGTTGGGAAGGATGCGGGAACCGGGCAAGGACATGGCAAATCTCCAGAATCGTTGGATAGCGACGGGCTATGGCCAAATCTTAGGAGCGATGAACGGACAGTTTTAGCGATATTTTATGATGTGTTAGCATCGCTTTTTCTCATGAGTTGGCCGGCATGATCACCTTCAAGCAAATCGACGCGCTCTACTGGATTGCCGAACTGGGCAGCTTCGAGGCGGCGGCGAACAAGCTGAACATGTCGCAGTCGGCGATCTCCAAACGCATCCAGGAACTGGAAGAAACCTTCGATGTGGAGATCTTCGACCGCAGCAAGCGCAATGCGCGGCTGACTGAAAAGGGCGGCGAGCTGCTCGACTACGC
Source organism: Pseudomonas sp. BIGb0164 (assembly GCF_024810135.1). NCBI lineage: Bacteria > Pseudomonadati > Pseudomonadota > Gammaproteobacteria > Pseudomonadales > Pseudomonadaceae > Pseudomonas > Pseudomonas sp. BIGb0164. Next base: position 240,609 of record NZ_JANUEA010000007.1, on the reverse strand, counting down.
CCGCGACCTGCTCAACAGTCGCGATCAGTTGCTCGAACGAGTCAGCGCGCGCAACGTGCTGGTGCGCAGGTTTCGCCTCGGGGTCACCGAGCTGACCGCGCTGACCTGGCTGCCGGCCCTGGTGGAGGCGTTGCGCCAGGCGTATCCGAAGGTGCAGATCGAACCGTCGGTGGAACTGAGCAGCGAGCTGTTCCGCAAACTGGAAAGCGACCAGCTGGACCTGGTGATCGTGCCCGACGCCTACAGCGACTCGCGCTTTCACAGCACCCCGCTGCAAAGCGTGGACAACGCCTGGATCTGCTCGCCCGGGCTGATCCCCGACGCCGACCCGGTCAGCCTGGAAACCCTGGCCAGCTACACCGTGCTCACCCAGGGCTCGCAGTCGGGCACCGGCTTGATCTACGAGCGCTGGATGGCCACCCACAACGTGCAGATGCCGCGCACGCTCACCAGCCACAACCTGCTGGTGCAAGTGGGCTTGGCGCTGTCGGGGATTGGCGTGAGCTACCTGCCCAAGGCGTGCCTTTCCCATCTGATCGAGCAGGGTTCGCTACGGGCATTGGTCACCGAGCCGGAACTGCCCAGCGTGCGTTACGTGGCGTTGCACCGGGTCGATCGCCAGTTCGGCTTGAACCAGGACGTGGCGCAGATGGCCCAGGCCTGCTGCGATTTTTCGCGGCTGTTGCTCTAACGGCGGGCATCGCCCTGGGTCGACTGGCGCGCCAGGTCGGCCAGGGTGTCAATCAGCGCGGTGCGCCCATGCTTGAGAAACGCCAGGTGATAGTTCACGGCGGCCGGTGGCACTTCCAGCGTCACCTCCTGGAACTCCCCGCGCTCGATCTCGTCCACGAACAAACCCCTCGGCAAACAACTGATGCCCACCCCCGCACGGATCAACGCCAGCAGCGCGAACAGGCTGTTGCTGCCGTACACGTGGTTGAACTCGATACCCTCCTGGGCAAACAGCTGCTCGCAGCGTTGGGTGATCCCCGAGTCCGGGCCTTGCACGATGATCGGCCACAGCGCCAGTTGCTTGAGGGAGAGGGTGGTGCCTTCGGGGAACAGCCGTGGCGGTGCCAGCCAGGTGAAGGTGATCGATTGCAGCGGGATCGAGGCCATGGCGGCGGTGACGTAGTCCTGCGGGATCACGACCAGGTCCAGGTCACCGTCGAGCAGCTTGCGTTGCAGGCGTGCGGACAGGTCCACGTCCGGGTGCAGGCTGATGTCCGGCAGCTCGGCCTTGGTGCGCGCAACGAAGTCGGTGAACCAGGTGATGGTCACCAGCTCCGTCAACCCCATGCGTACGGCGCGCTGCACCTGGTGGGCGGCGCCGCGCAAGGCGTCCAGTCGGGCCAGGCTGGCGATCAGGCCTTCGCTGGCCTCCAGCAATTCGGCGCCCTTGGCGCTCAGTTGCACCTTGTGGCTGCCGGGTTCGAACAACGGCAGGCAAGCCTGTTTTTCCAGTTCCTGCAGGCGCTTGGTGGCGGCGGACTGGGTGATGAACAGGCGCGTGGCGGCGCGCTGCAGGGTGCCGAGCTTGAGGGTCCAGTAGAAGGTTTCGATCTGCTTGATGTTGATCATGCCGGGCGTCCATAGGCCTGTTGCAGGTCGCAGTGCTCGCCGAGCAATTCCATCACATGCCGGTGAAACGGGCTGTAGCTGTCGGCCCGTGCCAGCGCTACATAGGGCGTGGTGGGCAGCGGCGGCGTCACGTCGAGCTTCACCAGTTGCCCATTGAGCAAATAGGGCGCGGCCGTGATGTCGGGCAGGTAGGTCACGCCCAGGCCGGACACCGTTAGGCCGATCAGGGCCGCCAGGCTGCTGCACGGAATGTGCGCGCTGGGGCTGGCCTGGTGCGTGGCGAGCCAGGTGTCTACCAGCAGGCCGGAACCCGACAGCCGGCCCTGGGCGAGCAGGGTGCAGTGGCTCAAATCTTCCAGGGTCAGGGGTTGCTGGTGATTGAGCAGGCCCGGTGCGCAGAACCAGTTGTTGCGCACCTCATCGAGTGCCACCTTGATCAGGCCATTGCTGCTGAACGCATCCGGCACCACGATCACATCAACCTGGCCGGCCATCAGCAACCCATGCAGACGTACGCTGAGGTCGACCTCCGGCTCGATGCGCACCTTGGGGTAGTGGCTAGAAACCGCCTTGATCAGCCGCGGCAGCCAGGTCAGGGCGCTGAGTTCGGTGATGCCGATGCGCAACCGACGGCTGAGCACCTGCGGGCTGATCAGGCAACTGTTGACGATGTCGCGCTGCAACAGCACGTCGCGGGCCTGGGCCACCACCGGTGCGGCCAGCGCGGTGAGCCGGGCGCCACGGCCGCTGCGGTCGAACAGCGCGAACCCCAGCCAGTGCTCCAGTTCCTGGATCTGCCGGGAAATGGCCGACTGCACCTGGCCCAGGCGGTTGGCCGCGCCGTCGAAGGTGCCGTGGTCGACCACGGCAATCAGCGCTTCGAGCTGTTTGAAAGTAGGCACAGGGTGAATCTCATCTGGTTTTGGAATGTTTTTAGTTCACGGAATATCTCTATGTCTACTTAAATTTCCTCGGCACTATCCCGCTCACGGCCTACTGGCGTGAGGGTTTCTTCACGGCGTACCGACCATAACTCCAAGAAAGATCGGTGAAGAAATGAAAGCTGACTCCAAATCCACCAGCCGTTTTCGCTGGGTCGTGGCGGCGCTGTTTTTCCTGGCCTACATGGTGGCCGGTGCCGACCGTGCCAACATCGGCGTGGTGGTGCCCTTCATCAAACAGGAATACCACCTGAGCAACACCGACATCGGCGCCCTGGCGAGCCTGTTCTACCTGACCTACGCCATCGTGCAGATCCCCGCTGGCTACCTGTTCGGCCGCTACGGCATCCGCAAGCTGCTGACCGGTTCGCTGGTTTTGACCTCCCTGGCCACCTTGCTCATCGGCTTCACCTCCAGCGTGCTGCAACTCAAGCTGGCGCGTGCGTTGCTGGGGGCGGCGGAAGGGCCGATCAACATCGGCATCGTGTCGATCATCAACCGCTGGTTTCCGCCGAGCGAAAAGGGCCTGGCCACCGGCATCTTCATGTCGTCGATCAAGGTGGCGCCGGCCATCGTGCCGCCGCTGTGTGCCTACATCGTGCACCTGTACGGCTGGCGCGAAGTGTTCTTTTTCTTCGCCATCCCGGGGTTCTTCGTGGCCCTGTTGTGGTGGTGGCTGGTCAAGGACGACCCGGCTGACAGCCCGCACTGTTCGGCCAGCGAGTTGCAGCATATCCAGGGCAGCCACGCCCAGGGCGCGGCCTCGGTCCAGCCGATGGTACGCATCCCGGTGTGGTTCGACCGGCTGATCCGCACCCGCCAGGTGCCGCTGCTGGCCGACAACAAAAGCATCCTCGCCTCCTGGAACGTGTGGGCCTGTGCCATGGGCTACTTCCTGATGGTGGGCATCACCTATTCGATCATGACCTGGGTGCCCACCTACCTGATCACCGTCAAGCAGTACTCGGTGTTGAAGATGGGCATGGTCGCCTCCGCGCCGTGGGTCGGCGCGATCATCGGCAACCTGCTGGGCGGCTGGCTCTCGGACCGGGTGTTCGACCGTCGGCGCAAACCGGCGATGCTGATCGGTTCGCTGGCCACGGTGCTGATGATGGTGGTGCTGCTCAACGCGCCCAGCGACCCCTTGCTGTTGTCGGCAGTGTTCCTGCTGGCGGGCATCCTGCTCAACATCGGCTACTCCACGTTCCTGGTGTACCCCATGGGCCTGGCCACCAAAGAGCGCGTGCCGTTCGCCGCGTCCATCGTCAACACCGGCGGTTCCCTGGGCGGTGCCTTCACGCCGTTCGTGGTCGGCATGTTGCTCGATCATTTCAATTGGGACTACGTGTTTGGTTTTCTCGGAGTGAGCTCGCTGATCACCTTCGCCATCGTGCTCACCATGGTCGAGCCACGCCCTCCAACTGCCGCCAACCCACAAGCCTAGGAGCCCGGATGAACCGAGTGATGCAGGTGTGCCGCCTCGATTTCTGGATCAACCCCGTCTTTGACGAAATGATCCAGGCCAACCCCCAACTGGCGCTGCAGGTGCTGCCGCGCCAGGGGGACGATGAACGTACTCTGGCCGCCTTGCGCCAGGCCCACGCGTACCATGTCTCGGCCGCCAAGGACGAGTTGCCCTGGCACTGGTTTGCCGGCCAGGCGTTGATCGAGCAGTGCCCGGCACTGCTCTGCGTGTCGTCGGGCGGCGCGGGGTTCGATACGGTGGATGTGGCCGCCTGCAGCCGTGCGGGCATCGCCGTGATGAACCAGGCGGGTGCCAATGCCCACTCGGTGGCCGAGCACACCTTTGGCCTGCTGCTGGCGGTGGTCAAGCGTATCGTCGAGTCCCACAACACCCTGCGCCACGCCACGGGTTTCAGCCGCGAAGACCTGATGGGCGAGGAGATCCATGGGCGCACCCTCGGCCTGATCGGCCTGGGGGAAATCGGCCGGCGTGTGGCGACCATCGCCCGGGGTTTTGGCCTCGAGGTGCTGGCCTACGACCCCCATCTGCGCGATGAGCAGGTGCAGGCCCAGGGCGCGCAACCGGTGACCTTGGCCGAGCTGTTGCGGCGCAGTGATTTTGTGTCCCTGCATTGCCCGCTGGATGCCAGCACTCGCCACTTGATGGGCGCCGAGCAGTTCGCGGCGATGAAGCGGGGCGCGGTATTCCTCTCGACCGCCCGGGGGGGCATCCATGATGAAGCGGCGTTGTACGTGGCCCTCAAGAACGGCCATTTGAGCGGCGCCGGGCTGGATGTGTGGGCCTGCGAACCCCCGCCCCAGGATGCACCGCTGATGAGCTTGCCCAATGTGGTCGCGACCTTTCACACGGCAGGCGTTACCCACGGTGGCCGGCGCAACGTGGCGCGTTCATCGGCGGCGCAGATCGCGGCGTTGCTGCGCGGCGAGCGTCCATCCCATCTGCTGAACCCCGAAGCCTGGGGGCTGATCAGCGAGCGGGTAGGGCGTGTGGTGGGTGTTTGATTGGCATATCTTTAAAGTATCCAAACCCCGTTATTTAGATATTTTTAATAGGTGGACAGCACTGATAGGCTCTTAAAAAAACAAGAGAAGTGCCCGGTCATGTTCATAAGCCTGCCCACCGCCTTGAAACCCTTTACCGCCGTTTTGGCCTCCCTCGCCCTGATGGGCACCCTGAGCAGTTGCGCCAAGGTCGACGTGCACAGCGAGGGCGTCGACAAGCCTGAAGCCGATGCCCGCCAGGTTTTGCGGCTGGGCCACGATGACCGCGCCTACCCGTTCCCGATCTACGCCAACGCCGACCTCTACAACCCGCCCAAGACCCTGGAGCGTGCGGTGGTGATTTTGCACGGCGTGCAACGCGACGCCGACCAGTACTTCAACACCGGTCGCAAGCTGCTGGGCAACGCCCGTCTGCCGAGCACCACCACCTTGTTGCTGGCGCCGAATTTCCTCACCCCCACCGACGCCGGTGTCAGCAATGACATGCCGCTGTGGCCCCGCGACAAGTGGATGCACGGCATCGAATCGCAATTCGGGCGCAAGGGCATTCCGGCGTTCCAGGTGCTCGACGATGTGGTTGCCTACCTGTCCGACCGCCAGCGTTACCCGGCGCTCAAGGAAATTGTGATGGTCAGCCATTCGGCCGGTGCGCAGCTGATGCAACGCTACGCGGTGATGAATGACCTCGACGCCAGCCTCAAGGCCCACGGCCTGACGATCCGCTACGTGGTCGCCAGCCCGTCGAGCTACGTGTACTTCGACGAAAACCGCTTGCAGGACGGCGTGTTCAAGCCGGTGGTGAGCATCATGTGCCCCAGCTACAGCCGTTATCGCTATGGCCTCGACAATGCACCCGCCTACCTGCAGAACCAGCACCTGACGAACCGCCAAGTGTTTGCCCGCTATGCCGCGCGCGACATCACCTACCTGGTCGGTGCCCAGGACAACAACCCCACCAGCCGCGTGCTCGACAGCTCCTGCGGGGCCAATTACCAGGGCGATACCCGGCTCGACCGGCAACTGAATTTCGTCAGCTACGAGCAGTTCCTGTCGAGCCAATGGCAGATTCCTTTGCGCCATCCCCAGCACACGATTCCCGGTATCGGCCACAACGCGGCGCGCCTCCTGGGTGACAAGGCGGTGGCGCGAATGCTGTTTCCCTGAGTTTCACGCTGTTTGCCCAACGCTGCGTCTCGATAAAAACAATAAGAGAACTGTATGAGCCCAACTCTCCCCACTGCCCGGGCGCCGCGCGCCTGGGGGCCTGGCGCATTGTCGCTGCTGGCCGCCGCCCTGATCGCTGCCCAGGCCCAGGCCGACACGCTGCCCTCGTCCGGCACCCTGTTCGATAACAGCCGCTCGGTGCTGCGCCCCACCGACAATGCCCAGCCGGCTACCCCTGGCAGCGTGCGCATCGAAAGCCAGGACGACACGCCAGCGCCCAAGGTGGGCAATTCAAGCGTGCAGGTGCAGGTCAAGCGCTTCGTGGTGAAAGGCAACCGCGAACTCAGTGATGCCCAGTTGCAGCCGGTGCTGCTGCCCTACGCCGGCAAGACCCTGAGCCTGGATGGCCTGCGTGACGCCGCCGCGCAGGTCACGGCGCTGTACCGGGCGCGGGGTTACCTGGTGGCGCGGGCCTACCTGCCGGCCCAGGATATTCAAAATGGCCAGGTGACCCTCGGTGTTTCCGAGGGCGTGATCGGCCAGGTCAGCGCATTGCCGGACGCCAATGTGCGCCTGCGCCCCGAAGTGCAGCAGCAGTTCGTCAACGCGCTGCCTTCCGGCACCATCATCCGAGAGCAAGATCTGGAGCGTGTGTTGCTGCGCCTGTCGGACATCACCGGCGTGGCCGTGCACGCGATCCTGCGGCCGTCGCAGCAGCCCGGCGCCGCCGACATCGTGCTCAAGCTCAGCGAGATGACCGCCTGGACCGCCCGCGCCGCCATCGACAACTACGGCAACTACTACACCGGCAGCAATCGCCTGACTTCAAGCGTCAGCCTCAATGATGCGCTGGGCCTTGGCGACAGTTTTACCGCCACTTCGCAGAACTCCTTTGAAGGCCTGGACATCAAGGGCATCGGTTACCAGCAACCGCTGGGCGCCACCGGGATCTCGGTGGGCGCCAACTACGCCGAGCTGGAATACAGCATCGGCAAGAACCTCAAGGGCCTGGATGCCGACGGCACCGCGCAGGTGTCTTCGGTGTTTATCAACAGCTCGCTGTTGCGCTCGCGTGACAGCAACATCAGCTTCAACCTGGCCGAAGATCACCGGCGTTTCGAAGACTCCGCCGGTGGTTTTACCGTGAACAAGTCGGCGGTGTTTCGCAGCGCCACGCTGTACGGCAACTGGCGCGATGACTGGCAGGGCAGCAACACCTGGAGCCTGGCCTACGGCATTGGCGACCTGGATAAAAAAACGCCGGCCGACGCCGCGTTGGATGCGCTCACCGCCAACGCCGCCGGGCACTACAAGAAAGCCAACCTGAGCTTCAGCCGCCTGCAATACCTGGGCAATGGCTACTCGCTGTTTGGCTCGGTGACCGGGCAGTGGGCCGACAAGAACCTCGACTCCTCGGAAAAACTCAGCCTCGGCGGGCCCAACGGTGTGCGCGCCTACCCCGTCGGCGAAGTGGCCGGCGATGAAGGCGTGCTCGGCCGCTTGGAGCTGCGCAAATACCTCGGGCGCTTCAACGGCGCCATCGCCGAGGGCACGTTGTTTGCCGATGCGGGCAAGGTTACGGTCAACAAGAACCCGTGGGACGCCAGCGAAAACACCCTCACACGCTACGGCTACGGCGTGGGCTTGAACCTCTATCACCGCGACCTGGTGATGAACACCAGCCTGGCGTTCTCCCCGGGTACCGACCCCACCAGCGACGACCGTGCGGCCAAGCGCCTGTGGTTCTCGATTTCCGGTTCGCCCCAGGCGTTCGCCGGGCTGGCCAGCGACATCGGCTCCAAGGGCGAAGACTTCGAAGTGGCCGAGACCGACACCGTCATCTACGGCAACTTCGGCATCGTTCCTGAATACGTCGACCGCCATGGCTCCACCCCGGCAGCACCGGCTGACCAGAGCCGCCTGGCCACGCCGAACGGGCGCAACATGGCGAGCTTCTGGCGCGCCCGCGACAACGTGTCCGCCCTCGGCGTGCACGGCGGCTACGGCCTCAGCGATGACTGGAAGCTGCTGTGGCAGCTGGAATACGGCATCTCGATGAACTACACCGCGAGCAACGACAAGTCGGTGAACCCTTCGGCATCGCCGAGCACCAAGCTGCGCAACACCGGCGCGGCGTTCAATAACACCGACTACGGCACGTTGCTGTATGGCGTGTGGGACATGCCGATGAAAGAGTCCACCACCACCCTGGATCCGTTCAACGGCAAGACCAGTGCGGCGTACTTCAACATCATCGGTTCGCCGGGCTTCAGCGCTGGCCTGTCGACTAACGTCAACGGCCCGCAGAGCTACAACGACACGGCGGTAAATGGCGACGCGGCGTTCAACCGCCGCCAGGCCGGTGTGGTGGAATACTGGACCCCGGAGTGGAACGGCCTGCAACTCAAACTGGCGTATTCGAACAACGGCATGAGCGCCGCCAGTGATGTGGACAAGGGCTATGTCTACGGCAGCAGCCTGACCTACAACAACGGCGGCTTCACGGCGGTGTTCGCCACCGAGCGGCACATCAATTATTTCGGCATTGCCGACTTGGGCCGCAACGCGCGCGGGCTGGGCAGCAGCACCCACGTCACCGATGGCACCTCGTCGGATGATTTCAGCTTCCGCTACGGCCTGGCCTACGACTTTGGCGCGACCAAGCTGTCGCTGATCGCCGATGACCTGTCCTATTCCGAAGACGGTGTGATCAACACCAGCACCACCACCAGCGACCTCTCCAAGTACCGCCGCCGGGCCTACCTGGTGGGCGCGTCCCACAAGATCGGCCCCTGGACATTGAAGGCCAGCTACGGCAAGGCCTTGCCCGGCAAGTGCGAGATGATCCGCGCCACCCCGGTGGAATGCGACACCCACGGCATGGGCGCCACCCAGTACGCCATCGGCGCCAACTACAAGCTGACCAAGCGCATCGACCTGTTCACCCAGTACGTGCTGCTGAAGAACAACTCCCTGGCCAACTACAACTTCGCCCTCACTGGCGTCACGGCGGCCAGCGGCTACTCACCCGGCGCGGGCACTACCATCAGCGCCGTCGGCACTGGCATCAACTATTCGTTCTGAGGAGAAGGCTGTGAGCACACAACAATTCCAAACCGCGCTGCCTGTTCTCAAACCCCTGAGTTTCGCCGTGCTCTGCGCGCTCTACAGCCTGACGCCGCTGCCCGCGCTGGCCCTGGACAGCAACGCGTTGCCCACCAACGGCCAAGTGGTCGCCGGCAGCGGCACCATCAGCAGCAGCGGCAATGTGATGACCGTGCACCAGGGCAGCGACCGCCTGATCACCACCTGGGACACGTTCAATATCGGCAGCGCCGCCCAGGTGAATTTCCTGCAGCCGGGGGCGTCTTCGGTGGCGCTCAACCGGGTCACCGGCAGCGACGGTTCGCAGATCCTTGGGCACCTGAATGCCAATGGCCAGGTGTTCCTGATCAACCCCCAGGGCGTGCTGTTCGGCGCGGGGTCGATGGTGGACGTGGGTGGGCTGGTGGCCAGCTCGCTGAACATTTCCAACAGCGACTTCATGGCCGGCAAATACGTGTTTTCCGGGCCCAGCGGTGGCGCGGTGATCAACCAGGGCACGATCAGTGCGCGGGATGGCGGCAGTGTCGCGTTGCTGGGCAGCCAGGTGCGCAACGAAGGCACGGTGGTCGCCAAACTCGGCTCGGTGGTGTTGGGCGGTGGGGAAAAAATCACCCTGGATTTTACCGGTGACGGCCTGATCAACGTCGAGGTCAACGACCCGGCGATCGGCGCCAGTGTGATCAACCGTGGGCTGCTCAGTGCCAACGGCGGTGCCGTGGCCATGACCGCCCGCGACTCCCAGGCCATGCTCAGCAATGTGGTGAACAACGAAGGCGTGATCGAAGCCCGCAGCCTGCAACAGCGCAACGGCCGCATCATTCTCGATGGCGGTGACAGCGGGGTGGTGGTCAACAGCGGCGTGCTCGATGTGTCGGGCAAGAACGCCGGCGAGCGCGGCGGCAACGTGACCATGACCGGCCAGTACGTGGGCCTGTTCGACAGCGGCCGCATCGACGCCGATGGCGACATCGGCGGCGGCACGGTGTTGATGGGCGGCGATTACCAGGGCAGCGGCAACCTGCACCAGGCCGACAGCACCTTCATGGGCAGCGATGCGCGCATCAGCGCCAATGCGTTGAGCCAGGGAGACGGCGGCAAAGTGATCCTATGGTCCAAGGACAACACTCAATTTTATGGCGGCATCAGCGTGCGCGGCGCCGGCAGCCAGGGGCGTGGCGGGTTGGTGGAAACCTCCGGGCATGCGCTGGATGTGATGGGCGTGGTTGACCTCAGCGCGGTGTCGGGGCAGGGCGGCACATGGCTGATCGACCCGTTCAACATCAACATCACCCGCACCGCCAGCACCGGCACCTCCAGCAGCACACCCTTTACGCCGAATGCGGGGGCCAGCTCCAACCTCAGTTCAGCAACCCTGAATGCCTCGTTGTCGGAAGGCGCGAACATCCTGGTGACCACCTCTTCCGGGGCGGGCACGTCCGGGGACATCAACGTGCTCGACAACGTCAAGGGCGTGGGCAACGCGACCCTGACCCTGCAGGCGCACCGCAATATCGTGATGACCAACACCAGCATCAGCAATGGCACCGGCAAGACCCTCAACGTGTCGCTGGTTTCCAACTTCAACAACAGCGGCAACGGCTCGGTGGCCCTGAGCAACGCGAGCATCAGCACCAACGGCGGCAACCTCACCATCAGCGGCGCGGTCGACCCGGCGACCTCCTGGGCCAGCACCAACGTCAGCAATGGCGTGGGTATTTCGTTGACCAACGGCACGCGCATCAGCACCAGCGGCGGTGACATCACCTTGCGCGGCGCCACGTCCGCCAGCCTGGCCGCCGGCTCCACCGCGACGGCGATCAACATCAGCCGCAGCACCCTGGACGCCGGTGGCGGCAACATCAGTATTACTGCCGTGCAGGCCAGCAGCACGGGCAGCGGCGATGCCTTCGTGCTGACCGGTGGCAGCAATATCGTGACCTCGGGTGTGGGCTCCATCACGGTGGACAGCACCAACCTGGGCAGCGGCAACGGCACGCGGATCTTCAGCACCAGCAACACCATCGCGGCCACCGGCAGTGGCAATGTCACCCTGCGTGGCAGCGCGGTGTCGGGCAGCGGTGTGCTGGTGTGTTCGACGGCGGCGTCGTCGGCTCAAATTCTGAGTGTGGGCAGCGGCACCTTGACGGTCCAGGGCGCTGCGACATCGGGCCGTGGCGTATTCCTGGCGGCCTCCACCACCGGCGCGGTGACGCTGAGCGCGGGGGCGGGGGGCGATATTGTGGTTGATGGCCGCAGCGCCGGCGACTCCGGCACGGTGGTCAACTCCACCGGCACCGCGTCGGTGATCAACCTGACCACCCTGGACGGCAACCTGTCGCTGAGCGGGACGGCCGGCGCGGCGTCTGCTGCGCCGGGCTTGAGCATTCGCAGCGGGGCGTCGGGGGCGGGCAATGGGGTGAATATCCTGTCGGGCAGCGGCGATATCCGCCTGCAAGGCACGGCGCTGGGCTCGGGGCCGGGGCTGCAATTCACGGCCACCAACGCCCGGGGCTTTAACAACGTGATGACCGGTGGCAGCGGCGACCTCACCGTCACTGCGCGCAGTGCCAGTGGCGCGGCGTTGAGCTTCGACAACGGCACCAACACCTTGCAAGTGGTGGACGGCACCCTGCGCCTGGACCTCGACACGCCGTCGGGCAATTACCTCAACCAGGGCAACGGCACCTCCTCCATCCTGGCCACCGGCAGTGGCGCGGTGCTGATCAGCCGTGGCGGGCTGATCCACAACAGCCTGCTGGACACCACCTCCGAGCCGACGCGCCAGTATCACCAGAGCCAGATGGTCGGTGATACCTGGCGCCAACCGCTGACCGGTGACTACCACCTCACACCGCTGGGCAGCGCTGCGGACCAGGTGAACATCGACGTGGCCCAGGGCACCGCACCATGAACGACCCGGTGTTTTCCCTCGAAGCCTTCGAGTACCTGTGCTACAGCCGCGACCACGAGGGTGGCGCCCGTGAACTGGTGCGCCTGCTGCAATTGATCGACCGCAACTACGGCAAGCTGTCGGAGCAGTTTTCCCTCAGCGTGTCGCCTGCGCTCACGCCCGGGGAGCTGGAAAGCCATGTGCTCACGCGGCTGACTTGCGCGATTACCGCGTTGTTCTCCGACCCGGGGTTCAGCATCAGCCCGGGTGGGTTCGGCCAATTGATCAACCTGCAACGCTGGCTGTCCTCGTTGTTTGCCGCCAGCGCCTTTATCAACGCCGACCACATCCTGCGCTCACTGAATTTGCTCGGGCCTGGGGGCAACGGCTACCGCATCGCCGAACAGGACCTGGTGAAGTTCTGCCTGCTGTATTCACCGGAATCCCAACTGCCGCTGGATGTGGAACTGCTGTGGGCACAGAACCCGACCCTGGCGGCGGCGCTGTTCATGGCGCTGATGTCGCCGCGTTTTCTCGGCACGCCGGCTGCGCACTCCAAGCGTGAAGCGCTGCTGGCCTGGTTGCCCGGGCGCCTGGAGCAGCTGGATAGCCTGGATACGCTGCCGCTGAACGTGCTGCACGACGTGTACATGCATTGCAGTTACGCCGACTTGCCGCAACGCCACCGCATCAAGGCCTCGATCAATACGCTGATCGAACGCAAGCTCGACAGCGTGGGCATTCACAGCGTGCCTACGGGCGTTGCGCCGACGCGTGAAAAACCGTTGATGCTGGTGTTGCTGGAATGGTTCTCCGGTGGGCATTCGATCTATCGCACCCACTCGTTGACGCTGGAAGCGGCGCGGCGGGATTTTCACGTGGTGGCGGTGGGGTATGCGGCCAATGTGGATGCTCTGGGCCGCGCCGTGTTCGACGAATTCATCGAATTGCGCGAGCCCGACGACCTGTTTGCCTGCCTGCGGCAACTCACCAACCTCGCTACCGTGCGCCAGCCCGACGTGTTCTACATGCCCAGCGTCGGCATGTTCCAGATCACGATGTTTGCCAGCAACCTGCGCTTTGCACCGTTGCAGGTGGCGGCGCTGGGGCATCCGGCGACGACCGCGTCACGCCATATCGACCGCATCAGTGTCGAAGCGGATTTTGTCGGCGACCCGGCGTGTTTCACCGAGCGCCTGCTGCAACTGCCCGCCAATGGGCAACCCTATCGGCCCTCCGCCATTGCGGTCGACCTGCCGGCTGCCGTGCGCGAAGACACGCCCTGGGTCAACATCGCCGTCGCCGCCACCACCATGAAACTCAACCCGACCTTCCTGCGCGCCTGCCAGGCGATTGCCGTGCGCACCTTGCACAGCAGCGGCAAGCGCGTGCGTTTTCACTTTCTGGTGGGGCAGGCCCAGGGCTTGTTGTTCCCGCAACTGGTGCGGTTGATCGAGCGCTACGTCGGCGACGCCACGGTGTACCCGCACCAGCCCTACGCCGACTACATGGCCACGCTCAATGGCTGCGATATGTTCCTCAGCCCGTTCCCGTTCGGTAACACCAACGGCATCATCGACGCCTTCACCGTCGGCCTGCCGGGCGTGTGCAAGACCGGGCCGCAGGTATTCGAACATATCGACGAAGGCCTGTTTCGCCGCGTGGGGTTGCCGCTGTGGAGCATTGCGCCTACCCATGAAGACTACGTGGACGCGGCGGTACGGATGGCGGGGAGTTATGCCGAACGCAGTGCCCTGTATCGGCACCTGGAAAGCTGCAATCCACTGGGCGTGCTATTCAACGGTGACCCCCACGCCCTAAGCGCCGCCCTATCGACGGCTGTAGTGAGCGGGTTTACCCCGCGCCGCGGTGCGTCAGATACACATGAGGTACCTGACACACCGCGGCGCGGGGCAAGCCCGCTCACTACAAACTGATTCAGGCCCTTGTGGTGAAGGGCCATTGAGCAGGATCATCACCGCCTCAATCGTCGTGGAGCCGGTGTCACTCATGAAGCGCCATTTCGAAGACTTGCAGCTGGGCAGCATCGAGTTGTTCTGCCTCGCCGCCGAAGCCAGCAGTTTCACCGCCGCCGCGCAGGTGGCGGGCGTGACGCCGGCGGCCGTGAGCCGCAGTGTCTCGCGCTTGGAAGAGCGCCTGGGCTCGCGCCTGTTTGTGCGCACCACCCGCAGCATCCGCCTGACCGACAGCGGCCGCACGTTCTTCGAACAATGTCGCCAGGCGTTGGGCCAACTGGTGGAAGCGCAACAGGAAGTGATGGGCGCGCAGTCCGTGCCGTCCGGCCTGTTGCGCATCAGCATCCCCACCACCTATGCGCACCACCGCTTGCTGCCATTGTTGCCGACGTTTCGCGCGCTGTACCCGCATGTCAGCGTGGACATCCACGTCAGCAACCGCAATATCGACTTCGTCGCCGAAGGCTACGACCTGGCGGTGCGTGTGCGGGCCCAGCCGGACTCATCGCTGATCGCGCGCCTGCTGGAAGACGCCGAACTGGTGGTGGTCGCCGCGCCGTCCTACTTGCAACGCGCCGGTGTGCCGCAGAGGCTGGACGACCTGCCTGGGTTCGAATGCATCCAGTACGAACTGCCGAGCAATGGCCGGCGCATTCCGTGGCTGTTCCAGGTGGACGGCAAGGATCGAGAGTACGCGGGGGAGGCGGGCTACAGTTGCTCCGACGATGTGCTGGGCGGGGTGACCCTGGCCAAGCACGGCGCCGGGTTGTTTCAGACCTACAAGTTCATCGTCGAGCAAGAGCTGGCCGACGGCAGCCTGGTGGAAGTGTTGAAACCCTTCGGCGGCCGCTCGCGACCGTTTACCTTGCTGTATCCCCATGGGCGCTTTGTGCCCCATCGGGTGCGGGCGTTTGTGGATTTCCTGATGGCGTGTCGTGACGAGTGGGCGGCGCCGTAGAGGCGGCAATGTCCCATGTCAGCAGGAGCTGGCTGATCGCCGCGTTGATGGTTGCGTGCGGCACGTTATCCCGCGCCAAAATCGAAACGCCCTGCAAAAAGCTGTCAAACACCGACGCCATCGCCGCCACGTTGAGCGTGTTCGGCAACTGCCCCGCGTTCACCGCCCGTTCAATGCACGCCACGATGCCCGCCCGGGTTCGTGCCCGTGACTGGGTCAACGCGTCGGCTACCCGCGCATTTTCCGGGCTCGGGGCGCTCATCACGCCCAAGGCCACCATGCAGCCTTTTGGGTGCCCATCCTCACACTGCATGCGGGCCGACTGGCGCAAGGCGGTTTCGACGGCCTGGCGCGGTGGCAGGGTTTCGTCCCACAAGCATTCGGTGACTTGGGCGTAGGTCGCCAGGTAGCGCTGCACGCACTCATCGAACAGCGCCTCCTTGGAGCCGAACGCGGCGTAAAAGCTCGGCGCGGAAATGCCGCCACCCAGGCCGGCCTTGAGCTGGGCGAGGGAGGTGGCGTCATAACCGTGCTGCCAGAACAGGTGCAAAGCCTGGTCCACAGCCTGGTCACGGTCGAAATTGCGGGGGCGGCCCATGGTTGCCATTACCGATCTCCGGTGGAAAACGAGATAAATACTAGTCGATACATAAGTCGTTGACAACGCGTCGTGTGCGCCTGCAACATTTGTATCGATCAGTATTTAAGTCTGCCCAAGGAGTTTACCGTGACCCCCTCAATCACCTTATCGGCCGCGTCCGACCGCCTGCCTATCGGCGCCTTGCTTGCCCTGGCGATGACTGGCTTCATCTGCATCGTCACCGAAACCCTGCCGGCCGGCCTGTTGCCGTTGATCAGCGACGGCCTGGCGATTTCACCGTCGATGGCCGGGCAGATGGTCACCGCCTACGCCCTGGGCTCGGTGCTGGCGGTGATTCCCATGACCATCGCCACCCGGGGCTGGCGTCGGCGCAATGTGCTGCTGCTGACCATCGTCGGGTTTCTGCTGTTCAACTCCATCACGGCGCTGTCGTCCCATTACGGCGTGACCCTGGTGGCGCGGTTCTTTGCCGGTGTCGCAGCCGGATTGGCCTGGAGCCTGCTGGCCGGTTACGCCCGGCGCATGGTCGCGCCCCATCAGCAGGGCAAGGCGTTGGCCCTGGCGATGGTCGGTACGCCGATTGCGCTGTCGCTGGGCGTGCCGCTGGGCACCTGGCTGGGTGGGCTGGTGGGTTGGCGCACCACGTTTGGCCTGATGTCGGCGCTGACGTTGATGCTCATTGTGTGGGTGCTGGTGAAGGTGCCGGACTACCCGCCACAGGCTGCGCACCAGCGCTTGTCCCTGGGCAAGGTGCTGACTACCCCCGGCGTGCGCCCAGTGTTGGCGGTGGTGATCAGCTGGATGCTGGCGCACAACATTCTGTACACCTACATCGCGCCGTTCGTGGCGCCTGCAGGGTTGGCGGAGCGGGTCGACCTGGTGCTGCTGGTGTTCGGTATCGCCGCGCTGGCCGGGATCTGGCTGACCGCCAGGCTGGTCGAACCGCTGCTGCGCAACACCGTGCTGGTGAGCCTGGCGACCTTTGCCGCGGTGAGTGTGTTGTTCGGCTTGCTGGGCAACGTGCCCCAGGTGATTTACCTCGGGATCGCCGTGTGGGGCCTGAGCTTCGGCGGTGCCGCGACCCTGCTGCAAACCGCCCTGGCGGACGCGGCGGGCGACGGCGCGGATGTGGCACTGTCGTTGAATGTGGTGGCGTGGAACAGCGCCATCGCCGGCAGCGGCGTGGTGGGCGGGGTGTTGCTGGATACCTGGGGCGTTGCATCGTTTCCGTGGGCGATGGTGCTGTTGATCGGTGTGTCGTTTGCGATTGCCTGGGGCGCGCGCAGCCATGGGTTCAAGCCAGGGGCGCGAGCGGTAGGAAAACCTACAGTCGTCGGGCACTAATCGTACAATGCTCTGTCAATAATTCCCGCAATATCATCCACTTGGCTCCGCACCGCGGAGCCTGCCGCTTCATTCCTATTCGAAGATTTAATGCATGCACCTACGCAAAATTGCCGTTGGGCTGTCCGCCCTTGTTTTGCTCTCCACCGGGGTCAGCGCCCGCAGCCTGCCCGACCTGTATTCCGCGCAGGAAAAACGCCTGTCGTTCGACGCCTGTGCCGACCTGTTTCCCGCTGCAACGCCCATCAACACCGCCTCCGTGCCGGCCAGCATGAAACCCCTGGCGTTGTGTTCCGATCACTTCGCCGTGCTCTACTCGCAAACCAGCAAGACTCCGCTGGTGGTGGTTGAACGCCTGAACGCCGCGCAGTTGAAAGACGCCAAGGGCGAAGAGCGCACCAACCAGTTCTACGCCGACCCGCGCATCCCCAAGGGTGGGCGTGCCGAGTTGAGTGACTACCGCGCCCAGCACATGGACCGTGGCCACCAGTCCCCGGCCGCTGATGCGCCGAATGCCAATGCCATGGCTCAGTCCTTTGCCCTGTCGAACATGGTGCCCCAGGACCCCACCAACAACCGCAAGATCTGGAGCAAGGTCGAGGCCGACGTGCGCAAGTTCGCCGTGCGTGCCGGCGGCGACGTGTATGTGTTCACCGGGCCGCTGTTCGATGCCGGTTACGGCACCATCGGCGACAACCAGGTCTGGGTGCCGACGCGCCTGTTCAAGCTGGTGTATGACGCGTCAAGCCAACGTGCCTGGGCCTATGTGTTGCCCAACGCCGAGACGCGCATTCAAAAACCGATGGACTATGAGACCTTCGTGAAGAGCACCGGGCTCAAGTTGCTGGGCAACCTTCCGGTGTCGGGATCGGTCGGGCGCACCTGACCGTCATTTGGACTTTTTCAACGCCTTCAGACGCTGGGTCGCCCGTTGTACGGCGGCCATCTTCTCGGGGCGTTTCATGCGTTTCCATTTGCGGATGTCATCCTTGCTGCGTCCGCAACTGACGCAGAGGTCGCCGCTGAGTTGGCAGATGGAAATGCACGGGTTCTCGATGTCTTTGGCCAACGTATTTTCACCAAAAAAATAATTGTAGTGAGCGGGCTTGCCCCGCGCGGCGGTGTGTCAGGTACAACGCGGCGCGGGGCGAGCTTGATCATTGGGGTGTATCGGGTGGATCGGGTGTACCGCGGCGCGGGGCAAGCCCGCTCACTACAGGGTCCAGGTGGTGTTTGAGGGTGTAGAGGGCTACGCCGACGGCCAGGATACCTGAGACGGCGCCGACGACCAGCGCCCAGCGCGGGCCTAGGTGGTCGGCGACCCAGCCGACGATGGGCGCGCCGATGGGGGTGCCACCGAGAGCGACGGCGACGCGCAGGGCGATCACCCGGCCGCGCATGTGCGGTTCGGTGGTCAGTTGCATCAGGCTGTTGGTGGTGTTGCTGAAGGTCATCGCGCCGACACCGATGATCACCAGCGCAATCGCGAAGGTCCAGTAGTTGGGTGCCAGGGCCGCCAGGGTGCAGCCGACCCCGAACACGGCCGCGCCACTGAGCAGTGATTTGAACTGCGGCCGCTCGCGACCGGCAGCGAGCAGGGCGCCGGCGATGGTGCCGATGGCCAGGGTCGAGGTCAGCAGGCCGTAGCCGCGTGCATCGGCGTGGAACACGCTGACGGCCATGGTCGAGATGAAGATCGGGAAGTTCATGCCGAAGGTGCCGATCAGAAACAGCATCAGCAGAATCGCCTTCAGGTCCGGCCGTGCCCACACGTAGCGGATGCCTTCGGTGAGGCTGCCCTTGGTGCGCAGTGCCCGCACCTTGGTGCTTGGGTCCGAGACCCGCAGGAAGAACAGCGACATCAGCACGGCAAAGAAACTCGAACCATTGAGCAGGAACGCCCAACCGGTGCCCACTGATGCAATCGTCACACCGGCCACGGCCGGGCCGATCATGCGCGCCATGTTGAACGAGGTGGAGTTGAGCGCGATGGCGTTGGACAAGTCCTTCTCGGCCACCAGTTCGGCGACGAAGATCTGCCGCACCGGCGCATCGAACGCCGACGCGCAGCCGGACAAAAACGCGAACACATACACCTGCCACAACTGCACCAGGCCGGTGACGGTCAGCACGCCCAGGGTCAGTGCCAGCAGGCCCATGACCGCCTGGGTCACGATCAGCATTTTGCGCTGGTCAAAGTGGTCGGCGGCAAAGCCGGTCCAGGGCAGCAACAGCAGTTGCGGGCCGAACTGCAGCGCCATGACGATGCCCACGGCCGACGCGTTGTGCGGCGTCAGTTGGGTGAGGACCAGCCAGTCCTGGGCGGTGCGCTGCATCCAGGTGCCGATATTCGACACCAGTGCGCCAGCGGCCCAGATGCGGTAGTTGGCGCTGCGCAGGGAACGGAAGGTGCCAAGAGCACTCATGATGGCTGCGACGTGTTGCCACCGTGGAAACGGCCAAAGTGCCGCGCCATGAACAGGCTCATCAACAGCGCGCCAAGCCCGAGCGCGAGCAGATGGCTGGTGGGCTTGAGGTCGAACTCACCGACGCGGCCGAGCAGCAGGTAGGCGACCAGCAGGTTGAAAAAGCCCCACACCACGTTCACCGTCGACGACGACAAGCCTTCACCACGAGGCCGCGCAAAGGGCGTCTGGAACGCTTCGCCCCTCACGCCACTGACGCAATGCGGCACCGCATTCGCCAGGAACGCGCCACCAAAAAAGTAGGACAGCAGGTCAAGCCATTGCATGGTCAGGCACCTCGTGTGGCAGGTCGGTCAAAAATCGGCGAGACGCTCCAGCAGTTTCACCGCAGCGGCGAGTTCATCGTGTTCATGGGGCGACAGTTGTTCGTGCAGGGCGCGCAGCAGCCAGTCGTCTTTGGCGGCGCGGCTTTCGGTCAGGTGCTTGCGCAAGGCGGGCGTCAGGGTGATCAGCGTCTGCCGGCCATCGCTGGGGTCTGGCTGGCCGCTGACCGCCTGCATGGCCTCAAGCCCGGCCACGGTGATGCGCATCGATTGCGGGCGCACGCTTTCGGCGCGGGCGAGGGCGGACACGGTGGCCGGGCCGTCGCGGTCCAGGCGCAGCAGTACGGACTTTTGCGCCGAGGTGAAATCGTTGGGGTGGGTCTGCTCGCGCAGGCGGCGGCTCAGTTTGCCCAGGGAAATGCGCAGTGCCGCGGCCAGGGCGGCGGAGTGGGGGGCGGACGTTGCAGAAGAGTCGGTCATGCCTGAACCCTAGCACCCATGCAGGAAAACTGTACAGTTTGACTGCATTAAACTTTTTTCATAAAACGCAGTGCTTCATCAAAGGCCAATAAACCAAGGCTGGCGCCACCTTGCGGTTTATACTTGCCCCCCTCGCAACCCACCCATTCACACGAACCGAGAACCCCATGAGCACCTCTCTTCCCATCGCCCCCGTGCGCAAGCCCGTCGCGCCGTTGGTGGCCTTTATTTTCCTGGTGCTTGGCGCCGTGTTCCTGCAAACCAGCGTGGGCGCGCACCAGGTGCTGTTGCTGGTGGTCGGTGCGGCGCTGGGCCTGACCCTCTATCACGCCGCCTTTGGCTTCACCTCGGCGTGGCGCGTGTTCATCAATGATCGGCGCGGCGCCGGCTTGCGCGCCCAAATGGTGATGCTGGCGGTGGCGGTGTTGCTGTTCTTCCCGGCGTTGGGAGCCGGCACTTTGTTTGGCCAGCCGGTGGTCGGGCTGGTGGCGCCGGCCGGGGTGTCGGTGGTGTTTGGTGCATTTATCTTCGGTATCGGCATGCAGTTGGGCGGCGGCTGTGCGTCGGGCACCCTGTTCACGGTGGGCGGCGGCAATGCGCGCATGCTGGTGACGCTGTTCTTCTTTATTTGCGGTTCGTTGATCGCCACCCACCACGTGGACTGGTGGTTCTCGCTGCCGGCGTTCCCGGCGATTTCCATCGTCAAGAGCTTCGGCGTGGCGCCGGCCATGGGCCTGAGCCTCACGGTGTTTGCCCTGATCGCGGTGATCACCGTACGTCTGGAAAAAGGCCGCCACGGCCAGTTGGAAGCAGGCGTCACCAGTGAGCACACTGGCCTGCGCCGCTTTCTGCGTGGCCCGTGGCCGTTGGTGTGGGGCGCGATTGGCCTGGCACTGCTCAACTACGCGACCCTGGCCCTGGCCGGTCGCCCATGGGGCATCACCTCGGCGTTCGCGCTGTGGGGCGCCAAGGTGGCGAGCGGCCTGGGGGTGGACGTGGCCAGTTGGGCGTTCTGGCAAATGCCGGGCAATGCCAAGGCCTTGGCCGCGCCGGTGTGGGAAGACATCACCAGCGTCATGGACATCGGCATCGTGCTCGGTGCGCTGCTGGCGGCTGGCCTGGCCGGGCGTTTTGCGCCGAGTCTCAAGATCCCCACGCGCTCGCTGGTGGCCGCGGTGATCGGTGGCCTGCTGCTCGGCTATGGCTCGCGCCTGGCGTATGGCTGCAACATCGGCGCGTACTTCAGCGGCATCGCCTCGGGCAGCCTGCATGGCTGGGTGTGGCTGGTGGCGGCGTTCATCGGCAACAGCGTGGGCGTGCGCCTGCGCCCGTTCTTCTTTGCTGGCGAGCGGCCGCAGGTCGCCTTAAGCGGCTGCTGAACCTTCAACCACAGGGTGCCTGGATGATTCGAGAACTGCGGACTTTCGTATGCGCGGCGCGCAAGGGCACCTTTGCGGCCGCAGGCCAGCAGGTGGGGCTGACGCAATCGGCGGTGAGCGCGCAGATCAAGCACCTTGAAGACGCCCTGGGGGTCAAGCTGTTCGACCGCACCGGACGCTCCGCCACCCTCAATGCAGCGGGGCAGCGGGCGGTGCCGCTGGCGGAAGAGATCCTCGATATCTTTTCGCGCATGGGCACGCCCGACAGCGCCAACAACTTCCAGGGTTCGTTGCGCATCGGCGCCATCGGCAGCGTGCAGACCGGGCTGCTGCCTCAGGCGTTGGTGGCCTTGAAGCGGCACGCGCCGTTCATCGAGGTCAGCCTGGTGCCCGGCGTTTCGCTGAACCTGCTCAGCCAGGTCGACGCCGGTGAGCTGGACCTGGCGATCATGATCAACCCGCCGTTCAACCTGCCCAAAGACCTCAACATCGAAGTCATCGCCCGCGAGCCGTTTGTGCTGATCACCGCCAATGACGTGCCGGGCGATGACCCGTTGCAGATCCTGCGCGAACAGCCCTTCGTGCGCTACGACCGGGGCTCGTTCGGCGGGCGGCAGGTGACGCAGTTCCTCAAGGAGCAAAAAATCCAGACCCAACTGGCACTGGAACTGGATGAGCTGGACGCCATCGTCAAGATGGTGCGCAGCGGCCTCGGCGTGTCCCTGGTGCCCCTGGCCGGGTTGTGGCTGGAACATGACAGCGACGTGCGGGTTTTGCGATTGGACAAACTGACGTTTTTCCGCGAAATCGTGTTGCTGACCAAGTACACCCAGCGCCAACTGCCACTCTTCGAATTATTTCGTTCGTGCGTCATCAGTGTGCTGGACGCGCCCCAATAGGGCGCGAGCATCGAAATGATTGAGGCTCAGGACCAAGGATATGCGCTTTATCCCCCGGTCTTTCTGGTGAAGAATCGAGTTCTGAATAACCGAACCAGCAGGTAGCCACCGTGAGCCTTTCTCCTTTCCACCTAGCGATTCCCGTGTATGACCTGGCCGCCGCGCGTCACTTCTATGGTGATGTCTTTGGCCTTTCCGAGGGTCGCTCCAGCGCGCAATGGGTCGACTTCGATTTCTACGGCCACCAGTTGGTGATCCACGAACACCCCAAGACCCACTCCCAGGCGTCGGTGCACTCCAACCCGGTGGATGGCCACGATGTGCCGGTGCCGCACTTCGGCATCATCCTGCACTGGGAGCAATGGGAAGCGCTGGCCGATAGGCTGCGGGCACGTGAGACTCAATTCGTCATCGAACCTTACGTGCGCTTCAAGGGCCAGGTCGGCGAGCAGGCCACCATGTTCCTGTTCGACCCCTGTGGCAACGCCCTGGAATTCAAGGCGTTCAAGGACATGAGCCAGCTGTTCGCCAAGTAAGGGGAGGGGGCACGCGAGCGGGGGCGAATCCCGTGTGCCGTTCAGTCGTTCGCGTCAGAGGCGGTGGTGGGGGCTTGATCGGCTTCGGCCGCCAGCTTCGCGCGGTCGGCTTTGCTGATGTAGCGGTCCTTGCTTTTCGGCGCCAATTTGGCGCTGGCCTTCTTGGCCTTGGCCTTGAAGAGCTGCTGGAGTTTTTTCTGGCGGTTCATGGTGATCTATCCGGCGGGTAATGGGCGCGATGATACCAGCTAACCCTCCCGGCAGATTCCTTCCTGGGTCGCTTTTTAGCGCGGATCTGTGCATTGAATCAGGCTGCGTTTGGCCAATAATCAGGCCGGGTAAGCCTTGATCAACCTGCGTAAACGGAAGACCTCGATGAGCACCCATACCCGCACCAAACGCATGACCGTCCCTCAATTGGTCGCCATGAAGGGCCAGCAGAAAATCGTCTCCCTTACCGCCTATTCCAGCCCGATTGCCAGGCTGATCGACCCGCTGGTGGATTTCATCCTGGTGGGCGATTCGACGGCCATGGTCGGCTACGGCCGGGCGTCGACCTTGAGCATGCAACTGGAAGAAATCATCGGCCACACCCGGGCGGTGGTCGACAGCACGCGCCTGGCGTGTGTGGTGGCCGACATGCCGTTTGGCAGTTATCAGGAATCCTGTGAGCAAGCCTTTCGCAACTGTGCCCAGGTGTTGGCACGCACCGGTTGCGATGCGGTGAAGCTGGAGGTCAACCAGGCGTTGGCGGGCACCGTCGAGTTTCTGGTGGCGCGGGGTATTCCGGTGATGGCCCATGTGGGGCTGATGCCGCAGTTCGTCAACGTGATGGGCGGCTTCAAGGCCCAAGGCCTTACGGCGCACACCGGCGCGGTGATCGCCGAAGACGTGCGGGCCAACCTGGCGGCGGGCGCCTTCAGCGTGGTGCTCGAAGGCGTGGCGGAAGGCCTGGCGCGGCAGATCACCCTGGACTCGGCCATGCCCACCATTGGCATTGGGGCGTCACCGGCCTGCGACGGCCAGGTGCTGGTGACGGAGGATGTACTGGGCCTGGGTGGCGATCACGTGCCGCGTTTCGTCAAGCAGTACGCCGACGTCGGCGCGGTGATCCGTGACGCCTGCGAGCGGTTTGCCGATGAAGTGCGAAATGGCCGCTTTCCCGAAGCGCGGCATTGCTACGGGCTGTGACGGATCGCGTCGGCCAGTTGCCTGATGGCCTGGGCGACATCTTTGCTCCAGTCGAGGGTGTAGCTCAGGCGCAGGTGGTGCGACCAGTGGCCTTGTCGGCTGAAGAGTTCACCGGGGGCGATGACGATGTGCCGGGCCAACAACTGGTCGAATACCTGGCGCATGTCCACCGGGCGTGTTGCCTTGAGCCAGAAGGTCGCGCCGCCCTGTGGCACCAGAATCTCCCATAGGCCGTTGCCTTGTGCTTGCAGCAGGGCATTCATCTCGTTCATGCGCGCAATCAATTGGGCCCGCAGCGCCTTGAGGTGTGGGTCGATGCGTTTGGTCGTGAACAGCCGGGCGATAGCCTTTTGGCGAATCGGCGAGAGGCGAAACCCCCGTGCCAGGAACAGCTCACGCCACCGTGCGCCGTGTTCGCGGCACAACAGGTAACCGAAGGGCGCTTCTGCGCCGATCACTTTCTCAAAGGTTGAGAACACCAACAGCCTCTGCGGGTCGGCGAAGTCGCGATAACGGGGAGGCTGGGTGTCGAAATACAGTTCGCCGTAGGTGTCGTTTTCAAACAGCCAGATTGAGCGTTCCGCCAGCCAGTCGCAGATCTGTTGCTTGTCCTCGGCGGGCATCCGGCTGCCGTGGGGCATGTTGACCGTGGATGACAGCACGGCCAGGCGAATAGGCTCACACTTGAGCCGTTCCTTGAAGGCGGCCAGATCGAAGCGCCCATCAGCGCCCAACGGCATTTCGATCACACGGATATTCGCCGCCTCCAACTGCCGCAGCACCGCCCACGAACAGGGCGACTCCACCAGCGCCACCGTGCCGGCCAGGTCGAGGGCGTTGAGTGCCAGGTTCAGCACACTGTGCAGGTCCGAGCCGATATACACCTGGTCAGCCTGCCAATAACGCTCGGCCGACTGGGTATAACGCTCGGCCAATGCCCCGCGCAATTCGGGCCCGCCGAACGGCAGGTAGGGCGGCGAGGGCGCCCGGGTGTATTGCCGCGTCAGTTCGCGCTCGATCATCAGCAACGGGTTTTCCAGTGACAGCAGCATCGCCGGTGCATCACTGCTCAAGGCCATCATCCCAGGCGTGCGCGCGTGGGCGAACGCCTGGTCGAGCAGGCTGGGTGTGTCGCTCTCCAACGGCGGGGCGGGCGCCGCCTTGATGAAGTAGCCGAACTTGGGTCGGGCGACGATCCGGCCTTCGTCTTCGAGCAAGGCGTACGCGTATTTGGTGGTCGAGACCGACACACCCAGGCGCTGGGCCAGTTGGCGCAGCGATGGCAATTTCTGCTCCGGCTGTGCCGGGCTGGCCGCGATCAACTCGACGAGGTAGCGGTACACCGCCTGGTAGGCGAAGGGGGTAGTTGAGGGCCTGTCCATGATCACTCGCGCCGCCTTGTTGGGTGCGGGCGAGTATCGCGCAAGCCACCGCCGAACGCATTTATTTGGCGATGGCAGGTCTTCCCAGGGGAGCGATGATCAGATGCGGCCCGCCGTGACGCCGCCGTCCACTGGCAGCACGGTGCCGGTGATCCACGCTGCCTGTTCCGAGGCAAAAAACAGGATGGCTTCGGCGACATCGGCCGGCTGGCCATTGCGCCCCAGCGGGTGGAAGGCATTGAAGGTGGGCAGCACGGCCTTGACCTGTTCGCTGTCCATGAAGGTGTTGTACACCGGCGTTTCCACCACGGCCGGCGCCACGGTGTTGATGCGAATGTTCGAGGACGCCAGTTCAATCGCCAGGTTGCGGGTCAGGGCGTGCACACCGGCGTTGGCTGCCGAATACGCCGCCGACGGTGTGGCGCCAATGGCTTGCAACGCCCAAAGCGAACCGGTTTGTACGATGGCACCGCCGCCCCGTTTCAGCATGGCGTTGGCCGCCGCCTGCGCCATGAAAAATTTGCCCTTGAGGATGATATCGACGAAGCCGTCGTACTCGTGTTCGTCCAGCGCCAGGAAGGGTTTTGGGTTAAAGACGCCCGCGTTGTTGATCAGGATGTCCACGCCGCCGAACGCGCTGGTGGCCAGTTCCACCAGCGCTTTGGCGGTCGCGGGTTTGGCGATATCCGCCGCGAGGGTACGAACGTACTGGCCGCTGGGATCGATCTGCGCGGCGGCTTTTTCAAGTTTTTCCGCATCGCGACCGCTGATTACGACGCTGGCACCTTCGGCGACCAGGCGTTGTGCGACTTCCTTGCCGATACCCGAACCGCCGCCGGTGATAATGGCAATCTTGGAAGAAAATCTTTTCATGGTGAGAGTGTCCTGTGGGGTATGACAGAAAAAGTCCCTGAACGGATCGATCGCTATCGAAGCTGATCTAGTTCGTCCTTGGCTGCTATTCTTCGCCCCGGGCATCGTTGCCCACAAACCAGAATTCATTGCCGCCTACTAAAGAAAAACTTTAACGATGAATACGCCCGCCTACCTCAATGCACTCAAAGCCTTTGAAGCGGCTGCCCGGCACCTGAGCTTTTCAGCGGCCGCAGCAGAATTGCACGTGACCTCGGCAGCGGTGGGGCAGCAGGTGCGAACCCTGGAATCCTGGCTTGGCGTGCCGTTGTTCACGCGCGGGTCCAGCGGCGCTGCGCGCTTGGTGCTCACCGAGGTGGCGCGCCAGGCATTGCCGGATATCCGCGAGGGGTTTGATCGCTTGAGGCTGGGGGTGGCGCGGTTGAAGGAGGGGGCTCTCAGCACAGGGCTCACGGTAACGGTCAGCCCGGCGTTCGCGGCCAAGTGGCTGCTGCCGCGTATCGAGCATTTCCAGCGGGCTCACCCGCAGACCGATGTGCTGCTGGACACCAACCTGCGGCCGGTGGATTTCATCGCCGAAGGCATGGACATCGGCGTGCGTTACGGGGCGGGCCATTGGCCTGGGCTGGTCGCCACCCACTTGATGGAAGAGGACCTCTACCCGGTGTGTGCGCCCACCTATCCGTTGCTGGAGCAGGGCCGGCTGCCACCGGAAAAGCTCGCCGAGGCGACGCTGATCCACGACCTGTCGATGGCAGGCGACCCCCACTACCCGACGTGGCGCACTTGGCTCGATGCTTCGGGGTTCCCCGGGATCAATGCCGAGCACGGGTTGCGCATCAACAACTCGGCGGCGGTGCTACAAGCGGCGATTGACGGCCAGGGGCTGGCGCTGGGGCGCAGCGTGATGCTGCGCGATGACCTGCAAGCGGGGCGGTTGGTCCGGCCTTTTGGTGAGGCCAGCCGGCCGCTGGCGTTCGCTTACTACATCGTGCACCGGCCCGAAGTGGCTGACCTTGCCAAGGTGAAGGCGTTTCGGGAGTGGCTGCTGGCCCAGGCTGCAAGCGATCGCCAGCCCTGACAGGTTTGGTTTAGGCTTCCAGCCCCATCGCCACCTCATTCGCGACCGCCATAAACGCCCGCGCTGCTGCCGACCGATACCCCCCTCTGCGCTGCATCAGCACCGCCGTGCGCTGCAGTTTCTGCGGGCCCAGCTCAATCGCGACCAGGTCCGGGTGCGCCTGCGCAATCGCGGCCGGCAGGATGGTTGACAGCGTGGTCCTGCGTACCACCTCGATCAGCGCACCAATGGCATTGGCCTCCATCACCACGCGCGGTCGAATGCCGTGCTGGCGACAATAGCGGTCGATCTGTTCGCGCGTGGCGAACTCGGCGCTGAGCAGGATCAGCGATTCGGCGTTCAACGCGTCCAGCCCGATGGCGCGCTCGTTGGCCAAGGGGTGTTGGCGGCCGACCACCAGGGCGAGGGTTTCCACCCGCAGGGGGGCGGCGTCGATGTCCGGGGCGTGTGCTTCGTCGAAGGCAATGCCCACATCCAGTTCATCGGCCAGCAGTTGGTGCTCCATGGCGTCCTGGGCCACTTCACGCACGTTCAGCGTGATGTTCGGATAGCGCCGGTGAAACGCTTCCACCAGCGGTCCCACCAGGTAGCTGGTGAAGGTGGGCGTGACCGCGACCCTTAACGTCCCCCGGCTGAGGTCGCCCACGTCATGGATTGCGCGCTGGCCCTCTTGCAGTTCCTGCGCGGCCCGCAGCGCGTAGCGCAGGTAAACCTCGCCGGCGTCGGTCAGGCGTGTCTTGCGCCCTGAGCGGTCGAACAACTGGGCACCGAGGCTTTCTTCCAACTGCCGGACCTGCTGCGACAGCGCAGGCTGCGACACATGCAGGGCCGCCGCCGCTTTGGTGAAACCCTCGTGCTGGGCCACGGCGAGGAAGTAGTGAATGTGTCGTGCCAGCATGCCATTACTCATAAGATTATCTGATGTGGTTGATCATATATCAGACTTTTACCTTATTTAATGGGCTGCGTAACCTCTGCTTCATCGCATCGCGATCCAAGGGAGTCACCCATGAAAGACATCATCGACGGTTTTCTCAGGTTCCAGCGTGACGCGTTCCCCGAGCGCGCCACGCTGTTCAAGGACTTGGCCACACAACAGAGCCCGCGTGCGCTGTTCATTTCCTGCTCCGACAGCCGCCTAGTGCCGGAACTGGTCACGCAGCGCGAGCCGGGCGACCTGTTTGTCATCCGCAATGCCGGCAATATCGTGCCGTCCTACGGGCCGGAGCCAGGCGGTGTGTCGGCCTCAGTGGAGTACGCCGTGGCGGCCCTGCAAGTGCGCGACATTGTGATCTGCGGGCATTCCGATTGCGGCGCCATGACCGCCATCGCCAGCTGCAAGTGCCTGGATCACATGCCCGCCGTGGCCAGTTGGCTACGCTATGCCGACTCGGGCCGGGTGGTGAACGAGGCCCGCAAGCATCAAGACCCGCAGGCCAAAGTGGCGTCAATGGTGCGTGAGAACGTGATCGCGCAGTTGGCCAATCTCCAGACCCACCCCTCGGTGCGCCTTGCCCTTGAAGAGAAGCGCGTGGCGCTGCACGGCTGGGTCTACGACATCGAAAGCGGCTGCATCCAGGCCTTTGACGGCAGCACCGGCACGTTCGTGTCCCTGGCCGAAAACCCGGATGTACGCGCCGTTTCGCATTAACCCCCAGACGATTTTTACCCACGGAGATAACACCATGATCCAGTCACAAATCAGCCAGAACAGCCGTCTTGCCCTGACCGACGTCATCCTGTTGGCCAAGGCTCGCAAAGACCTGTCGTTCGCCCAGATCGCCGAGGGCACCGGCCTGTCCGAAGCCTTCGTCACCGCCGCCTTGCTGGGGCAGCACCCGCTGCCGGCCGACGCTGCTCAGGCCGTCGCCGACATCCTGGGCCTGGACGCCGACGCGGTGGCCCTGCTGCAAACCATTCCCCTGCGCGGCAGCCTCGGTAACGGCGTGCCGACCGACCCGACCATCTACCGCTTCTACGAAATGCTGCAGGTCTACGGCACCACGCTCAAAGCCCTGGTGCACGAGAAGTTTGGCGACGGCATTATCAGCGCGATCAACTTCAAGCTCGACATCAAGAAAGTCGATGACCCGGAAGGCGGTTCCCGCGCGGTGATCACCCTGGATGGCAAGTACTTGCCGACCAAGCCGTTCTGATCGTCAGTGGGAAGACCCGGCGCCGAGAGGTGGCCGGGTCTTTTTCCGTGGGTGGTTATCGTTGCTGAAAAGCAATCTTCAACCCCAGCCCCATGAACAGCGTACCGATGATCTTGCCTTCCCACCGACGCAGTTTGGAAAGGCTGGCAAAGCATTGGCTCAGTGGGCGGATGGCGATGGAAATCAGGCTGGTGTATACCGCGCTGAGGGCGGAAAAAATCAGGC
Source organism: Pseudomonas sp. BIGb0164 (assembly GCF_024810135.1). NCBI lineage: Bacteria > Pseudomonadati > Pseudomonadota > Gammaproteobacteria > Pseudomonadales > Pseudomonadaceae > Pseudomonas > Pseudomonas sp. BIGb0164. The sequence continues at coordinate 210,611 of NZ_JANUEA010000007.1, read as the reverse complement.
CCAGCACGGCGAACTGCGCCAGGGAGGAGCCCGATTCCGGGTGAACGAACTGCGGCAGGAAGGCCAGGAAGAAGAGGGCGGTTTTCGGGTTCAGGACTTCGGCCCCCACGGCCTGTAAAAACGCCTGGGTCGACGTCACCGTGGGCAGGCTTTTTTGTGTGGTTGCGCCAGGTCGTGCCAGAAAGGCCCGCACGCCGAGGTAGATCAGGTAGCAGGCGCCCACCGTCTTGACCACGTTGAACGCCGTGGCCGAGGTCATCAGGATCGCCGAGAGGCCCAGCGCCGCGCACAGCGTATGGATCAGGTCGCCGGTGGCAATGCCAAGCCCGGTGGCGATACCGGCCTTGCGCCCGCCCTGCAGCGTGCGGGTGATGACCAGCAACACCGCAGGGCCCGGGATCAGGAACAGGCCGATGACCACGGCGATATACGTGAGGATAGGGGCCAGTTCGAACATTGCAGGTCACCTCGGCAGTAGAGTCGACCTACAGTAATCCCGAAGCTTGGGCTTAAAGCAACACGCCTGAACGGACGGTTATTGGCGAAAAGACTGCGCGAGAAACCCGCTGATCAGGGTAATGACCTGTTGCTGGATCACTGCCCGTGGGCGAGCGCCTTCGCCATCGCCGCAAATGATGCCGTCGCCGGGTGAGCTTTCCTCGATCAACGCCACGGCCGTCGGCTTGCATATCGCCATGAAGCTGAAGTGGGTGGCGTCACTGATCTCGACGTACTGGGTCGAGGTTTTGGGCAGGCGCAGGGCCAGGTCGGCCGATTCCAGCTGGGCGGGAAGTTCGTCCGATGGCACCCCTGCGGCCAGCACCAACACCGGCACGTGCAGCGCCGCCAGGCTTGCGTCGGTCATGCCGCGAGACAGGCCCAGGTCCAGGGACACAATGGCGGTCACACGCTTGTCGCTCAAGTCTGCCGCCAGTTTGGCCTTGTCCTCCGGCGTGCCGGTAGGGTTCATCTGTGTGTAGACCGTGCAAGGGGTTAATTGGGTGTGGACGCTGCAGTCGCGGGTGAAGAGGTCCGGGTCGAAACGGGCGCCGGCAATTTCCAGTGCAGTCCAGCCGCCGAGGGAATGGCCCACCACGGCAATCTGCTGTTTTTTTACCTCGCCAAATTGTTTGGGGTGGGCCAGCACCGCGTCGATGGCGCGGCTCAGGTCGGCAGGCCGCTGCCACAACTGCGCGGCGGCAGCCGGGCTGCGGTCCTTGCTCGTGGTGCCGGGGTGGTTGACCGCCGCCACGATATAGCCCTGATGCGCCAGGGCGCTGGCCAGCCACAGCTGGTTGCGCCAATTGCCGCCGTAACCGTGAGAGATCACCACCAGAGGGTGTTCGCCGCTGGACGGTGGCGCATCGGGTACGGCAAGGGTGCCGATAAAAACTGCGTCATCGGCGATCGGCTCGGGCTGGCTTTTGGTCGCGGCGGGGTACCAGACCACCATGTCGACGGGGCGGTTGTGTTGCGCGTCAGGCAGGGTGGCGGTGCGAAAACCGATGGGGCTTTCCTGCGCGAGTACGGGGGCGGTCACGCACAGCAGAAGCAGGGTGATAAGGGTGTTTTTCATTGTTGTTAATCATCCTTGATTTTTTGTTGGCGCATCATGCCGGGAGCCGATCTCCTTGGGTAGAGGGCTCGCGTGAGTTTGGCACGCGAGCCTCGTGGCCATTACACCCCGAAAATAGCCTCGATCTCGATGTTCAACTCTGGGGAAAACAGCTTGGAGACCTCAACCAAGGAACTGGCCGGCAGGTTTCCGGCGTAGTGATGCGCCAGCACCTTGCGCAGGTCGCCCACCTGGCTGAAGTCGGTGATGAACAGGGTGACCTTCAGCAGTGAGGACATATCGGTGCCTTCGTCGGCGGCCACCACCTTGATCTGTTCCAGGATGGCGTTGGCCTGTTTTTCCAGGCTCTGGCCTTGGGCTTCGGTACCAAAGGCGGTGAAGCCGGACAGATAGAGCGTGCTGCCATGCTTCACCGCGTGGGAATAAGGCCCGACGGCTGGGGGAAGGGCGGCGTACGTTTTACGTTCAATAGCAGTGCTTGGCATGATAATTACCGAAGTGGGTGAGGGGTTGAGTAGGGCGTGTTGTTGTAGTTGCCTATATTTCCATGAGCAGGAGCGTCGCAATAGTCACGTTTCTCCGGGGTTGCTGCCTGATTCTCTACGCACCATAAAAGCATTGAGTGCCCTATAACGGCGGCGCATGATTCCCGCATTCCTGCGCCGGAGGTCATCGTTGGTGAAGTACGCTCGTTATACATTCGAAGAGGGCTGCAGAACGCTCAGGGAAGCACTGCTTGAACTGCTCCCGAAGGCAGGCCGTTTCCCAACGTCGATAGACGGATTTACCCTCCACCGCTATGACCATTCCGATACAGCCACGCCGCATTTCTACGACCCGATACTCATCATTGCGGTGCAGGGGAAAAAGTGGGTGCGTATCGGCATCCAGGACCTTTCTTTCGGTGAGCACACCTGCTTTATCGCCGGTGTGAACATGCCCGTCACCAGTTGCCTGGTGGAGGCGACCCCACAGCAACCCTACCTGTCGATGTCGCTGGCACTGGATCGAGGCTTGATGGCTGAGTTGGCCGCTAAACTTCCGCCGCCCCAGGAGTACGGCGTCGACAGCGCTGTCGGCGCAGCGGTGCAAGGACTCAACCCGGAGTTGCTCGATGCTTTTTTGCGGCTGCTTGAATTGCTGGATAAACCCGATCAGGCGAAGGCACTGGGCGAATTGATCCATCGGGAAATTCACTACCGACTGCTGATGACCCCCTTTGGTCATCAACTTCGCCTTCTTAATACGCTGGGTTCTCAAAGCAATAAGATTGTTCAGGCGGTTATCTGGCTGCGTGAACATTATCGGGAAACACTGCAAGTGGATCAGTTGGCCGCGCGGTTGAATATGGCGCCTTCAACGCTTTATAAGCATTTCAAAGAAGTCACGACGCTCAGCCCGCTGCAATATCAAAAACGTCTACGCCTGGATGAAGCCCAGCGCCTGATGCTGGTGGAACACTATGATGTGATCCAGGCTGCTTTAACGGTCGGTTATGAAAGTGCCAACCAGTTTGGTCGCGAATACAAACGGCTGTTCGGCGCACCGCCTCGACAGAATGTGGTGGCTATCAAGGCCGGCCGGTCAGCGTGAAACCGACGCCCGGGACTTGGGATTGGCTCACGGAGCCCCATAACTACGCGTGTATCCATCGAGGTGACAGACCATGACCAACACAACCGAAACCGCCATTCTTGCCGGCGGCTGCTTCTGGGGTATGCAGGACCTGTTGCGGCGCTACCCCGGTGTGCTGCACACACGCGTCGGCTACACCGGCGGCGATGTGGCGAATGCCACCTACCGCAACCATGGCAACCATGCCGAAGCGATCGAGATCGTGTTCGACCCGGCTGTGATCGGCTATCGGCAGATCCTTGAGTTCTTCTTCCAGATACACGACCCCAGCACGCCGAACCGCCAAGGCAACGACCTTGGGCCCAGCTACCGCTCTGCTATCTATTACCTCAGCGAACAGCAACGGGACATTGCCGAAGACACGGCGGCTGACGTCGATGCCTCCAAATTGTGGCCGGGCCGCGTGGTCACTGAAATCGAACCGGCCGGGCCGTTCTGGGAAGCGGAGCCGGAGCACCAGGATTACCTGGAGCGCATCCCCAACGGCTATACCTGCCACTTCATACGCCCGAACTGGAAACTGCCCAAGCGCGCGTGAGCGTGCCCTGCCTTCGACCCCCCCCCTTGTCCCGCCGAGTCGTCTCCCCGTGACGGCTCGGTACCTTGCCCCGCTTTTCCGTCCGTTGCCCAGTGCTGCGGGCTTCTACTGTGCACGTATGAAATAAGGATTTTAAGTAGAGGGTGAGGCGGACTAGGAAGTTGCCCACAGCTTCTTACTTTCTAGTATGACGGAGTCTTCTTTCGTTATTTTAGGAAGTGCGTGGGTTTATCCGGTTAATTATTCGTGCAATCGTACTGGCGTGGTTCTTACAGTTGGCTTGAGTTTAATTCCAGGTGTTGGTTTCTGACTCTGTGGGGGTAAATGATGAAAAGCTTGAGTGTGGTTCCGTTGGTGAGAGTTGCGAGGGGTTTTCTTCTCGGCTTAGTGGCTGCTTTTGCAGCGATTGCAGGTGGCTCAGTGTTCGCGGAAGAAAGGGTTTTAACCAAGGCGGATGCACCCATGCCTGTGCTGGTGCTATCTATGTCTGATGTTTATCCGGGTACTGGATTTTCTACGTTTAATGTTTTGTCCACAGATATACCCGCAGGGACGCTTACTCTCCCGAAAAAGTTATTAGGGATTCAATGGAGTACGACGTACTACCCTAAGACGATTCGCGATGCTGTGGAGCTCTGTTACTACCGACCTTTTAGTTCTGAAAAAACTTGCCAGGATATTCAGCCAAGCTCTTCCGGGACATTAGATTTTTTTAACGATCAAGCTTTTGGTCACGGCTCTAAAGTTGTTATCAATCATAGTGTGCTAGGCGGAGAACCACCGTTCGCTCGTCCTGCCGGTGTCGATTCGGTAACGTTTAAATATCAATATTGATCTGTTGTATAGCGCTCGCGGTCGGCTCGATTGCGAGTGCTCTCTAAAAAGAACAGATCTGTATAGAAACCGCATGTTTTTATGCAGGTACATACTCATGAACACGATCAGCCCCTATACAACGTCGCTTCACAGTCGAGTGGCCAGCCATCCCGTAGACGAGATTACGCCACCCGTTGCTTTGCCCGAAGCAGGCGAGGCCGATTCCTCTACTTCCAATAACGGCGCCACCACCGTCTCGCTGCTGGCCGGCCAATTGAGTGCTGCGGCCATGCGCGCTGAAATGCGTGGGGGGCACACTGGTGCCGACCTGCTGGCACCTATCACCGATGCCAAGTATTTCGCCCATAAGGCGCAACATGATGCGCAGATTCCAACCACCGACAACCCGGAACATTTGGCACGGGCGCGGCAAGCGACGGCGTTTCTCAACGGCACTGACGGCAACCCCTTCAAAGGTCTCGCGCGTGATCAACTCAGCCTGATCGCCCACGACGACGGCGGCTCCTTCACCATTAATGAACGACGTGCCGCTTGGCAAACGTTGCAATCAACTGAGGCCCCTGTAAGTTCCAGTCCGGAGCCAGAGTTTGCTAACGGTCGTAAAATCATGATCTCGCGCTTGTTTGGTGGCAGAGAGCCGCCGGTCGCGCTCCCGCCTGCCACGGCCTACAACGAAAGGCAAAATCGCTGCGAGTTCCTCACCCTCGAAGACCGCGCGGTGATTGCGGATATGTACGGATATGCACAGGCCGAAGGTGCAGACCTGTACTTTGTCGATAGTTTGGTCATGGCGTACAGCACCTACCGCTATTACACCGACGGCAGCCAGATGCTCGGTGGCAATAGCGGCTACGACCTGGACGGGCATCCGGTGAGGTACGATTTCAAGCCAGACGATGCCGCCACCGCCGCGGGTATCCTGAACGGCTCGGCAATCAACAGCACGCGCATCGACCCGGGCTTTTTGCGCTACATCCTCAACCCCGATCATGGCGCGTTTTCCAACGTGGGCGGCATACCGTTCCTGGAACGGATGGTGAACAAGTTCTCCGATGAAGGTGCCGACCAGCCGCCGCTTGGCAGTGAGTTCGCGGTCTTGAACCCAATCGTTATCGCGGACCATATCGTCAAAACCACGAACATGAGCATAACGCTGCCGCCTTTCAATCCTGTCCTTGTGAAGACTGACGACGGCTGGACAGTGACGGAAGAAGGCAAGGCCGCCGGCTACGTGTTGGATCCGGCCACTGGCAGGCCGTACAAACGTGAGGCCCCCTCGACACGTCAAAACGAGCAGTACTTGATCTCGGATACGCTTTCCAGCCAAGCACCCAATCGCACCCTTCTCGATGCGCTGGCCGTACCCTCCGACCTACCCACCCCGCGATGGAGCTTGACCGGCCAACTCTTCACCTTGCTGAAAAACCTCAAGCCTTAAGGCCTGTTGTAAGCCCTGTATTCATTCTGCAAGACGATATGGTCGGCCACGTACTTCGCGTCGTGCCACACCCCGTAGATAAATGATGAGGCACGGTTCACCAGGTTCGGCAGGCCCAGGAAGTAAATCCCGCTCTGGGCCGAGATCCCGCGTTTGTGGAAGGGCTCGCCTTTCTCATCGAACGCGTCGACTTTCAACCAGCCGAAATCGAACGTGAAGCCGGTGGCCCACAGGATCGTGGTCACGCCGGCCTCGGCCAAATCCAGGCTCAGGATCGGGTTGAGCAGGCATGGCGGATCGGGCAGCAGGTCCCAGGCCTCGGGCTCCAGGGGGAAGGGCAGGCCGTTGGCTTCGATGTACGCGTCGGCATCGCGCAGCACCTCGAAATACGCACGGTCCCCTTCGGCCACGTTATCGGCCAGGCCTGGGGCAAAGGTCATCACGCCTGCGTCCCAGCCTTGGGTGACGCCCACCAGATGAATGCCTTGATGGGCCAGCCGACGGAAGTCCACGGTCTTGCCACCTTCATAGCCGCTGACGGCAAAGGCCACGTGTTTTTTCTTCGGCTGGATCTTGACCTCATCCCACAAGCCCAACGCGCCCAGCCACCAGCAGTAGTCACGGCCCCGGTACGCGCGGGGAGGGCGGTAGTGTTCGCCCACCGAGAGGTACACGGTCTTGCCGGCTTTTTGCAGTTCTTCGGCGATCTGAGAACCGGAGGCACCGGCTCCCACCACAAGCACCGCGCCCTCGGGCAATTGGCCGGGGTTCTTGTAGGAAGAGGAGTGCAATTGATACAGCGGTGCCGACGCCGGAACGAGGGCGGGGATAGACGGGCGCTGAAACGGGCCGGTGGCCGCCACGACGTTGGTGGCTTCGATCACGCCAGCCGAGGTCGTGACCTTGAAACCGGGGCGACCCACATGGCGTTCCACTTGCTGCACCTCGACACCGGTGCGCACCGGCGCCTGCAGTTTGTCGACGTAGGCTTCGAAGTAGTCGGCCATGCGCTCTTTGGGAGGAAAGGCTTCGGGGGAAATGCCCTCGAATGTCAGCCCGGGAAAGCGGTCATGCCAGGCCGGGCCGTTGGCGACCAGCGAGTCCCAGCGCTCCGATCGCCAGCGCTCGGCGATGCGGTGGCGTTCCAGCACGATGTGCGGCACGCCCATCAGGGACAGGTGCTCACTCATGGCAACCCCGGCCTGGCCTGCGCCGACCACCAGGGTGTTGATTGTTTCGACGGACATAGGCGTTTCCTGAAAATAAGAAATTTATCTGCCACACCGAAGATCAACTGTGGGAGCTGGCTTGCCTGCGATTCGGGCACCGCGGTGCATCAGGTGGACCGGGTTGATGCCATCGCAGGCAAGCCAGCTCCCACAGTTGAGCGGTGGTGTTTTTAAGGTTTCAGCAAGGTGGCCACCGCTGTGAGGGCCAGTTCGTAACCCAGCGCCCCCAACCCGGCGATCACGCCGGTGGCAGCCTTGGATACATACGAGTGGTGCCGGAAGCTTTCGCGCTTCCAGATGTTGCTCATGTGCGCTTCGATGATCGGCCCGTCGAACGCCAGCAGCGCATCGAGGATCGGCACCGAGCTGTACGTCAGCCCGGCCGCATTGATCACAATGGCATCGCTGCTCAGCCGCGCCTCCTGGATCCAGTCCACCAGCACGCCCTCGTGGTTGCTCTGGCGAAAGTCCAGGGTCAGGCCCAATTCAGCGGCGTGGCGTTGGCAGCGCGCTTCGATGCTGGCAAAGCTCTCGCTGCCGTAGGTGCCGCTTTTATCCAGCCCATACAGGTTGGCGTTCGGCCCGTTGAGGAACATCACACGGTGGCTCATGGCGTACTCCAGGTCATTCAGGGCTGCCAGTCATCTGGCACCACGGCGATCACATCGATCTCCATCAGCCACTCCGGCTGGCCCAGGCCGGAGATCACCAGCCCGGTGGAAATCGGGAACACGCCCTTGAGCCACTTGCCGACCTCCTGGTACACCGGCTCGCGGTAGCGTGGGTCGATCAGGTACGTGGTGGTCTTGACGATGTGCGACAGGTCGGAGCCCGCCTCCTCCAGCAGTTGCTTGACGTTTTTCATCGCCTGTTCGGCCTGGGCACGCGGGTCGCCGAGGCCCACCAGGTTGCCATCGAAATCGGTACCGATCTGGCCGCGCACATAAATGGTGTTGCCGGCGCGCACGGCCTGGCAGAGGTCGTTGTCCAGGCTTTGGTTGGGGTAGGTTTCCCGGGTGTTGAACATGCGGATTCGAGTGTGGGTGGGCATCGCAGGCGGCTCGCTGAAAACGGGATGACCGCAGCTTCACACCACCATGGCTGTAGCGAAACCAGCATTTGTGCAGGGTAGTGCTTAGGAAAAACCGAAGCTCGTGCCCCTCATCGGCAGGCGCAGTGACCCGGCACGAACCCTGCACTATCGATCACGTACACCCATTGTTGTGGAGGCGTGATGCTCAGTCGAATTACTCAGCGCCAACTGGAATATTTTGTCGCGTCCGGCGAGGCGGGCAGCATCAGTGCTGCGGCTGAACGCATTCATGTGTCGTCGCCGTCGATCTCGGCGGCGATCACCCATATGGAAGCGGAGCTGGGCATCCAGCTGTTTGTGCGGCACCACGCCCAGGGCATTTCCCTCACGGCCGTCGGGCGCCAGGTGATGCAGGAAGCCAAGCTCATCCTGGAGCAGATGACCAACCTCTACACCATTGCCTCGGAGTCGTTGAACACCGTGCGCGGGCCGCTGCGGGTGGGCTGCCTGGAGTCGCTGGCGCCGATGATCACGCCGGAACTGGTGTTTGGTTTTGGTCGTGCGTTCCCCGGTGTGCGGCTGACCCAGGCCGAAGGCAACCACGAGGAACTGCTGGAGAAACTGCGCAGCGGCGAGCTGGACATCGCCCTGACCTACGACCTGGTGACCAGCCCGGACATCGACTTCCAGCCCCTGGCCCAACTGCCGCCCTATGTGATGGTCGGCGAATACCACCCGTTGGCAAACCTGCCGGCGGTGAGCATGCAGGACCTCGAAGCCTACCCGGTGGTGCTGCTCGACACGCCCTGGAGCCGCGATTATTTCCTCAGCCTGTTCATCCAGGCGGGCACCACGCCGAACATCATCATGCGCTCCACCAACCTCGAAACGGTGCGCGCCATGGTCGGTAACGGCATCGGTTATTCCTTCGCGAATGCGCGGCCCAAATCCAACGTGTCCCAGGACGGCAAGCGCGTGATCCGCCTACGCCTGGCCGGCGCTCATCGCCCGATGCGCCTGGGCTACGCCACGGCCAGCAACACCCAGCTGTCGCGGGTGGTGTCGGCGTTTGCCGAGCGGTGCCGCATGTTTGTCTCCGACCAGTACATCCCCGGCATGGCACCGCCGAGCTTTTTCGACCCGCATGCGGTGCGGGTGATGAGTGGTGTGAGCTGACGTTGCACCAATAAGTGGCGTGTTCGACGTGGTGGGTTCAGGTGCGCACCATTTTGGCTAATGCGCATGATCCCAGAACAATGGAGATCAAAATGTGGGAGCGGGCTTGCTCGCGAATGAGGTTTATCAGTCAGCACATCAGTAACTGACAGACCGCCTTCGCGAGCAAGCCCGCTCCCACATTGGATCTTCGTTCATTGGTTTTTTGCGTGGTTTTTGGCTGCATAGGTTCTGCCTACCCAGTGCCCCGGCTTTTACGAATTGACCCTGACCACCTCCCGCCACGACTCTCAACCCATCGATGTAGATCAACTTATTCAGGGCACCACGACGATGACATTCGACTGGCACTACATGTTTGGTTTGCTCGGCGACGCCGAGTTCTGGCGCGCGACGTGGACGGTGATCAAGCTCAGCACCCTGACCTGGTTGTTGAGCATCGTCTTCGGGTTCGTGCTGGCGCTGGCCAAGCAATCCAGGCACGGCCTGCTCAGCGTGCCGGCCCGTGGTTATATCTGGTTGTTCCGCAGCCTGCCGCTGCTGGTGCTGCTGATCTTCATCTACAACTTGCCCCAGGCGTTGCCCGGCACGTCGGCGATTTTGGCGGACCCATTCTGGTCCGGCCTGCTGGCCCTGGTGATCTGCGAAAGCGCCTACGTCGCCGAGATCCATCGCGGCGGCCTGCTCTCGATTCACAAAGGGCAGGGCGAAGCAGCACGGGCGTTGGGCCTGCGCTTCCTCGGTACCCAGTGGCGTGTGGTGATCCCTCAAGCCTTGCGGGTGGCGCTGCCCTCGCTGGCCAACGAATACATCTCCATCGTCAAGCTCACCTCCCTGGTGTCGGTGATCTCCCTCACGGAGATCCTGATGGTCGGCCAGCGCCTGTATTCGCAGAACTTTTTGGTGATCGAAACCATGGCGGCGGTGGCGTTTTTCTACGTGTTCATCGTCACCGTGTTCGACTTTCTGCTTAAACGCCTGGAGCGCTTTCTCGACGTCAACCAACGCAACGTGTCCCGTGTGCCGGACGCTGAAGTGCTGGCGCTGGCCACCCAGCAGCGCACGGCGTTGGTGCGCCCAGCCAGCAACGGCGAACCGGCGTTGCAGGCGGCGCGGCTGCACAAGGCCTACAACAACGTTGAAGTGCTCGGCTCGGTGAACTTGCAGATCCAGCCCGGTGAAGTGGTGTCGGTGATCGGCCCGTCCGGCTCCGGCAAAACCACGTTGATCCGTTTGCTCAACGGCCTGGAACAACTGGATAACGGCGAGATCCGGATCAACGGCCAGCCGTTCATTCACCTCGACAAGGTCGGCGCGCAGAAGCCGCAATTTATCGAGCATGCCGAGCACCGCCTGAACATCGGCATGGTGTTCCAGAGCTTCAACCTGTTCCCGCATTTGAGTGTGCTCGACAACCTGCTGATGGCGCCCAAATACCACCGCCTGGGGCGCCTGGCCGACCTCAAGCAACAGGCCTACGCGCTGCTGCACAAGGTGGGCATGCTCGACCACGCCTGGAAGTTCCCGCACCAGCTGTCGGGCGGCCAGCAGCAACGGGTGGCCATCGCCCGCGCCTTGATGATGCGCCCGCAAATCATGCTGTTCGACGAGCCCACCTCGGCGCTCGACCCGGAAAAAGTCAACGAAGTGCTGCAGGTCATCGAAGCCTTGGCCGAGGAGGGGATCACCATGGTGATCGTCACCCACGAGATGAACTTCGCCTTCAAGGTCTCCGACCGCATCGTGTTCATGGAGAAGGGCCGCGTGGTCTGCGACGACACGCCGGGCGCCCTGCGCAGCGGCCACAACCCACGCGTGGAGGCGTTCCTCAAGGACGTCTCGCTGGCGTGACCCCCTCAACGTTCAGGAAAAAATACAATGATCGAGCAAGCGCAAATCGAACAATTCCAGCGTGACGGTTTCCTGGTGGTCGAAGACGTGTTATCGCAGGACGAAGTGGCCGCACTGCAACACGATTTCGACCAATGGGTAGAAGAAAGCCGAAGCCACCAGAAAGGCTGGGGCGCGACCGTCGATGGTCGCGAACGCTTCGACTTGGAGGGCGATCACCGCGCCGATCACCCGTCGTTGCGCCGGGTCAGTTCGCCCACCGAGATTTCCCCGGCGTATGAGCGTGTGGCATTGCACTCACGCATGGCGGCGATTTGCGCGCAACTGATCGGCGCCCAGGGCACGCGTTTTCACCACAGCAAGATCAACTCCAAGCTGCCTCACACCGCGACCCAGGTGAAGTGGCACCAGGACTTTCTGTTCACGCCCCACAGCAACGATGACATCGTCACCGCCTTGCTGATGGTCAGCGAAGTGACCCCGCAAAACGGCCCGCTGAACGTGATCCCCGGCAGCCATAAAGGCCCGCTGTGGTCGCACTGGCAGCATCAGCGTTTCACCGGTTCGGTGGATGACGCGGTGGTCGAGGAACACTGCCAGCAGCCGGTGGCCTGCTACGGCCCGGCCGGCTCCGTGTGCTTCATGCACACCCGCCTTTTGCATGCTTCCAGCCCTAACGAGACCGAACTCCCGCGCACTTTGTTCATCAGTGTCTACGCCGCTGAAGACGCGCTGCCATTCGGCGAAAACCCCTTGCCCAGTGCACACGCCGGCCTGCTGGTGGCCGGTGAAGAGAGCGGCTTGGTGCGCTCCACGGACAACCACATGCGCTTGCCGCAGAAACCCCGTGGCGCCTCGTTCTTCGTGCAACAGGCCGGACAAGATTCAGCCACTGCCTAACCCAACTCAAACCCTTGCAGGTAAAAACCATGACAGCGTTTCGTATGAGTGTTCGTCCCCTTGCCGCATGCCTGTTGGGCGCCGCGGTTGCGATGACTTCGTTGGCGGCTTCGGCGTTCCAGCAGGACGGCAAGATCATCGCCGGTTCCGATGTGACGTTCTTCCCCTATGAGTACATGGATAACAACAAGCCGGCAGGTTTTGACATCGAGTTCATGGACGGCCTGGGCAAGGTCATGGGGCGCAAGGTCGAGACCCTCGACACGCGTTTTCCCAACCTGATCACCGGCCTGCAGGCCGGCCGTTTCGACCTGACCAACTCGTCGATGTACATCACTGCTGAGCGGGTCAAGGTCATCGACATGATCCCTTACCTCAAGAGCGGCGAGTCGATCCTCACCCTCAAGGACAGCGCCTTCCAGCCCAAGACCCCGGAAGAATTCTGCGGCCATAAGATCGGCTCCATGGGCGCCACGTCGTGGTTGGCGCAGATGAACAAACTGTCGACTGAGTATTGCGTGGCCAAGGGCTTGAAGCCGATCCAGATCAGCGAATACAGCACCGACCCGCAAACCACCCAGGCCTTGCTGGCTCACGCGGTTGAAGCCCAGATCACCGACGCCGCCGTGGCCCGTGGCGTGATCGACAAGCTGGGCAACCGCGTGGTGATTTCTTCCGACAGCCTAATCTACCCGGTGCTCAACGGCTTCGGCGTGAAGAAGGGCAATGACACGGTGAAAAAAGCCCTGGTCGAGGGCCTGGAAAAATACCGCGCCACGCCTGAATACGCGGCCTTGCTGAAGAAGTACAACTTCCAGGCGCCCACCGAGGCCGACATCGCGGCGTTGATGCCGCAGTAAACCTACCCGCGCGTGCCGCATTCGCGTGCGGCCGCGCCCTGCGGAGTCCGATTCATGGCGTTATCCCTCGAAGAACAGACGCGCATCGACCTGGCCGCGACCTTTCGCATCATCGCGCACCTGGGCATGCACGAAGCGGTGGCCAACCACTTCAGCGCCGCCGTGTCGGCCGATGGCAAAGAGTTTTTGCTCAACCCCAAGTGGAAGCACTTCTCGCGCATCCGCGCCAGCGACCTGTTGTTGCTCAACGCCGATGACCCGGCCTGCGCCGACAACCCGAACGTGGACGCCACCGCCTGGTCGATCCACGGGCAAATCCACCGCCTGTTGCCGCACACCCGCGCGGTGCTGCACCTGCACCCGGTCTACACCACGGCGGTGGCGTGCCTGGCCACGCCCCAGGTGCCGCCGATCGACCAGAACACCGCGCGTTACTTCAACCGCGTGGCCGTGGACGAGTTGTACGGCGGCATGGCCGATACCGAAGCCGAAGGCGCACGCCTGGCCGGCTTGCTCGACGGCAAGAGCCGCCTGCTGATGGGCAACCACGGCGTGATGGTGACGGCGGCGTCCATCGGCGAAGCCTTTGACGATATCTGGACCCTGGAGCGTGCTTGCCAGATCCTCGTGACGGCGTGGTCCACCGGGCAACCGTTGCGGGTGCTGTCGGATGACGTCGCGGAAAAAACCGCACGGGGCTGGGAAGGTATTGCGGATTTTTCGCGCCAGCACTTTGAAGAAATGAAGCAGTTGATGATCGACGCTGACCCTTCCGTGCTCGACTGAGGAGCCTTTCCATGACGTTTTCCGTTGTCGCCCGCTGCACAGAAACCGGCCAGTTGGGCATTGCCATCAGCTCGTCGAGCATTGCCGTGGGCGCGCGTTGCCCGTGGCTGCGGCCCGGTGTGGGCGCGGTGGCGTCACAGAACATCACCTTGCCCAGCCTGGGGCCCCAGGTGCTGGACCTGCTGGAGCAAGGCGCAACACCCGGTGAGGCGCTGGCGGCCATGGCCGGGCAGGCCCACAGCGAATACCGCCAGGTGACGGTGATCGACAGCCAAGGCCGCACCGCGCATTTCAGTGGTGCCCAGACCCTCGGCATTCATGGCGCGGTCAGCGGCGAGCAGTGTGTGGCGGCCGGCAACATGCTGGCGGCCCCGGGGGTGATTGACGCCATGGTGCGCGCGTTCGAAAACGCTACCGGGCCCCTCGCGGATCGCCTGCTGGCCGCCCTGCACACCGGGCAGGCGCGGGGCGGCGAAGCGGGGCCGGTGCATTCGGCGGCGCTGGTGGTGGTCGACGACTTGCTCTGGCCCATCGTCAACCTGCGGGTGGACTGGGCCGAGGAAGACCCGATCGGCGCCCTCGACCAGCTCTGGCAGGCCTATCGCGGGCAATCGCAGGCTTACATCGACCGCGCCCTCAACCCGCACATCGCCCCAGGCTATGCCGTGCCGGGGGATGACCGATGAACAGCCGCGACCTGCTGGCGCAGCTGGTGCGTTTTGACACCACCAGCCGCGAGTCCAACCTGGCCCTGATCGACTTTGTGCGCACCTACCTGCAGGACCTCGGCGTGGCCTGTGAGCTGGTCTACAACGAACACAAGAGCAAGGCCAACCTGCTGGCGACCATCGGCCCGACAGATGTGCCGGGCATCGTGTTGTCCGGCCACACCGACGTGGTGCCGGTAGACGGCCAACGCTGGAGCGTGGCGCCGTTCGAACTCACGGAAAAACACGGCAAGTTGTATGGGCGCGGCACGGCTGACATGAAGGGCTATATCGCCTGTGTGTTGGCGAGCGTGCCGGCGTTGCTGGAGGCGCCGTTGCGTATGCCGGTGCATATCGCTTTGTCCTATGACGAAGAGGTGGGCTGCCTGGGCGTACGTTCGCTCATCGAACGGTTCCATGGGCAGGCGGTCAAGCCGCTGCTGTGCGTGATCGGCGAACCTACCGAGCTCAAGCCGGTGCTGGGCCACAAAGGCAAATTGGCGGTGCGTTGCGAGGTGCAGGGCGCGGCGTGCCATTCGGCGTATGCGCCGTCCGGGGTCAACGCCATTGAATACGCGGCGTGCTTGATCAGCGAGCTGGTGCGGCTCGGCGAAGAACTCAAGGCGCCACCGCAGTTGGATGAGCGTTTTGATCCGCCGTTTTCCACGGTGCAGACCGGGGTGATCAGTGGCGGCAAGGCACTGAATATCGTCCCGCAAAATTGCACCTTTGATTTTGAAGTGCGCTCGTTGCCGGCCCAGGATCCCTGGCAGGTTGCCCAGCAGTTGCAGCGCTATGCCGAACAGACCTTGCTGCCGGTGATGCAGGCGGTGAGTGCACAATCGGCGATCAGTTTCAGCGAGCTGTCCAGCTACCCGGGGTTGGCCACCTCCCTGGAAAGCCAGGCTGCTGAATGGGTGGCGCAGTTCTGTGACTCCCGTGCATTCGGCACCGTGGCTTTTGGTACGGAGGGCGGGCTGTTTGACCGGGCCGGTATTCCCACCGTGGTGTGTGGCCCCGGCAGCATGGAGCAAGGGCACAAGCCGGATGAGTTCATCAGCGTGGAGCAACTGGCGGCGTGTGACCGGATGTTGGCGCGGGTGGTGGAGTTCGTGAGCGACGGTCACCCCTAGACCTTGCTGGCGATGGCGGTGGGTCAGTTAACGCTGTGTCAGCAGGTATACCGCTATCCCAGGCAAGCCAGCTCCCACACAGGAATCTGCGCTAACACAACCTCGTAGGAGCCGGCTTGCCGGCGATGGCGGCGTTTTCCGAAGTGGCCAAGGCCCAAGGCGTGAACAAGGTGGCCGAGGCGGCGGGGGGCAATCGAGAGAGTCTGTACAAAACCCTGAAGGGCGGCTCGAAAACCCGTTATGAAACGGTCCAGAAACTGATGCTGGCGTTGGGTGTCGAGCTCACGGTACAACCGATTGCAGCCCGCAAGACGCGGACTTGAACAAGACGACGATCAACGGTGGGAGCGGGCTTGCTCGCGAATGCAGTGTGTCAGCCAGCACATCTGTACCTGATCCACCGCATTCGCGAGCAAGCCCGCTCCCACCGTTGTTTACCTGTGTTGGCCTTACCGCACTAGACACGGCGCCTTGTTGTTGAATGCCCAACCCGGAATCAGGAACTGCATCGCCACACTGTCATCCCGGGCACCCAGGCCCATGCCCTTGTACAGTTCGTGGGCCTTGGCCACGGCGTCCATGTCGATGTCCACGCCCAGGCCTGGCTTGGCCGGCACCTTCACGTAACCACCTTCGATCTTCAGCGGTTCGCGGGTCAGGCGCTGGCCGTCCTGCCAGATCCAATGGGTGTCGATGGCGGTGATATCGCCCGGTGCGGCGGCGGCCACTTGGGTGAACATCGCCAGGGAAATGTCGAAATGGTTGTTGGAGTGCGAACCCCAGGTCAGGCCCCATTCGTTGCACATCTGCGCCACGCGCACCGAGCCTTGCATCGTCCAGAAGTGCGGGTCGGCCAGGGGGATGTCCACCGATTGCAGTTGGATCGCGTGGCCCATTTCGCGCCAGTCGGTGGCGATCATGTTGGTGGCGGTTTTAAGGCCCGTGGCGCGACGGAATTCGGCCATGACTTCGCGGCCCGAATAGCCGTTCTCTGCGCCGCACGGGTCCTCGGCATAGGCGAGTACCTTGTGCTGGTCACGGCACAGGCGGATGGCTTCCTTGAGTGACCACGCGCCGTTCGGATCAAGCGTGATGCGCGCGACCGGGAAGCGTTCGGCCAGGGCGGTGACGGCTTCGATCTCTTCATCGCCACTGAGCACGCCGCCCTTGAGCTTGAAGTCATTGAAACCGTATTTGGCCTTGGCCGCTTCGGCCAGGCGCACCACGGCCTCGCTGGTCAGGGCTGTTTCGTGGCGCAGGCGGAACCAGTCATCCTCGGCGTCGGCCTCGTTGCGGTAGGCCAGGTCGGTTGCGTTGCGATCGCCGACGTAGAACAGGTAGCCGAGCATTTTCACCGCATCGCGCTGCTGGCCTTCGCCGAGCAACGCCGCCACCGGCACTTCGAGGAACTGGCCGAGCAGGTCGAGCAGCGCGGCTTCCATGGCGGTGACGGCATGGATGGTGATGCGCAGGTCAAAGGTTTGCAGGCCGCGACCGGCCGCGTCCCTAGAGGCAAAGGTGCTGCGCATCTGGTTGAGGATGCGCTGGTACTGGCCGATGGGTTGGCCGATCACCAGGCTGCGGGCGTCTTCCAGGGTTTCGCGGATGCGTTCGCCGCCGGGCACTTCACCGACGCCGGTGTTGCCGCTGCTGTCCTTGAGAATCACGATATTGCGTGTGAAGTAAGGGCCGTGGGCGCCGCTCAGGTTGAGCAGCATGCTGTCGTGGCCGGCCACCGGAATGACCTGGAAGTGAGTGATAACGGGAGTGGTCATGGCACGTTCCTAAATAAGCTCAAAGAGGTTTGCTGAGTGCTGCGCCGGTTGGCACGCCGCCGGGCGGCGTCAACACGGCAGAGGGCGAGGTCTTGGCAAAGAACACCAGGATCGCGGCGAGGATCGAAGTGCCCGCCAGCCCGTAGAGGCCGCCCTGGATCGAACCGGTGGTCTGTTCAAGAAAGCCGAACGTGGTCGGCGCAACAAAGCCGCCAAGGTTGCCGATGGAGTTGATCAGCGCGATCACGGCCGCGGCGATACGCACGTCCAGGTAGCCCTGGGGAATCGGCCAGAACAGCGACGAGGCCGACTTGAAGCCGATGGCCGCAAAACAGATCGCCACAAAGGCAAAGATCGGCCCGCCCGTGGTGGACATGAACATGCCCGCTGCGGCAATCAACAGCGCGGCGGCGACCCAGGCCTGCTGGAACTTGAATTTGCCCGACAGCGACGCGAAGGCGTACATGGCGATGATCGAGATCAGCCACGGGATCGAGTTGAAGAAGCCCACCTGCACGTCGCTGAGATCGCCCATCTTCTTGATGATGCTCGGCAGCCAGAACGTGGCGGCGTAAATCGTCAGTTGGATGCAGAAGTACAAGACGCAGAACAGCAGGATCTGACGGTCTTTGAGCAGCTTGCCGAGGCTGGGTTTGACGGTGGTCAGGGCTTCACGCTCGAGCTGTTCCTGATCGATGGCGTCTACCAGGGCGTCCTGTTCTTCGCGGGTCAGCCATTTGGCGTCGTGGGGTTTGGAGTCGAGCCAGAACCACACGAAGAAGCCGAGCGCCACCGAGGCCAGGCCTTCGATGGCGAACATCCATTGCCAGCCGTGGAAGCCAAAGCCTTCGATCTGCAACAACGCACCTGACAGCGGGCCGGAGATCAGCGAAGCAACGGCCGAGCCGCTGAGGAAGATCGCAATGGCTTTGCCACGCTCCACGCCGGGCAGCCAGCGGGTGAAGTAGTAGATCACGCCGGGGAAGAAGCCTGCTTCGGCGACGCCCAGCAGGAAGCGCAGGATGTAGAACTGGGTTTCGTTCTGGATGAACGCCATCAGCGTGGCGACGATGCCCCAGGTGAACATGATGCGGGTCAGCCAGATACGCGCGCCGACCTTTTGCAGCAGCATGTTGGAGGGCACCTCGAAGAGCGCGTAACCGATGAAGAACAGCCCGGCACCGAGGCCGTAGGCCGCCGCGCCGATGCCCAGGTCATGCTCCATGTGCGTACGCACGAAGCCGATATTGACCCGGTCGATGTAGTTGAGGATGAACATGATCACGAACAGTGGGAGCACATGGCTCTTCACTTTGCTGACGGTGCGCGCGAGCACGGACTCTGTTTCTGGCGTGGCAGCTGCATGGTTTGAATTGTTCACAATTCAAAACTCCCCCTGATTATTTTTATGCGGGTTTGCGTGTTTTGTTGATAGACATCATACAAGTGGTTTTCTTGAGTTCGCAATGCAGTGTGGTGTGAATTTGTTCTTATAAGGCCATGGTGGAATCGAGTGATCTGGTTATTTGTCCCGTATTTATTGGGCTTATTTGGGGTTGTGCAAGCAGCCTTGAAGGAGGCGGGCTGCTGTGCGGTTGTCAACATGAACTGCAGCTTTAATATTGGTTGTCATACAAGTTGAGGGTTTTTTGCATCTGGCCAGCGTGGGCTCCGAGCAGGGTGTTAAGCTCCCACCAGCTCAGCCCCGTGGACCCGTCGCGATGCCCATTGAAAGCCGAACCCTTGTCCGTAAGCGCTCCAACAACCTGGCCCAAGGCGTGGTCGACGCGCTGACTCAGCGCATCCTGCTCGGGCAGCTCAAGCCCGGTGAAAAACTGCCGTCGGAATCCACCATCGTCGGTGAACACGGCGTGAGCCGCACGGTGGTGCGCGAGGCGATTTCCAAGTTGCAGGCCTCGGGCCTGGTGGAGACGCGTCACGGCATCGGCACCTTCGTGCTGGCGCCAAGTGCCCAGCAGGGATTGCGCCTGCACGTGGACACCGTCGCCAGCGTGCGCAACATGCTGGAGTTGCGACTGGGGCTGGAGGTGCAGGCCGTGGCCTTGGCCGCGCAGCGCCGCAGTGATGAACAGCTCGCCCACATGCGCCAGGCGCTGGATGACTACCAGGCCTCGCTGGCCAACAACGACAGTTGCGTGGAGGAAGACAAGCGCTTCCATCAACTGATCGCCGAGGCCACGGGCAATACCTTTTTTACCGAGATCATGCTGCACCTGGGCAATGCGATGATCCCGCGCACCCAGGTCAAGGGCGCCGAGCGCGGTGGCGCCGACTTCGCCAAGCTGGGGCAGTTGGCGAACCTGGAGCATGAAGCGATCTTCAATGCGATCAAGCGCCAGGACCCGGATGCCGCGCGGGCGGCGATGGTGTTGCACCTGACCAACAGCCGTGATCGATTTTCTGGAGAGTAAAACCCGTTGAACGAACACACTTTGTCCCAGCGCTTGGAGCGCGTGGCTGCCAACGTGCCCGCGGGCGCACGCCTGGCTGATATCGGCTCGGACCACGCTTACCTGCCGGTGGCGCTGATGCGTCGCGGCGCGATCACGGCGGCGGTGGCGGGGGAGGTGGCGGCGACGCCGTTCCACGCAGCCCAACGAACCGTGCGCGACAACGGCCTGGAGGCGAACGTGACGGTGCGCCTGGCCGATGGGCTGGCGGCTATCGAGCCCCAGGACGGCATCACTGCGATCAGCCTGTGCGGCATGGGCGGCGAAACCATCCGCGACATCCTCGACGCTGGCCAGGCGCACCTCAATGGTCACGAACGCCTGATCCTGCAACCCAATGGCGGCGAGCAGCCGTTGCGCCAGTGGCTGATGGAGCAGGGCTACCACATCCTGCGCGAAGAGTTGCTGCGGGAAAACCGCTTCTACTACGAAATCATCGTGGCTGAACGCGCCGAGCCTGTGACCTACACCGGCGAAGAACTGTACTTCGGCCCGCTGCAGATGCAGGCGCGCAGCCCGGTGTTCCTGGCCAAGTGGCAACACTTGCTGCGCCAGAAACAGAAAACCCTGGCCAGCTTTGAGCGCGCACGCCAGGCGGTGCCGGACGAGAAGCGGCAAGAAGTCGCCAGGCAGGCGCAGTGGATTGCGGCGTTGCTGGGGTTGTAACTTTTCCTACAAATGTGCCAGGATCGGGCATGACTCAATTTCCTCAAAGCAACCGCCATCACCACCACGGACCTTTCCCAAGGGGCCGCGGTTGCTTGCATTCACGGATTGATCAAACCTTCTGATCACTCAATGAACCCAACCCAAGGCGCCCCTCCCGGCGCCTTTTTTATTGTCTGTAGAAATGGAGATTTACCCCATGACCATGTTGCGCGGAACCCGAATCGTGACCGGAACAGAAGCGGCACTGATGCGAAAAATCGAGGGGCGCTTTCGGAGCTGGCTTCATCGAAGCGGGCGCTGAAGAAGTCATTGTGCCCGCGCTGTGGGGCCAGGACACGTTCATCGAAAAGGCCGGTGGCAGTGAAATCATCGGGCAGATGTGGGCCTTTGATGACAAGGCGGGCCGCAAGTGTTGCTTAATCCCCGAAGCCACGGCGCTGTTCCAGGAGCGCACGGCCGAATTGCTCGGTGGTCGGGAAGAAGCGATGTTCTTTTATGTGGCGCGCTGTTATCGCTACGAGCGGCCGCAAGCCGGGCGTTATCGAGAATTCACCCAGTTGGGTCTGGAGATTCTCAGCCCATTGCCCGCGTTGGCGTTGCAGCGCAGCCAGGCACTGTGCACCGGTTTTTTGGATTCGCTGGGGCTCGACTATGAGTTGAGCCTGGCGGTGAAGCGTGGGCTGAGTTACTACCTGGAGGGCAACGGTTTTGAAGTGCGTTGCCCTGCGCTGGGCGCGCAGCAACAGGTGGTCGGCGGCGGTGCGTACCGGGAAGGTGCCGGGTTTGGTATCGGGCTTGAGCGGTTGGTGCTCGCATTGAGCTGATGCAACGGGCGCCTCCTGCTTGGGGGCGCCTGGCGGATATGTTCCAATGCCCGCCATTCTTCGTTCACCCAGGAACCCCGCCATGGCAGATGCCACTGATCAAGCTTTCTATGACCGTGCTGATGCACATATCGAACTGTCGAACGAGCAGCTCAAGACCTGCGAGAACCTTGGCGAAGTCAGCGCCTCGATGACGTTCGGCGCCACCCGCTTCAGCGCCTGGGCCAGCGCGCGCAACTTCAAGTCCGGCGCAGAAATGGCCGATGCGCGGGAGGCGATGCTCAAGTATTTCTGCGACCAGTACCGGATGATGCTGGAAGACAACCTGGATGATCACATCAACAACTTCGAGCGGTACATGGGCAGCACCCGTTGAAACCTGGATAGCTGACCCACCGCCATCGCCGGCAAGCCGGCTCCTACCGTTGATCGGGGTGTTTATCCGTTACAGGTCTGCCCTCAGGGCTGAGTGCTTTTGCCCCATTTCGGGGCGTTGGCTGTGCACCTGTAGCGTGCAACCCCGCTGATCTCCTGCGTCTCAACCAACGGCCCGTATCTTGCTAGAGCCAAGCTAATCAATGACATGGCATTTTGCTGCTAGTCATTTCAAGGCTTCGCCCCTCGGTGCACCGTGTGGGTTGTTTTAGGGAGTGGTCGGCCATGCACAGTCTTTTGTCCCCCGGTATCCGCCTGCTCGGGCGCTTGGGTTTTGCGCGTAAGTTCCAGGTGCTGTTCTTCCTGTTCATGCTGCCCCTGGCCGGAAGCTTGTGGATGATCGGCCAGGACTACCGCGACAAGCTCGCGGTGATTTCCAGCGAGCAATCCGGCGTGCGCCAACTGTTGGCCCTGGACGCGCTGGACGCCCAGCTCACCGCCCAGCGCAACCTGGCCGCGCGTTGGAAAGCGGTGGACATCCTCCACGCGCCCACCCCAGCAGCCCAAGCGGCGATGGACAAGGTGGACGCCGGCAGCCCGATCATTCTGCAAAGCCTGCAAGCCCTGGGCGAGGCCCTCAAAGCGCAGAACGCCAGTGCTGACACGATGGCGCGCTTCGAAGCGTTGCAGGCCACGGTCAAGGGCATGGACACCCAGTCCCTGCGCACCGTGGGTTGGTGGCCGGACGGCTATGACCGTTTCACCGCCGCCCTGACCGCCCTGCAAGCCCTGCGTGAACAGATCACCCTCGACGCCGGCTTGATCCTCGACCCGTGGCTGGAAACCTACCTGCTGATGCAGATCTCCACCCAGCACACCCCCGACCTGATCGAGCGCATCGGCCGCACGGCGAGTGTGGGTGAGTCGTCCATTGCCTCCGGGCAGTTCACCTTGCAAAGCCGCCTGCAGATGCGTGACCTGCGCGGGCGCATCGGCGATGCGCGGGACCAGTTGGTCAAGGCCGCCGCCTCGCTCAAGGCCAAGCAATACCCAGGCCTGGAGCCATGGACAGCGCAATACGACAACAGCCTGCAACTGCTCGACACCCAACTCAAGGCCCTGGATGAAGGCGTGTTCGGCGGTACCATCAAACTCGACATGGCGACGTTCGATGGCAGTGTCGACAGCATGCTCGGTGCGCTGGGTGCGTTGCGTAGCCAGTCGCTCAATTCGCTGGACGAACGCCTGGGTTATTACCGTGACCGCTCGCTCAAGCGTTTCATTCCGGTGGTGGCCACCTTCAGCCTGCTGGCCCTGGCGGCGCTGTACCTGTTCATGTGCCTACAAGCGTCCATCCGCCGCAGCGCCAGCGGCATCACCACCCTGGCCGAGTCCCTGCGTGACGGCAACCTGTGCGTAGAAGTGGCGGTGGAAGGCCGCGACGAATTGGCGGCGATCAGCACGGCGCTCAACGTCGCGGTGGTGCAGTTACGCACCAGCCTGCTGGGGGTCAACCACGAGACACAGCAGTTGGGCACCACTGTGCTCACCCTCAACACGCAGTCGGGCAGCACCCTCACCGAAGTCGAGGACCAGCAACAACAAATCAGCCAGATCGCCGCAGCAGCCACGCAACTGGCCGCCACCTCCATGGGCGTCGCCAAAAGCTGCGAGCAGGCCTCGGGCAGCGCGCAACAGACCCGGCGCATTGCCGAAGACAGCAGCCGCGACAGCCAGCGCACCACGGCGAGCATCCAGCAACTGAACCAGCGCCTGGGCGACACCGCCAACGCGCTGGAACAGGTCAGCCAGCAAGGCCAGCAGATTCAGTCGGTGGTCGACACCATTCGCGGCATCGCCGAACAGACCAACCTGCTGGCGCTCAACGCCGCCATCGAAGCCGCCCGCGCCGGTGAGCAGGGGCGTGGGTTTGCCGTAGTGGCCGATGAAGTGCGCAGCCTGTCGCAACGCACCCAGGCTTCCACCGCGCAGATCGCCGGCACGGTGGACAGCCTGCGCGCCACCGTGAGCCAGGCCGTCGCGTTGATGGGCGCTGCCTGTGAACAAGCGCTGACAGATGCCGAATCCGTCACCGGCCTGGGCACCCGCCTGGGCGAGATCGCCGGGGCGGTGCAGCACGTCACCGACACCCTGGCGCAGATCGCCACGGCCGTGGAGGAGCAGGCGGCGACGGCGGATGAAGTGAGCGGCAATATCCAGCAGGTGGATCAGGCGGCAGGGCGTTTGTTGGACGGTGCGCGCGCGGTGAACCGTGCGGCGGATACCTTGAGCAAGGGCAGCCAGGCGTTGAGTGATAACACCGCGCGGTTCCGCCTGGGTTGAGCTGACACAACTCACCCCTGTGGGAGGGGGCTTGCTCCCACAGGATGTTCTCAGGTGTTTTCAGGGGCCGGTCAGGTCTTCCACCTGAACCTTCGGTACAGACTAGGCTCACTTATCAGGTAGCCCGTTCCCTTGCCGAAAGGAATCCGCATGCCTGCAACGACCCTGCCGCATGGCCCCGTCACCCGCGAACTCAGCCTGCGTGCCGTCATCACTGGCAGCGTGCTCGGCATTCTGCTCACTCCCTCCAACGTGTACGCCGGCCTGAAGATCGGCTGGTCGTTCAACATGTCGATCATCGCCTTGCTGATCGGCTACGCGATTTTCCAGGGCTTGGCCAAGCGCTCCGGCGAGCAGCTGCCGTGGACGTTGCACGAAAGCAACATCAACCAGACCGTGGCGTCGGCCGCCGCGTCGATCATCTCCGGTGGGCTGGTGGCGCCGATCCCGGCCTACACCTTGTTGACCGGTAACCAGCTGGACGCGCTGCCGATGATTGCCTGGGTCTTCTCGGTGAGTTTCCTGGGCATCTGGATCGCCTGGTACCTGCGCCCGTCGTTGCTCAATGACAAGGCGCTGAAATTTCCCGAAGGCATGGCCACCCTGGAAACCCTGCTGCACATCTACAACCACGGCCGTGAAGCCGCAACGCGCTTGAAAGTGCTGCTCAGTGCCGCGTTGCTGTCGGGGCTGGTCAAGTGGGTGGACACCTTTGTGTGGGCCTTCCCACGATGGTCGCCCAGCGCCGCGTTGGAACGCCTGACCTTTACCGCTGACCCGTCCCTGTTGCTGGTGGGCTTCGGCGGCATCATCGGCATTCGCGTGGGCCTGACCCTGCTGCTCGGCGCCTTGCTCGCCTGGGGTGGCCTCGCCCCCTGGCTATTGGCGCAGCACCTGGTGACCCTGCCGGCAGACAGCAGCGGCCCGCAATTCGCCGCGCTGGTGGAGTGGTTGCTGTGGCCGGGGGTGAGCCTGATGGTGTGTTCCACCCTGGCCTCGTTGACGATTCGCTTGTGGGCGTTGCATCGCTCGACGCGCGCCAGCGGCGCGGCCACCTGGACGCTGCCCAAGCCAGGGCCGGCCGCCGGCTTGGCGCTGTCGATCGTGTTGGTGGTGAGCCTGCAGGCGTTGCTGTTCGGCATCCACCTGGGCATGGCCTTGCTCACCATCCCCTTGGCAATCTGCCTCGCGGCCGTCGCCGCACGCGTGGTGGGCGCCACCGGCATTCCGCCGATTGGGGCGATTGGGCAACTGTCGCAACTGAGCTTTGGCATCGCCGCGCCGGGGCAGGTGCCGATCAACCTGATGAGCGCCAATACGGCTGGCGGTTCAGCCGGGCAGTGCACCGATTTGATGAATGATTTCAAGGTGGGCAAGGCCATTGGCGCCACGCCGCACAAGCAAGTGATCGCGCAGATCCTGGGGATTTTCATCGGCAGCATCGTCGGTGTGTTCGCCTACCTGGCGCTGATCCCTGACCCGTCCTCCATGTTGCTCACCGAGGAGTGGCCGGCACCGGCCGTCGCCACCTGGAAGGCCGTGGCGCAAACCCTCACCCATGGGCTGGATTCGTTGTCGACGAGTGTCCGCTGGGCCATCGCCCTTGGCGGCTTGGTCGGCGTGCTGCTGGGCATTCTGGACAGCACCTTGCCCGCCCATCGTGCCCGTTATCTCCCGAGCGCCGCCGCGCTGGGCCTGGCCTTTGTGCTGCCGGCCTCGGTCTCGCTGATGATGGCCCTGGGCGCGATCCTCACCTGGCTGGTGAGCTGCCGCTGGCCGAGCCTCACCGAACGCTTTGCGATCACCGCGGCTGCGGGGTTGATTGCGGGGGAGAGCATCACCGGCGTGGGCGCGTCGTTGTGGTCGATGGTGGCGGTTGGGTGAAGCGAGGCTCGGCCCAGGCCGAGCCTGCCGCCCGGGCCTCAGGCAAGCTTCACATTCATGGTGATCCTGGCGGTGAACACCTTCACCTCGCCCTCGTCGAAAATGTCCACCGGCACGATCTTGTCCCCGGCCGTTGTCCAGTCAATGCCACTGCCATCGGCCACGGCGCGGATGTTCGACTTGGCCTTGGCCAGGTATTCCACGGTCATGCCTTTGGGAATCCATTTGGCCCCTTGAGGGATCGACACGTCGGTCATGGTGCCGCCGGCCAATTCCGCCGCGTTGCACAAGGCAATGGCATGCACGGAGGCCAGGTGGTTGGTGATTTCCTTGCGAAACGGCACGTTGACCACCGCGTGCCCGGGGCGCAGCTCGGCGATGTGCGGGTTGATGGTGCTGAAGTAGGGCGCCACCTGGCAGGCCATCTGGCTGAACGCGGCAGGGCCTGCGCTGTTGAACATAGTGAGAAACTGGCTCATGGGTTTTCCTCTGGGTGATTTACAGAATAATATTCTGTGACGGAACAATATTCTGTAAATTCCAGAGGTGTCAAGGCCATGCCTTCTCTCTGGGCCGCTGTCGCTTTAGACTCCGTACATTTGCCGAGCCACTTCATGCACGCACCTGATCTGTTCGAGCGCACCTTCCCAGGCCGGCGCAGCGACCTCAAACGCAGCATCCTGCGCGAGGCCCTGGCCTGCTTTAACGAAGTGGGCATTGAAGCGACGACCATCGACACTATCCGCGCCCGCTGCGAGACCAGCGTGGGCGCGATCTACCATCATTTCGGCAACAAGGAAGGCATCGTCGCCGCGCTGTTTTTTGCCGCGCTGGAAGACCAAGCGGCTTTGCGCGCTCACCATCTAGAGCAGGCGCAAACCGCCCAGGCCGGTGTGGAAGCGCTGGTGCGCAGTTATGTGGAATGGGTCGACGCGCAACCTGAATGGGCGCGCTTTGTGTTCCAGAGCCGGTTCGCCGTGGCCAACGGCCCGCACAAGGACGAACTGCTCACCCGCAACAAACAGCGCAACCGGCAGTTGACCGAGTGGATGAGCGAGGCTGAGCGCCGCGAAGCCTTCAGCCATATTCCGCCTGAGCTGTTGCTGTCGCTGATCGTCGGTGCGGCGGAGAGTTACGCCCGGGCGTGGTTGTCCGGGCGGGTCAAGAACAGCCCGATTGACCATGCGCCGTTGCTGGCGCAGGCGGCATGGGCGTCCATCAGTCAAACGCGTCCTTGATGAAGGCTTCCAGCGTGGCTTCTTCGAGGATCTCCATGGAGAAGTGCCCGAAGCGCTTGGGCAGCCAGATGATGCGACCACCGGAAGGCGACTGCAGGTTCTCGCGGGCCAGGGGCACACCGTTTTCATTTTCGGGCTGCACACCGGCGGCGACCAGTTCGTCGTAGGCGACTTCGACGTCCGGCGTGGTGTAGCAGTGGCGGTAAATCATCCCTTCGCCGTGGGCGTCCAAGAGTTCGCGCAAGTTGCCCGCAATTGGTTGGACCAGCATGAAGCGCTCCTGGCCCAGCAGCACCACGGCATAACGCACATGCAGGCCGCCACGCTCCCAGACGAAGGTCTTGGAGATACGTGCTTTGAGGATGTGCGCGTAGTAGGCGCAGGCGTCTTCGAGGTGTTCGACGAGTATGTCGACGTGGCTGAATTTCAGGTCCATGGCGGGCTCCTTGTAGATCGATGCCTATCCTAACCATGGCGCGTATCGCCTAGAAATTTATTTGCCGGCACTCTCGGCTGCTGGCGTAGTCTCTTGCCAAGACCCCACTGGCCCTTCGGAGCACGTCATGATCATTGTTCACCATCTCAACAACTCGCGCTCGCAGCGCATCCTGTGGCTGCTCGAAGAACTCGGCCTGCCGTATGAGATCAAGCGCTACCAGCGCGACCCGAAAACCAACCTCGCCCCCCCGGAACTCAAGGCCATCAATGCCCTGGGTAAATCCCCGGTGATCGAAGACGGCGACCTGAAGCTGATCGAGTCCGCCGCGATCATCGACTACCTGATCCGCCGCCACGGCCAGGGCCGCCTGCAGCCGGACCCAACCACCGCCGCGTACGACCAGTACGTGCAATGGCTGCACTTCGCCGAAGGCTCGGCCATGTTGCCGCTGATGCTCAACCTCTACGTCGGCCGCCTGGGCGAAGCGGGCGCGCCGCTGCACCCGCGTATCGAGTCGGAAGTGGCCAATTACCTGGGCTATTTGAACGAAGCGCTCGGGAAAACGCCGTACCTGCTGGGGGATGAGTTGAGTGGGGCGGATATCCAGATGAGTTTCATCGGCGAAGTCGCCAAGGCCCAGGGCAAGTTGCCGACGTACCCGAACCTGGCGGCGTGGGTACAACGCTTCCAGGCGCGGCCGGCGTATCGCAAGGCGGTGGAGCAGGGCGGTGAGTACGCGTTTGCTCGGTGACGCTGGGCGGGATTGCTTACAACTGTTAACGGATTGGACGACGCAATCGCTATAGGCTTTGGGCTGTCTGCCCTGGAGCCCATTGCCATGAACCTGCGAGCCATCGCCGCGCCGTTGTTTGCATTTGCCCTATTGCTGCCGTCACTGGCCGACGCCGCGACGTCCATCACCCGTGTCGCCATCTATCGGGGGCCGGCGGGTTGTGACGACTGTTCCGAGAACGTGGCGAAGGCCCTGCAACGGGTCAATCCCGACGTCCACATCGATTTTGTGGGGGCGGATGAGCCTGTCGACATCACGCCTGAAACCCTGGCGCGCTACGACCTCTATGTACAGCCGGGCGGCGGCCAGGACATCCCCGGCGCCTTGCGCAGCCTGGGTGAGGCGCGCAGCGAGGCCATCCGTGATTACGTCGCCAACGGCGGCCGCTACCTGGGGTTGTGCATGGGGGCCTACCTGGCGGATGACACCAACCTCGGCCTGATCCCCCAGGATCTTGACGGCGAAGCCGGCCGCCCCGGTTTCGAAGTGCCCGGCATCGCCGACGCCGCCGTGCAGGTCACGTGGGGCGGCAAGGCGGACCAGGTGTTTTTCCAGGATGGCCCTTATATGCCCAAGGCTGGGCACTATACGACCCTGGCGACCTACCGCAACGGCGACGTCGCGGCGGCGCGGTATACCTTTGAAAAGGGCGTGGTGGTGCTCAGCGGCCCGCACCCCGAGGCCAGCCGGGAATGGTTCGAAAACGCCGAGATCCCGCTGAACAAAATGCCCAAGAACGACCTCTTCAGCACCCTGATCCACAGCTTCTAATGTAGTGAGCGGGCTTGCCCCGCGCGGCGGTGTGTCAGGTTTATCGGTGGGTCAGGTATACCGCGGCGCGGGGCAAGCCCGCTCACTACAGGCGATGGCGGTAGGTGCATCGGTCAATGACCCACCGCCATCGCCGGCAAGGTTGCGCGGTTCCGGGTGGGTTAGGGGGCGTTGAAGCGGGCCAGGGAGAACGAGGACAAATCCAGCTCGCTCTTGCCGTGCATGCACCATTGGGCAAACGCTTCGCCCAACGCCGCCGAATGCTTGAACCCATGCCCCGAACACGGCGACGCCACCAGGGTGTGCTGCAACGTCGGGTGTTGGTCGATGATGAAGTGATGATCCGGCGTCACCGTGTAGGCGCACACGGCCGACTTGACCACCTTGCCCGTCAGCCCGGCAATACGGCCCTGCACTTGGCGCTCATACATCTCCCGTTCCTGCGCCGGGGATACCGTGCGGTCCAGCGTTTCCGGCGTGGAGTGGGTGTGATACTGCGCCGTGGCAACCTTCAGGCTGCCTTCGCCGGGCAGCGCGGGGAAGCCGTAGTGGTTCTGACTGTCGCCCCGGCCGTGGGTGAGGATGTAGGTGGGCGATTTCCCCACCAGGTCGGCACCCGGTTCCAGCTCGAACCAGAACAGCTGCTGCCGGTACACCTTGAGCAACTGATCAAACGGCGCGCCCAACAACCCGCCCGCCCAGTTGCCGGCACTCACCACCAGCTTGTCCGCCTGCAACGTGCGCCTGTCGGTGGTCACCGTCACACCGTGCTCATCCGAACGGATGTGGGTCACAGTCTCGCCTTTGTACAGCGTGGCGCCGTGCTGCTCGGCCAGCTTGAGCTGCACGTCGATGCAGCGCTCCGGCCGCACAAACCCGCCACCGGGCTCGTAGTAGCCGATGGCGTCGTCGGCCACCGTGACAAATTGCGGGAAGCGCTGGCGAATCTGCGTGGCATCCAGCACCTCGTGTTCGATGCCGTAGGTTTGCGCCAAAGCGATGGTGCGCAGGGTGAAGTCTGTGGCATCACTGGGGTCGAAATCCTCGCTGGACGTAAGCACCAACAACCCCGACTGCTCGAACAACGCCTCCCCCGACACCGCCTCCAGCTCGCGCCAGATACGGTGCGAGTTACGCACGATAGGCACGTACGGCGCGCCTTCGCCCACCGACAACCGCGTGATCCGCGTGTCGCCATGGCTGGAACCCAGCGTGTGCGGCGGGTGATGACGGTCGATGCCGGCGACCTTCACGCCGGCCTTGGCCAATTGGTACACCGTGGCGGCACCCATGGCGCCCAAACCGATGACCAGCGATTCATAACGTTCCACTGTCGATACTCGCTAGAGGGGAGGGCGCTTAGTTGAGTGCAACCACGGCTAAAACACAATGGCCGCGATCAACCGGCGCTGGCGCGAAACGGTCGGAACGCCTTCCACAGTTCCTCGGCAAACACCTGCGGCTGTTCGAAGGCTGCAAAGTGCCCGCCCTTGTCCACGGCATTCCAATAGAACAGGTTGGCCCACGCCGCCTCTGCCCAGGCGCGTGGCGGCTTGAAGGTTTCGGCGGGGAACAGGCTCGCGCCCATCGGCACCTGGATGCGCTCCACACCGCCCCTGGCCGACGAGAAAAAGTCCGCGCCACGAATGGTCGCGCCCACGCCTTCCCAGTACAGGCGAGCACTTGAGGTGCCGGTGCCGGTAAACCAGTACAGCGAGATGTCATCGAGCATCTGGTCACGGCTGAGGGCGTCTTCGGGGCGGCCGTTGTTGTCGGTCCATTCCCAGAATTTTTCATACATCCACGTGGCCAGGGCCACCGGCGAATCGTTCAGGGCATAGCCGATGGTTTGCGGGCGCGTGTTCATCTGGTTGGCGTAGCCGGCCTTGTCGCTGACGTAACGCTCGATGTCTTCCAGGGCCTGGCGTTCTTCCTCGGTGGGGTGGGCGGGCAAGTGCGCCGGCACCACCATCGGCAAATTCACGTGCGCTGCCTTCAAGCCTTCGGGGGCCTGGCCGGCCAGCGCCGTGGTGATGGCCGCACCCCAGTCGCCGCCTTGGGCCACCCAGTGTCTGTAGCCCAACCGCTCGCGCATCAGCACCGCCCAGGCCCGGGCGATACGCGCCGGGTTCCAGCCCTGCTCGGTGGGTTTGTCGGAAAAGCCGTAGCCGGGAATCGCCGGCACCACTACATCAAACGCGTCTTCAGCCGTGCCGCCGAAGGCGACCGGATCGGTGAGGCGCTCGATCACCTCCAGAAACTCCAGCACCGAGCCCGGCCAGCCGTGGGTCAGCAGGATCGGCGTGGCATTTGGGTGCGGCGAGCGGGCGTGGATGAAGTAGATACCCACGCCGTCGATCCGCGTGCGGAACTGGGGGAAGCTGTTCAAGCGCGCTTCAAACCGGCGCCAGTCATAACCGTTGAGCCAGTAGTCCACCAGCGACTTCGCCGCCTCCAGCGGCACACCTTGGGACCAGTCCTCCACCAATTCCTGATCGGGCCAACGCACCAGGCGCAAGCGCAGCTGTAAATCTTCGAGGGCGGCCTGGGGCACGTGCACTTCAAACGGCGTGACGTCCTCGGTGGCAGGCGGCAAGACCAGGGGGCGATGGGCGGAAAAATCGTATGTTGCGGGCATTTCTGTCTCCAAGGGAATTGTTTGTAACGACCGCTACAAAATAGCCCGAGCAGAAATCCCGCGTCAATGATATTGTATCGGCCGATACAGAATCGGCAGGTGCCCCATGGCAAGAAAAATAGCGTTTGATTACGACCAGGCGGTCGAGAAGGCCAAGGTGTTGTTCTGGCAGCGTGGCTACGTGGCCACCGGCCTGCGCGACTTGCTCAAGGTGATGGACATCGGCGAAAGCTCCTTCTACAACTCGCTCAAGAGCAAGAAGCAGCTGTACCTGGCCTGCGTGCAACGCTACGAAGACGACGTGGTGGCGCGGCGCCTGGAAGCCCTGGTGGCGGCGCCCACGGCGGCCGAGGGCATCCGCGCATTTTTCAGCGTGATCCTCGATGACCTGGAAGGCGCACAGATGCCATCGCCCCTGTGCATGGTGGCGGCGATGGTGACGGACGTGGTGTTGTCAGACCCGGAGCTGCGCGAGCGCGCCGAGCAAGGGTTGGAAGCGGTGCGCGGCATCATGGCCGAGCGCCTGGGCGAGGATCAGGCCCAGGGCCTGTTGCCGGCCTCGTTGGACCCGCAAGTGACCGCCACGGTGATCCTCACCTACCTGCAAGGCCTGTGGCGCATGGCCTTGGTGAAGTTCGAGCGACCTGGCTTCGAGCGCCAGGTCGACACAGTGTTGCAGGGGCTGGGGCTTTAGTCAGCGCACCACATCAAAGGCTGTGTATTCATTCACAATACGCGCCTTGCTCGACACCGACTCCAGCGTCAGGGCGACACCCAGGTCTTCGATGAACGCACGGGTGGACTTGTAGTCGCCCTGCTCGCAGGTGAGCCGGATCGCATCGCCCGTCAACGACGTAAACACTTGGCTTGCCGGGAAGCGCTCGCCCACCTGGCAGGTCAAGGTCGTGTCGGTCGGTTTGTCGGTGGGCTTGACGGGCACATAGGCCATTTTCATGTAAGCGCTCAGCGTTTGGCCGGGGGCCCAACTGCTCGGCACCTTCAATTCAGCCGACTGGGTTTGCATGACCTGGTCAGCGCCCAAGCCGTTCATTTTTGATTTCAACTGGACCAGATCGGCCAGCATCAGGCGGTCCACATTGAACGCCTCGCCGTAGGCTTCGTTCTTGCGCAGCAAGCCGCCCTCGGCGTTGAAGGTGACCCTGACCGGGTTGTCCTTGCCACTGCCGTCCTTCGACACGTAGCTGTAGCTCAAGGTCTTGAACCTGGGTTGCAACAGCGGCACGTCCAGTTGCTGGCGCACGTTGGCGGGCACCGGCACGTCGCCGATGGAGGTTTCGACGACGGTGCGCGGGTAGTTCACCGGCGCGATGTCCGGGCGCAACTCGGCCAGGATCCCGGCGTTGACGCCACCCTGTACCGAACAGCTCACCCGTGTTTGCGTACCTTGCGTGTTCTCTGGCTCTACGATCAGCACACGCTCCACATGGCGCAACCCCGGCGCCTTGCCCGGCATGGGTTTGATCGACTGCCAGCCGTTGCCCACCTTCAGCTCGCTGCGGCTGTATTGCCCCTCGGTTTTAATCAGCGCGCCGCGTTGTTCCATCAACGGCGCGAGGCGTTGGGCGACCTCGTCGAGACCGCCGTCCACCACGAAGCCCCAGTAATAGTAGAGGCCCAGTGGGCCGAGATCGGCGACTTCATCGTTGTACGACAGCAGCTTCAACCCTGCGATGGCCGGCGCACTCACCGGCACGGCATTGGCTTGGCGGTTGGTGCGATCCCGCACCGCGATCCAGCTGAAATTCTTGTCCTGCTTGAGCGGCGCATAGGCCTGCCAGGCATCGCGGTGGGTGTTCAGGTTGCTGAAGAAACGCTCGTCGCAGTGGGTGAAGGCCTTGAGCGTATCGGTGAGCGCGGCATCGTCGGCGTGGGACACGGCTGGCACCAGCAAGGCAGCAGCGAGCAGGGCGGCGGAAAACGGCAACTTCATGGGGCGGAACTTCCTTTTCGACGAGCAGGGAGCAGGGCGGGCATTATCCAGCAGTTGGGCGCCGGGCTCTAGTTGGCTGAGCGGGTGAGGCGCAAACGCCAATTGCCGCCGTGCTGGGTTTGGCAGGCTTCTTCGCTGTCCAGCTCAATGCAGCGCTGCAACGGCACGGGCGGGAGCTGGGCGGCTTGCAGGGCGGTGGCGGTCAGCTCGCGGATGCGCGCGTCCAGCCCGGTCGCCACGGCGTGGTCCTTGTTGGCGCGGGTGTCGAAGACCCAGGTGATGCGCAGGCTGCCGGGGAAGTCGGCGTGGTTGACGGTGTGGGTCAGCCATTCAAACCCGGGGATTTCGGTTTTGGCGGTGTCGCAGGCGTCGGTGAGCGCTGTGACCAGCTCGCGTTCGAGGCCCGTGATGTCGCGTTTTGAGAGGGCCATGGGACGCTCGGGAAAGGGGCAGGCGCAGCAGGTTAACAGAGTCTCCTGGGTTGGGGCTGTTGGGGTTTGGTGGGGCGGTGATGGCGGTGGGGCAGGTGACATATGTGTTGGATGTGCCGCCGCTTTCGCGGCCTCGCTGGGGCTCGACGGCTCCCACAGGGGGTTATGGCACGGGCGCGAAATTTGTGAAGGGGCAGCCATCCTCTGACGTTGCGCGGCAGAAGTCGTCCGCGTTCCAGTTTGGCCCTACGGCAGTCGGCCGTTGCGGGAAGCGCTGCGACATCCTCAAAAATGCAAATTGCTCCGGCCCTTCGTAGTCACAGGCCACGAAGTAGTACTCCCGCTCGCCTGGGCCCGCCTGGCCCGTGCGGATGGCGGCCGACTCGAACTTCATCCCCTTGAGGTAGTGCTCCTGTGCATACGGGTTTTCGCCTTTCCATCCACTGCCAGGTGATATCGAGGTGTAGCTATAGCCCTGTTCCTCTTTGGTCTGCTGGATGCTGGCGATGGCCGGGCAGAACGTGGCCGTCTGGGTCGTCGCGTGGGGGGCACAGGCCACAAGGCTGGCCAGCGCAGTTGGACACAGTAGCGCCATGGCGGCTGTGCGAAGGGACATCAGGGTAGGCATGGTGAGCTCCTCGGTTGACCGACCTTCACTCTAAAGGGCAGCCACCGAGGTGGGTACTGTGATTTCTGACAGTTTTACAGGCCCATTCGGAATAAGGCTGCTGTGCCGATGTTCTGGAAGCGTCGACACCCAACGGGCAGCGCGAGGGTGAAGCCCAAGTGCTGGGCTTACGCCTCGGGTTGCAACATCCCCAGCAAGGCAGTGAAGGACTGCGCGACATCAAACATGCCTTCCGCCACCTCCAGTTCATGAAAGTAGAACACCACCGTGGGGGAGGCGGGCGTTTTGGAATAATCGAAGCACAGGTAATCACCGCCGCCGCCCACCACGATCGGCAAGTAGTGTTCAGGCAGTTGATGATGTTCTCGCAGCGTCA
Source organism: Pseudomonas sp. BIGb0164 (assembly GCF_024810135.1). Lineage (NCBI taxonomy): Bacteria > Pseudomonadati > Pseudomonadota > Gammaproteobacteria > Pseudomonadales > Pseudomonadaceae > Pseudomonas > Pseudomonas sp. BIGb0164. The sequence continues at coordinate 175,306 of NZ_JANUEA010000007.1, read as the reverse complement.
CCAGCGCGGTGATGATGTTCTCCGCGCTCTCGAAGGGGTCCAGGGTTAACAGCATGCCGAAGCCGATGTTCCAGGGCGTGCCATCCACCTCGATGGTCAAGGTCCGGTCTTTTGGTTGCCCGCCGTGATAGCGCTTTACGCAGTCAACGTAGTCGTTGGGCAGGGTGAAGCGGATGACTTTTTGAATACCGTCAACCAGATCATCGGATAACGGTTGATGGGTCGGTGAATAGGTATTCCATTGCATTGAAGGGCTACTCCGGCGGTGCTTTAGAAATTATCGGCCCAATTGCACAACGTGCTCTCGCTCAATGGCATGCGGCTGCTTTTGATCTCACCAACCCAGCGTTGACCGAGTACATCCGCTGACCTGCACCCACTGTAGGAGCCGGCTTGCCGGCGCCTACAGTGGATCTTCGTCGTTACGCAGACCCCTGTGGGAGGTGTCGAGCTTTAGCGAGGCGGCGAAGGCGGTGGGTCAGGCGACAACACTGTTGACTGTGCCGCCGCCTTCGCGGCCTCGCTGGGGCTCGACGGCTCCCACAGGGGGCGCAGTGGGGTAGTAGACGTCGTAGTAAAACGCCCATTCCCCCGCCAGGCGTTGCTGGATCTCGTGGATATCCATGGCGTGTGAGCCTTGCTTAGAAATTATCGGCCCAATTGCACAACTTGCTCTCACCCAATGGCACCAGGGAGCCTTTGATCTCACCGACCAACATGCGCTTGAGCGTCACCCCGCATTTATAGCGGTTGGCGGCGTCCAGCTCGTAGTCCATCCCCGCTTCCGGCACGAAGCTGAACATGTTGTAGCAACGGTCGCCGATGTAATGAAACGCGATGGGCTGCCCAGCGGGCACCAACAGTTCGGTCATCACCGTGTTACTTGAATAGCGCGCGACGGGCGCCATGCCCAGGGTTTCGCCATTGCGGTCGGCGTAGCCGTCGCGGTTGGCCACCATCACACCCGCGCCGGGCAGGCGGAAGTTGATGCAGTCGGACTTGGGCACGCCCCGCACCATGCCATCGCTCATGACCCGCAGGCGCGCGGTCTCGCCGCTGGTGGGGGAGGTGTAGGGGGTGGAGAACGAGCGCACATCGGTGATAGCGCCGCAGGCGGTGAGGGTGGCCAGCAGCGTGAGGCCGGCGAAGGTTTTTAACGGGCGTAGCGATGTGAACATAGGGGGTCGATTCCATTCGTAGCGGGCAAAAAACGGGGTTACGAAAGCGAAGGGCGCACGCGTTGCCACTCGTTCCAGCAGTCTTCCGGGACGATATCCGGATAACCGCGCTCGGTTTCCATTGCCAGCGCGGCGCTGAACGGCAGCGCAATACAGGTGGCTGCGTCTCGGACCGCACACACCTCGGTTTCGTTCAGTGGCGCGCCCTTTGCCGCCTCGGCTGCCGTGAGGATGGCCACCAGGGCAGGCACGAAAACCAGGCATAACGGATCGGTAGACATCGACTTCTTCCCTGAGTGATTGGCACAAAACCGCCAGTGTAAACACCTCTGTCTGCGCACACACGCGTTCTGCCGCGATCACCACCGAACGTCTGCCCATAGCGCGTGGTCACAGCTTTGCTGATAACCTGCTAATAGCTCAATGCCATTCCCTTGGTAGCCCCATGAAAACCCTACGCACCGCCTTCCCGGCCGCCTTTCCCAGCGCCGCCTCCCGCGACTCGGAAACCGCCCTGTCGGACATCGAATTCCTGCACCGCATCAGCCTCGACCTGATCGGCGAGCAAGACCTCGAAGCCCTCTACGGCAAGATCGTCGACGCCGCCGTGTCCATCACCGGCTCGCAGTTCGGCACCATGCAGCTGCTGTGCCCCGAGGGGCACCCGTCCGGCCATGGCGGCCAGTTGCAGCTCCTGTGTTCGCGCGGCCTGCCACCGGAAGCGGTCGGGTTCTGGCAATGGGTGAGCCCCATGGCCTACAGCAGTTGCACCATGGCCCTGCAGTTGGGCCAGCGCGCCATCATCCCCGACTTCGAAGAATGGCCTGACATCGCCGGCACCGACGACCTGCAAGCCTTCCGCAACACCGGCATCCGCTCGGCCCAGACCACCCCGTTGCTGTCCCGTGATGGCCGCCTGCTCGGCATGATCTCCACCCACTGGAGCACACCGCACCAGCCTTCGGAACGCGACCTGCGCCTGCTCGACATCCTCGCCCGCCAAGCCGCCGACCTGCTCGAACGCACCATCGCCGACGAAGCCCTGCGCGACGCCCAGGCCGAACTGCGCGCCCTCAACGAAACCCTGGAACAGCGCGTGGCCGAACGCACCGCGATGCTCATGCAGGCCGAAGAGAAACTGCGCCAGTCGCAAAAGATGGAAGCCGTCGGCCAACTCACCGGTGGCCTGGCCCACGACTTCAACAACCTGCTCGCCGGCATCTCCGGCGCGCTGGAGCTGATGAACCGCCGCATCGCCCAGGGCCGCCTGGCCGATGTGGACAAATACATGGTCGCCGCCCAAGGCTCGGCCAAACGCGCCGCCGTGCTCACCCAACGCCTGCTGGCCTTCTCGCGCCGGCAAACACTGGAACCGCGCGCCACCAACGTCAACACCCTGATGTACGGCATGGCCGAACTCATCCAACGCACCGCCGGCCCCGGCATCCAGATCGAAACCACCGGCGCCGCCGACGCCTGGACCGCCTTCGTCGACGTCAGCCAACTGGAAAACGCCCTGCTCAACCTGTGCATCAACGCCCGCGACGCCATGCCCGAAGGCGGCCGCATATTGCTTGAAACAGGCAACCACTGGCTCGACGCCAACGCCGCCCGCGCCCTCGACCTTAGCGAAGGCCCGTACCTGCGCCTGAGCGTCACCGACACCGGCACCGGCATGTCCCCAGACGTGATGGCCCACGTGTTCGAACCGTTCTTCACCACCAAACCCATCGGCCAAGGCACCGGCCTGGGCCTGTCGATGATCTACGGCTTCGCCCAACAATCCGGCGGCCAAGTGCACCTGCACTCCACCGAAGGCGAAGGCACCTGCGTGTCCCTCTACCTCCCACGCCACCACGGCGCCGCCCCGGGCGACGACCTGCAACCCGGCCAAACCGCCCTCGAAGTCGCAAGGCACGGCGAAACCGTACTGCTGGTCGACGACGAATCCACCGTGCGCATGCTGCTCGCCGACGTGTTGGGCGAACTGGGCTACACCGTGATCGAAGCCGCCGACAGCGCGGCGGGGCTGAAACTGTTGAGGTCGGATGTGCATATTGATCTGCTGGTGACGGATGTGGGGTTGCCGGGTGGGATGAATGGGCGGCAGATGGCGGAAGCGGGGATGGAACTGAGGCCGGGGTTGAAGACGTTGTTTATTACGGGGTACGCGGAGAATGCGGTGATGGGGTATGGGCAGTTGGGAGCGGGGATGGGGGTGTTGACGAAGCCGTTTGCGGTGGAGGTGTTGGGGGGGAGGGTTAGGGAGTTGTTGGGGAGGTAGGGACGCAATTCTGCAACTGGGCTACATCGCTCGTTAACCAGACTGGATCACGATGTACTGGCTGAGTCGGGCGGCGTGCTTCAGTGTTAGGTGATTGAAATTGTTATTTTCATCGGTGCGGTTTTCTATGATACAAACGATGGCGCTATGATGGCCCATATAATTGTCCATGGACGGAGGTATCAGAATGCCCGAACGCCTGAGCTTGACTCAAAATGCCCAGTTCTACCGAGAGGATGTCCCTTTAACGGATGTAAAGCTTCGCGAGATTCTAGACGCGGCATCAGACAATAAAACAGTTGGGTCTGCTTTTATTGTTGATATTTTTAATGAGACTCGTGAGTTGGATGACGGCACGGCATATATTTTTAGTCTTCGCGTATTTAACACCCATAGGCCCGTCCATTTTTGGGAAGAGCCTCTATCTGATCTAATTCATGCGCTTATTTTAATCGTTAAAATAGATGGGTATTTGGCCGTTCTGAAAAAATCTTGTGCGAGCGTCACGGAGATTCTGAATAAATACCTTACCCCGATAAAAAGTACGGAGTTGACGTCGTCGTTCAGTGATGAAGATGCGGAATTTCAAAAAATCGCCATGCGTAATATGACCGTCTCTGACCGTGCTATGCGCACAAAGGCTTATGAGGCTGCAGATTTAAGAGGGTTGCTTTCTTTGCATGCTGCCGGCCGATCAATACCATATTTTTTTAAGTTGAAATTACATGGAAGAATAAAAACTATCTCTTCGCAGAGTGGTCGGGTTGTTGAGTCATCTGAACGGAAGTCACTTGATGATGTTGTGAGTTGGGTTTGCTCGCAAATTGAACAAATTAAAAATCCATCCATGAGTAAAGAGTTTTTAGGGTCGTTTGCGCAGTTTGTTGATTTGAATGTTGTTTGGAGTACTGCTCAGCCCACTGCAGTGTTGGTAGAGTCATCTTATATAGTTGATAACCTTGTTGAGAAAAGAGTCCCTCTTATCTATACAACAAAGAAAGGCAAAAATCTTGAACTGAAAGGGTCGCGATTAAGTACTTTGATTGCGCAGCTTGAAACGGTATATGAAATTGGTGCCGCTCCTGGCCTTCTGTTGCGAGGGACTAGCAGGCCGGCGAGTTTGAGTAAAAACAAAAGCTCTCTGTCTTTGAGTTCTTCCGTGCTGCGTCGGATAAAATTAGATGAGAACGGGAAAGAGCTGACGCTGCAAAGTTACATAAATAAAAATAACCTTACGACGATTAGCTTTTCTGATCCTCAGTATATGTATTTTATGGGGCAATGCTTCAAGGATGGAAGTGGCGTAAATGAAATTCCAGCCCTTCTGAAAGCTTTGGTGGTTGTGGATGAGTTGGTGCTTGCTACCTCGGAGAAAGGAGAATTCAAACCTGCAAGGAAAAGATTTGATTCTGACTCGGTTTTTGGGATTGTAGAAGCACATTATAAGAAAAGTGATTACATTTTTTGTGACGATCTGGGCGATGAATGGGCCGATCACATAATTTTTAATAGAAAAGATTTTTCTGTAAGCTTTGTGCATTCGAAGCATGGCGATGTGAGTAAGTCTGCTAGTAATTTGCATGATGTTGTTGGGCAGGCAATAAAAAATATCGGAAACATGGATATAGATTTGCGTGCTTTTAATAAGAAGTATGATGATAAAATGTCGGAGACTTATCGGGGTGGTGCGATGTCACGCATCAGAAGGCAGTTGCGTGGGGATTTTAAACTTTACCTTTCGGAAATGCGACAGGACTATAGGTTCAATAAGCGTTGTGTGATTTGTTGTTCGTTTCTCTCTAAGGAAGTGGTTGCACGTGAATTTGATAAGATTCGACGGGGCGTTAGGGTGCCAGGCAATATAACTCAGATGTTTTGGATACTTTCATCTTTTGTTCACGCTACAAAAGAAGCAGGTGTTTCACCTATTATTTACTGTAGGCCGTAATTTGCATTGAGGCTGATAGATAATGAACAAGGTAATACGCGATTGAAATGGAGGAGGTAGTCTACTTACGCTGAGGGTGCGCGATTTTTTTCAAAAAAGCAGGGGCGGATTTATTTTCCTAAAATTAAAGCCGCCCCTTCTTCTTCGCTCTGAAGCTTTATGGTCGATCGGGCTTGCGTTTGGGGTGGCTAACAATCAGCCAGTGCAAGGAACTTCACGATCTAGAAGCTTCTCTGTGAGCAGCACGCCTAATTCACTCAGTTGGTAAATTGCCAGCGCAGTATCGCGGTGTTTGCCATTCAGTCCCTCGGACAGATCGAGCAGTAAGGCGCTGACTGATGTGAAGGTTTCATAGCTGTTGGTGACGAGGATTTCAGTGCTGGCGTCGGGAGCGACGGTGAAGAGGGGAGTTGGGCCTGGTGTGGCTTTCAACATGCTCGTAATTCCTGATTTTGGCCGCCACCTCATCGCTACTAAACGAAAGGGTGGCAGCTGTACGCAGGTTAGTAGACCGGGGAATTACGCAAAGCCGGCGCGCCCTAAGGCGCCCTACGCACAGCCACCATCAAGCACCGACAGGAATGTCAGATTGATGAAGCTCGTGCACTCGACGTAATTGAACCATCAGGCTACTAAACCCGATCACCAAAAAATTCAGCGACCGCGCAACCTTAGATTCCACCACCCCAGCACACAAGCCAGCGGATTCTGGGCTACGCGTAGGCCATCGGGCAACCCGCTCTCCACCTTTGGGAAATGTCCTAGGACGATTCCCTTATACCGTCACCACCACTTTGCCCACTTGCTGGTTCGCCTCCAAATACCGGTGCGCGTCCTGCACCTCATCCAACCCAAACGTCTTCGCAATCACCGGTGCCAACGCGCCCGACGCCAGCCCATCCAAAATAAACGCCTTGGCCCGCGCCAACACCAAAGGGTCAGCGACGATTTCGGCGTACAGGTACCCCTTGAGCGTCAAACATTTCCCCAACACCGTAAACAACGGAAACGGCGTCGGCTCCGAGCTGAGTGCGCCGTACTCGAGCAAGATCCCGCCCTGGGCCATGCTTTGGGTGAGGGCTTCGAAGCCTGGCCCGCCGATGGGGTCGAACACCACGCGGGCGCCTTTGCCGTTGGTGAGTTGCATCACGTGTTCTACCAGGTCTTCTTCATCGCTGACGATGACGTGGTGGGCGCCGGCGTCGAGCAGGGCTTTTTGTTTGGCGCGGGTGCGGGTGACGGCGATGGCGGTGGCGCCGACGCTGCGGGCGATCTGGAAGGCGGCGAGGCCGACGCTGCTGGAGGCGGCGGTCACCAGGACGACGTCGCCGGTGGTGAGTTTGGCTTGTTCCACCAGGGCGCCCCAGGCGGTGACGTATTGCATCCACGAGGCGGCGGCCTGGACGAAACTGAGGGTGTGCGGGTGTTTGACGGTGAGGTGGGCGGGCACGTTGGCCACTTCGCCGTAGGTGCCCCAGCGAGCGATGTCGAGCGGCGGGATGAGGCTGACGGCGTCGCCGACTTTAAGGTCGGTGACGTGAGCGCCGACGGCGGCGACCACCCCGGCCGCTTCGTAGCCCAGGCGGCTGGGGAATTCGGCTTCTTGCAGGTAGGCGTGGTTGCGGAACATCACTTCGGCGCGGTTGAGGCCGAAGGCTTTGACGTCGATTTGCACTTCATCGGCAGCGGGGGCGGGGACGTCGATGTCTTCGAGTTTCAGGACGCTGGCGTCGCCGTAGGCGTGGAGTCGGACAATGCGTGCCATGGGTGATGACCTCGGTGTTGATCAATGAGGCATTCACTGTAGGTGTGGGACAGCTGTGGGGCAATGCGCGGAAAGGGGGCAGGCCAGCGTCAGAATGGTCCGCCCCCTTTTTTCGTTACGGCAACACCTTGGCGATGGCGTCAAACGCGACCATGTCGTCGATCACCTCGCCGCCAGTCGGCTGGGTCTGGGCCTGCCACACCACGATCACCACGTTTTTGGTCGGGTTGATGTAGACGTACTGGCCAAAGGTGCCGGCGGCGGTGAAGGCTTTGTCGGCCTTGGACGCGTCGGTCCAGCCGGGCCACCACATGGAGGCGAACTCGCCGTAGGCAGCGTCTGAACCGGTGACCGCGCTGGCGAAGCTCAACCAGCCTTCCGGCAACACTTGCTTGCCACCGGCCTTGCCGCCGCTGAGTACGAATTGGCCGAAGCGGCCGTAGTCTTCAAGCGTGGCGCTGATGCCGCTGCCGCCGACTTCGTTGCCGTTGGCGCCGTCGAGCCACCATTTGGCGTCGGTCTGCATGCCGAATGGGCCCCAGATTTTTTCGCTGAGGTATTGGGTGAGCGGCTTGCCCACGGCGGCGCTGACCAGTTGGCCCAGCACTTGGGTTTCGCCGGTGCTGTAGTTGGTGCGCGTACCGGGTGGCGCGGCGGTGCTGAGGGTGGCCATGAACTTGAGCAGGGAGCCGGGCACTTGTTCGCTGCGCAGCTGGATCAGGTGGCGTTCGTCGGAGGACGGGTCGGTGTATTGCTCGTTCCACTTGACCCCGGAGCGCATCGCCAGGATCTGCCGCACGGTCACCTGGTCGTAGGCGCTGCCGGCCAGGGCGGGCAGGTAGTGGGTGACTTTGTCGTCCAGGCTTTTGATGGCGCCGTCCTGCAGGGCCGCGCCGACCAGGGTGGAGGTGACGGATTTGGCCACCGACATCGACATCCAGCGGGTCTCGGCGGTGTTGCCGTGGGCGTAGCGCTCGTCGACGATCTTGCCGTCCTTGAGCACCAACAGGCCGGTGACGCGGTTGGTGGTCACGTAGTCGTCGAGGCTGTAGTGCTTGCCTTTGAACTCGAACGCCACGGGGGCCAGGGGTTTGGCGCTGCGCGGCAGCGGGAACGGGTGGCCGCCCGCCTTGATGGTGCGCACCGGGAACAGGCGGTCGGTGTTGCGGAAGGTGGTGATCGCCAATTCCGGGCTGAGCCGGCCGTCGTAGATGGCTTGCACGTCGCCAATCGGCTCTTGTGCGTGGGGGTAGGGTTTGGCGGTGTCGGCGTGGGTGGCGCTGGCGGCCAGCGACAGCGCGAGAGTGGATGCGCACATCAGTACCCGCAGCGGGCGGCGCTCAAAGCGCGAGGACGGGCGAGGGAGCACGGGCATAAGAACCTCTTTGTTGTTTTTGGTCGGTCTTAATGGGCTGCGACGCCTCAGGGCTGAGGCGTCGCGAGCCAGCATGCTCGGAAGGGCGGGAAATTGGCGCGCGGGATCGGGCCGGTTTATGCGTGGGATTGGGCCATGGCGTTAGGGCGCTGGTAGGTGGGCTCGCCAATCAGGATGTCTTCAAAGAACGCGCCGATCGGCAGGGTGGGGTGGCACAGCTGTATCTCCAGCACCCAGACCATGTCGCTGGGCACGATCTCGACGTCGGCGAGTTTGTCCTGACTGAACAGGGCGTGGGGGAAGTCGGCGATGCGGTGCCCGGCCAGGTTACGTTCCAGGCGCCAGCCTTTGGCGCGGGCGCTGTCTTCGGCGAAGTCATACAGCTGGCGCCCGGTGAGCCCTTGGTGCCAGGCGTCGCGGGTTTCGTCGAAGACTTGGTGCAGGGCCTTGACGCAGGCTTCATGCAACGGGTGCCCGCCGAACACGAAGGTGTCGCCGTAGTCGCCTTCATAGCCGTCCCACACCGGGCCGAGGTCGACCACGGCGATGTCGGTGGCGCGCAGTTGGCGCTGCGGGTCGATGCCTTGGCGGGGTGTGCGCACGGTGTCGTCGCCAAAACGGATGTAGGTGGGGTGCCAGGTGTGGGACGCGCCCATGGCCTGCAAGGTGTGGCTGGCCATGTCGAGGGCTTGGGCGGTGGTCATGCCCACCTTCAATTGCTCGGCGATGGCGGCCAGGGCCCGTACGGTTTGTTCGCGGGCGGCGAGCATGCCGTCCAGCGAGTAGCGCGGGCCGACTTTTTCCAGCACCGGGTCCAGGGCGTTGAGTGACGCGGTGGGCGCCAAGGCGCCGCTGGGCACGAAGGCTTCGGCGACAAAGCGATGGGCCTGGGCGCCGGCGGCCAGGCAGGTTTCGCGCACCTGGCTGATCATGCCGCTGTTGCCGCAGGCGTAGATCTGGCTGTCGGGCCAGTCGTGGGGCTGCGTGAGGGCGACCTGCTGCACGCGGGCGTCGACGGACAGCACCCGATGCCAGCGAAAACGTGGGTGCGCCTGGCTGGCCTGGTCGAGAAACGCCGCGTCGTAGAAATCCGCCGACGCTGCGTTGCCCCAGTACAGGGTCACCTCGGCCCCGCGCTCCAGGGCAGTCAGCAACAACGGCTTGATGCCGGCATACCCGGTGCCGGTGGCGAACAGCACCACCGGGCGCTCCCCCTTGTGTTGCCAGGTGCAGGCGCCCACCGGGCCTTCGAGGTTCACGCTAGCGCCCGCGTGCAGGTTTGGCAGGATGCCTTCAGAAAACCGGCCGCCGCGCACCTGGCGGATATGGAACACCAGCTGGCCCTCGTCCTGGGCAGGCAGGTTGGCGACGGAGAAACAGCGGCTGTCGCCATCGTCCAGGCGGAACCGCAGGTACTGGCCGGGGCGTACGTCCAGGGGCTGGGCGGTGCGCAGCACCAGTTCGATGATATCGGCGCTCAATGGGCGATTACTGACGACGTGTGCGGTAGTTTCCAGCGTCGGCGTGTCCAGTGACCAGCCGGGGATTTCCAGGCGCATGTCGCTGCAGGCGTGGCTCTGGCACAGCAACATCTCATCCGCCGCGAGGGGGTAGGAGGGCGTGGGGGCGTCGGGTGCGAGCTGTTTGGCGCGGTACTCGCCGGCCACCACCTTGACCTTGCACGAACCGCAGGCGCCGCGACGGCAGGAAAAGGGCACGGCGAGGCCGCTGGCGAGCATGGCGTCGAGCAGCAAATGGTCGGCAGCTTCGAAGGATTTGCCCGAGGGCAACAGTTCAACAACATGGCGGTTGTGCATAAACACCTCGGGGCAATTGAGGCTCGATTGTTGCGGTAGACTAGGACCAGAAGAACCTCCAGTTTTGGATAATTCACATGGTCCAGCTTCGCAAATGGCGCCCGTTGCTCAAACTCGATGGCGCGCAGCCCCAGGCGTCGTACCGCAAGATCATCGAGGGCCTGGTGAGTGCGATCACCGAAGGCCGCCTGCGCCCCGGCACCTTGCTGCCCGGCACGCGGGAGATGGCGCAGCTGCTCAACGTCAACCGCAAGACGGTGATCCTCGCCTACGAAGAGGCGGTGACCAAAGGCTGGCTGGTGAGCATCCAGCGGCGCGGCACCTTTGTGAGCACGCAACTGGCCACCGGCGTGGTGGCGGCGCCCAGCGCGCCCCAGCCTTTTGCCCTGGCGCTGCGCGACACGCCGGCGGCTGATTATTTCTCCCCGGGCGAACAGGCCGTCGCGCTGCAACACCGGCCGGGTGCGCTGTTTTTCGATAACGGCGCCAGTGACCATCGGCTGTTGCCGCAAGCGGTGCTGCACCGTTATTACCGTAATGCGCTGCGCCACAGTTTCACCACCAACACCGTGCGTCACGGCAGCGAGGGCAGCAGTGCCTACCTGCGTCGGGCGCTGGCGGAAATGCTGCGGCATAACCGTGGCCTCACGGTGGGCGCTGAGCAGATTTGCCTGACCCAGGGCGTGCAGATGTCGCTGTACCTCACGGCCAGCGTGTTGCTCAAGCCCGGTGATGTGGTGCTGGTGGAGCGCCTGAGCTACCCACCGGCCTGGGAGATTTTCCGCCAGTTGGGTGCGCAGTTGGTCACCGTGGACCTGGACGACGAAGGCTGCCGGGTTGATCAACTCGATGCGCTGTGCCGCCAGCACGATGTGCGAATGATGTACCTCACGCCCCACCACCAATTCCCCACCACCGTCAGCCTGCGCGCCGGGCGCCGCCAGCACTTGCTGGAACTGGCGCGCCTGCATGACTTCTGCATCGTCGAGGAAGACTATGACCACGAGTATCACTTTGCCGGGCGGCCTTATCTGCCGCTGGCCAGCGACAGCGCGCAGCGGCATGTGATCTACATTGGTTCGCTGTCCAAGTCCCTCGGCAGCACGTTCCGCTGCAGCTATATCGTGGCGCCGTCGAATGTGATCCAGGTGCTGGAGCGCACGGCGGCGGTGAGCCTGGGGCAGGGGGATGCGGTGATGCAGCGGATGCTGGGGGACTTGATCAACGATGGCGAGTTGAAGAAGCACCTGCGCCGGGTTTCCAAAGAGTACCGTCAGCGCCGTGAGGTGTTGTTGACGGGCCTGCGGGAAGCGTTTGGCGAGCTGATCAGCGTGCAGGAGCCGGAAGGCGGGCTGGCGCTGTGGGTGAAGTTTGCCGACGCCATCGATGTCGACCGGCTGTGTGAAAAGGCGCTGGCGCTGGATTTGGTGGTGCGCAGCGGTCGGCTGTTTTCGCCGTTTGGCGAGCGGGAGAATGCCCTGCGGCTGGGGTTTGCTTCGCTCGATCAGGCGGAAATCCGCACCGCGATCCAGCGGCTGGCGTTGGCGGCGAAGGCGATTGCCGGCTGAACTGGCCCCCCTTGGTGCGCAAACAGGACTACCATGCCACCCCGGCAGTGGTTACACGCGCTACCGATTTTTCTCTTTGAAGGTATCGCCATGTCCATCGACCAGATCAGCCTGCCCAAAGGCGTAGGCCCCCACGCCACCAAGCTCCTCGACGCCATCACCGGCGCCGCCACCCACGAAGCACTCAACCGCGCAGGCGGCAAGGCGGAAGGGTTTGTGTTGGGGCTGGAGTCCACCAAGGCCATCAAAAGCCAAATCGCCGAAGCGCTTTACGTGGCCTACGACGACGCCGCGAGCCACCGCGCCACCGAACTAAAAAGCTGACACCACCGCCCCCTGTGGCGAGGGAGCTTGCTCCCGCTGGGTCGCGAAGCGGCCCCTGGGCTATCGAATTTTACCCCTGCATTACGCGGCGTCAGGTTTTGGGGCCGCTGCGCAGCCCAGCGGGAGCAAGCTCCCTCGCCACGAGGGAGTGGAGCTGTCACGAAACTCATCATGGGAAAGTGTAAGGTTGCATGCTCCAGCGCATCTGCTTTCAAAGGACTGAACATGACACTGACCGTCGACACTCTGCTCGAACTGGCCATGGCCAACCCCATCAACGCCGAAATCACCGCACGCCTGCCAGCCCTCGGTGTCGAGCAGTGCATGCTCACGGCGGGCTGCCTGTTCCAGGCGGTGTGGAATCATCAGTCGAATTTGCCGGCCGATCATGGGGTGAAGGACTACGACGTTTTTTACTTCGACACCGACCTGTCCTACGAGGCGGAAGATAAAGTCATCCGCGCCGCCGAGCGCTTGTTCCAGGACTTGGGCGTCAACGTCGAGGTCAAAAACCAGGCGCGGGTTCATCTTTGGTATGGCCAGCGCTTTGGCCGGCCTTACCCGCAATTGCACACGGCCAAGCAGGGCGTGGACCGTTACCTGGTGGCGGGCACCTGCATCGGCCTGGAGATTGAAACGGGCGAGTTGTATGCGCCGTATGGCTTGGAGGATGTGGCGCAGGGCGTGCTGCGCATCAACTCGTTGCACCCGGAGCCTGAGTTGTTTGCGCACAAGGCCCTCAGTTATCAGGCGCGCTGGCCCTGGTTGAAGATCGTGATGCCGGAACATTCCTGAAACCTGCGGTGAACTTTTACCCATTCTTCAGGCGTCCTATTCTGAAACACACCCTCTACAGCTGATCCCAGCTAAGGACAGGCCATGATCTTCCTGATTTTCCTTATCGCCTGCGGCGCCGCCGCCAGTACGGGCCTGATCTTCAAACCGGGCCAATGGTACGAGTCCCTCGTCAAACCCAGCTTTACCCCGCCCAATTGGCTTTTCCCCGTGGCCTGGACAGTCATCTATCTGCTGCTGGCCTGGGCCGGTTACCGCCTCACGATGATCCCCGGCAGCCAACTGGCCTTGGGCTTATGGGCGGCGCAGATTGCGTTGAACACACTGTGGACGCCGGTGTTTTTCGGCGCCCATCACATCGTCGCGGGCATGGTGGTGATTGTGCTGCTGTGGCTAGTGGTGGCGGCGTTGGTGGTGATGGCGTTGCGGCTGGACTTGATCACCGGCTTGATCCTGTTCCCGTACCTGGCGTGGTTGAGTGTGGCGGTGGCGTTGAATTTCTCGATCCTGCGCAGTAACCGCTGATGGCTCATACCCCTTGGCCGGCCAGCGAGCCCGAGTTGGCGCAGATGCGCGCGTTCAACAAGAAGCTGGCCTGGATGCCACGCTTTAAAATCCGCAACCGTGTGACGCCGCGTGTGATCCAGGCGTTGTTGCGCGTCAGTCAAAAAGTCAGGACACAACACCCTGCGCAAACCCGGCTGATAGGCGTGGGCAGCCAGCAGGTGCCGGTGCGCATCTTGCTGCCGAGCGGCCAGCCCAAGGGCGTGGTGCTGGATATCCACGGTGGCGGCTGGGTGATTGGCAATGCGCAGATGGATGACGATTTGAACCTGGGCATGGTCAACGCCTGCGACGTGGCGGTGGTGTCGGTGGATTATCGGCTGGCGGTCGACACGCCGGTGGAAGGCTCGATGGAGGATTGCCTCACGGCCGCACGGTGGTTGCTGACGACCGATGAGTTTGCCGGCTTGCCGGCGATTGTCGTCGGCGAGTCGGCCGGTGGGCATTTGGCTGCGGCGACGTTGCTGGCGCTGAAACAATGGCCGGCGCTGCTGCAACGGGTGAGCGGGGCGGTGTTGTATTACGGCGTGTACGACCTGACCGGCACCCCCAGCGTGCGCGCGGCGGGGCCGGACACCTTGCTGCTGGACGGACCGGGCATGGTCACGGCCCTGGCGCTGCTGACGCCGGGGTTGAGTGATGAGGCGCGCCGGCAGCCGCCGTTGTCACCGTTGTACGGGGAGTTGAGCGGCCTGCCCCCTGCGTTGATGTTTGTCGGGGCGCTAGACCCGCTGAAGGATGACACGCTGTTGATCGCCGAGCGCTGGCCGGGGGCGCAGGCACATGTGTTGCCGGAGGCGGCGCACGGGTTTATCCATTTTCCGGTCGCGATGGCGGGGAGTGTGCTTGCTTATAGCCGCAGGTGGATCAGTGCCCGGTTGGAGGGGACGGCGGGATGATCATCCAGCCCGTCACGCTGGAATGTATTCCTGAGGTGCTGACCTTTGTGCTCAACGCCCGTGCCGAGCTGTTTCCAAAGCTCAGCGCGAGTGGCGTGCCGGATGACCTGGCACGATTTGAGGCGACCTATATTCAGGGCGACGGGCGATTTCTGGTGGTGCGCCATGACGACCACTTCGTCGCGGCCATCGGTTATCTGCCGTATGACCATCGCTTCCCACAGCTGGATTACCGTGCCCGCAAGACAGTGGAAGTGGTGCGCTTGTTTGTGTTGCCCGCCTTTCGCCGGTTTGGGCTGGCGGGGATGTTGTATCGCGAATTGGGAGCGCTGGCGCGGGCAGACGGGGTGGAGGTGATGTACCTGCATACCCACCCGTTTCTACCGGGCGCCATTGATTTCTGGGTTCGCCAAGGATTCACCATTATCGACGTCGACCCCGACCCCGTCTGGCAGACCACCCACCTGCATCGCCCCCTGTAACAACCGTCAACACCCCGCCCCCTGTAAGCGCTGGCTTGAACTGGCGCAATGATCAAGGTGTGGGCAACCCCAGGCGATGCGCCTCTTGGCTCACATTCATCTTGTTACCCTCGAGTGCGGGCGGGTGGCCGAGCAGGCGTGTGGCCGGTTCCAGGCTGTCATCGGCGGGAATGAGCAGTACCTGCAAGGTCTGGGGATTGATCACGCCCCAGTTCGACAAGTCGTGGCAGCCGCTGCCGTTGCATACGGCCTGGTAGACGATGCGTGGCCCGCCTGTAGCGCGGGTGTCGCAGGCGCCGCCGATGGAGTCGATACCGTAGTAGCGCAGCAGGGTTTCCCGGGGGCCGCGTTTTACCCGCAGCAGGACTTCGGCGCTTTCGGTGGTGAGCAAGGGCAGGGTTGGGTCAACGCCGATTGTCACGCTGGCGCCGGCGCAGTCGAAGGTTTGCTCGGCGAAAGCCGGTTGGGCGCACAGGGTGGCGAGGAGGGTAAAGGCTGCAATCCGTAGCATGCGGGCCACTCGATAAAAGGCAGGCGGCGATGCTAGCAGAACGGCCCGCGATGAAAATGAAACCGTACCTGTAGTGAGCGGGCTTGCCCCGCGCCGCGGCGTGTCAGGCCCTTTATGTACACCTGACACACCGCGGCGCGGGGCAAGCCCGCTCACTACAAGATGGCGGTAGGCTGTTTAATGGGGGCGTAGTCGCAGGATTTGCGCGCCGTCGAACGGGTCGGTGAGGTAGTGCGCCTGCACGCCGAACGTGTCTTGCAATCGCTGTGGCGTCAGTACGTCCAGCGGTTTGCCGAGGGCGACCAAACGGCCGTGGTCGAGCACGGCCAAGCGATCGCAGGTCAGCGCCTGGTTGAGGTCGTGCAGGGCAATCAGCGTGGTGACGGGCAGCGCTTGCACGCCCTTCAAGATGCCAAGCTGATGCTGGATGTCCAGGTGGTTGGTCGGCTCGTCCAGCAACAAAATCTGCGGCCGTTGTGCCAGGGCGCGGGCGATGTGCACGCGTTGGCGTTCGCCGCCGGAGAGGCTGCGCCAGGCGCGCTGGCTCAGGTGAGTGGCGTCGACGTCGTGCAGGGCCTGGCGCACGATGGCGTCGTCTTCCGCCGACCACGGGCTCAGCGCCGACAGCCAGGGCGTGCGACCCAGGGCCACGGCGTCGAAGACGCGGATGGCGTCGTCGGTGTCGGCCTGTTGTTCCACCACCGCCAGCTGTTGCGCGATGGTGCGGCGGGATAAATTCCCCAGGCGTTGGCCGCCCAGCCGCACGTCGCCGCTCACTGGCGTGCGCAACCCGGCGAGCAACTTGAGCAGGGTGGATTTGCCGGAGCCGTTGGGGCCGACGATGCCGAGGGTTTCGCCTTTTTCGACGTCGAGGTGAATATCACGCAGCAACTCCGCGTCGCGCACCTTGAAGCCCAGGCCGCTGCAACTGAGCACGCTCATCGCGGGTGCCTCCGGCCGATCAGGATCAGCGCAAACACTGGCGCACCAACCAATGCGGTGACCACGCCGACCGGAATCACCTGACCCTTGATCAGGGTGCGCGACAGCACGTCCGCCGCGATCAGGAACAGCGCACCACCCAACGCGCTGGCCGGCAATAGGCGCGAGTGCCCGGTACCCAGCAGCAGGCGCACGGCGTGGGGGATCACCAGCCCGACAAAGCCGATGGAGCCGACAATCGACACCATCACCGCCGTCACCAGCGCCGCACAGCCCACCAACACGAACTGCACGCGGCGCACCGGGATGCCCAGGGACGCCGCCGAGTCAGTGCCGAAGGTAAATGCATCCAGCGCACGGCGGTGCCACAGGCACACCGCCAAGCCCGCCACGGCCACCGGCACCGCCAGCCACACCGACGGCCAACGCACGCCGCTGAGGTTGCCCAGCAGCCAGAACAGGATGCCGCGCGCCTGTTCGGAGCTGGCCGACTTGGTGATCAGGAATGCCGTGAGGGCGTTGAACAACTGCGAGCCGGCAATGCCTGCGAGGATGATCTGGCCGGTGCCGCTGGCCGAACCGCTGGCGTGTGCCAGCAGAATCACCAGGGCAAACGCCGCCATCGCCCCCACGAACGCCCCGGCCGACAACGACACCAGCCCGCCACCGACGCCGATCAACGCCACCAGCACTGCACCGGTGGAGGCGCCGGCGCTGATGCCGAGCAGGTACGGGTCGGCCAACGGGTTGCGCAACAGCGACTGCAGGATCACCCCGCAGGTCGCCAGGCCCGCACCGCACGCGGCGGCCACCAGGGCGCGGGTGAGGCGGTAGTTCCACACCACGCCTTCGTCGATGGGGTCGAGCACGTAGCCCGCCGTCCACAGTTTATTGGCGAGCACTTGCAGCACCACCTTCGGCGAGATGGCGGTTTCGCCGATGGCCACGCCGGCGAGCACGGCGGCCAGGAGCAGGGCCAGGGCGAGCAGGGTACGGGTCATTTGAGTGGGTCGTAGCCGTCGATGGCCGTGGCCAGTTGTTCAAGGCCGTCGAACGTACGGAGGCTGGCTTGCAGCGCCAGGGCGTCGAGGATGATGATGCGGTTGTTTTTCACCGCGTCCATGTTGCGGGTCACCGGGTCGCTGCGCAGGAAAGCCAGTTTCTTTTCATGGTCGTCGGCCGGGTAGCGGCGGCGGTCCATGCGTGCGATCACCAGGAACGTGGGGTTGGCCTTGGCGATGGTTTCCCAGCCGACGGCGGGCCACTCTTCATCGGACTGCACCACGTTGGTCAGGCCAAGGGTCTGCAGCATGAATTCCGGAACGCCCTTGTGGCCGGCCACGTAAGGATCGGCGGCCATCTCGGCGCTGGAGAACCACACCAGCGCACTGGCCTGCTTGAGGCCTTTGCCTTGGGCGGTGGCGACCGACTTGGCCAGGCGCGCCTTGAGTTCGTCGTTCAGCTGTTGGCCACGGTCCTGCACGTCGAAGATCTGCGCCAGCTGGCTGATGCTTTTGTAAATGGTCTCGATGCGGAATGGCTCCAGCCGCGTGCCGTCGGCGCCCACCAGGTTGTCCTTGCCTTCGCAGTCGGAGGGCAGCAGGTAGGTGGGGATCTTCAGTTCCTGGAATTGCTCGCGGGTGCCGACCACGCCTTGGGGGCCGACCACCCATTCCAGCTCGGCGGCCACCAGTTGCGGGCGCTTGGCGATCACCGACTCAAAGCTCGGCTCGTTGTTCGCCAGGCGCTCGATGGTGTCGTTCTGGGCCTTGAATTGCGGCAACACATTGTTGAACCACAGCGAAGTGCCCACCACTTTGTCGCCCACGCCCAGGGCGTAGAGCATTTCGGTGGCGGCCTGGCCGATGGTCACGCTGCGGGCGGGGGCTTGCTGGAAGGTCTGGGGGCTGCCGCAGTTTTCCAGCGTCAGCGGGTAATGGGTGGGCGCAGCCTGGGCCAGGGTGCAGAAGCCGAGGCCGGTGAGCAGGGCGGTAACGCGTGGCAGCATGGGGCAATCTCCGTTTGAACCGTACAGTGAGCAGGGGGAGGTACGGTCGTGGAAATACAGCCATGGACGCTGCCGGGGGCAGGGCAAGGATGTCCTTCCCGGACACCCCGCCGGTCGTGATAACGCTTGGCCGGCAGGTCTCCTGACTCGTGCGTCGTCGCCACGCTCCGGCCTTCCCGAGCAGCGCTCAGTGGCAGTGTGGAGCAGGCTCAGCACCTACAGTTGCGGGGGCAGTTCCGATTGACGCGGGGGGCCGCGCTTCGGATTCCCTATTAGTCCCGTTTGGGAACCGGCGCGGTATGGTAGTCGATCGTACTGCCAAGGGGGAGAGAAAACCCGATCCCCCGTAGGAGCCGGCTTGCCGGCGATGGCGCCGGCGGTGGGTTATTTGCGGTTCAGCCACACGGTTTGGGCGTTGCAGAATTCGCGTACGCCGAAGTGCGACAGTTCACGGCCAAAGCCGCTCTTTTTCACGCCGCCAAACGCCACCCGAGGGTCGGACACGCTGAAGGCGTTGACGAAGATCCCGCCGGTTTCCAACTGGTTGGCGATGTCGCGGGCCTTGGCCGCATCGGTGGTGAAGATGCTGGCGGTGAGCCCGAATTCGCTGTCGTTGGCCAGGGCCACGGCGTGGTCGGCGTCGCGGGCGGTGATGATCGAGGCCACCGGGCCGAACAGTTCCTGTTTGAACGAGGTCATCTGGTCGGTGACGCCGGCCAGCACGGTCGGCTCGTAGTAGTTACCGGCCCCCGCGACTTTATTGCCGCCCAGCAGCAGGGTGGCGCCTTCTTCGAGGGTGGCCTGGACCTGGCCGTGCAGTTCGTCGCGCAGGTCGAAGCGCGCCATCGGGCCCACATAAGTGGTGGCCAGGGTCGGGTCGCCTATCACCAGGGCACGGCTGGCTTCGACGAATTTGGCGGTGAAGGCTTCGGCCACGCCGGCTTCGATGATCAGGCGCTTGGCGGCGGCGCAGACTTGGCCGCTGTTCTGGAAGCGGCCGATCAGGGCGGCTTGCACGGCGGCGTCGAGGTCGGCGTCGTTGAGCACGATGAACGGGTCGGAGCCGCCCAGTTCCAGCACGCATTTTTTCAGCGCAGCCCCGGCCTGGGAGCCGATGGCGATACCGGCGCGCACGCTGCCGGTGAGGGTCACGGCGGCAATGCGCGGGTCGGCGATGGCGCTGGACACGCCCTCGTTGCCCACGTTGATCACTTCAAACAGGCCTTCGGCAAAACCGGCTTTGTGGAAGGCCTGCTGGATCAGGTAGGCGCTGCCCATCACGTTTGGGGCGTGCTTGAGCACGTAGGTGTTGCCGGCGAGCATGGTCGGCACGGCGCCGCGCAGCACTTGCCACACCGGGAAGTTCCACGGCATCACGGCGAGGATCGGGCCCAGCGGGCGGTATTCGATCTGGGCGCTGCCGTTGTCCACCAGGGTCGGTTCCGGCGCCAGCATGGCCGGGCCGTGAGCGGCGTACCATTCGCTGAGCAGGGCGCATTTTTCGATTTCGGCACGGGCCTGGGCGATGGGCTTGCCCATTTCCAGGGTGATCATCTGCGCCATGTCTTCGGCTTGTTCACGCAGGGCGGCGGCCAGGGCCAGCAGCAGTTCGGCGCGCTGGCCGACCGGCTGGCGGCGCCAGGTGCGGAAGGCGGCGGTGGCGCGGTTCAGGGCGGCGTCCAGTTGTGCGGCGCTTTCGTAGGGGTAGCTGCCGACGGTTTCGCCGGTGGCCGGGTTGATCGAGAGAGCGTGGGTGGTTGCGTTCATGGCACCGTCCTGCTGAATGAATGGATTGGGTTCAGGCTACGGGGCTATCTCTTTTCTGGAAACTGAATAATATTAAGCAATACATTCACGATTGGAGAATGATGTGGATCTGGTGCAGCTGGAAATCTTCAAGGCCGTTGCCGAGCAAGGCAGCATCAGCGCCGCCGCGCAGTTGATTCATCGTGTGCCGTCGAACCTGACCACGCGCATCAAGCAATTGGAGCAGGACCTGGGCGTTGAATTGTTCATCCGCGAGAAGAGCCGCCTGCGCCTGTCGCCGGCCGGCTGGAACTTCCTCGGCTATGCGCGGCGCATTCTGGACCTGGTGCAAGAAGCCCGCGCCACGGTGGCGGGGGAGGAGCCCCAGGGCGCGTTTGCCCTGGGTTCGCTGGAGAGCACGGCGGCGGTGCGCATCCCGGCATTGCTGGCGGCGTATAACCAGAAGCACACCAAGGTCGAACTGGACCTGAGCACCGGGCCCTCAGGCACGATGATTGAAGGGGTGTTGTCGGGGCGACTGGCGGCGGCGTTTGTGGATGGGCCGGTGTTGCACGCGACCCTGGAAGGCGTGGCGGTGTTCGAGGAGGAAATGGTGGTGATCGCACCGCTGCACCATGCGCCGATTACCCGGGGGCAGGATGTGGCGGGGGAGAGCATCTATACGTTCCGCTCGAACTGTTCGTACCGCCATCACTTCGAGCGCTGGTTCTCACAGGATGGCGCGGTGCCGGGCAGGATCTTCGAGATGGAGTCCTACCACGGCATGCTCGCCTGCGTCAGCGCCGGTGCGGGCCTGGCGCTGATGCCGCGCAGCATGCTGGAAAGCATGCCGGGGTTCACGGCGGTGAGTGTGTGGCCGCTGAGCGATAGCTTCCGGATTCTGCACACGTGGCTGATCTGGCGGCGGGGGACGGTGTCGCAGAGCCTGAACAGTTTTGTAAAACTGCTGGAAGAGCGCGTTCTAGAGCCAGCATAGATCAACTGTGGGAGCTGGCTTGCCTGCGATGGCATCTACTCGGTCATGCAGGAAGATCGAGTCGTCTGCATCGCAGGCAAGCCCGCTCCCACATTTTGATCTTCATCAGCCGCCGAATTGCAGGGTGCCCATGGCCAGTTTTGCCATGATCGCTGCGGCGCCCAGTTGCACCAGCCACAGGGCCAGACCACCGAGGAATACACCCAGCGCCACCTGCAACACCAGACTCTTCTGCCGCTTAACCTGCGGCGCGCGCGGGGCGTAGTCATCCAGCTCGTCGCGGTCGGCGCGCAGGTCCAGGTCGTCGTTTCTCATAAGGCTCTCACAGCAAAGGGGCGGGCAAGGTTCAGTCTAGGGGCTGGCGACGAAAAAGGGGAAGCCATTGGCTTCCCCTTCTGTGCAACGGTTACCGGCTTAAAGCACCTGAACAATTGCCTTTGTGACCGCATCAATGTTCGACTGGTTCAACGCCGCCACACAGATACGGCCAGTGTCGAGGGCGTAGATGCCGAACTCGCTGCGCAGGCGGGTGACTTGCTCAACGGTCAGGCCGGAGTAGGAGAACATCCCGCGCTGGCGACCGACGAAGCTGAAGTCGTGGCCCGGAGCAGCCTTGGCCAGGTCGGCCACCATCTGCTCGCGCATGCCGCGAATGCGCAGGCGCATTTCGGCCAGTTCGGCTTCCCACTGGGCGCGCAGCTCAGGGTTGTTCAGCACCGCCGCCACGATCGCGGCGCCGTGAGTCGGCGGGTTGGAGTAGTTGGTGCGGATCACGCGCTTGACCTGGGACAGGATGCGCGCGCTTTCTTCCTTGGACTCGCCGACGATGGACAGTGCGCCCACGCGCTCGCCGTACAGGGAGAACGACTTGGAGAACGAGCTGGACACAAAGAAGGTCAGGCCCGATTCAGCGAACAGACGCACTGCTGCGGCGTCCTCGTGGATGCCGTCGCCGAAGCCCTGGTAGGCCATGTCGAGGAACGGTACCAGTTTCTTGGCCTTGACCACGTCCAGCACGTTCTGCCAGTCGGCCGGGCTCAAATCGACGCCGGTCGGGTTGTGGCAGCAGGCGTGCAGCACCACGATGGACTGTGGCGGCAGGGCGTTGAGGTCTTCGAGCAGGCCGGCACGGTTCACGTCGTGGGTCGCGGCGTCGTAGTAGCGGTAGTTCTGCACCGGGAAACCCGCGGTTTCGAACAGGGCGCGGTGGTTTTCCCAGCTTGGGTCGCTGATGGCAACGACGGCGTCTGGCAGCAGTTGCTTGAGGAAGTCTGCGCCGATCTTCAGTGCGCCGGTGCCGCCGACCGCTTGCACGGTGGTGACGCGGCCAGCGGCCAGCAGGGGCGACTCAGCGCCGAACAGCAGGGTTTGCACGGCCTTGTCGTAAGCCGCGATGCCGTCGATTGGCAAGTAGCCACGCGCGGCGTGTTGCGCCACGCGAATGGCTTCCGCTTCGGCAACGGCACGCAAGAGTGGAATCTTCCCCTCTTCGTTGCAGTAAACGCCCACGCCAAGGTTGACCTTGGTGGTTCGTGTGTCGGCGTTGAATGCTTCGTTGAGGCCCAGGATAGGATCGCGTGGTGCCATTTCGACAGCGGAGAACAGGCTCATTTTTGCGGCAGCTCTATGGGGGAAGGGAGGGACGTGTCGCGCTCCAGCCGAATGCACTAGAGCGGTGCACAAACGGGGAGCTAGTATAGAGGCCATCACCGCCTGAGGCGACAACCGAAACGGCTTTTCGGCCAAGTTTTTCGGTTTATTTGCTGACCGTTAGTCTTATTGCAACATTGATCCTGAGCGGCAGGTAGGACGATTGCCTTGAAACCCGTCACATTCGGCACCACTTCTACAGCTATCATGGTTTTTTCCTGCAACCTGCGATGACTATTCGCGGGTTGCTGAGCTATTTCGTCCCTGGCGGTTTTGAGTCTGGGGTGACTTCACGAGGTACGTTATGTCGGATTTCCAGCTCGTCACCCGCTTCGAACCCGCCGGCGATCAACCGGAAGCCATTCGCCAGATGGTCGAAGGCATTGAAGCCGGCCTGGCGCACCAGACGCTGCTCGGGGTGACCGGTTCGGGCAAGACCTTCAGCATCGCCAACGTGATCGCGCAGATCAACCGGCCCACCCTGGTGCTGGCGCCGAACAAGACCCTGGCCGCGCAGTTGTACGGGGAGTTCAAGTCCTTCTTCCCGAACAACGCGGTGGAGTACTTCGTTTCCTACTACGACTACTACCAGCCCGAAGCCTACGTGCCGTCCTCCGACACCTTCATTGAGAAGGATGCGTCGATCAACGACCACATTGAACAGATGCGGCTGTCGGCGACCAAGGCGTTGCTGGAGCGCAAGGACGCGATCATCGTCACCACAGTGTCGTGCATCTACGGCCTGGGCAGCCCGGAAACCTATTTGAAGATGGTGCTGCACGTCGACCGTGGCGACAAACTCGACCAGCGCGAACTGCTGCGCCGCCTGGCGAGCCTGCAGTACACCCGCAACGACATGGACTTTGCCCGCGCCACCTTCCGCGTGCGCGGCGATGTGATCGACATCTACCCAGCCGAATCCGACCTGGAAGCGATCCGCATCGAGCTGTTCGATGATGAAGTGGAGAGCCTGTCGGCCTTCGACCCGCTGACCGGCGAGGTCATCCGCAAGTTGCCGCGTTTTACCTTCTATCCGAAAAGCCACTATGTGACGCCACGCGAAACCCTGATGGGCGCCGTCGAGGGCATCAAGGTGGAACTGGCCGAGCGCCTGGAGTACCTGCGTTCCAACAACAAGCTGGTGGAAGCCCAGCGCCTGGAGCAGCGCACGCGCTTTGACCTGGAGATGATCCTGGAGCTGGGCTACTGCAACGGCATCGAAAACTACTCGCGCTACCTGTCGGGTCGTGAATCCGGCGCGCCGCCGCCGACGCTGTATGACTACCTGCCGCCTGACGCACTGCTGGTGATCGACGAGTCCCACGTCAGCGTGCCGCAAGTGGGCGCCATGTATAAGGGCGACCGTTCGCGTAAGGAAACCCTGGTGGAATACGGGTTCCGCCTGCCGTCGGCCCTGGATAACCGGCCGATGCGCTTTGACGAATGGGAAAGCATCAGCCCGCAGACCATCTTTGTGTCGGCGACGCCGGGCAACTATGAGGCCGAGCATGCGGGCCGTGTGATCGAACAGTTGGTGCGCCCGACTGGCCTGGTGGACCCGGAAATCGAAATCCGTCCGGCATTGACCCAGGTGGACGACTTGCTCTCGGAAATCACCAAGCGCGTGGCCTTGGAGGAGCGGGTACTGGTCACCACGCTGACCAAGCGCATGTCCGAAGACCTGACCGATTACCTGGCCGACCACGGCGTGCGCGTGCGTTACCTGCACTCGGACATCGACACCGTGGAGCGCGTGGAGATCATCCGCGACCTGCGCCTGGGCACCTTTGACGTGCTGGTGGGCATCAACCTGCTGCGAGAGGGCCTGGACATGCCGGAGGTGTCGCTGGTGGCGATCCTCGATGCGGACAAGGAGGGCTTCCTGCGTTCTGAGCGTTCGTTGATCCAGACCATCGGCCGTGCGGCGCGTAACCTCAATGGTCGCGCGATCCTGTATGCGGACCGTATCACCGGCTCCATGGAGCGGGCGATCGGCGAGACCGAGCGTCGGCGCGACAAGCAGATCGCGTTCAACCTGGCCAACGGCATCACGCCCAAGGGCGTGTTCAAGGACGTCGCCGATATCATGGAAGGCGCCACCGTGCCGGGCTCGCGCAGCAAGAAGCGCAAGGGCATGGCCAAGGCGGCCGAGGAAAGCGCCAAGTACGAGAACGAATTGCGCTCGCCGAGTGAGATCACCAAGCGTATTCGCCAACTGGAAGAGAAGATGTACCAGCTGGCGCGGGACCTGGAGTTCGAGGCGGCGGCGCAGACGCGGGATGAGATTGGCAAGTTGCGCGAGCGTTTGCTGGCAGTGTGATTTGCGGTGACGAGGCTGACGCCTTCGCGAGCAAGCCCGCTCCCACACTTGACCGCATTCTCATGTTGGAAATCGGTTGAATGTGGGAGCGGGCTTGCTCGCGAATGCAGGCACCTCGGTCTGCCAGAATCACCCAAGCTGGTGTTACCATTCGCCCCTTGTTTCAATTTTCAGTTTTATCGCCCATTCGAGACCTGCCATGACCACCGTCCGCACGCGCATCGCGCCATCGCCTACTGGGGATCCCCACGTCGGTACTGCTTACATCGCCTTGTTCAACTACTGCTTCGCCAAGCAGCACGGCGGTGAATTCATCCTGCGGATCGAAGACACCGATCAACTGCGTTCCACCCGCGAGTCGGAACAGCAGATCTTCGATGCCCTGCGCTGGTTGGGCATTACCTGGGCCGAAGGCCCGGACGTCGGCGGCCCGCACGGCCCGTATCGCCAGAGCGAGCGCAGCGACATCTACAAGCAGTACACCCAGCAGCTGGTCGACATGGGCCATGCGTTCCCGTGCTTCTGCACGGCTGAAGAGCTGGACCAGATGCGCGCCGAGCAACAGGCCCGTGGCGAGACCCCGCGCTACGACGGCCGTGCGTTGCTGCTGTCCAAAGAAGAAGTGGCGCGCCGCCTGGCGGCCGGTGAACCCCATGTGATCCGCATGAAGGTGCCGAGCGAAGGCGTGTGCGTGGTGCCGGACATGCTGCGTGGCGACGTCGAGATCCCGTGGGACCGCATGGACATGCAGGTGCTGATGAAGACCGACGGCCTGCCGACGTACTTCCTGGCCAACGTGGTCGACGACCACCTGATGGGCATCACCCATGTGCTGCGTGGCGAAGAATGGCTGCCGTCGGCACCGAAGCTGATCCTGCTCTACGAGTACTTCGGTTGGGAACAGCCGCAGCTGTGCTACATGCCGCTGCTGCGTAACCCGGACAAGAGCAAGCTGTCCAAGCGCAAGAACCCGACCTCGGTGACCTTCTACGAGCGCATGGGCTTCATGCCTGAGGCGATGCTCAACTACCTGGGCCGCATGGGCTGGTCGATGCCGGACGAGCGCGAGAAGTTCTCGTTGCAGGAAATGGTCGACAACTTTGATTTGTCCCGCGTGTCACTCGGCGGGCCGATTTTCGATATCGAGAAGCTGTCGTGGCTCAACGGCCAATGGCTGCGTGACCTGCCGGTGGAAGAGTTCGCCAGCCGTGTGCAGCAGTGGGCGCTGAACCCTGAGTACATGATGAAGATCGCGCCGCTGGTGCAGGGCAGGGTGGAGACCTTCAGCCAGGTCGCGCCGTTGGCGAGTTTCTTCTTTGCCGGGGGCGTGAACCCGGATGCCAAGCTGTTCGAGTCCAAGAAGCTCTCGGGCGACCAGGTGCGCCAGTTGATGCAGTTGATCCTGTGGAAGCTCGAAAGCCTGCGCCAGTGGGAGAAGGACGCGATCACCGCGACGATCCAGGCGGTGGTGGAGTCCCTGGAGCTGAAGTTGCGTGATGCCATGCCGCTGATGTTTGCCGCGATCACCGGGCAGGCGAGTTCGGTGTCGGTGCTCGATGCGATGGAAATCCTCGGTCCGGACCTCACGCGTTTCCGTCTGCGCCAAGCCCTTGATTTGCTTGGTGGTGTGTCGAAGAAAGAAAACAAAGAGTGGGAAAAGCTGTTGGGCGCTATCGCTTAATCAGCCTGCTACAACGACGAAACCCCGGTTTTCCGGGGTTTCGCCGGTAAGTGATTGTTATCCCGGCAAAAAATTTTGAAAATTGTTGAAAATAAATTTGACACGTTTCCAAAGCGCCATTAAGATTCGCCCCGTCCTCACCGATGAGGGGCTATAGCTCAGCTGGGAGAGCGCTTGCATGGCATGCAAGAGGTCAACGGTTCGATCCCGTTTAGCTCCACCAATTTACAGGTTCAAGGTCTGGCCACACCGTCCTTGAATCGATCAGTTCTCAGCGCTGATCAGTTGTACAGAAGGTTTTGTCCCCTTCGTCTAGTGGCCTAGGACACCGCCCTTTCACGGCGGTAACAGGGGTTCGAGTCCCCTAGGGGACGCCAGTTTCAACAAGCAGTTCGAAAGGCCTGCTGCGTCGCGAGACGAAAAATCTGGGGCTATAGCTCAGCTGGGAGAGCGCTTGCATGGCATGCAAGAGGTCAACGGTTCGATCCCGTTTAGCTCCACCAATTTACAGGTTCAAGGTCTGGCCACACCGGCTTTGAATCGATCAGTTCTCAGCACTGATCAGTTGTATAGAAGGTTTGTGTCCCCTTCGTCTAGTGGCCTAGGACACCGCCCTTTCACGGCGGTAACAGGGGTTCGAGTCCCCTAGGGGACGCCACGATTACCCGCTCTGCGGGATTTTTAAGGGTCATTCAATTATTGAATGGCCCTTTTGTTTGTCTGGCGTTTGGGTTTTTACCTCACCTGGTTACGGCATTCGTCGAACCACATGGGCGGTGCGCAAGGATTTGTTGATGCGCGCCAGTTCCTGCGCAGGGCTGACTTCCGGGCCCTGGTTCTGGGCGTTGATCAGTGCGACGTTCCACATCTCCACGCGAATGCCGGGCAGGCGTGACAAGGCGCGCAGGCAGGCCTGGTCTTGCGGGTCGTTCGGGTGATAGATGTTGGCGGTCTCGATGACCAGCGTGGTATTCGGGAAGCGCAGCTGAATCTCTTCCATGTATTGCTTGAACAGCACGCAGCACTGGCGGCACGGCGAGTTGTTGATGCTCACCACGATCTCCTGATAGCCCGCATCGAATACCCATTCATTGGCCCGCAGCGCCTCCAGGAAGTTGGCTTCAGCGTGCCCGTCCCGGTCGTTGAAGAATTTGCCGAACGGTTGGTTGCCCACGCCTTCGGCTTCGATCTTCGCGATCAGCACCGTGCGAAAACCGCTGATGAAGTTGGCCGTGTATTCATTGTCGAAAACATAGGGTGCCTCGCCGGCCACCCATGCGCAGTTCTCGTTTTGCTGCGTCCAGGCCATGACGTTCTCTCCGCTGTAGGGTGTGTTGCATCGACAACGGCTGAAGCGACGGTTTTATTCCATTATTTGCAGAGGGGGCGCTCAGACGAGCGGTCATGCTGGTGGCTTGCCAAATATTATTATGGCAATAATATTCAACCCATGAGAAACGGAGGCTTTGATGAGCGATAAAAAAGCGCAAACCCGCGAACGCATTTTGCAGGCTGCCAGTGCGGCGTTGATCCAGCGCGGCCCGGCCGAGCCGAGCGTCGGGGAAGTCATGGGAGCGGCAGGGCTCACCGTCGGTGGGTTCTACGCGCACTTTGAAAGCAAGGACGCGCTGATGCTGGAGGCTTTCACTCAACTGTTGGCCAAGCGCCGCGCGTCGATCGACGACATGGACGAGCAACTGACCGGTGAAGAGCGCAGGAGCCTGGTAGCCGCGTTCTACCTGTCGCGCAAGCACCGCGACTCCACGGCCCAGGCTTGCCCGATCCCCGCCACTGTCGGCGAGATGGCGCGCCTGCCGGACACCTTCCGCGACGCCTTGAACGAACACGTGGAGCTGATGGCCGCCCAATTGGCCGCCAGCCCCGAAGACACCGACAAGGCCCTGGCCGACATGGCGTTGATGATCGGTGGCCTGGCCCTGGCTCGCGCCTTGGGCCCGGGTGAGTTGTCCGACCGTGTGTTACGCGCAGCCAAGTCGGCCGTGCGCTAAGAGAGGATTCGCATCATGGGCGCCCTGACCTGGATTCGTGGTTTCAATAACACCGTTGGCCGCCTGGCGCCGCACACGGTGGCGGGCAGAATGCGGCGTACCTTCATGACCCCGCGCGACCTGCCGCCGCGTGACTGGGAGTTGCCACTGCTCGCGCAATCGGAGCGCATCACCTTGCGTTTCGGTCTGTCCGCCCTGCGTTGGGGGCAAGGTCCTGCGGTGCTGTTGATGCACGGCTGGGAAGGGCGCCCTACACAGTTTGCCAGCCTGATCACCGCCCTGGTGCAAAACGGGTATTCGGTGATTGCTTTGGATGGCCCGGCTCATGGTCGTTCGCCGGGGCGTGAGGCGCACGTGCTGCTGTTCGCCCGAGCCATGCTGGAGGCGGCCAATGAGTTGCCACCCTTGCACGCCGTGGTCGGTCACTCCATGGGCGGCGCCAGCGCGATGCTGGCGGTGCAACTGGGGTTGCGCACCGAGGCGCTGGTCAGTATTGCTGCGCCGTCGCGCTTTCTCGATGTGCTGCGCGGCTTTACCCGAATGGTGGGTTTGCCGCCGCGTGCGCGCTCGGCGTTTATCCAGGAGGTCGAGCTGACCTTCGGCATGCCGCTCAAGCACCTGGATGTGGCTCACTACCAGATGAATATGCCCGGCCTGATCGTGCACGCCGAAGACGACACGTTCGTACCGGTCAAGGCGTCCCAGGCCATCCACGAGGCCTGGTTCGACAGCCGCCTGCTGCGCCTGGAGCAGGGCGGGCACCAGCGCGTGCTGGCCGATCCCCGCGTGATCGAGGGCGTATTGGCCCTGCTGGCCGGTCGTCGTGTGCAGGAGCGGCAAACCGCCTGATACACTGCTCCCGCCGACATCAATCGACTGGAGCAAGGCATGGGCTGGGATCTGGCAACACCGTTTATCATCGACCTGCAGGTCGCCGCTGAAGACATCGACGGCCTGGGGCACGCCAATAACGCGGTGTACGTGTCCTGGCTGGAGCGCTGCGCGTGGCGCCATTCCCAGCGCCTGGGGCTGGACCTTACCGAGTACCGCCGCCTGGACCGTGCCATGGCCGTGGTGCGCCATGAGATCGACTACCTGGCCGCCGGCTATGAGGGCGACGAGCTGCAACTGGCCACCTGGATCGTCGACTGGGACCAGCGCCTGAAAATGACCCGTCGCTTCCAGCTGATGCGCCCTCGCGATGGCGCGACCCTGCTGCGTGCGCAAACCACCTTTGTGTGCATCGAACTGTCCACTGGCAAGCCCAAGCGCATGCCGCCCGAGTTCCTCGACGGTTACGGCCCGGCGCTGCGCAACTGACGGGGGGTTAGCGGTTGCGGTGGGAAACCCAGTAAACTGCGCCACGATTTTTGTTGAGTGTTTTCCATGCAAATTGCTTTGGCGCCCATGGAGGGGTTGGTCGACAACATCCTGCGGGACGTGCTGACCCGTGTCGGCGGTATCGACTGGTGTGTGACCGAGTTCATCCGCGTCAATGATCGCCTGCTCACCCCGGCCTATTTTCACAAGCTCGCCCCGGAGCTGCTGCACGGTGCCCACACCGCGGCGGGTGTGCCACTGCGCGTGCAATTGCTCGGCTCCGACCCGGTGTGCCTGGCGGAAAACGCCGCCCTGGCCTGTGAGCTGGGTTCGCAGGTGATCGATCTGAACTTCGGCTGCCCCGCCAAGACGGTGAACAAGTCTCGTGGCGGTGCGGTGCTGCTCAAGGAGCCGGAGTTGCTCAATCAGATCGTTGAGCACGTACGTCGTGCGGTGCCTGCGCACATCCCTGTGACTGCCAAGATGCGCCTGGGCTTCGACAGCCCGGACGGCGCGCTGGTGTGCGCCACGGCCTTGGCCGAAGGCGGCGCGGCGCATATCGTGGTGCATGCGCGCACCAAGACCGATGGCTACAAGCCGCCCGCCCATTGGGAGTGGATCCCGCGTGTGCAGGACGTGGTCAAGGTGCCGGTGTTCGCCAATGGCGACATCTGGAGTGTCGAAGACTGGAAGCGCTGCCGTGAAGTCAGCGGCGCCGAAGACATCATGCTCGGCCGTGGCCTGGTGGCACGTCCCGACCTGGCGCGCCAGATTGCCGCCGCGCGCGCCGGCGAAGAGGTGGTGGAAATGACCTGGGCGCAGATGCAACCCATGCTCCAGGATTTCTGGACCCAATCGGTCGAGCAACTGACCGAGCGCCAGGCGCCGGGCCGCTTGAAACAATGGCTGGCAATGTTGACACGCAACTACCCCGAGGCGGTGGAGCTGTTCACGGCCTTGCGCCGGGAGACCGAGCTGGAGCAGGTCAGCCGCTTGCTGGGCATGCCACATCCCGCCGTCGCGGCGTAGCGATACCTCTTCAAGAAAGGGCGCCATTGGCGCCCTTTTCTTATTGTGAAATGGGATGGTCGGAACCGAATAACGCTGGAGCCCACGAACCTCGGGTACATCCCTCTGGAATCATGGTTCATGAATGCTCCGGTATTAAACGCCCCCGCTTTTGCATCACCGCCTCAGTACCCGTTCTCCGCCGGGCAGCCTTCAGTGCCGGTGGCGGAAAAAACCACCAACTGGGCTAACGCTTTTAATGTCGCCGAGCGACGGTTTGGTGAGAACTTTGACGGCACAAGCCATGCTGCCGTGATCAAAATGATGATGGCGACACTGGGTCCTACGCCGGCCGACATGTTCGATCAAGTCACGTCTTCTGGTAGCGGCTACGACGTGACGATGAAAGATGAATTCAAAGTGCATGTCTCGCAGGATGAATTGAGCCAAGTGGCCCAGGCATCGAGGTTTGGTGGTGATGACGTTGAGGTGGTCAGGGCTGCCAACTTTGCATTGGCGGTCTTTGTGAAACGCAAGCAGAGCGTCGGGGGGTATGCGAGTTTTGCGGCGGCGCTGGCCAAGACGCTCCAGGGTGAAACCACATTGAGATGCTTGCAGGGGATGGGGGTGTATGGCCTGTCCCAATATGTGTCGCCGGGTGAGATGGTGGGCGAGGGCGTGGTGGCGGTGATGGGTACCCACAACTTTGGCAGCACATTGGTCGTGGACGGGGTCGGTCGCCGCGATGGCTTTCCAATGCCAGTCGGTAATCGCTATGGCTACAGATTGTTCCCAGTACTTCGCGGTCGAGTTCGGCTGGGGCAGTGCCCACCAGTGAAAAGCCTAAGGATATCTGGAGCGGCTTTTATCAGGGCGCCAATGGCAATTGCGCGACAGTGTCGGCGATCAAGGCTGCGATGATGAGATTTGGGCAGAAACCGAAGGATATTTTTCGTACGGTGACTGAGCGCCCCGAGGGTTTTGAAGTCACTATGCGCGACGGCTTCCCCTTAACGCTTACTCATGAAGAACTGGCCAAGGCCAGGCGGGTGTCGCAATTGACGGGGGCTGATCCGGTGTTGCTGGAGGATGCCAACTTCTTGTATGCGGTGAGCGCAAAGCGAGCGCAATCGGAGAACAACGACTTTCGCGCAAGGCAGAGTTTCGAAGTGGCCATGCAGACGCTCAACGACGGTGATTTCCCTGGTAATGCACTGCGCCGATTGGGCTTGTTTGCCTACATACGCGAAAGCAATGCGGAGGAACTGGCCAAGGGCGCCATTGGTACCTTGGCCGGTAATGGGCATTCAGTGGCCGTGATTGATGGCGCCCTCGACCTGTTTGGGAAGAAGGAAAGCCTTCTTTCATCGAGTTGGATGAGCAATAGTTTGTGGGCGCAGAAGTTGGTATGACGGCTACCCCAACAACCGCCTGAACCCCTCGATCGGCAACGGCCGGCTATGCAAATACCCCTGGAACACGTGGCAACCCAGCCTCTGCAAAAACGCCAATTGTTCCGGGGTTTCCACGCCCTCGGCGATCACCTCCAGGTTCAAGCTGCGGGCCATGGCTACGATGGCGCGGATGATTTCGGCGTCGTTGGGGTCGTGGGTTGCATCGCGCACAAACGATTGGTCGATCTTCAGCGCATCCACCGGCAGGCGCTTGAGGTAGGTGAGCGAGGAGTAGCCGGTACCGAAGTCATCCATCGCAAAACTCACGCCGAGTTTTTTCAGGCGGCGCATCTTGGCTACGGTGTCGTCCAGGTTCTGGATCACGATGCCTTCGGTGATCTCCAGTTTCAGCAGGCTGCACGGCAGCTGGTGCTGGCTGAGGCTGCGCTGCACCCGTTCCACAAAGTCGTTCTGGCGAAACTGGCGCGGGCTGATGTTCACGCACAGGCTGAACTTCAGCGGGTCTACCAGGCCGTCGGCGATCAATTGCTGAAAGGCGGCACACGCTTCGTCGAGGATCCAGGTGCCCACTTCCAGGATCAGGCCGCTGTCTTCCAGCACTTTGATGAATTCCGTGGGCGATTGCGCGCCCAGTTGCGGGTGCTGCCAGCGCACCAGGGCTTCGGCGCCGATGATCTTGTTGCCACGCGCATCCACCTGAGGCTGGTAATGCACGCTGAACTCGCCACGTGACAAGGCCAGGCGCAGGTCGGTTTCCATGCGCAGGCGTTCGCTGGCGGTTTTCTGCATGCTGTTGTGGAACATCTGCGTGGTGTTGCGCCCCGAATCCTTGGCGCGGTACAGGGCAATGTCGGCGCGCTTGAGCAGGTCGGCCGGGGTGGAGCCGTGATCGGGGATCAGCGCCACGCCAATGCTCGGCGTGACCTGCAGGCGGTGGCCGTCGAGGAACATCGGTTCCGAGAGCAGCTCGCGCAAGGTGTCGGCCAGTTCCTGCACCTGGGCGCTGACTTCGGTGCGTGTGCCGTCCAGGCCGCTGAGCAGCACCACAAACTCGTCACCGCCCAGGCGCGCCACGGTGTCTTCCATGCGCACGCTGGCTTCCAGGCGCGCGGTGACGATTTTCAACACGGTGTCGCCCACCGGGTGCCCGAGCGAATCGTTGATGTGCTTGAAGTGGTCCAGGTCCAGGAACAGCAGGGCGCCGCGCAGGTTGTGACGCTTGAGCAGGGCGATCTGCTGGCTCAGGCGGTCCATCAGCAGGGCGCGATTGGGCAGGTTGGTCAGCGGGTCGTGGTAGGCCAGGTGGCGGATCTGCGCCTGAGCATTTTTCAGCAGGCTCACGTCGCGGGCGGTCAGCAGCAGGCAGGGCGTCTCGTTGAGGGTAATCGGTTCTACCGACACTTCCACCGCCAGCAACTCGCCGCGCTTGTTATGCCAGAGCATTTCCAGGTGATGGATGCGCCCCTTGATCTGCAACTCCGCCAGCAGCGCAGCGCGCTGGTTTTCATCGGCCCAGATGCCGATCTGGTACAGGGTGAGGCCGATGGCTTCTTCGGCGCGATAACCGGTCAGTCGGCAGAACCCGTCATTGACCTCCACGTACCGGCCGGTATCGCGCTCGGTGATGGAAATGGCGTCGGGGCTGGAATGGAAGGCCTTGGCGAACTTCTCTTCACTGGCCTTCAGCGCCGCTTCCGAACGCTGTTGCTGGGTAATGTCGCGCAGCGTGGTGACGATGCACGGTTGGTCGCCGACCTTGATCAGCCGGCTGGAAATCACGCAGGTCAGGCTCTGGCCGTTCTTGTGGTGCACCACAATCGCCACATTGCTCAACGATTGCTCGCGAATCACCCGCTCGATGCGCTGCAGGCGTTTGCTGGAGTCGTCCCACAGGCCGATCTGGTCGGCGCTCTTGTCGATGACCTCGGCGGCTGTCCAGCCGAATGTTTGGGTAAAGGCCGGGTTGATCTCGATGAATTCGCCGCTGTCCAGGCACGTGACGCAAATGGGGTCGGGGCTGGCCTGGAACAGGCTGGCGAACTTTTCTTCAGAAGCAGTCAGGCGTTGCTCGCGTTCCACCTGGTCGGTGATGTCCAGCAAGGTGCCGGCCATGCGCAGCGGCTTGCCGGCGTCATCGCGGTACAGGCGTGCGCGGCTTTCCAGGTAGCGCGGGCTGCCGTCCTCCATCAGCACGCGATAGGTCAGTTGATAGTTACCTTCAGGGCCTTCGCGCAGGCTGCGGTAGGCGTTGCGCATGCCTTCGCGGTCTTCATCGGACATGCCCTCGAAAAATGCATCGAAGGATTCATGGAAGGGTTCGGGCGGCAGGCCGTGCAATTGGGCGGCGCGGGCCGAGCCGTAGAGCATGCCGGTGGGGATGTGCCAGTCCCAGGTGCCCAACTGCGCCGAGTCCAGGGCCAGGTCGAGGCGCTCCTGGCTGTCCTTGAGGGCCTGCTCGGCGTTTTTGCGCTCGGTGGTGTCCAGGAACGTACTGATCAGGTAGGCCTCGCCCTCCAGCTCGACTTTCTGCGCGCTGAGGGTGCCATCGTGGATCTGGCCGTTGCTGGCACAAAACTGCACCTCCATGGTGATCGGCTCGCCTTTGCGCTGGGTCGCCTTGACCAGCAGCGCACGCTGTTCGGGGTGGCGCCACAGGCCAAGGTCGAGGGTGGTACGGCCGATGACGTCGGCGACCGGCCAACCGAACAGCATCTCGAAATACTGGTTGGCCTCGCTGATCAGGCCGTCGGACTGGCGGGTGAGCAACACCATGTTCGGGCACAGGTGAAACAGCGTGGCGAAGCGTTTTTCGGAGTGGCCAAGGGCATTTTCCCGTTCGCGCTGGTGGGTGATTTCGCGGATCACCCCGATCATGCGACGGCGGCCGGCCTTGTCTGGCGCCAGGCTGCCGTTGATTTCCAGCCAGTGCAGGCTGCCGTCGGGCCATTGGATGCGGTGGTGCATGGCCTGCTCGAACGGTTCGCCGGCCAGCACGGCATGAAAGGCCCGCACCACACGGGCACTGTCTTCGGGGGCGAGCAGGTCGAGGTAGTCCAGGTCCTTGGGCAGCGGCTGCCGGGGGTCGAAGCCGAACAGCGCCTGGGTGCCCCGCGACCAGCTGATGCGCCCGCTGTCGATTTCCCAGCACCACGCACCCAGCCGGGCAGCGTTCAGCGCTGCCAGCAGCTGTGGGGCGCTGTCCCAGCTCTGTTCCGCCTCTTGAGGGTCAAGGGCGTAGATGCGGGGCAGGGGTGGCACGGAATCGACGGGGTTGCGCATTATCAAAGGGCCTTGGCTCGATGGGCGTTCGGCGCGGGTTGGTTCAGGCCTTGAGGCCGCACAGCTTCATGCCGGTATCCCTGGCAGATCGACCTGTGCATCCAATAGGCTCATGAAAGCCCGCGCAGCGTTCGACAGCGTCCTTTCGGTGTGCACGATATAGCCTAGCTGGCGACTGAGCTGTATGCCCGGCAAAGCGATACTTGCCACCTGATCATCGAGCATGGTGCGCGGCAACACGCTCCAGGCCAAGCCGATGGAGACCATCATCTTGATAGTTTCCAGGTAGTTAGTGCTCATCGCGATGTTCGGCGTGAGGCCCTGGGCTTCGAACAGCCGGCTGACAATATGGTGGGTAAAGGTGTTGCCACCGGGGAAAACTGCCGGGTGCTTGGCGATATCCGCCAGGCTGACGGTGCCGTTGCTGGTGAGGCTGTGTTCCGGCGCGACCACGAAATCCAGCGGGTCATCCCAGACCGGCGTGGCGCGGACGAGGTTGTGCGGGTCGGGCGCCAAGGTGATCACCGCCACTTCGGCGCGGCCGTGGAGGATTTCTTCGTAGGCCACTTCCGAATCGAGGAACTGAATATCCAGCGCCACGTTGGGGTATTCCCGGGTAAAGGTGCGCAGCACCGGGGGCAGGCGGTGCAAGCCAATGTGATGGCTGGTGGCCAGAGTGAGCCGCCCGCTGACTTCGCCGGTGAGGTTGGTGAGGGCGCGGCGGGTGTCATCCAGCACGTTGAGGATCTGATAGGCGCGGGGCAGCAAGGCCCGCCCGGCCTCGGTCAGGCCGACTTCACGGCCCAGGCGATCAAACAGGCGCACCTTCAATTGTTGCTCAAGGCCGGCAATGCGCTTGCTGATGGCCGGTTGGGTCAGGTGCAGGCGTTCGCCGGCGCCGGAGAAGCTGCCGGTCTCGGCGATGGCGATAA
This sequence comes from Pseudomonas sp. BIGb0164, assembly GCF_024810135.1. Classification (NCBI taxonomy): domain Bacteria; kingdom Pseudomonadati; phylum Pseudomonadota; class Gammaproteobacteria; order Pseudomonadales; family Pseudomonadaceae; genus Pseudomonas; species Pseudomonas sp. BIGb0164. Next base: position 138,489 of record NZ_JANUEA010000007.1, on the reverse strand, counting down.
AGGCATTGAGGTTGGCCAGGTCCATATGCTGTATTCCAGTTGGTAATCCAAAGCATAAAAAATATGAATTTGAGTTATTTAATGTAGCGCCATACCATCAGCCTCACAAGCCAAAGGGTTATTGAAAAGCCCGGCGTATGAAACACCGCTGATGAGGACCGACTGATGGCCGGCAAAACGCTTTACGACAAGCTTTGGGATTCCCATGAAGTGAAACGGCGCGACGATGGTTCGTCGCTGATCTATATCGACCGTCACATCATCCATGAAGTGACCTCGCCCCAAGCGTTCGAAGGCCTGCGGCTGGCCGGGCGCAAGCCTTGGCGCGTCGACTCCATCATCGCCACACCGGACCACAACGTACCGACCACTCCCGAGCGCAAAGGCGGCATCGACGCCATCGCCGACCAGGTGTCGCGCTTGCAGGTGCAGACCCTCGACGACTACTGCGACGAATATGGCATCACCGAATTCAAGATGAATGACGTGCGTCAAGGGATCGTTCACGTGATCGGCCCGGAGCAGGGTGCCACCTTGCCGGGCATGACCGTGGTCTGCGGTGACTCCCACACCTCCACCCACGGTGCGTTCGGCGCCTTGGCCCATGGCATCGGCACTTCCGAGGTGGAACATGTGTTCGCCACCCAGTGCCTGGTCGCCAAAAAGATGAAGAACATGTTGGTCAAGGTCGAGGGCACCTTGCCGTTCGGCGTGACCGCCAAGGACATCGTGCTCGCCGTGATCGGCAAGATCGGCACCGCCGGCGGTAATGGCCACGCCATCGAGTTCGCCGGCAGCGCGATCCGCGACCTCTCCATCGAAGGCCGCATGACCATCTGCAACATGTCCATCGAAGCCGGTGCCCGCGTGGGCATGGTGGCGGCGGACGAAAAGACCGTTGAATACGTAAAAGGCCGTCCATTCGCTCCGCAAGGTGCCGATTGGGAGGCCGCTGTCGAAGCCTGGAAAGACCTGGTCTCCGACGCCGATGCGGTGTTCGACACCGTGGTCGAGCTCGACGCTGCCCAGATCAAGCCGCAAGTCAGCTGGGGCACCTCGCCGGAAATGGTGTTGGCCGTCGACCAGAACGTGCCGGACCCGGCCAAGGAAACCGACCTGGTCAAGCGCGGTTCCATCGAGCGCGCCTTGAAGTACATGGGCTTGCAGGCCAACCAGGCGATCACCGATATCCAGTTGGATCGCGTGTTCATCGGTTCCTGCACCAACTCGCGGATCGAAGACCTGCGCGCCGCAGCCGTCATCGCCAAAGGCCGCAAGGTGGCCTCGACCATCAAGCAAGCCATCGTGGTGCCGGGTTCGGGCCTGGTGAAAGCGCAAGCCGAAGCCGAAGGCCTGGACAAGATCTTCCTTGAAGCCGGTTTTGAATGGCGCGAGCCAGGCTGCTCGATGTGCCTGGCGATGAACCCGGACCGCTTGGAGTCGGGCGAGCATTGCGCCTCCACCTCCAACCGTAACTTCGAAGGGCGCCAGGGCGCCGGTGGGCGTACTCACCTGGTCAGCCCGGCCATGGCGGCTGCCGCTGCCGTCAACGGTCGTTTCATCGACGTTCGCGAATTGATCTGAGGAATACCCGATGCGTGCTTTTACCCAACACACCGGCCTTGTCGCCCCTTTGGATCGTGCCAACGTCGACACTGACCAGATCATCCCCAAGCAGTTCTTGAAGTCGATCAAGCGCACCGGTTTCGGCCCCAACCTGTTCGACGAGTGGCGCTACCTGGACGTGGGTTACGCCTACCAGGACAACTCCAAGCGCCCGCTGAACAAGGACTTCGTGCTCAACGCCGAACGCTACCAAGGTGCCAGTGTGCTGCTGGCCCGCGAGAACTTCGGTTGCGGTTCCAGCCGTGAACACGCGCCATGGGCCCTGGAAGAATATGGCTTTCGCAGCATCATCGCGCCGAGCTATGCCGACATCTTCTTCAACAACAGCTTCAAGAACGGCTTGCTGCCGATCATCTTGAGCGATGCCGAAGTGGATGAGCTGTTCAAGCAAGTGGAGGCCGAGGAGGGCTACCAGCTCACCGTCGACCTGGCCGCGCAGACCGTGACCCGTCCGGATGGCAAGGTGTATCACTTTGAAGTGGACGCTTTCCGCAAGCACTGCCTGCTCAATGGCCTGGACGACATCGGCCTGACCTTGCAGGACGGCGACGCGATTGCCGCGTTTGAAGCCAAGCACCGGGCGAGCCAGCCTTGGTTGTTTCGCGATGCTTGATTGGCGGTAGACCGTGCAGGCCCCATCGCGGGCAAGCCCGGCTCCCACATTGGAATGCATTCCAACTGTAGGAGCTGGCTTGCCGGCGATAGCGCCCGTACAACCACCCCAAAACCCAAGGAAAAACCACCATGACCACCACCGCCCACACCCAAGTCGTGCAAAAACAATTCGGCGAGCAAGCCTCCGCCTACCTGAGCAGTGCCGTGCACGCCCAAGGCACCGAATTTGCGCTGCTGCAGGCCGAGCTGGCCGGGCAGGGCAGTGCGCGATTGCTGGATTTGGGCTGCGGTGCCGGTCATGTCAGCTTCCACGTTGCGCCGCTGGTCAACGAAGTGGTGGCCTACGACCTGTCCCAGCAGATGCTCGACGTGGTCGCCGCCGCTGCGAAAGACCGTAACCTGGGCAACATCCGCACCGTGCACGGCGCCGCCGAACGCTTGCCGTTCGCCGATGGCGAGTTCGACTTCGTGTTCAGCCGTTATTCGGCCCACCACTGGAGCGACCTCGGCCTGGCCCTGCGTGAAGTGCGCCGGGTGCTGAAGCCGGGCGGCGTGGCGGCCTTTGTCGACGTCTTGTCACCGGGCAGCCCGCTGTTGGACACTTACCTGCAAACCGTCGAAGTGCTGCGCGACACCAGCCACGTACGTGACTACAGCGCCGCCGAGTGGATGCAGCAGCTCAGTGAGTCCGGCCTGCATGTGCGCAACAGCAGCCGCCAACGCTTGCGCCTGGAATACACCTCATGGGTCGAGCGCATGCGCACGCCAGAGGTGCTGCGCGCAGCCATCCTTGAGCTGCAACAGGCGATGGGTCAGGAAGTGCGTGACTACTACGACATTCAAGCCGACGGCACCTTCAGCACCGACGTGCTGGTGGTGTTTGCCGAGCGCTGATCGATTTTTCCCGACCTGCCCGCGGGCAGGCCGCTTGATGAAATGAGGAACCCATGAGCAAGCAGATTCTGATTCTCCCTGGCGACGGTATTGGTCCGGAAATCATGGCCGAAGCGGTCAAGGTCCTGGAATTGGCCAACACCAAGTACAGCCTGGGCTTCGAGCTGAGCCACGACGTGATCGGCGGCGCCGCCATCGACAAGCACGGCGTACCGCTGGCCGATGAGACCCTGGACCGCGCCCGTGCGGCGGACGCCGTACTGCTCGGCGCCGTGGGTGGCCCGAAATGGGACAAGATCGAACGTGACATCCGCCCTGAGCGCGGCCTGTTGAAGATCCGTGCGCAACTGGGCCTGTTCGGCAACCTGCGCCCGGCGATCCTCTACCCGCAATTGGCTGATGCGTCGAGCCTCAAGCCGGACGTGGTCGCGGGCCTGGACATCCTGATCGTGCGTGAACTGACCGGCGGTATCTACTTTGGCTCGCCACGTGGCGTGCGTGAGTTGGAGAATGGCGAACGCCAGGCCTACGACACCCTGCCGTACAGCGAAAGCGAAATCCGCCGTATTGCCCGTGTCGGCTTCGACATGGCCCGTGTGCGTGGCAAGAAGGTCTGCTCGGTGGACAAGGCCAACGTGTTGGCCTCCAGCCAGCTGTGGCGTGAAATCGTCGAAGAAGTGGCCAAGGACTACCCGGATGTCGAACTGAGCCACATGTACGTCGACAACGCCGCCATGCAACTGGTGCGCGCACCCAAGCAGTTCGACGTGATCGTCACCGACAACCTGTTCGGCGACATCCTGTCCGACCAGGCCTCGATGCTCACCGGCTCCATCGGCATGCTGCCGTCGGCGTCCCTGGACACCAACAACAAGGGCATGTACGAGCCTTGCCACGGTTCGGCGCCAGACATCGCAGGCCAAGGCATTGCCAACCCGCTGGCGACCATTCTGTCGGTGTCGATGATGCTGCGTTACAGCTTCAACCTGAGTGAAGCGGCCGACGCCATAGAGAAGGCCGTGAGCCTGGTGCTGGACCAGGGTTTGCGCACCGGCGACATCTGGTCGCAGGGTTGCACCAAAGTTGGAACGCAAGAAATGGGCGACGCAGTAGTCGCCGCGCTGCGGAATCTGTAATCTCTCGGGCCCCCTTGCAGAAGTTTGCTGCAGGCGGCCCACTTTTTAACAAGGTGTAGTTGCGATGAAACGTGTAGGTCTGATCGGTTGGCGCGGTATGGTCGGTTCCGTGCTCATGCAGCGGATGCTGGAAGAGCAGGATTTCGATCTTATTGAGCCGGTGTTTTTCACCACTTCGAATGTGGGTGGCCAAGGGCCGTCTGTGGGCAAGGATATTGCCCCGCTCAAGGACGCCTACAGCATTGAAGAGCTGAAAACCCTCGACGTGATTCTGACCTGCCAGGGTGGCGACTACACCAGCGAAGTCTTCCCCAAGCTGCGCGAAGCCGGCTGGCAGGGTTACTGGATCGACGCCGCGTCGAGCCTGCGCATGCAGGACGACGCGGTGATCATCCTCGACCCGGTGAACCGCAAGGTCATCGACCAGCAGTTGGATGCGGGCACCAAGAACTACGTCGGCGGCAACTGCACCGTCAGCCTGATGCTGATGGGCCTGGGTGGCTTGTTCGAAGCCGGCCTGGTCGAGTGGATGAGTGCCATGACCTATCAGGCGGCCTCCGGTGCCGGCGCGCAGAACATGCGTGAGCTGATCAAGCAGATGGGCGCGACCCACGCGGCCGTGGCCGATCAACTGGCCGACCCGGCCAGCGCGATCCTCGACATCGACCGCCGCGTGGCCGAAGCCATGCGCAGCGATGCCTACCCGACCGAGAACTTCGGCGTGCCATTGGCCGGTAGCCTGATCCCGTGGATCGACAAAGAGCTGCCGAACGGCCAGAGCCGCGAAGAGTGGAAGGCCCAGGCCGAGACCAACAAGATCCTCGGTCGCTTCAAGAGCCCGATCCCGGTGGACGGCATCTGCGTGCGTATCGGCGCGATGCGCTGCCACAGCCAGGCACTGACCATCAAGCTGAACAAAGACGTGCCGATCGCCGATATCGAAGCGTTGATCAGCCAGCACAACCCATGGGTCAAGCTGGTGCCGAACAACCGCGACATCAGCATGCAGGAGCTGAGCCCGACCAAGGTCACCGGCACCCTGAATGTACCGGTGGGCCGCCTGCGCAAGCTGAACATGGGCACCCAGTACCTGGGCGCGTTCACCGTTGGCGACCAACTGCTGTGGGGCGCGGCCGAACCGCTGCGCCGCATGCTGCGGATCTTGCTGGAGCGTTGATCGCGTAAGGCAATAAGAAAAACCCGCGTTCTGGTGACAGGCGCGGGTTTTTTGTTGTTCTTGAGGTCGCCATTGCAGGCAAGTCGAATCGTCGCACCGCAGCTCCCACATTTTGATTTGTGAACACGGTCAAATGTGGGAGCTGGCTTGCCTGCGATAGGGCCATCAGCTCCACCGCATAAGCCGGTTCAATTGCCTCACCCCCAGCCACCCGGTAAAGTGCCGCTCCCCCCGCAATGCCCGAGGCAGCCCCCATGACCCAGACCTTTGATATCGCCGTGATCGGCGCCACCGGCACTGTCGGTGAAACCCTGGTGCAGATCCTCGAAGAACTGGACTTCCCGGTCGGCGCCCTGCATTTGCTGGCCGGCAGCAACTCGGCCGGTGCGTCGGTGCCGTTTCGCGGCAAGAACGTGCGGGTCAAGGAAGTCGACGAGTTTGATTTCAGCAAGGTGCAGCTGGCGTTCTTTGCCGCGGGCCCGGCTGTAACCTTGAGCTTCGCCCCGCGTGCTACGGCGGCGGGTTGCTCGGTGATCGATCTGTCCGGTGCGTTGCCGGCCGAACAAGCGCCTCAGGTTGTGCCGGAGGCCAATGCGCACGTGTTGAACGGGCTGAGCAAACCATTTCAGCTCGGTAGTCCAAGCCCATCGGCCACCAATCTGGCAGTGGTGCTGGCGCCGTTGCGCGGGTTGCTCGATATCCAGCGCGTCAGCGTCACCGCCAACCTGGCGGTGTCGGCCCAGGGCCGCGAAGCCGTCAGTGAGTTGGCCCGGCAGACCGCCGAGCTGTTGAACGTGCGACCGCTGGAGCCGCAGTTCTTTGATCGGCAAATGGCCTTCAACCTGCTGGCCCAGGTCGGCAAGCCAGACGCCCAAGGTCATACAGCCCTGGAGAAACGCCTCGTACACGAGCTGCGCGCAGTACTGGACATGCCGTTGCTGAAGATTTCCGCAACCTGCGTTCAAGCCCCGGTGTTTTTTGGCGATAGCCTGACTGTGTCATTGCAACTGGGGGCGCCGGTCGATCTGGCGGTCGTCAACCGCGTGCTTGAGGCTGCACCGGGTATCGAGCTGGTCGAGGAGGGCGATTACCCAACGGCCGTGGGCGATGCGGTGGGCCAGGACGTGGTCTACGTGGGCCGGGTTCGTGCAGGTGTGGATGACCCCGCGGAACTAAATCTGTGGCTGACGTCAGATAACGTACGCAAAGGCGCCGCCCTGAATGCGGTGCAGCTGGCGCAGTTGTTGATAAAAGGCCTTGCGTAAAAGATACTTGGCGGCAATTTGTAGATTGATTCTAGCCAGGCGCTATGCTTGGCCCCAAGCAGCAAAAGATGCGCGTCGGTGACCTATCGGCTCGCCATGCCTTATGGCAGCGGTTACCAACCTTCTCGCGGGCCGGGGAGTGTTCAGACAAAGGATGAGGCTATGGTTCAAGTTCGCAAACTGGTGTTAGCAATAGCGGCTGCCTCGGCGCTGTCCTCCGGTATGGCGCAGGCGCTGCAGCTGGGGGAAATGACCCTCAAGTCGAAGTTGAACCAGCCGTTGTCGGTGGAAATCGAACTGCTCGATGTCGGTGGCCTCACCGCGTCCGAGATCACCCCGAGCCTGGCGTCGTCCCAGGCGTTTGTGGATGCGGGCGTCGATCGCCAGGCATTCCTCAATGACCTGACGTTTACCCCGGTCATCAACCCTAATGGGCGCAGCGTGGTGCGTGTCACCTCCAGCAAGCCGTTGCCCGATTCCTACATACGCTTCCTGCTGCAGGTGCAATGGCCCAATGGCCGCCTGATGCGCGACTACAGCGTGCTGCTCGACCCGGCCAAGTTCGATCAGGCAACACCTGCACCGACGGCAGCGGCTCCTGCGCCGACAGTGCGTTTGAGCGCGCCGGCGAATACCGCGCCTGCCGTCAGCAAACCGGCCCAGCACACCACGACTTCGCGCGACACCCTGTGGGAAATCGCCGAGAAGAACCGTAATGGCGCGTCGGTGCAGCAAACGATGCTGGCGATCCAGGCGCTCAACCCGGATGCCTTCATCGATGGCAACATCAACCGTTTGAAAACCGGCCAGGTCCTGCGCCTGCCGGATCGTGTGCAAGCCACCAGCCTGCCGCAATCGAAGGCCATTGCCGAGGTGACTGCGCAGAACAATGCCTGGCGCCAGGGCCGTCGCGCGGCGACGAACCCGGTGGCCGGCAAGCAACAACTGGACGCCACCAAGCGGACCCAGGCGGGCAGTGCACCCTCAAGCACCAACACCCAGGACAACCTGAGCCTGGTCTCGGCCGAGTCCGCCAAAAAAGGCGCGAAGGGCAAGGCGGGTGACAACCGCGCCCTGAGCGACAAGCTGGCGATGACTCAGGAACAACTGGACACCACCCGTCGCGACAATGAAGAACTGAAAAGCCGTGCGGCCGATCTGCAAAGCCAGTTGGACAAGCTGCAAAAGCTGATCCAGCTGAAAAACGATCAGCTGGCGCGCTTGCAGGCCGAAAAAGGCGACCCGTCTGCTGCCCCTGCGACGGCAGCGATGTCGGCGCAGTTGGCCAACGCTCCGGCCGCCGCGGCACCTGCCACGCCTGCGCCTGCGACCCCGGAAGCCACTGCGCCAGCCCCTGAGCCGATCAAGCCGCAAGCCGCGCCTGCCTCGGCCGAAGACAAATTCAACGACCTGCTGACCAACCCGATCGTGCTCGGCGTGGTCGGCGGTGCGGCGGGCCTGGTGGTGTTGCTGCTCCTGCTGCTGTGGGCGCGTCATCGCAACGCTCGCCGCGAAGAGGAAAAACACCTGCGCATGGCGCGGGCGCTGGCGGAAGAGCCGGAGTTCACCTCCAACCTCGATCATGACCTGCCACCAGACAGCTTCGAAGGCCTGGAGGTGCCAGCTCCCAATGTAAAGCTGGCAGCGGCCCCAACCCCCGCCCTGGTGGTTGAGGAGCCGGTAATCACACCAACCGTTGCCTCCGTGCTCGCGCCTTTGGCCGTTGCAGTGGCCCCGATGAATTCCAGCGACGCCCTGGCGCAGGCCCAGTCCCATATCGATCGCGGCCACCTGAACCAGGCCGCCGATGTGCTGGAGCAGGCGATCAAGCACGAGCCCAAGCGCAGCGACCTGCGTTTGAAGCTGATGGAAGTCTACGGCCTGCAAAACGATAAGGACGGTTTCGTGACCCAGGAGCGTCAACTGGTAGCCAATGGTGAAAACCATGCCCAGGTTGAACAGCTCAAGTCGCGCTTCCCGGCCATGGCCGTGTTGGCGGCTGGTGTCAGCGCCGCGGTTGCCGCCGCCGCGCTGGACGCCCAGTACGTCAAGGACCTGCTGGAAGACAAGCCGGCCGCACCGGCGCCGACGCCTGCTCCCGAGGCTGATGCGTTCGACACCGATTTCGACCTGAGCCTGGACGACCTGGAAGCGGCTTCCCCGGCTGTGGTCATCCCGGATGATGAGTTGAGCTTTGAGTCGGTGCTGCAACAGCAGACCGATGCCAAGGCCAGCCCGGACGACCTGTCGGACTTTGACCTGGACCTGCAACTGGACGCGCCGGGCTCTGCGCAGTCCGATGACGACTTCCTCTCGGGCCTTGAAGACCAGATGAAGGACGTGCCAGCCGTTGAACCGCCCACCCTCACGCCGGCTGCGCTGGACGATTTCGACCTGCCGGAAGACTTCGACCTGTCCCTGGCCGATGAGCCAGAGACGCCTGGCGCTGCCAAGCCCGATGCGTTTGCGTCGGAGCTGGATGACGTCAACGCTGAGTTGGATCGTCTGTCCCAGAGCCTTGAGCATCCGCCCATCGAGCCGTCCTTTACTGCTGAAGACGCGGCGCTGGGGGGCGATGAGCCGGAATTCGATTTCCTCTCCGGCACCGATGAAGTCGCGACCAAGCTGGACCTGGCCCAGGCCTATATCGACATGGGGGATGCCGACGGTGCGCGGGACATTCTCAGCGAAGTGCTGACCGAAGGTGACGAGGTTCAGCGCGGCGAGGCCAAGGAAATGCTCGGCCGTATCTGACGGGCGACGAAACTCTAATGTGGGAGCGGGCTTGCTCGCGAATACGATGGTTCAGTCACCATTTGCAGTGACTGACACTGCGCATTCGCGAGCAAGCCCGCTCCCACATTTGGCTCGGCGCCAGTCCTTAACAAAAGCGCCCATCTCGCTATTTCGGCCTTTATAATGGCCACCTTTGCGCAACTCATCAGGCTCTCAGTTCTTGGCAAATATAGATAACCCGGCTGCCGAAATGGCGGCCGCAGGCTTTTACCGCATCGCCCTGGGCGTGGAATACAAAGGCTCGCGCTATCGCGGCTGGCAGCGCCAGGCCTCGGGTGTACCGACGGTGCAGGAAACCCTGGAAAACGCCTTGTCGAAGGTCGCCGACTCGCCGGTGTCGTTGATGTGCGCCGGGCGTACGGACGCCGGTGTGCACGCCTGTGGCCAGGTGGTGCACTTCGATACCCAAGCCGAGCGCTCAATGAAGGCGTGGGTCATGGGCGCCAATATCAACTTGCCCCATGATGTCAGCGTCAGTTGGGCCAAGGTCATGCCTGCGCACTTTCATGCGCGCTTCAAGGCCATCGCCCGGCGCTACCGCTACGTGATCTACAACGATCAGATCCGCCCGGCGCACCTCAACGAAGAAATCACCTGGAACCACCGCCCGCTGGACGCAGACCGCATGGCCGAGGCCGCGCAGTATCTGGTAGGCGTGCATGACTTCAGTGCGTTCCGCGCCGGCCAGTGCCAGGCCAAGTCGCCGATCAAGGAAGTCCACCACCTGCGGGTGACCCGTCACGGCAAGATGATCGTGCTGGATATCCGCGCCGGGGCGTTCCTGCATCACATGGTGCGCAACATTGCCGGTGTGTTGATGACCATCGGCACGGGCGAGCGCCCGGTGGAATGGGCCAAGGAGGTGCTGGAAAGCCGGATCCGCCGTACCGGCGGCGTGACGGCTCACCCTTTCGGCCTGTACCTGGTGGATGTGGAGTATCGCGACGAGTTCGAATTGCCGGAACGTTTCATCGGGCCACACTTCCTCACCGGTTTCAGCGAACTTGGCGGCTGACGCCCGGAAAAGCTTTTGTTACCATCCGGGACTTTATCGGTCCGATGCCTGAGGTTTTCACGACATGTCCGCCGTTCGCAGCAAGATTTGCGGGATTACCCGCATGGAAGACGCGCTGGCGGCAGTCGAGGCGGGAGCGGATGCCATCGGTTTCGTGTTTTACGCCAAGAGCCCGCGTGCGGTGAATGTCTTGCAGGCACGGGCGATCATCGCCGCGCTGCCGCCGTTCGTGACCACCGTGGGCTTGTTCGTCAACGCCAGCCGCTGTGAACTCAACGAAACCCTGGATGCCGTGCCGCTGGACATGCTGCAGTTTCACGGTGACGAAAGCCCTGATGAGTGCGAAAGCTACCAGCGCCCTTACATCAAGGCGTTGCGCGTCAAGGCCGGCGACGATATCGCGGCGGCATGCGCGGCCTACACCGGCGCTCGCGGGATTTTGCTGGACACCTATGTCGAAGGCGTACCCGGGGGGACGGGGGAGGCGTTCGATTGGTCGCTGATTCCCGAGGGCCTGAGCAAGCCGATCATCCTGGCGGGCGGGCTCAACCCCGCGAATGTCGGGGCTGCGATCGAGCAGGTGCGCCCGTATGCCGTGGATGTCAGCGGTGGGGTGGAGCAGGGCAAGGGCATCAAGGATCACGCCAAGATTCGCGCATTCATGCAAGCCGTGCGCAACAGCAGTGGCGGGATGTGACGGCTGGCAGTCTGCCGCCGTCCATAACTACCACTGTGTAAAACAGCCCGGCGCCGCCTGCGGGAGGCCCGGAAATGAAGTGGCAACCTTGCACGGGCAGGTTGTCTGGAAGGCTGAGGAAGTGTGCAGGAAATGGCCGGTCGAACACCTGACCCCGTCCTGCATGCGTCATCGCCACATATGAATTTAGCTCAAGGGCATACGCGGGGCTGTGTTCAAGCCACCGGTACTGGAGAAAGAAAGCATGAGCAACTGGTTAGTAGACAAACTGATCCCTTCGATCATGCGTTCCGAGGTGAAGAAAAGCTCGGTTCCTGAAGGTCTGTGGCACAAGTGCCCATCCTGCGACGCGGTGCTGTACCGCCCGGAGCTGGAAAAGACCCTGGACGTTTGCCCCAAGTGCAACCACCACATGCGTATCGGCGCCCGCGCCCGCATCGACATCTTCCTTGATGCAGAAGGTCGCAACGAGCTGGGTGCTGACCTGGAGCCGGTCGACCGTCTCAAGTTCCGCGACGGCAAGAAGTACAAGGACCGCCTGACCGCTGCGCAAAAGCAGACCGGCGAGAAAGACGCGTTGATTTCCGTCAGCGGCAAGCTGCTGGGCATGCCTGTCGTGGTGTCGGCGTTCGAGTTCTCGTTCATGGGCGGCTCCATGGGTGCCATCGTCGGTGAGCGCTTTGTGCGCGCTGCCAACTACGCCCTGGAAAACCGTTGCCCGATGATCTGCTTCGCCGCCTCCGGTGGTGCGCGCATGCAGGAAGCCCTGATTTCCCTGATGCAAATGGCCAAGACCTCTGCGGTACTGGCGCGTCTGCGTGAAGAAGGCATCCCGTTCATCTCCGTGCTGACCGACCCGGTCTACGGCGGCGTTTCCGCGAGCCTGGCGATGCTGGGTGACGTGATCGTTGGCGAACCAAAGGCCCTGATCGGCTTTGCTGGTCCGCGCGTGATTGAGCAGACCGTGCGTGAAAAACTGCCGGAAGGCTTCCAGCGCAGCGAGTTCCTGCTGGAGCACGGCGCCATCGACCTGATCATCCCGCGTGGCGAGCTGCGCCCACGCCTGGGTAACCTGCTGGCACAGATGATGGGCCTGCCTACCCCTGTGTACGTTGCGCCTAAAGTCGAACCGATCGTCGTGCCACCGGTGCCAGCAAACCTATGACCCAACGTACCCTGGGCGAATGGCTCGCCTACCTTGAGCAGTTGCATCCGTCCGCCATCGACATGGGCCTGGAGCGCTCGCAACAGGTAGCGGCCCGCCTCGGGTTGGGCCGCCCGGCACCGCGCGTGATCACGGTGACCGGTACCAACGGCAAAGGCTCTACCTGCGCCTTTGTCGCCGCGCTGCTGCAAGCCCAAGGGCTGAAAGTGGGCGTGTACAATTCCCCGCACCTGCTGCGTTATAACGAGCGGGTGCAGCTCAATGGCGTCGAAGCCACTGATGAGCAACTCTGCGAAGCCTTCGCCGCACTCGATGCCGGGCGTGGCGAGATTTCCCTGACTTACTTCGAAATGGGCACCCTGGCGGCGTTCTGGCTGTTCGAGCGTGCCCAGCTGGATGTGGTCGTGCTGGAAGTTGGCCTGGGCGGGCGCCTGGACACGGTCAATGTGGTGGACGCCGACCTGGCGTTGATCACCAGCATTGGTGTGGACCACGCCGATTACCTGGGCAATACCCGCGAGTCCGTCGCCTTTGAAAAGGCCGGGATCTTCCGCCAGGGCAAGCCGGCGCTGTGTGGTGATCTTGACCCGCCGCACACCTTGCTCGACAAGGTGCGTGAGCTGGATTGCCCGTTCTTCCTGCGTGGCCGCGAATTCAGCCTGGAGATCGGTGAGCAGCGCTGGCAATGGTGTGGGCGTGATGGGCGCGGCCAAGTTGTCGAGTTACGCGACCTGCCGTTGCTGAACCTGCCGATGGAAAATGCCGCACTGGCCCTGCAGGCCTATCTGCTGCTGGACCTGCCTTGGAATGCCGAGCAGATCGCCGCTACCTTGCTGGCGACTCGCGTGGTGGGGCGTCTGGACCGTCGTGAGTTCGAATGGCAGGGTAAGCGCCTGAACCTGTTGCTTGACGTGGGGCACAATCCCCATGCGGCCGAGTACTTGGCGCAGCGTTTGTCCCGCACGCCGCCGGCCGGTCGTCGACTGGCCGTGTTTGGCTTGCTGGCCGACAAAGACCTGGAGGGCGTGGTTGCGCCCTTGCTGGGCAATGTCCAGGCCTGGGCTGTAGCGCCGCTGGATACGCCGCGCAGCCGCCCGGCCGCCGAGCTTGAAGCGGCCTTGCAGAACCTTGGTGCGCCGGTGGCGTCGTATGCAAGCGTGACTGATGCCCTTGAGGCGCAGTGCGCCGTTGCCACACCTGACGATGAGATTCTGTTGTTCGGATCATTTTATTGTGTTGCCGAGGCGCTTGAGTGGTTGGCCCGGCGCTCCACGGAGGAAGCTGCACATGGCATTACTGGATAGCGCATACAAGCAGCGAATGGTCGGAGCCCTGGTTCTGGTGGCGTTGGCGGTGATTTTTTTGCCGATGCTGTTTTCCCGCCAGGACGAGCAGCGCCAGGTTGTCGTAGAGGCCCCGGCTGCGCCCCAGGCGCCTGCAGTGCCCCAGGTACAGGTCGAGCCGGTGGTGGTGCCCGAGCCCCAAGCATTGCCGGAGGAAGAGCCGGTGCCGAGCGATGCGGAAGTGGCTGCCCAGCAGCCGCCTTCAGCGCCTGTGCAGCCGAGTGTGCCAGTGGTCAAGCCAGCGCCTGCTGCGCCGGTGGCAGCCGCGAAGCCCGCTGCCCCAGCACCTGCGCCCAAACCGGTAGCGCCGCAACCGGCTGCGCCGGGTAAGCCGGATGTGGGTCAGAGCCGCATCGACCCGAATGGTTTGCCGATCAGCTGGTCCATCCAAGTGGCCAGCCTGGGCAACCGTGAAGGTGCTGATGCCTTGCAGAAAAAACTGCGCAGCCAGGGCTATAACGCCTATATCCGCAGCGCCGATGGCAAGAACCGCGTGTTTATCGGGCCGCTGATCGAGCGTGCCGAGGCGGACCGGCTGCGGGACCTGCTGGATCGCCAGCAGAACCTCAAGGGTTTCGTGACCCGTTTCCAGCCTGAGCGCGGTTAATACCGCCAGTCTCTGATTGGAATGCAAGCCAAATGTGGGAGCTGGCTTGCCTGCGATGAGGGTGGGTCAATCAACAGTAATGTTGAATGTGCCGGCCCTATCGCAGGCAAGTCAGCTCCCACATGGGTTTTGGGGTGTGGTTGAAATCGGGTTTTCTAACCCCAACCTATTGATTTGCAACGCAGCCGTAATCACAGCTTACCGACAGCCCAGCGCTCTGCTAAAATGCGCCGCCTCATCTGTCCGTAGGCTGCACTGTGCCATTTACCTGGGTTGATTGGGCGATCGTTGCCATCGTCGCCATCTCCGCTTTGATCAGTCTAAGCCGCGGCTTCGTAAAAGAAGCACTGTCGTTGCTGACCTGGATCATCGCAGGAGTCGTAGCCTGGATGTTCGGCGGTTCACTGTCGGTCTACCTGGCCGGATACATCGAGACACCTTCGGCTCGCGTCATCGCGGGCTGCGCCATCATGTTCATCGCCACGCTGCTGGTGGGGGCAATGGTCAATTATCTTATTGGCGAGTTGATACGTGTCACCGGCCTCTCCGGGACCGATCGATTTCTCGGCATGGCCTTCGGCGCCGCACGTGGCGGCTTGCTGGTGGTTGTGGCGGTCGGACTGTTGAGCCTGGGGCCAGTACAGCAGGATTCGTGGTGGCAGGAGTCGGTACTCGTGCCAAAATTTCTATTGGTTGCAGATTGGTCCAAGAACCTCATATTGGGGTGGAGCAGTCAGTGGCTGGCCAGCGGAATCAGCGTACCCGCTGACCTTCCGTTCAAGGAGCACCTCTTACCGGCCAAAACGCCTCAGTAAGTTGTGTTCAGTCAAGATTCATTAAGTAGGGGTTGCGTCGCATGTGTGGCATCGTCGGTATCGTCGGTAAGTCGAACGTCAATCAGGCGCTGTATGACGCGCTAACCGTCCTCCAGCACCGCGGCCAGGACGCTGCCGGTATTGTGACCAGCCACGACGGCCGGTTATTCCTGCGCAAGGACAATGGCCTGGTTCGTGACGTGTTCCATCAGCGTCACATGCAGCGCCTGGTCGGGCACATGGGTATTGGCCATGTGCGTTATCCGACTGCCGGTAGCTCGACTTCGGCCGAAGCTCAACCGTTTTACGTCAACTCGCCTTACGGCATCACCCTGGCGCACAACGGTAACCTGACCAACGTTGAACAGCTGGCCAAGGAGATTTACGAATCTGACCTGCGCCACGTCAACACCAGCTCCGACTCGGAAGTGCTGCTCAACGTGTTCGCCCACGAGTTGGCCCAGCGCGGCAAGCTGCAGCCGACCGAAGAAGACGTGTTTGCCGCCGTGACCGACGTGCACAACCGTTGCGTCGGTGGCTACGCCGTCGTGGCCATGGTCACCGGTTATGGCATCGTTGGTTTCCGTGACCCCCACGGCATCCGCCCGATCGTGTTCGGCCAGCGTCACACCGACGAAGGCGTCGAGTACATGATCGCTTCCGAAAGCGTGTCCCTGGACGTGCTCGGCTTCACCCTGATCCGCGACCTCGCGCCGGGCGAAGCGGTGTACATCACCGAAGACGGCAAGCTGCACACCCGTCAATGCGCCGTGGCGCCGAAACTCACCCCATGCATCTTCGAACACGTCTACCTGGCGCGTCCGGATTCGATCATTGACGGCGTTTCGGTCTACAAAGCGCGCCTGCGCATGGGCGAGAAGCTGGCCGAGAAGATCCTGCGCGAGCGTCCTGAGCACGACATCGACGTGGTGATCCCGATTCCGGACACCAGTCGTACCGCTGCGCTGGAGCTGGCCAACCATTTGGGCGTCAAGTTCCGCGAAGGCTTCGTGAAGAACCGCTACATCGGCCGGACCTTCATCATGCCCGGCCAGGCAGCGCGCAAGAAGTCGGTGCGTCAGAAGCTCAACGCCATCGAGTTGGAATTCCGCGGCAAGAACGTGATGCTGGTGGACGACTCCATTGTGCGCGGCACCACCTGCAAGCAGATCATCCAGATGGCCCGCGAAGCCGGTGCGAAGAACGTGTACTTCTGTTCCGCAGCGCCAGCCGTGCGTTACCCGAACGTGTACGGCATCGACATGCCGAGCGCCCACGAGCTGATCGCTCACAACCGTTCGACCCAGGACGTGGCCGACCTGATCGGCGCCGACTGGCTGATCTACCAGGACCTGCCGGACCTGATCGAAGCGGTTGGCGGTGGCAAGATCAAGATCGAGCAGTTCGACTGCGCCGTGTTCGATGGCAAGTACGTGACCGGTGACGTCGACGAGGCCTACCTGAACAAGATCGAGCAGGCGCGTAACGACTCGTCGAAGATCAAGACCCAGGCGGTCAGCGCGATCATCGATCTGTACAACAACTGAGTAAACACCGGCCCTGAGGGGCCGGTTTTGTATCTTAAATAAAGAATTGAGTAAGGAGTGGCAGCATGAGTCAGGAATGGGATGCCGGTCGGTTGGACAGCGACCTCGATGGCGTAGCTTTCGATACCCTGGCTGTGCGCGCTGGCCAGCACCGCACCCCGGAAGGTGAGCACGGTGATCCGATGTTCTTCACCTCCAGCTATGTGTTCCGCACCGCGGCCGATGCGGCTGCGCGGTTTGCCGGTGAGGTGCCGGGCAACGTGTATTCGCGCTACACCAACCCGACCGTGCGTGCGTTCGAAGAGCGTATCGCGGCGCTGGAAGGGGCCGAGCAGGCGGTGGCGACGGCAACCGGCATGGCAGCGATCCTGGCGGTGGTGATGAGCCTGTGCAGCGCGGGCGACCATGTGTTGGTGTCGCGCAGTGTGTTCGGCTCGACCATCAGCCTGTTCGAAAAGTATTTCAAGCGCTTCGGTATCGAAGTGGACTACGTGCCCCTGGCGGACTTGTCTGGCTGGGATAAGGCGATCAAGGCCAATACCAAGCTGCTGTTCGTCGAGTCGCCCTCCAACCCGCTGGCCGAGTTGGTGGATATTGCCGCGTTGTCCGAAGTGGCTCACGCCAAGGGCGCGATGCTGGTGGTCGATAACTGCTTCTGCACGCCGGCACTGCAACAGCCGTTGAAGTTGGGCGCAGACATCGTCGTGCACTCGGCCACCAAGTTCATCGACGGCCAGGGTCGTTGCATGGGCGGTGTGGTGGCCGGTCGCAGCGAGCAGATGAAAGAAGTCGTCGGCTTCCTGCGCACCGCTGGCCCGACCTTGAGCCCGTTCAACGCCTGGATTTTCCTCAAGGGCCTGGAAACCCTCAACCTGCGGATGAAGGCCCATTGCGCCAACGCCCAGGCCCTGGCCGAATGGCTGGAGCAGCAGGATGGGATCGAGAAGGTGCATTACGCCGGCCTCAAGAGCCACCCGCAGCACGAGTTGGCCCAGCGCCAGCAGCGTGGTTTCGGCGCGGTGGTGAGTTTTGAAGTGAAAGGCGGCAAAGAGGGCGCCTGGCGCTTTATCGACGCCACGCGGCTGATCTCCATCACTGCCAACCTGGGTGACAGCAAGACCACCATTACCCACCCGAGCACCACGTCCCACGGGCGCTTGGCGCCGGCGGAGCGTGAAGCGGCCGGTATCCGCGACAGCCTGATCCGCATCGCGGTCGGCCTGGAAGATGTGGCCGACCTGCAGGCGGACCTGGCTCGCGGGCTGGCAGCCTTGTGATCGAGTGGTCCATGGAAGCAGCGACGGCCAGTAACGGCCGTGTAGCGCTGGTGACAGGCGCCGCGCGGGGCATCGGCCTCGGTATCGCGGCGTGGCTGATCAGTGAAGGCTGGCAGGTAGTGTTGACCGACCTTGACCGCGAGCGCGGTGCCAAGGTGTCCAAGGTGCTGGGCGACAACGCCTGGTTTATCACCATGGACGTGGCTGACGAGAAACAGGTGGCCCAAGGCGTTGCTGAAGTGCTTGGTCAGTTCGGGCGCCTGGACGCGTTGGTGTGCAACGCTGCCGTAGCCGACCCGCACAACATCACCCTGGAAAGCCTCGACCTGGCTTACTGGAACCGGGTGCTGGCGGTGAACCTGAGCGGGCCGATGCTGCTGGCCAAGCACTGTGCGCCGTACCTGCGCGCTCACGGCGGGGCGATCGTCAACCTGGCCTCGACCCGTGCCCGTCAATCGGAGCCGGACACCGAAGCCTATGCGGCGAGCAAGGGCGGCTTGCTGGCCCTGACTCACGCACTGGCCATGAGCCTGGGGCCGGAAGTGCGGGTCAATGCGGTCAGCCCGGGCTGGATTGACGCGCGTGACCCGGCTGCACGGCGTGCCGAGCCGTTGAGCGATGCTGATCATGCCCAGCATCCGGCAGGCCGGGTGGGCACGGTGGAGGATGTGGCCGCGATGGTGGCGTGGTTGCTGTCGCGCCAGGCCGGTTTTGTCACCGGACAAGAGTTTGTCGTGGACGGTGGCATGAGCAAGAAGATGATTTACAGCGAGTAGGGCGGATGGCCGTCTTGAAGCAATTTTGTCTTTTTCAGAAAAACTTCAAGCAGGGTATTGACTTAGGTCCGTTACCTGCGTAAATTTCGCGGCCTCAACGAAGCAAAGGGTGATTAGCTCAGCTGGGAGAGCATCTGCCTTACAAGCAGAGGGTCGGCGGTTCGATCCCGTCATCACCCACCACTTCTTGAGAGTTTTGCTTTAGGGCAAGACGCAACGTTAAAGGTTGCACCGACGCGCAGCGGTAGTTCAGTCGGTTAGAATACCGGCCTGTCACGCCGGGGGTCGCGGGTTCGAGTCCCGTCCGCTGCGCCATATTTTCCAGGTTCGATACGTCGGGCTTGAGATTGAACAGCCAAGGCTGGTCGATCAGATGTTTAAAGACGGTTGAGGGGTTTCGCTCAATCAGTCAAGCGATACGCAGCGGTAGTTCAGTCGGTTAGAATACCGGCCTGTCACGCCGGGGGTCGCGGGTTCGAGTCCCGTCCGCTGCGCCATATCTGCCTCAAGGCCCACTGAACGCCTTGAAGCACAAAGAAAGCCACTGGCTACTTTGATCCGATAGCAAAGACCCTGGTCGAAAGACCGGGGTTTTTTGTTTCTGCGATTTGATAAATACGATCTGTAGGAGCCCGCTCGCGGGCGATGGCATCCGTGAAATCGCCATCGCCCGCAAGCTGAGTCAGAATCCCAATTTGTCGCGCAGGCCGTAATACCAGGCGCCCATGGCGGCAAACGGTGTGCGCAGCAATTGGCCGCCCGGGAACGGGTAGTGCGGCAGGTCGGCAAACGCATCAAAACGCTCTGCCTGGCCTCTGAGCGCCTCGGCCAGCACCTTGCCTGCCAAGTGCGTGTACGTCACGCCATGGCCGCTGCAGCCCTGCGAATAGTAGATGTTGTCGCCCAGGCGACCCACTTGCGGCAGGCGCGACAGGGTCAGCAGGAAATTGCCGGTCCAGGCATAGTCGATCTTCACGTCCTTGAGCTGCGGGAACGCTTTGAGCATTTTCGGCCGGATGATGGCTTCGATGTTGGCCGGGTCACGCGCGCCATACACCACACCGCCGCCGAAGATCAGGCGCTTGTCGCGGGTGAGTCGGTAGTAGTCGAGCAGGTAGTTGCAGTCCTCGACGCAGTAATCCTGGGGCAGCAGCGTTTTAGCCAGCTCATCACCCAGCGGCGCGGTGGTGATGACTTGCGTGCCGCAGGGCATGGACTTGGCCGCCAGCTCCGGCACCAGGTTCCCGAGGTAGGCGTTACCCGCGACAATGATGAACTTCGCCCTGACCTTGCCTTCTGCGGTGTGCACCACCGGGTTGGCGCCGCGCTCGATGCGCACTGCTGCCGATTGTTCGTAGATGGTGCCGCCCAGGGATTCAACGGCCGCCGCTTCGCCGAGTGCCAGGTTGAGCGGGTGGATGTGGCCGCCGCTCATGTCCAGCAGGCCGCCGACATAGTTGTCGCACGCCACCACTTCGCGGATACGGCGTTCGTCCAGCAGTTCCAGCTGCGTATGCCCGTAGCGTTCCCACAGGCGCTTCTGTGACTCCAGGTGGCCCATGTGCTTGCTGTTGAGGGCGGCGAACACGCCGCCGTCCTTCAAGTCGCACTGGATCTGATACTTGGCGACCCGCTCGCGAATGATCTTGCCGCCTTCAAACGCCATCTGCCCCAGCAGTTGCGCCTGCTTCGGGCCCACGCTGCGCTCGATCACGTCGATATCGCGGCTGTAGCTGTTGACGATCTGCCCGCCATTGCGGCCCGAAGCGCCAAACCCGACCTTGGCGGCTTCCAGTACCGTGACGCGAAAACCGTTCTCCAGCAGGAACAGCGCACTGGAGAGGCCGGTATAGCCAGCGCCAATGATGCACACATCGGTTTCGACTTCCCCTTGCAGCATTGGGCGAGGCGGGACCGCATTGGCGGACGCGGCGTAATACGACTGGGGGTAGGGGGTGTTCGCCATCCTGGAACCTCTGTTTTATATTTTTTACGAGTGCCCAGATCCTACCTGAGTTGAAAATTGCCTGCCAGCCACCCGAAAACCACGGGTGTACCCCACGCAAATAAAAAATTCGCATATTCATAGGGTTAGCTGCAAAAAAGATGTTGACACCCCTTCGGAATTCCGTAGAATGCCGCCTCACAGCAGGCACGTAGCTCAGTTGGTTAGAGCACCACCTTGACATGGTGGGGGTCGTTGGTTCGAGTCCAATCGCGCCTACCAAACAAAATCCGCTCTGCTGGGCGGTCTAGAAGGGCTCACCGAAAGGTGGGCCCTTTTTTGTTGTCTGAAATTTGGGCGAGCACCTGCCTTGGCCCGAATCGCCAATATCGGTTGCTACAGGAGAGTCAGCAGAAAAGCGTAGCCACCGACAGCAGGCAGATGATTTGTACAACCATCTGGCAGCGTATTTCACCATTCGTTGTCGCCATTCCCATTTGTCCGGCGTACATAGCGGCTACCCTCTTTGTCGGCAACAGTGCCGTCAGCGATGCGCGGGAACGCGCAAGGCCTGAATTGAGTATAGGTCTGTAACAGAATTCGTCACTGTTGGGCTGGCACTGTGCCTGCGAGGCGATGGAAGCCCTGTATTTTCACATCTGATCAGTAATGCCTAAGTGCCATCATCTATGTACAATTGCCCCCGACCGATACCCGGTCGAGCCAATGATGGCGATAGGGAGTGGTGGTTATGAGCGTTCGGATTGCGTTTGGGGTTGCAGCACTGGTGATGTTGGCAGGTTGTGCCACTAGCCGCTCGGAAGTGGATGTCAATGTTGCACCGCTGAGTGCCACGCAGGCGGCTGCCGCCAGCAATGGCAAGAAGGTGCTGATCAGCACCGTCGATGATCGTGTCTTCCAGATCTCCCCTCGCAGCCCCGATGTCCCCTCCCTGAAAAACGATGAAGTGACGGACAAGTCGATCACCGAGCGCGCCATTGCGCGCAAGCGCAACAGCTATGGCAAAGGCCTGGGCGATGTGCTGCTGCCGTCGGGGCGCACGGTGTCCCAGTTGGTGAATGAGTCGGTCGCCGCTGCCTACAAGCAGGCTGGCTACCAAGTGGTGACCGAGCCGGGCACCGCCGATGCAACGGCCGTGAAGGTGCACATCGTTGAGTTCTGGTCGTGGTTCACCCCGGGGTTCTTCTACGTCGACGTCAGCAACAAGTCTCACCTGCGCATCGAAACACCGGGCGCCACTGAGCTGAATGTGGTCACCCGTAAAAACGAAAGCATGCAGGCAGTCACTGAAAACGACTGGAAGAAGATCACCGAGGCCGGTTTGCAGGAAGTGTCGCGCGAAACCCTCAAGCAGCTCTGATCCTGGATAAAAAATGGGCCAACCGAAAGGTTGGCCCATTTTTGTATCTGCCACATAAACCTGCTGGAGGCCCTTGCTGACATGATTGATCACAACACCGGTGAACGCGTCATCATCACCAGCGGCCCCAGCGGCGCGTTTTTCCGCATTCTGGGTGAGCGCAGGTCCGTGTGGCTGGACAAGGTGCTCAGCGCAGACCTGTGCCTGTGCTACCGCGTTGAACGGCATGAGACGCCTGAAGGCGCCAAATACCTGGAGTACCATTTCGGCCGTGCTGCTGACCCTGAAAAACTGCAGGGGATTGTGGACTCCATGACCTTTGATACCCACTACCTGGCAGGTGACAACGCCAATGCGCTGGCCCCGTTTTCACTGGTCTCGGAGGTCTTTGGCGCCGAGGAAGTGGTGCGGTTTTTGTCCGCCTTGGCGATTGGCCTGCTGACCTCCGTGCAGCGGGGCGTGATGAGCCTGGAGGAAGCCGAACAACTGCTTTTTACCCCCAGGACCTACGAGCTGTTGATGGACCGAGGGATTTCCCCGGACCTCTGCAACCTGGTGATGGAAGCGTGCGAGCTGGAGGATGTGCTCAGCCTGATCCCGTCGAAGTTCGACGAGAACGTGCTTCGCAGCATCGATCAGTTTGTCGCGCTACTGGGCCGCTCCGAGGCGCCCGGGCCCTACGACTGGCACGCAGAGTTCCGCTAACGGCTGGCATCAGCGAGTCTGGGTCACCTTCTTCAAAAACCTCGGCTGATCGGGATTACGCCCGCGCGCCACCGCCAACAGCGCAGCACTCAGATAAAACCCCTGGATCATCGTGAACGGCTCCAGCAATGGATGCGCCGTCGGTACGCTGGGCAACAAGCCTTCGCAGGCGGTACCGCGCGGGGCCACCACCAACACCTGGGCGCCACGGGCGCGCATTTCTTCGGCAAACGCCAGGCTGCCCGGTTGCTCCGGGCCTGAGGGGGCAAAGACCAGCACGGGGTAGCCTTCCTCGATGATCTCCATCGGGCCATGACGCACTTCGGCACTGGAAAACGCCTCGGCCTGGATGCCAGAGGTTTCCTTCAATTTAAGCGCGGCCTCTTGCGCGATAGGCAAGGCTGCTCCTCGGCCGATCACGATCATCTTGTCGGCGCTCGCCAATACCTTGTGCAGCGCCGACCAGTCTTCGTTAGCCGCCTGGCGCATTTGCTCCGGCAGCGTGTGCAGGGCTTGGCTCAACCCGCTGTCGATGGCCAGCGCGTCGGCCAGGTAGGCCACGGATTGAGCGCCCGCCATCAACATCGCCACATAGCTCTTGGTGGCGGCCACGCTTTGTTCCAGGCCGGCCGGCAACAGCACTTCATGATCGCTCACCGCCGCCAGCGGCGAGGCCGGTGTATTGACCAGCGCCACCGAGCGCGCACCGCGTTGCTGCAGGTAGTGCACACTGTCGATCAGGTCCGGGCTTTTGCCGGATTGGGAAAAGGCCGCGACCCACGCGTTTTTCAGGCGCAGTGGCGGCTGTTGCAGGCTGACCAGCGACAACGGAATCGACAGGCTCGGCACGCCCACCTGGCTCATCAGGGCGTAGCTGAAATAGGCGGCTGCATGGTCCGAGCTGCCGCGTGCAACGGTGATCATCAGTTCGGGCAGCGCCTGCGCCCATTGCTGGCTCAGTGCACGCACGGCGCTGTCCTCGTCGAGCATGCGCTGCAGGATCGCGGGGATGGACAGGGTTTCACTCAACATGAACGACATGATCAATCTCCAAGGGCGTCGATGGACTCGCCAGCGGCGATCAACTGGTGGGCGAGGGCGTTCAACCCGGCGGCGTCCATGGCCATGCTGAAGGCGCCCCAGAGCGGCGCATCGTGGGTGAAAAACGCGGTGGTGAGCGCGGGTGGGAAGGGCACCACGCGTTGGATCAGTTGCTCGATCATCGGTGCCAGCAGGGAGGCCTGGCGATACAGGCCGCCGCCAATCGCGATGCGCTCCACATCCAGCGCTACCGCCAGGTTGGCGACCTGCACGGCACATGCGGCGATGCGCAGCTCAAGGGCTCTGCGCACCTCGGGGTTGGCGCTGGCAAACAAATCCAGGGGCTGGTGCCCGTGCCCGAGCATTTCATCGGCCAAGCGGCTCAGCGCGTTGCCGGAAAACAGTTCTTCCAAAGGCGCGTTGCCGGCCTGGAACGTAGCCCACTGCTCAGGGTGCGCTGGGTCGATAAAGGGCGAGAGCAAGTAGCCGATTTCCATCGCGGCGCCGTTATGCCCGCGTATCAGCTTGCCATTGGCGATGGCGGCGGCAGAAAGCCCAGTGCCCAGGTTCAGGTAGATCGCGTTGTCGACACCGGCCAACGAGCCCCAGCGTACTTCCGCCAGGGCGCCGGCTTTCACATCGTTGTCCAGGGTGACGCAGACGTTGCCGAAGGCCCGGGCGATCAATGCCTGTAAATCGAGGCCCTCGAAGCCTGGTGTGTTGGGCGCCATCAGCAAGGTCGGGCCGCGAACCACGCCGGGGAACACCGCAGCCACGCTCAGCACTTGGGCGCTGTCGAATTCCGCCACGCAGTCGCGCGCGGCGTCGAGGATGCGCTGCAGGGCCGGCACGCCAGACAAACCGTCGGCGTGGGTGGCGAGGATCCGCGTATTCATACGTTGGCGAGCGGTGTCGTAGCAGGCCACCTGCGTCTTGGTGCCCCCCACGTCGATCGCCAGCAGCAAGCCTTGCCGGGGCGCCGCAGCGCCCGTTGATTCCATTGTCTGGTGCATTGCATTGATCACTTATTGAAAGGCCACAACCGCTGGACCCGTGCCCAGAACAGATAGGCCACGCTGCCGGCCAGCACCCACACCAGTGACCACTGGATAGGGTAGGCGCCGGGCGCATTGTGGTTGGACGCCATATAGATATAGACCCAGCCCAGCAACGCAATCAGCGCGGGCACTGGGTAGAGCCACATTTTGTAAGGCCGTGCCAGGTGCGGCTTGGTCTTGCGCAGCACCAGCAACGAGACGATCTGCGCCACCGACTGCACCAGAATCATCACCGCCGTCAGCAGTTGGATCAGGGTGTTCAAGTCAGTCAGCCGGCCGATCATGAAACCCACGGAGGTCAGCAGGCCCATGCTCAAGATGCCCCAGGTGGGGAACTCATGCTTGGGGTGGGTCTTGCTGAAAGCGCTGAAGAATACGTTGTCCTTGGCCGCTTCGAAGGGCACGCGGGAGCCGCCGAGCAAGCCGGCGAACACCGAGGCAACGGCGGTGATCAGGATCAGCACGGTAACAATGCCCGCAGCGGTGCTGCCCCAGGTTTCGCTGAGCACCACGGAGGCGACGGATTTATACGCGGCAGATTCCGGATCGAGCATGCGGTGCCAGTCCACCACGCCCAGCACACCGACTTGCATCACCAGGTAGATCGTCAGGATGCCGACGATCGACAGGATGATCGACTTGGGAATCACACGGCCCGGCTGCTCGACTTCGCCAGCCAGGTAAGCCGAGGTGTTATAGCCCAGGTAGTCATAGATGCCGATGGTCAGGCCACCCGCCATGCCGAACCAGAAACCGCTGTCGGCCAGGTTGAACGCGCCTTCCGGGAAGGTGAACGCCAGGTCGGCGTGGAAGTTGGAGAGCGCGGCGGCGATCAGCGCGCCGATGCTGATTAGCATGATCACCCAGAGCACGATGCTCAATTTGGCGATGGATTCGATCTTGCGCCAAAGCATCACGACGATCAGCCAGATGACGGCCAGGCCGATCAGGTTGCCGGCCGTCGGGCTCATGTCGGGCCAGAACCAGGTGAGGTATTGCACGAAGCCGATGATGCCGGTGGACATGATCAGCGGGATAAACAGCATCGCCGTCCACACGAACAGGAATGGCAGCAGCTTGCCGGTGCGTTTGCCAAAGGCTTCGCGAAGGTAGACGTAAGTGCCGCCCGCACCCGGCAGCGACGCACCGAGTTCGGCCCAGACCAGCCCGTCACACAGCGCCAACAGCGCGCCGAGGATCCAGCCCAGGTAGGCCTGGGGGCCACCCATGATCACGATCATGGCCGGGATGGTAATGAAGGGGCCCACGCCGCACATCTGGCTCATGTTCAGGGTGATGGCGGGGAATAGGCCGATTTTGCGTTTGCCGTTGGGCAAATCCGGATCGACGGGTGTCAGCGTGCTCATGGGGACGACCTCTTGTTCGAGTGACAGACGCGTGAGGGCAGATTGCAAAAGGGCCTGCTTGCCATCGAGGGTGCTGTCGACCCGTCATTGTTTTTATGGGGCGTAACCGGCATTCGCAGTGGGTGCGAGAGACCGAGGCGCCTAGAAAACCACAGCAGGAGTATTAATTCAACTTGATTTAATTAATCGCCTGCACGGATTATCGGCCCATGAAAAACCTCCCGAACACACGCACCGTCACCACCGGCACCAACGCCGAACACGCCCGTTTGCATAATCGTCGGGTGATTCTCGAAGCCATTCGCCAGAGCGGACGCCTGACCCGTGCCGACCTCACGCGGCTGACTTCGCTCACCGCGCAGACGATTTCCAACATCGTCACCGAGTTGCAGGAGGAGGGCGTGCTACTGGCCCACGCGGCCGAGAAGGGCGGGCGGGGCCAGCCGCCGGTGCCGTTGTCGTTGAACCCTGAGGGCGGTTATTCCATTGGCTTTCATATCGAACAGCACCGCATCATCGGGGTATTGCTAAACCTGCTCGGTGAGACGGTGGCTCAAGTCACCCTGACGGTCAGCTATCCCACTTTCGAGCAGGCGTTGCCGCTGATCCTTGAGCACGTCAAAGGCTTTCGGCAGCAAAGGCCTGGGGGCCGCTTTCTCGGTGTGGGCATTGCGTTGCCCGGGCCTTTCAGCGTCGAGGGCATGACGGCCGTGGGGCCGACGGCGATGTCTGGCTGGGACGATCCCGCTATCCCGTTGCGCTTGCAGCAAGAGATCGCCCTGCCGGTGCTGATCGAAAACGACGCCACCGCCGCAACCATGGGCGAGCGCCTGTACGGTATCGCCAGCGACCTGAACAATTTTGTGCACTTGTTTATCGGCAGCGGCCTGGGCGCCGGCTTGTACCTGGGTAACCGTTTGTATTCCGGCCATTGGCACAATGCCGGTGAGATCGGTCACATGACCGTCATTCCGGGTGGCAAGGCGTGTTTCTGCGGCAACCAGGGGTGCCTGGAGCGCTACATTTCCATCGCTGCGTTGCTGGAGCACCTGGGGTATCCAGCCGATCATGACCTCGGCACCTGGGACGCCAACGATCAGGTGCTCAACGCGCGCGTAGAGGGTTGGCTGGATGAGGCGGTGCCGGCGTTGCGCCAGGCGATCAACATTCTTGAGTCGGTGCTCGACCCGCAAACCATCCTGATCAGCGGCTTTCTGCCCGACGCCATTCTGGCGCGCTTGATCACCCGCCTTGAGCCCTTGAGCCGTTCGATCAGCAGCCGTTCGGGCCGCCAGTACCCGCGTATTCAGATGGGCGCGGCGGGGCAGGATGCGGTGGCGTTGGGGGCGGCGGCCTTGATGATCCTGGCCGAGATCAGCCCGGATTATGAGGCGTTGCTCAAGCCGGAGTGAATGAGGAGGGCTCGCTGATGACCTTCAGGCCATCAGCGAGGCTTTCTTGCAGGCGAATTACTTGGCTTTGGCGCTCTTGATGTCGCTGATCAATTGCTTGGCAATGGCCTGCACTTGTTTCTGGGTCATCGCCGAGGCAATCCCTTCCCAGGCGGACGACGAGGTGTCGTAGGTGCGTGAGCCGATGGGCGCACCGGATTTCAAATCGGAAAAGTCGGCACGCGAGAATACCCAGGCATTGCCCACCAGGGCGCCGGCGACGTAGCGCGAACCCGGTTCGATGTAGCGGAACTTGCTCACGTTGATGCTGATACCGACGCCGTCTGCGGCACCAGTGGTGACCGACGGGCTTTCCGTCAGGTTGAAACCGGCCTGGCGCGCTTCAACCGCAAGCGCGTTGTTCCAATCACGCTTGAGCAGGTTCCAGTCCGGGTTCTGCTCCACCTGGTTTTCGCCTTTGATGCTGACCACAAGGTTCTGCTTGGCCGATTCGGGGATGGCCAGCGCGCCGCTACCGCCGCTTTTTACCTTGGCGGCGCAACCACCCAGCATGGACAGGGCTACAGCACACGAGAGAGCGATCAAGACCTTTGGGGCTTTCATTGAATTTCCATATCCACAGCAGGTTGGGGCGCCGGTGTCGGCGCCGCACCCGAGAATCGGGCGGCGCTACGATGCTCGACCACCCGGTTGTTTGTCCACATCTTGTTACTTCCGGCCCTGCAATCACCCACAAGAATTATTGGTTTGCAGCAACAATTTTTCTTGTTGGACACCCCCGTCCCCAAGCAGCAAAGTTGCCGCCACTGACGCTCGACCTTCAAGGTCAACAATAAAAAACCGCGCCGGGCTGCACGCCACCTTCATGCTGTGAACCCTTGGTTCACAACCTGCTATCACGGCGCCGCAGCGCGCATTCAAGGACCTCACCGTCATGCAAACTGTTGTGAACCTATGGCCGTTGATCGGCGTACTCGTCATCGTGGTTGGCTTTGTCTTGCGCTTCAATCCGCTGCTGGTGGTCACCGCAGCCGCCATCGCCACCGGGCTGGCAGCGCAGTTTCCGCTGGAGAAAATTCTCGCCAGCATGGGTGAAGGTTTCCTTCAGACCCGCGCCCTGCAACTGATCCTGTTATTGCCCCTGGCGGTCATTGGCCTGCTGGAGCGCCATGGCCTGCGCCTGCACGCACAGAACTGGATCGCGCGGTTCGAGCGTGCGACGGTCGGGCGTCTGCTGATCATCTACCTGTTTGTGCGCGAATCCACCGCGGCCATGGGCTTGACCAGCCTGGGCGGGCATCCGCAAATGGTGCGCCCGTTGCTGGCG
This sequence comes from Pseudomonas sp. BIGb0164, assembly GCF_024810135.1. Taxonomy (NCBI): domain Bacteria; kingdom Pseudomonadati; phylum Pseudomonadota; class Gammaproteobacteria; order Pseudomonadales; family Pseudomonadaceae; genus Pseudomonas; species Pseudomonas sp. BIGb0164. The sequence goes on along the minus strand of NZ_JANUEA010000007.1, from coordinate 109,502 downwards.
CCGATGGCGGAAGGCGCGGCGGAAAAACGCTATGGCAAGCTGCCGGATAAACTGCGCCACAAAGTGCTGGCCATGTGCGCGGCGACCGACAACGTCGGCCTGTTTTTTGGCGAGGACATCTTCGTCGCCTTTGGTGCGATTGCACTGATGCACACCTTCCTGCTGGGCTCAGGTATCGACGTGGAGCCCCTGCACATCGCCGTGTGGGGCATCCCGACGGCGATCTGCGCCTTCATCATCCACGCGATCCGCCTGCATCGATTTGACCGAAGGCTCACCCGCGACATGACGCCGGCAGCCACCTCGGCGGAGGCTGCGCAATGATCATCTCCATTCAATACCTGTACTGGCTGGCCGGTGTGTTGCTGCTGATCACGGCGGGCATGATCCTGCTGGATCGAACCCACCCCAAACGCTGGTCCACTGCGTTGTTCTGGTTACTCTTCGCCATCCCGTTTTTGGTGGGCGAGCGCCTGCCGCCGGTGGTCATTGGGATGGGCGTGGTGGTCATGGCGCTGATCGCAGGGTTGGGTGGTGTAGGGCGCGGGGCCCATGGCCAATTGCACGACAAGGCTGCCCGCGCCAGTGCCGGTCGCCTGGGCCACAAACTGTTTATTCCGGCGCTGGCGATCCCGTTGACCACGGTGATTGGTTCTGTACTGCTCAAGAACACCCAAATCGGCGGCGTGGCGTTGCTGGACCCGAAGAACACCACGTTCGTCTCCCTCGGCATTGGCTGCCTGATCGCCCTTGGCCTGGCGTGCTGGCTGACCCGTGACACGCCGGTGCAGGCCCTGCGCGAGTCACGACGTCTGACCGAAGCCTTGGGCTGGGCCATGGTGCTGCCGCAGATGCTGGCCATGCTCGGGTTGTTGTTCAACGAAGCCGGGGTCGGCACGGCGGTGGCGCATGTCACCACCACTTACATCAACCTGGATTTCAAGCTGGTCGCGGTGATGGTCTATGTGCTGGGCATGGCCTTGTTCACCGTGATCATGGGCAACGGCTTTGCCGCGTTCCCGGTGATGACCGGTGGTGTGGGCGTTCCCGTGCTGGTAGGAATTTACGGCGGTAACCCGGCCGTGATGGCGGCGATCGGCATGTTCTCCGGCTACTGCGGTACGCTGATGACGCCGATGGCGGCCAATTTCAACATCGTGCCGGCAGCGTTGCTCGAATTGCCTGACAAGAATGCCGTGATCAAGGCGCAGCTGCCGACTGCCTTGATGATGCTGGTGGTCAATATTGTCCTGCTCTACCTGTTGATGTGAGGCTAACGATGCACACTGTTTTGCTGACGGGCTTCGAGCCCTTTGATCAAGACGTGGTGAACCCTTCCTGGGAGGCGGTTCGCCAGCTGGATGGCATGCAAGTCGGTAGCGATGTGCAAATTGTTGCGCGTCGACTGCCATGCGCTTTTGCCACGGCGGGAGATTGCCTGGTTCAGTTGATCGACCAGTTGCGACCGTCGATGGTGATTGCGACAGGTCTGGGGCCTGGGCGTAGCGATATTTCAATCGAGCGAGTGGCAATCAACCTTAACGATGCGCGAATCCCGGATAACCTGGGGGCGCAGCCGATTGATACGACCGTGGTGCCTGATGGGCCGGCTGCCTATTTCTCCACGTTGCCGACCAAGGCCATGGTCAGGGCTGTAAGAGAGGCGGGCATTGCGGCTTCAGTCTCGCAAACGGCAGGGACCTTTGTGTGCAACCTGGTGTTCTATCGATTGCAGCACGCGTTGGTTGAGTCTGGCGTGCGCAGTGGCTTTATTCATGTGCCGAACCTGCCGGAGCAGGTGATGGGAGTGGGGCTGCCTTCGATGGCGCTGGAAACGGTGGTTGAAGGCTTGCGGGTGGCAGTCTTGGCGGCCTGGCAAACAACAGTGGATATCAGTGAAGCGGGCGGGCAGGTCAGTTGACCGGCCCGTGACGCTCACGCCTCCCGACGCGGAAAGAACAATTCGAACCGCGTCACTCCCGCCTCACTGCTCACACTGTACCGCCCGTTATGCAACTGCATGATGGTCGCCACGATCGACAACCCCAGCCCGTTGGACTGAGCCGAACGTTCCCGCGACTCATCCACCCGGTAGAAGCGTTCAAACAGCCTGGGCAAATGCTCCGCCGCAATGGTTTCCCCTCTGTTGCTGACGCTCAGGTTGATGCCTTCGGCGTTCGGCACTGCCGCAATCACCAGCTCGGAACTCGGCGCGCCGTATTTGATGGCGTTGGCACACAGGTTGGCCAGGGCGCGGCGCAGCAACATCGGCTCGGCCCAGATCACGCCGTCACCTTGCGCGAGAATGCTGATGTCCACATCGCTCGCCGGCCCTTCGAAGTAATCGGCCATGCGCTCCACTTCGTCGGCTGCGCTCAGCTCCTGGCGCTGGCGCAAGGCGCTGGCGGGGTCGGTGCGGGCCAGGAACAGCATGTTGTCGAGCATCCGCGCCAGGCGTTCGAGTTCTTCGACGTTGGAGGCCAGCAGTTGCTGGTAGCTCTCGATGCTGCGGTGCTGTTGCAGCGCCACCTGGGTTTCCCCCAACAGGTTGTTGATGGGGGTGCGCAGCTCGTGGGCCATGTCGGTGGACACTTGGCCCAGTTGCACAAAGCCCTTGGCCAGTCGCTCCAGCATGGTGTTGAAGGAGTCGATCATCGGCAGCAGTTCTTTGGGCGCACCGTGGCTATCGAGGCGTTCGGCCAGGTTGCCCACGCCGATGCCTTGGGCGTGCTTGGCCAGGCGCCGCAGAGGCACGAGACCGCGGTGGACCAGCAGGTAACCCGCCAGGGCGAGGATGATCGCGGCGATGGTCGCCAACACAAATACGCTCAGGCGATAGCTGGCGAGCATGGCCGTGCGTTCGGTCATCAAGCGCCCGGTGGTGACCTGCAGGCTGCCCAGGTCGCCGGAGTCGATGGAGGCGGCCACGGTTGCGAAAGGCACGCCATTCACGCCAGGCAAATGGTGCACGTCGGAAAAGCCCAGCTCATGGCCCCGTGGCACCGGGGTCACGGTAGGCATTTCGATGTTGCCCGGGTTGACCAGCAGCAACGGTGTCTGGCCCGGTGCGGCGATACTCAGCACTGACTCGCTGTTGCCCAGCATGTTCTGGAACAGCTCCGGCTTGGTCTTGATCAGGTCCAGCGTGTTGCTGTCGTTGAGCAGGTTGCGCAACTGGTCTGCGCGATAGATCAGCGCGGCGTCGTCACGTTTGATCAACTCGCGTTCCAGCTCGCGATACAACGCCACGCCCAGGGTGGCCAGGAGCGCAAAGGCGAGCAAGGCGAAGATCAACGCCAGGCGCAGGGTCAGGGAGTAATGGCGAGTGCGGTTCATGGCTGGGTATCGAAGCGGTAGCCGATGCCCCGCACGCTGTGGATCAACCTGAGCTGGAACGGGTCGTCGATTTTCAGGCGCAGGCGCCGCACGGCCACGTCCACCACATTGGTGTCGCTGTCGAAATTCATGTCCCACACCCGCGAGGCGATCATCGAGCGCGACAGCACCTGGTCCTGGTGCGTGGCGAACAGATGCAGCAGGGCGAACTCTTTGTTGGTCAGGGTGATGCGCGTGCCGGCGCGGGTAACGCGGCGCTTGAGCACGTCGATTTGCAGGTCGGCGATCTGCAGCTGTTCCTCTTCGCGGCTGGGGCCACGACGGGTCAGGGTACGCAGGCGTGCGACCAGTTCGGCGAAGGAAAACGGTTTGATCAGGTAATCGTCGGCACCCAGTTCCAGGCCCTTGATGCGGTCGGCGATGTCATCGCGAGCGGTGAGAAACAACACGGGTGTATCCGCTTCCTTGCGCAAGCGACGCAACACTTCCCAGCCGTCCATTTTTGGCATCATCACGTCCAGTACAATCACGTCGAACGGCGTTTCCAGCGCCTGGTGCAACCCGTCCACGCCATCACGGGAGAGGCTCACGGAGTAGCCCAGTTCTTGCAGGCCATTGAGCAGGTAATTGCCGGCCTTGGGTTCGTCTTCGACTACGAGAATATTCATGGGTAGTGCCTTGGTTCGTCGCGTTGCGCAAGTGTAGCCCGATCAATTGTCACTGGCGCAACCGATGCCTTGCACCTGGTAGTCCAGCACGTGTTCGCGACCCTGGTGGTCCAGGTAGTCGAGGCGGGCGGGGACGATGCCGCATTGGCCGTAGGTGTCGGTGCTCGACAGCACTTTGTCGACATCCAGGTGGACAAAGAAGCCGACCTTGTCGTGGATCACGTTGGTGGCGGAGGCGGTGTCGGCAGCAAACACTGAACCGGTGGCGAGCAAAGCGGCAAAGCCGAGGATAAACAGTTTCATGGCGGTATCTCTCTTTAAGGGTTGGCTGCCAGGTCCTGGCAGTGAGTTCACGGTAACCAGGTGACGCAAACAGCCAGCCAACAGGATGATGACAAGTTCGTAATGAAGGGCTTAAGGCTGGCGGCCGGACGCTTCGAGGATCAGGTCGGTGATTTCCTTGGCGTGGGAGACCAGCGACAGGTGGCTCGACGGCAGCTCGATGGTGGTGGCGTTCATGCGCTTGGCGAGGAAGCGCTCCAGGTCCGGGTTGATGGTCTGGTCATTGGCCGACACCGCGTACCAGGACGGCTTGGTGTGCCAGGCGGCGTTCACCGTGCGGCCGCTGAACAAGGTCTTGGTGATGGGTTGCTGCACGGCGTACAGCTCAAGGGCCTTGGCCCGTGGCACGTCGGCGGCGAAGTACTTGAGGAACGCGTCCTGGTTCAGGGTAAGGTAGCCATCGTGGTCTTCCACGCCGGCACGTACTGGCATGGTCGGGTATTTGGCCGAGAGGGCGACGAAGTCTTCGTTGGCGTCCGGCGCGCGGGCGGCGACGTACACCAGCGAGCTGACTTTCGGGTTCGCGCCAGCGTCACTGACCACGGTGCCTGCGTAGGAATGGCCGACCAGCACGGTAGGGCCGTCCTGTTGATCGAGTACGCGATTGGTCGCGGCAACGTCATCGGCGACCGAGGTCAGCGGGTTTTGCACCGCGGTGACGTGCAGGCCAGCCGCTTGCAGGCGAGTGATCACTTCGGACCAGCTCGACCCATCGGCCCAGGAGCCATGCACCAGTACGACGTTTTTGGCTTTGACCGGCGCGACGGTGCCGGCCATGGCGGTGCCGGTTCCCAGCATCAACAGGCTGGCGGCGATCAGGCAAAGTTTGCTTGCAGGCTTCATGGGTGGACCCTTTTTCATCAGTGGGAAGTGGCGTCAACCGGTGTGGCTGACTGACGACTCCACTGTATGAAGTGAGGGTGCTGCCTAGACTGACAGCTTCATTACAAAGCTGTAATCCAATCGGCCCGGTTTGCGCCGTCGTCGTTTACAAGCGCGGGTGTGATCCGTAGATTGCATCGGGCCTTTTACGTGTCCCTGCCCAAGAGGAAGTCCAGCAGTGTCCATCTCCGCCCCTGCCATTTTTGCCCGACGTTACCGCGCCTTTCTGTTCGACATGGACGGCACCTTGCTCAATTCCATCGCGGCAGCCGAGCGCGTGTGGAGCATTTGGGCGGCGCGTCATGGCCTGGATGTGGCGGCGTTCCTGGCAACCATTCACGGGGCAAGGGCCATCGATACCATTACTCGCCAGGCGTTGCCGGGCGTTGATCCAGAGGTTGAGGCGCAGTGGATTACCGAGGCTGAAATCAAGGATGTCGAGGGGGTCGTGGCGATTCCTGGTGCTGTCGAGTTCCTGAAGGGCTTGCCTGGCGATCAATGGGCGTTGGTGACGTCTGCGCCCAGGGAACTCGCGTTGCGACGCCTGCTAGCGGCCGGTATCAGCCCGCCGTCGGTGCTGGTGACCGCCGAGGATGTGGCAGTCGGCAAGCCGGATCCGGCGTGTTATGTGCTGGGCGCGCAGCGTTTGGGCGTGCCGGTGCAGGATTGCCTGGTGTTCGAAGACGCAACGGTCGGTATTCGGGCGGGGGAGGCTGCGGGGGCAGATGTGGTCGTGGTGACGTCGACGCACCTGAAGCCGATGCACACGCCGCACCTTTCGATCGATGGGTATGGGCAGTTGCAGGTACGGCGCGACGATGGCGGGTTATTGTCGATATCGAACCGTGTGGGCTGAGGCTCCGGCTGCTAGTGGCCCTCGTTGCTGTCGAGAGGCGATGTTTGTAGCCGGCTGCTCTTCATGCCCTGGCGCGACAGCACCATCTCCCTGAGGATTTCATTGGCGAGCCGGGCAATGGCTTCGGCACCACGATAGTGCGCGCGGACGATGCCGGTGATTGCGAAATGATCTGTTTCGGGACCACTGAGAATGGCCGACAGCGTGCCGTCGGCGTGCAGCGTGCAGGCGATCTTGTAACTGGGCAGGCGCGCTGCCAGTGCGGATTCGATTTCGGATTTACTCAGGGTATCCATTTGTTTTTGCGCCTTTTACGGACCGTGCAAACCCAAGCATAGAACTTGCCGTGAGGCTGTAAATACCCGCGATCCAATCGCGATGCAGGGCCTGTCAGCGTGCGGTTTTAGGGCGTGAGGCGTGGAGCGCACGCTGGCACAGTTTGCGCTGGACGGCCCTCTGGATTGGCTTCAGGCAGAACATGAACAGGTAGGCACAAAGGAATAACGTCAGGTCCAGCCAGGAGTGGGCCTGGCGTGCGTCAGCCGTCTGAACTTTACACCTCAAGCCATATTCCAGCCCCACGAAGGCCAGTCCTATCAGCAGCGTGATCGCCCAGGACCTGGATGCAAAGGGCTGCGCAGTGCTTCGCCTCATCGATATGCTCCCGGGTGCACTCGGATGGCAGGGAGTGGGTCAGGAGTTTCGGCTACAAATGGCGCAACAAGTTCCGGGTGTTAAAACAGTTTCATCTTGCGGAGAAGTCAGGGGGAGGAGGCACTGATCACGCGATAGCGCCGTAAACAGTCCAAAAGGGGTTTTCGCCAGCCGTTACAGTGAACGAAAGGGCTGGCTACTGAGGGGGCATCAAGGCGTCTGGTTTTTATCCGGAGCAGTCAGGCCAGCCTGGATGCGCTGGTAAATCTCCTCGCGATGCACGGCAACATCCTTGGGAGCGTTGATGCCGATTCGTACTTGCTGGCCGCTGACGCCCAGGATGGTGATCGTGATGTCATCACCGATGTTTATGCTTTCACCAACTTTGCGGGTGAGTATAAGCATGGACTTCTCCTTGATTACTTTTAAGGACACATGTTTCAGACAGGGCAGGTGTCGGATGTGTGTAGCTTACTGCTAAGCGCTTCCCTGTGACTGCCTCTTTTAAGACGCATAGAGGCGACATTAATTCCCATGGCGGCATCATACAGGTCTGCGGTACATCATTCGCATTGTTTAAGCCAACGTTTATGACGGCCAGAATAGACAGTGAATGATAAAGTTGCCTCTTTATCCTTAAAGGAGCAGGGCAGTGCGTAAAGTAGCGATGGCAATTGCGGTGTTGGCCTTGGCCGGTTGCGGTGAAGGCAAAAGCGTCGACGCCCCCAAGGCCAAGCCTGCCGTGACCGAAAGCCAGCCACAGACCGGCGCGATTGCTGCCCAGGAATGGGATGTATGGGTGGGCCCGCCGGATCACAAGCTGCAGGCGCTTACCGACCTGACCGCCTGGCTGCTGGAACATGGTTTCAATTTTTATATCGTGAAGGAAGACGGCAAGGACCAGGTGTTGCTGGGGCCGTTCGCCAGCAAGTCCGAAGCCGAAGCCAAGCAGGCGCTGTTGACCGAGAAGCTGGCCCGCGCCAAGAAAAACGATACCGAGTCGCAGGTCATCGAACACAAGACCGCGCAGTAAGCGGAAGGCTGGGCGGGTTACCCGCCCCCTTTCAGCCGCAGGCCTTGAGGTTCACCGGGCCGACAAATTCGTTGCCGCGCCCCATCACGCAGGCGACAGTCTGGTTGCGCTGGCGCTCCCAGGGTTGCACCGGGTAGGTCTTGTTCCAGGCTTCATAGAGTTGGCGATCCTGTTTTGACAGGCGCAAACCGTACTGTTTGCTCATATAGAAATAGGTGCGGGCGATCATGCCTCGGATGGAAGGGCGCGGCATCACCTTCTTGGCCTTGAAATCCACCTGAGTCAGGCAGGAGCCGTACTGCCCGCTTTGCACCGGCAACCAGCCAAAACTGAAGTTGTTACGGTCGCCATTCACCTCGCCGATACTGGGAACCAGATTGTGCAGGTCGGCCTCGGCGCGCTTGAACACATCATCGTGTCGTGTGCAGTTCTTGCGTCCTCCAGCTTGCCAGCACTGGCGTTGATGGCCGATCTGCCAGGCTGGGACGATGTGTTCCCACTCGATACGAGCGGCGCGGCTGGCGTTTTTGCGCGGGACGTAACCACAGGCTTTCAGGTCTACCCGATTACCGTTGTATTTGCAGCCGCAGTAAAACTCAGTGGATTGTGGGGCGTAGAGTTTCCAGGCGACCTTCTTGGCCTCGCTGAAGGTTCGGGGCGCCTGGGCGTGGGCGGTGACGGCAAACAACAAGCAAACCACAGCGGTAAAACGGACACTCATTGAATCAATCTTCCTTCGGCACAACCCAGAAAATCTGCACGCCGCCGTCATCCCGGTAGGCGAGGGTGACGTTGTCGTTCTCCGCGATTTCTTCCAGCAGCCGTTCCCATTCCTCCTCCGGCTCATCCGGTAGACGAAAGATCAGGGCGGCCTTGGCTTTCTGCGCGGGGGTCGAGTTGATGATCTTTTGCACCCGAATGGCCAGGCGCTCGTAGGCATCAGGTGGAGTCGGCAGTGCGGAAGAGGACGTTGCCACGGAGAATTCCTTAATAAGCTGTACGTGCATACAGTATTTAACTGTGGGCAATTTCGCAACTGCTTAAACTTCAGGAGTTAGATCTGACGGCTGTTTGGGCGAATTCATGCAAGGGTGTAGGGGGGGAGGTGGCACGGGCGGTTGATCCGCCCGTGCCGAGAGGTTGTCAGGAATCAATATTCCCAGAACATCCGTTGCAGCTCTTTGCTGTCCTGAGTCTTGGTCAGGGCAACCATGGCCAGGATCCGTGCTTTCTGAGGGTTCAGGTCATGGGCGGCAACCCAGTCGTACTTGTCGTCAGGCTGTTCGGCATTGCGCAGAACGAAGCCGCCGGCATTCACGTGGGAAGAACGGATGATCTGCACGCCTTGCTTGCGCAGTTCCTGCAGGGCCGGTACGACCTTGGACGACACCGAGCCATTGCCGGTGCCGGCATGGATGATGGCTTTGGCGCCAGCCTGGGCCAGGGCCTTGACGGCGGTGTCGCTTACGTTGCCGTAGCCGTAGGCGATTTCAACATCGGGCAGGCTCTTGATGGTCTTGATGTCGAACTCGGAATCCATGGTGTGGCGCTTGGCAGGCAGGTGGAACCAGTAGGATTTGCCTTCGACCACCATGCCCAGTGGGCCCCATGGGCTCTTGAAGGCTTCGGTCTTGATGTTGATCATCTTGCTGACGTCACGACCCGACTGGATCTCGTCGTTCATGGTCACCAGTACGCCTTTGCCACGCGCGTCTTTGCTGCCGGCGACGGCCACGGCGTTATACAGGTTGAGCATGCCGTCCGCCGACATGGCGGTGCCTGGGCGCATCGAGCCGACCACGACGATTGGCTTGTCGGTCTTTTCGACCAGGTTCAGGAAGTAGGCGGTTTCTTCAAGGGTGTCGGTGCCGTGGGTGATCACGATGCCATCCACGTCCTTGCTGTCGGCCAGTTCGGCCACGCGGCGACCCAGTTGCAGCAGGTTTTCGTTGTTGATGCTTTCGGATGCAATTTGCATCACTTGCTCGCCGCGAACGTTGGCGATCTGACTAAGCTCAGGAACACCGGCGATCAATTGTTCGATGCCAACCTTGGCCGCCTGGTAGGTGGCACTGTTGGCCGCGCTGGCGCCAGCGCCGGCAATGGTGCCGCCGGTGGCAAGGATGACCACGTTGGAAAGTTTGGCCTTGGTTTCAGCTTCCTTTGCCTGGGCGGCAAGGGGGAACAGCAGCAGGAGGGCTAACGCGCCCGGAACAAAGTTCTTCAGTGCAGATTTCATTATTTTTCTCTCTGGTTTTTGATGAGTGCTGGTGCAGGTTCATCTAGAACACCCGGGCAGTTCTGAATGCCTCGAGGTGCAGGGAAAGAGCAGGATTTGTACCAGGCTGATTGTGTCGGTGGCTATAAATTAACTTATTGATATTAATCAGGTTATTTTTGAATTTTGGGCTTTTCATTTGAGTGGGTGTCCGGCTTTCCGAACGTTAGGGTAGTCTGGCGTTCGGTTGTCCGAAAACGGGCTCGGTCAGCGTCAGGGGCTGGCGGCGCCGCCTGTCGTTTTAGAGAACGACCCAAGCAGTTGAAGGTTTAACAGGATCAACCATGGGGCCCGAGGACCGGGGTGGGAGGGCGTGGATGAAAGGCTGTTTTCTCCCGTTGACAAATCTCGACAAGGTTCTCATAGTTTGGTGTAACGCAAACGTTTGCGAGATGTTTCACGATGCACCCTTGGCGTATCGTGACAGCTCGTATCAGCCACCCGGGTGGGCCGGCTGCCGAAGCGTTCTTCGGTGCAAGCGTTGCTCACAATAATCATAAGATCGGAGTGAACCCATGAAGCTGCCATTTGCCGGACGTCTTCTTGCTGTCGCTGTGCTTGCTGCCGCATCCGCTGCCCTGCCTCTCTCCTCTGCATTTGCCGATGACGCCGCCAAACCCAAGGTCGGCCTGGTCATGAAATCCCTCGCCAACGAATTCTTTGTCACCATGCAAGACGGTGCCAAAACGTACCAGAAAGAACATGCCGCCGATTTCGACATGATCACCAACGGGATCAAGAACGAAACCGATACCAGCGCGCAGATCGATATCGTCAACCAGATGATCCTCGCCAAAGTGAACGCGATCGTGATCGCCCCTGCCGACTCCAAGGCACTGGTCACCGTGCTGAAGAAGGCTTCGGATGCCGGTATCAAGGTCGTCAACATCGACAACCGTCTTGACCCGGACGTGCTCAAAAGCAAAAACCTCGACATCCCGTTCGTAGGCCCGGATAACCGCAAAGGCTCCAAGCTGGTTGGCGATTACCTGGCCAAGCAGCTTTCCTCGGGGGACAAGGTCGGCATCATCGAAGGCGTTCCGACCACCACCAACGCCCAGCAACGTACCGCAGGCTACAAGGATGCGATGGACGCTGCCGGCATGAAGATCGTCTCCACCCAGTCCGGTAACTGGGAGATCGACCAGGGCCAGAAAGTGGCCTCCGCCATGCTGAGCGAGTACCCGGACCTCAAGGCCTTGTTGGCCGGTAACGACAACATGGCTCTGGGCGCCGTTTCTGCCGTACGTGCGGCAGGCAAGGCCGGCAAAGTGCTGGTGGTAGGCTACGACAACATCGAAGCCATCAAGCCGATGCTGCAGGACGGCCGTGTCCTGGCCACCGCCGACCAGGCTGCGGCCCAGCAGGCTGTGTTCGGTATCCAGAACGCACTTAAGCTGGTCAAGGGTGAGAAAGTCGATGCCAAAGACGGCGTGATCGAAACCCCGGTCGAACTCGTCCTCAAGAAGTAATCCTGGCAGCACCCAACAGCGCCCGCTTGTCCTGAGCGGGCGCCTGGAGATTTTCCTATGTCATCTTCCGCCCCGAACGCTGTCCTCTCGGTCAGCGGTATCGGCAAGACCTATGCCCAGCCGGTTCTGTCCGACATCACCCTGACGCTCAACCGTGGGGAAGTGCTGGCGCTGACCGGTGAAAACGGCGCTGGTAAAAGCACCTTGTCGAAGATCATCGGCGGGCTGGTCACGCCCACCACCGGGCACATGCAGTTCAATGGCCAGGACTTCCGTCCAGGCAGCCGCACCCAGGCTGAAGAGCTGGGCGTGCGCATGGTCATGCAGGAACTCAACCTGCTGCCGACCCTGACCGTGGCTGAAAACCTGTTCCTGGACAACCTGCCCAGCCACTGTGGCTGGATCAGCCGCAAGCAACTGCGCAAGGCCGCCATCGAGGCCATGGCCCAGGTCGGTCTGGACGCGATTGACCCGGACACCCTCGTCGGTACCCTGGGTATCGGCCACCAGCAGATGGTGGAAATTGCCCGCAACCTGATTGGCGATTGCCATGTGCTGATCCTCGACGAACCCACGGCGATGTTGACCGCCCGTGAAGTCGAGATGCTGTTTGAACAAATCACCCGCCTGCAGGCCCGCGGCGTGGCGATCATTTATATTTCGCACCGGCTCGAAGAACTCGCCCGTGTCGCCCAGCGCATTGCGGTACTGCGTGATGGCAAGCTGGTCTGTGTCGAGCCGATGGCCAATTACAACAGTGAGCAACTGGTCACCTTGATGGTCGGTCGCGAACTGGGTGAGCAGATCGACCTGGGGCCGCGCACTATCGGCGGCCCGGCCCTGACGGTGAAAGGCTTGACCCGCTCGGACAAGGTCCGCGATGTGTCCTTTGAAGTGCGTGCTGGCGAGATCTACGGCATTTCCGGCTTGATCGGCGCCGGACGCACTGAATTGCTGCGCCTGATCTTCGGTGCTGACCTGGCAGACAGCGGCACCGTTGCCCTGGGGTCTCCAGCCCAGGTGGTGAGCATCCGTTCGCCGGTGGACGCGGTCGGGCATGGCATCGCCCTGATCACCGAAGACCGCAAGGGCGAAGGCTTGCTGCTGACCCAATCCATCAGCGCCAACATTGCCTTGGGCAACATGCCGGAAATCTCCGGCGGTGGCGTAGTGAATGCACGCGATGAAACAGCGTTGGCCAAGCGCCAGATCGATGCCATGCGCATCCGCAGTTCCAGCCCGGCCCAACTGGTGTCCGAGTTGTCGGGCGGTAACCAGCAGAAGGTCGTAATTGGCCGCTGGCTGGAGCGTGATTGTGCGGTGATGCTGTTCGACGAGCCGACCCGGGGCATCGACGTGGGGGCCAAGTTCGACATTTATGCCTTGCTCGGCGAACTGACTCGCCAGGGCAAAGCGCTGGTGGTGGTGTCCAGTGACTTGCGTGAGCTGATGCTGATCTGCGATCGCATCGGTGTGCTCTCGGCCGGGCGCTTGATCGAGACATTCGAGCGCGACAGCTGGACCCAGGATGAATTGCTCGCCGCCGCCTTTGCCGGCTATCAGAAACGTGATGCGCTGCTCAACGACGCAGTGCTTAGGGATACCCCATGAAAACAACAACTTCCCCTGGTAAAACCGGCGGCAATTTCTACGGCCTGGGCACTTATCTTGGGCTGGCGGGTGCGTTGCTGGCGATGATTGCGCTGTTCTCGGTGCTCAGCGATCACTTCCTGTCCTATGACACTTTCAGCACCCTCGCCAACCAGATTCCGGACCTGATGGTGTTGGCGGTGGGGATGACGTTCATCCTCATCATTGGTGGCATCGACCTGTCGGTAGGCTCGGTGCTGGCACTGGCTGCGTCGGCGGTCAGCGTGGCGATCCTGGGCTGGGGCTGGAGCGTATTGCCGGCCGCTGTGCTCGGCATGGGCTGTGCGGCATTGGCCGGCACTATCACCGGTTCGATCACCGTGGCGTGGCGGATTCCGTCGTTTATCGTGTCCCTCGGCGTGCTGGAAATGGCCCGCGGCGTCGCTTACCAGATGACGGGCTCGCGCACGGCGTACATCGGTGATTCCTTCGCCTGGCTGTCGAACCCGGTGGCGTTCGGCATTTCGCCATCGTTTATCATTGCGCTGCTGGTGATCATCGCGGCTCAGTTGGTGTTGACCCGTACGGTGTTCGGTCGTTACCTGATCGGCATCGGCACCAACGAAGAGGCCGTGCGCCTGGCGGGGATCAATCCCAAGCCCTACAAGATCCTGGTGTTCAGCCTGATGGGGCTGCTGGCCGGCGTGGCGGCACTGTTCCAGATTTCACGCTTGGAAGCGGCTGACCCGAATGCTGGCTCCGGCCTGGAGCTGCAGGTGATCGCCGCCGTGGTGATCGGCGGCACCAGCCTGATGGGCGGGCGCGGTTCGGTCATCAGCACCTTCTTTGGTGTGTTGATTATTTCGGTACTGGCGGCTGGCCTGGCGCAGATCGGTGCCACGGAGCCCACAAAACGCATCATTACCGGTGCCGTGATCGTGATCGCCGTGGTCCTCGATACCTACCGCAGCCAGCGCGCCAGTCGACGAGGCTGAACCATGGCAACGATCAAGGATGTGGCAGCGCTTGCAGGTATTTCCTACACCACGGTGTCCCATGTGGTGAACAAGACGCGCCCGGTCAGCGAGCCTGTGCGGATCAAGGTCGAGGCGGCGATCAAGCAACTGGACTATGTGCCGAGTGCGGTTGCGCGCTCGCTCAAGGCCAAGACCACCGCCACCATCGGCCTGTTGGTGCCCAATAGCCTCAACCCGTATTTCGCGGAGCTGGCGCGGGGCATCGAGGATTACTGCGGGCGCAATGGCTACTGCGTCATCCTTTGCAACTCCGACGACAACGCTGAAAAGCAGCGCAACTATTTGCGTGTGTTGCTGGAGAAACGCATCGACGGCTTGATCGTGACTTCGGTGGGCGGTGACGACAGCGGCCTCGCGGCCGGCTTGAGCGCGGTGCGTACGCCCATGGTGATTGTCGACCGGGCACTGGACGGTATTGATGTCGACCTGGTGCGCATCGACCATGAAGAGGGTGCCTACCTGGCAACCCGGCATTTGCTTGAGCTTGGTCACCGGGACATTGCCTGCATCGGCGGCCCGGGGCACACCCGCGTGGCGCAGATGCGTCTGGCGGGCTATCACCGTGCGCTGCGTGAGGCGGGCGTAGAAGTGGCAGCGGGGCGCACCGAAGAAAGCGATTTCACCAGCACCGGTGGTTATGCCGCAGCGGTGAAGCTATTGGCGCAGAACCCGCCGAGCGCGATCTTCGCCAGCAACGACATGATTGGCTTCGGCGTGTTACGCGCGGCGGCCGAGCGCAACATCCGCGTGCCTGGCGAGCTGTCGGTGATCGGTTTCGATGATATTCAAATGGGCCGGTACGTGTACCCGGCGCTGACCACGGTCGGGCAGTCGATCGTGCAACTGGGCGAGACGGCGGCCGAGCTTTTGCTGCAACGAATTGCAACCCCCCAACTGCCGATCGATCAACGCATCGTGACGCCGAGTATTGTGTTGCGAGAGTCCACGGCACCGTTTGCCGGGGTTTTCGCCCAATACCGCTGAACCGAATTGATGAGTATTGATGTATGCCAGCAAAAGTAGTGGTAATAGGCAGCTTGAACATGGACCTGGTGACCCGTGCCAGCCGGTTGCCGCGTGCCGGTGAAACCCTGATCGGCCAGACGTTCACCACGGTGCCTGGCGGCAAGGGTGCCAACCAGGCGGTGGCGGCAGCGCGTTTGGGGGCCGAGGTGGCGATGGTCGGTCGCGTGGGTACTGATGCGTACGGCACTCAGTTGCGCGATGCATTGCGGGTGGAAGGCATTGATTGCCAGGCCGTCGCCACGGTGGAGGGCTCCAGCGGCGTGGCATTGATTGTGGTGGACGACAGCAGCCAGAACGCGATCGTGATCGTGGCTGGTAGCAATGGCGAGCTGACCCCGCAGTCCCTGCACGCCGCGGACGCCGTTCTGCAGTCGGCGGATGTGATCATCTGCCAGCTTGAAGTGCCGATGGCCACCGTTGGCCATACGCTCAAGCGCGGGCGTGAACTGGGCAAGACGGTCATTCTGAACCCGGCGCCGGCTAGTGGCCCTTTGCCGGGCGATTGGTATGCCTCGATCGATTACCTGATCCCCAATGAGAGCGAAGCCACGGCCCTCAGCGGCGTGACGGTGGACTCCCTTGATAGCGCCAAGGTTGCCGCGACACACCTGATCAAGGCCGGCGCCGGCAAAGTCATCATCACCCTGGGTGCGCAGGGCGCGCTGTTTGCCGATGGCACGGGCTTCGAGCACCTGGTGGCGCCAAAGGTCAAGGCTGTGGATACCACGGCGGCCGGTGACACCTTTGTCGGAGGCTTTGCGGCGGCACTGGCCAATGGCAAGAGCGAAGCCGAGGCCATCCGATTTGGCCAAGTGGCAGCGGCGCTGTCAGTGACGCGTGCCGGTGCGCAACCCTCTATTCCTACGCTGCACGACGTTCAAGGTTTTGTACCCTCATGAAAAAGACACCATTGCTCAATATTGCGCTGTCACGCGTCATCGCATCCCTGGGTCACGGCGATGTGCTGGTGATCGGTGACGCTGGCCTGCCCGTGCCACCAGGGGTCGAGTTGATCGACCTGGCGCTGACCCAAGGCATTCCGGACTTCATCAGCACCTTGCGCATTGTGCTCAGCGAGATGCAGGTGGAAAGCCATGTGCTGGCCGAGGAGATCCTGCTCAAGCAGCCACCGGCGCTGGCGGCACTCAATACCCTGACCGAGCAGGCGGCCCTGGGCGAGCGCCGCCTGGTCAGCCATGAAGAATTCAAGCAGCTGAGCCGCAAGGCCCGCGCCGTTGTGCGCACTGGCGAGTGCCAGCCTTATTGCAACATCGCGCTGGTGTCCGGCGTCACTTTCTAGCGTTACCCATGACAAGGAGTGTTTTATGCAACGTGGTCTACCCACCCTGAAAAACCTGTTCCGGAGTGTCCTGCTCTTGTCCGCACTCACTGCAGCCAGCGCCCATGCGGCGGAAAAAATCGACCTGATCATCGACACCGACCCGGGTGCCGATGATGTGGTGGCCTTGCTGTTTGCCATGGCTTCTCCTGAGGAGTTGCACATTCGAGCGCTGACCACTGTTGCCGGCAACGTGCGCCTGGACAAGACTTCACGCAACGCGCGGCTGGCTCGCGAGTGGGCAGGGCGCGAAGATATTCCGGTCTACGCCGGCGCGCCCAAGCCGCTGCTGCGCACGCCGATCTACGCCGAGAATATCCACGGCAAGGAAGGTATCTCCGGCGTTACCGTGCACGAGCCGAAGAAAGGCCTGGCCGAAGGCAATGCGGTTGATTACCTGATCAAGACGCTGAGCAGCGCCAAGCCCCATAGCATCACGATTGCCATGCTTGGTCCGCAGACCAACCTGGCGCTGGCACTGACCCAGGCGCCGGAGATCACTCAAGGCATCAAGGAAGTCGTGGTGATGGGCGGTGCGCACTTCAATGGCGGCAACATTACGCCAGTGGCTGAATTCAACCTGTTCGCCGACCCGGTTGCGGCCGAGATTGTGCTCAAGAGTGGCGTCAAGTTGACCTACTTGCCGCTGGACGTGACCCACAAGGTCCTGACCAGCGAAACGCGCTTGAAGAAGATCGCCGATCTCAACAACAACGCGAGCAAGGTGGTCAGCAATATCCTCAACGAATACGTCAAAGGCGATATGGAGCACTACGGCATCCCCGGTGGCCCGGTGCACGATGCCACGGTGATTGCGTATCTGCTCAAGCCTTCGCTGTTCAGCGGCCGTCAGGCCAATATGGTGGTCGATAGCCGCGAAGGCCCCACGTTCGGTCAGACCATCGTCGACTGGTACGACGGCCTGAAGCAGGAAAAGAATGTGTTCTGGGTCGAGAATGGTGACGCCCAGGGCTTCTTCGATCTGCTGACTGAGCGCCTGGCACGCTTGAAGTAAGGTGTTTGCCGGTCGACGCTCGTCGACCGGTTCTTATTCCCGCTCGGGGTCGTGTGCGCCCATGTGATCGGCCGGGTATTTTTCGAATACCTGGCCGATAAAGGCTTGCGCCGCTTGGGTGCCCAATTCCTTGACCAGCAGGTCGATGCCGATGATTGCCAATTCTTCCGGGCTTCCGGGGCTGTAGGAGCTTTGCCCTTGGGGCCACTTGGCTTTGATATCGGCTTGGAGGGTTACAGTGCTCATGGCTGTCTCGCGGTGTTGAAAGTACTGGGTAGTGCGCTGGAACGCGGTTCTTGCCGGCGCAGTTAACCATTTTGCGCCGCGTTTGGCACTGCTACTTAGGCATGAAGGAAGGGCTATGCGACACTGATGCCCTGTTTAATTGCCGGGGATGACCACGTGCAGATCGATTTGAACAACCCCGAAAACCTGACTTTGGCAACAGTGCGCCAGTTGATTGCCAG
The DNA here is from genome assembly GCF_024810135.1 of Pseudomonas sp. BIGb0164. Taxonomy (NCBI): domain Bacteria; kingdom Pseudomonadati; phylum Pseudomonadota; class Gammaproteobacteria; order Pseudomonadales; family Pseudomonadaceae; genus Pseudomonas; species Pseudomonas sp. BIGb0164. The sequence continues at coordinate 91,507 of NZ_JANUEA010000007.1, read as the reverse complement.
TGCCAGTGACGATGAACATGCCCAGTTGCGGGTGACCAAGGCCGGGATCGCTTATCTCTCTTCTGGCAGGGCGGTGGGCGGCGTCGAGATCGAAGGGCTGCTGTTTCGCCTGGAGACCTGGGCCAAGGGCTCAGGCTACGTCGGTAACGTGGCTGCCAGTGATGAGGTCTGGGTCACCCAGATTTTCAATGCGCTGAAGCAGAACTGGCCAAAGCCTTCGTCCGACTACATCGATATCTACTGAGTGCGTTCATATCTGGTGACGATTGATCGGGCGAATGCCGCTGGAGAGTAGGGCAGACTTGCCCTGCGGCGGTTTACGTCTTGAAACCAATCCGTCATATCGCTGTCGCACGATCTCTGTCCATTTTTTATCATAGGAGGCTTCATGCCTTGGAAGCTCGCATCATTCGGTACTTTGTTGGCAGCACTCGCGTTGGCGGGTTGCAGCACCCCGGGTGCCTCTGAGCCAGGCAAAGCAACCGCCGCAGCTGACGTCGCTCATACCCGCTGTGAGTCGAAAGCTGCCGAGTTTGCAATCGGCCAGAAGGCCTCGCCCCAGTTGCTGGAGCAGGCGCGTACCCGTGCCGGTGCGCAGAGCGCACGGATTCTCAAGCCAAACGACATGATTACCCTGGAATACCGCTCCGACCGCCTGAACCTGAACACCGACGACAACCTGGTGATCACGCGGGTCAATTGCGGCTGATAGCTTCAAGGCTTTTGCAGCACCCATAAAAAACCCCGTCACATGGACGGGGTTTTTTTAGCTCAGCGGAGAATTACTCGCCGCGAACCTGTGCAGCTTGCATACCCTTTTGGCCTTTCTCAGCCACGAAGGAAACGGTTTGGCCTTCTTTCAGGCTTTTGAAACCGTCGCTTTCGATAGCTTTGAAGTGTACGAACAGGTCGTCACCGCCACCTTGAGGAGTGATGAAGCCGAAGCCTTTTTCATCGTTGAACCATTTAACGGTGCCGGTTTGGCGATTAGACATGGTGTATCTCCAAGAAACATATATTTTCAGTAGTGCTGTGCTGCTCAGGCCAACTGGGCACACCGGGCTATCATAGTCGAAATGTTCGGCTTGGGAGCCCCCCCAAGGCATTGTTTGCTAATCAATAGCGTTGCGTTTAGTGCGTCGATCGCCTGAAAGCCCCGATCTACGGGGCTTTGGAGCGAAATGTCAGCTGTTAAAAAAAGCCGTAAAAGCTGCGTAATTTGTGAGAAATGGCAGTTTTCAGGGTGTTTTTTCAGTGAAACGACCGTCTGAACAGTGATGCGGCTGCTTATTTCTTTACGACTTTGCAGGACGAAATCGCCGCGACCGCTTTGTTTTTGAGCGCTGGGCTGGCATTCGGGTTTTTCATGAGCTCCGTGATTTCCGCCGTGGTCAGTTCGGCGTTGATCTTGTCGGCGCCACATTCGCAATGGTCTTTGGCGGTTTTGGCGTCGACGTTCTGCTGGGCTGCTGCGCTGCAATCCTTGACGAAGCTATCGCGGGCGCCGGCAGGCCAGTTCGAGGGGGCGGCGGCTTGTGCGCCAAGGGAGAGGAGGGTGAGGGATGCTGCAAGAGCGAAGGTCGAGGAAAAACGCATAATTAAATGCTCCTAAGGTCGTGAGGACGAACGGCAATTCTCGATGGGTTTGAGGGGTGGCGTACAGCTCAAGTTCACTTTCACCGCTTCAACGACTAATTTGTAATTACATAACATGGCGCAAGCCCGACGACCGTTCATCTGTGCTAGCATCGTCGACCTGGCTATTTCCAGGCGCGCCATTTGCCGCCTTGCCATGTTCTTTTTAGCTCACTCCAGTCACTCTGGTTCGATTATCGGTTGGCCGAAAGGCTCCTGCCGCTGTAAGGCAGGCGTTCATCACTGAACGGCCTGGTATTGGATCTTGTACTGGCTCATCCCAACCCACGTGACCTTTGGTAGGGGTCACCACTAGGAGAGGAGGCGCCATGCCAACTATTACTCTTCCCGACGGCAGTCAACGTTCATTCGATCATGCGGTTTCCGTAGCCGATGTCGCCGCATCCATTGGTGCTGGCCTGGCCAAGGCCACCGTGGCCGGCAAGGTCGACGGCAAGCTGGTCGATGCCAGCGACCTGATCACCACCGATGCCAGCCTGCAGATCATCACGCCCAAGGACCAAGAGGGGCTGGAGATCATTCGCCACTCTTGCGCTCACCTGATTGGCCACGCGGTCAAGCAGCTGTATCCGACCGCGAAAATGGTGATCGGCCCGGTCATCGAAGAAGGCTTCTATTACGACATCGCCTATGAGCGTCCTTTCACGCCGGACGACCTGGCGGCGATCGAGCAGCGTATGCATCAGCTGATCGAAAAAGATTACGACGTGATCAAGAAAGTCACGCCGCGCGCCGAAGTGATCGACGTGTTCACCGCCCGTGGCGAAGACTACAAGCTGCGCCTGGTGGAAGACATGCCGGACGAGCAGGCCATGGGCCTGTACTACCACGAAGAATATGTCGACATGTGCCGTGGCCCGCACGTGCCGAACACGCGCTTCCTCAAGTCGTTCAAGCTGACCAAGCTGTCCGGCGCCTATTGGCGTGGCGATGCAAAGAACGAGCAACTGCAGCGCATCTACGGTACTGCCTGGGCTGACAAGAAGCAGCTGGCTGCCTACATCCAGCGCATCGAAGAAGCCGAGAAGCGCGACCACCGTAAGATCGGCAAGCGCCTGAACCTGTTCCACCTCCAGGAAGAAGCGCCGGGCATGGTGTTCTGGCACCCGAACGGCTGGACCCTGTACCAGGTGCTTGAGCAGTACATGCGCAAGGTTCAGCGCGACAACGGCTACCTGGAGATCAAGACTCCGCAGGTTGTTGACCGTAGCCTGTGGGAGAAATCCGGGCACTGGGCCAACTACGCCGACAACATGTTCACCACCCAGTCGGAAAACCGCGACTACGCCATCAAGCCCATGAACTGCCCATGCCACGTGCAGGTGTTCAACCAGGGCCTGAAAAGCTACCGCGAGTTGCCGATGCGCCTGGCCGAGTTTGGTGCCTGCCACCGCAATGAGCCATCGGGTGCGTTGCACGGCATCATGCGTGTACGCGGCTTCACCCAGGACGATGCCCACATCTTCTGCACCGAAGAGCAGATGCAGGCCGAGTCTGCTGCGTTCATCAAGCTGACCATGGATGTCTACCGCGATTTCGGCTTTACCGAAGTCGAAATGAAGCTGTCCACTCGTCCGGAAAAGCGCGTCGGTTCCGACGAGCTGTGGGATCGCGCCGAATCGGCACTGGCCGCAGCGCTTGACAGTGCGGGCCTTGCGTACGACCTGCAGCCGGGGGAGGGTGCTTTCTACGGTCCGAAGATCGAGTTCTCGTTGAAAGATTGCCTTGGTCGTGTCTGGCAGTGTGGTACCCTGCAGCTCGATTTTAACCTGCCGATCCGTCTGGGCGCCGAATACGTGTCCGAAGACAACAGTCGCAAACACCCGGTTATGCTGCACCGGGCGATCCTCGGTTCGTTCGAGCGGTTCGTCGGGATCCTGATCGAGCACTACGAGGGTGCATTCCCTGCGTGGCTGGCTCCGACCCAGGCAGTGATCATGAATATCACTGATAAACAGGCAGATTTTGCCGCTGAAGTTGAAAAAACTCTCAACGAAAGCGGGTTTCGTGCCAAGTCCGACTTGAGAAATGAAAAGATCGGCTTTAAAATCCGCGAGCATACTTTGCTCAAGGTTCCCTATCTTTTGGTTATCGGAGATCGGGAAGTCGAGATGCAGACTGTCGCTGTGCGTACTCGTGAAGGTGCTGACCTGGGCTCGATGCCCGTCGCCCAGTTCGCTGAGTTCCTCGCGCAAGCGGTTTCCCGGCGTGGTCGCCCAGATTCGGAGTAATTATTATTAAGCGTGAAATGAGACAAGATAAACGAGCTGCACCGAAAGCCCCGATCAACGAGAATATCTCGGCACGCGAGGTTCGGTTAATTGGCGCTGACGGCGAGCAGATTGGCATCGTCTCGATTGATGAAGCGCTTCGTATCGCTGAAGAGTCCAAGTTGGACCTGGTGGAAATCTCCGCCGACGCAGTCCCGCCTGTTTGCCGGGTGATGGACTACGGCAAGTCGATCTTCGAAAAGAAGAAGCAGATTGCTGCGGCGAAGAAGAACCAAAAGCAGATTCAAGTAAAAGAAATCAAGTTTCGTCCAGGGACGGAGGAAGGGGATTACCAGGTAAAACTGCGCAACCTGGTACGTTTCCTGAGTGATGGGGACAGGGCCAAGGTATCCTTGCGATTCCGCGGCCGTGAGATGGCCCACCAGGAGCTGGGGATGGAACTCCTCAAGCGGGTTGAAGCTGACCTGCTGGAGTACGGTTCCGTCGAGCAGCATCCTAAGATGGAAGGACGCCAGCTGATCATGGTCATCGCCCCGAAAAAGAAGAAGTAATCAACAGGGCACGGCAGGCCTTCTGATTATGTTTATCAACTGAATGCGGAGTATCCGAACATGCCAAAGATGAAGACTAAAAGTGGTGCTGCTAAGCGGTTTCTGAAAACTGCTAACGGTATCAAGCACAAGCACGCTTTCAAGAGCCACATCCTGACCAAAATGTCGACCAAGCGTAAGCGTCAACTGCGCGGTAGCAGCTTGCTGCATCCGTCTGACGTGGCAAAAGTCGAGCGCATGCTGCGCCTTCGTTAATTTTTGGATCAAGAATAGAGGAAGTAACTCATGGCTCGTGTAAAGCGTGGCGTCATTGCCCGTAAACGTCACAAAAAAATTCTGAAACTTGCTAAAGGCTACTACGGCGCGCGTTCACGCGTATTCCGTGTTGCCAAGCAAGCGGTAATCAAGGCAGGCCAATACGCCTACCGTGACCGTCGTCAGAAAAAACGTCAGTTCCGCGCTCTGTGGATCGCTCGTATCAACGCTGGTGCACGTGTTAACGGTCTGTCCTACAGCCGTTTCATCGCTGGCCTGAAAAAAGCGTCCATCGAGATCGACCGTAAGGTTCTGGCTGATCTGGCAGTGAACGAAAAAGCGGTGTTTGCCGCGATTGTCGAGAAAGCTAAAGCCACCTTGGCTTAAGTACCCCCGACAGTCATTCTGGGTTGCTCCTGCAGCCCAGGGTGGTAAACGTCATAAATAGGGGAAGAGCCTTCAAGCTCTTCCCCTATTTTGTATCTGGAGTCTGTACATGGAAAACCTGGACGCGCTCGTCGCTCAAGCTCTTGAGGCTGTGCAAAGCGCTGAAGATATCAATGCCCTGGAGCAAATCCGGGTTCACTACCTTGGCAAAAAGGGTGAATTGACTCAGGTGATGAAGACCCTGGGGAATTTGCCGGCTGAAGAGCGTCCGCAAGTCGGTGCGCTGATCAACGTCGCCAAGGAGCGTGTCACAGAGGTTCTCAATGCGCGCAAGGCGACGATGGAGGAGGCCGATCTCGCGGCCAAACTCGCCGCCGAGTCCATTGACGTAACCCTGCCTGGCCGTGGCCAGGCCTCGGGCGGCCTGCATCCGATCACCCGGACTCTGGAACGTATCGAGCAGTTCTTCACCCACATTGGCTACGGCATTGCCGAGGGCCCTGAGGTCGAAGACGACTATCACAACTTCGAGGCGCTCAACATCCCTGGCCACCACCCGGCCCGGTCGATGCACGACACCTTTTATTTCAACGCGAACATGCTGTTGCGCACCCATACCTCGCCGGTACAGGTCCGCACCATGGAAGCGAACAAGCCGCCGATCCGCATCGTCTGCCCAGGCCGTGTGTACCGCAGCGACTCCGATATCACCCACTCGCCGATGTTCCACCAGGTCGAAGGCCTGCTGGTTGATCGCGACATCAACTTCGCCGACCTCAAGGGCACCATCGAAGAGTTTCTTCGCGTGTTCTTCGAGAAAGAGCTGGCGGTGCGTTTCCGTCCATCGTTCTTCCCGTTCACCGAGCCATCCGCTGAAGTGGATATGGAATGCGTGATGTGCAGCGGCAAAGGCTGCCGTGTGTGCAAGCAAACCGGCTGGCTGGAAGTGATGGGCTGCGGCATGGTTCACCCGAACGTGCTGCGCATGTCCGGGATCGACCCGGAAGAATTCTCGGGCTTTGCCTTCGGCATGGGCGTTGAGCGTCTGGCCATGCTGCGTTACGGCGTGAACGACTTGCGTCTGTTCTTCGACAACGACTTGCGGTTCCTCGCGCAATTTCGCTAGTCGTAACGAACCTTTAGGAGAGCAGGATGAAATTCAGTGAACAATGGCTGCGTGGCTGGGTAAGCCCGCAGGTAGGTCGCGACGAGCTGGTCGCTCGTCTGTCGATGGCCGGCCTTGAGGTCGATAGCGTTACCCCGGCCGCCGGTGTTTTCAGCGGTGTGGTAGTGGGCGAGGTGCTGAGCACCGAGCAACACCCCGATGCCGACAAGTTGCGTGTGTGTCAGGTCAGCAATGGCGCGGAAACCTTCCAGGTCGTGTGCGGAGCGCCCAACGTGCGCCCGGGCCTGAAAATCCCGTTCGCCATGATCGGTGCCGAGTTGCCAGGCGACTTCAAGATCAAGAAAGCCAAGCTGCGTGGCGTTGAGTCCAACGGCATGCTGTGCTCTCAGGCCGAGCTGCAAGTGGGCGAGGGCAATGATGGTCTGATGGAGCTGCCGGCCGATGCGCCCGTGGGCCAGGACATCCGCGTTTACCTGGAACTGGAAGATGCCAGTATCGAGGTCGACCTGACCCCGAACCGCGGCGACTGCCTGTCCCTGGCCGGCTTGGCCCGTGAAGTGGGCGCGCTGTACAACGCCCCGGTCACCCGCCCGGTCGTTGCGGCCGTGCCTGCGGTGCACGACGAAGTGCGCCCGATTGAAGTGCTGGCGCCAAACGCCTGCCCACGTTACCTGGGTCGTGTGATCCGTAACGTCGACCTGTCCAGGCCAACCCCGCTGTGGATGGTTGAACGTCTGCGTCGCGCCGACGTGCGCAGCATCGATGCGGCCGTCGACATCACCAACTACGTGATGCTGGAGCTGGGTCAGCCGCTGCACGCTTTCGATCTCGCCGAAATCAACGGTGGCATCCGCGTGCGCATGGCCGAAGAAGGCGAGAAGCTGGTGCTGCTCGACGGCCAGGAAGTCAGCCTGCGCGCCGACACCCTGGTGATCGCCGACCATTCCCGTGCCCTGGCGATTGCCGGTGTCATGGGGGGCGAGCACAGCGGTGTGTCCGACACCACTCGCGACATTTTCCTTGAGAGCGCGTTCTTCGACCAGATCGCCATCGCTGGCAAGGCCCGCTCCTACGGCCTGCACACCGATGCGTCGCACCGCTATGAGCGTGGCGTGGACTGGAAGCTGGCCCGTGAAGCCATGGAGCGCGCCACTGGCCTGCTGCTGGAAATCACCGGTGGCGAAGCCGGCCCGATCACTGAAACCGTCAGCGAGCAGCACCTGCCGTCCGTTGCGCCGATCACCCTGCGCGCCAAGAGCGTAGAGCAGATGCTCGGCCTGGTGATCGAGCCGGCTGAAATCGAGCAACTGTTGTCCGCCCTCGGCCTGGGTATCACTGCCGGCGGGGAAGGGCAGTGGCACGTTGAAGTGCCAAGCCATCGCTTCGATATCAGCCTGGAAGTCGACCTGATCGAAGAACTGGCCCGCCTGTATGGCTACAACCGCCTGCCGGTTCGTTACCCGCAAGCACGTCTGGCACCGCAACCCAAGGCCGAAGCGCGTGCGCACCTGCCTGAGCTGCGTCGCCTGCTGGTCGCCCGTGGTTACCAGGAAGCGGTGACCTACAGCTTCATCGATCCCAAGCAGTTCGAACTGTTCAACCCGGGCGTCGAGCCGCTGTTGCTGGCCAACCCGATCTCCAATGACATGGCTGCGATGCGTTCGTCGCTGTGGCCAGGCTTGGTGAAGGCCCTGTCCCACAACCTGAACCGTCAGCAAGACCGCGTGCGCATGTTCGAAAGCGGCCTGCGTTTTGTCGGTCAACTGGACGGCCTGAAGCAAGAGCCGATGCTGGCGGGCTTGGTGTGCGGCAGCCGCCTGCCGGAAGGCTGGGCGCAAGGTCGCGATGCGGTGGACTTCTTCGACGTCAAGGCAGACGTGGAAGCGGTGCTGGGCTTCGCCGGTGCCTTGGATGCCTTTACTTTCCTGCCTGGCAGCCACCCGGCGTTGCACCCTGGCCAGACTGCGCGTATCGAGCGTGAAGGTCGTTTGGTGGGCTTTGTCGGCGCCATTCACCCTGAGCTGTCGAAAACCCTCGGCCTGGACCGCCCGGTCTTCGTTTTTGAGCTAGTCTTGGCTGAAGTCGCGTCGGGCAAGATGCCTAAATTCAGCGAGTTGTCGCGCTTCCCTGAAGTGCGTCGTGACCTCGCGCTGATTGCCGACCGTGAAGTGGCCGCCACTGCCGTTCTGGATGTAATCCGTGAAAATGCAGGGGAATGGCTGACAGACCTCAGGCTATTTGACGTCTATCAGGGTAAAGGCATTGATCCGCATAGAAAAAGCCTTGCAGTTGGCTTGACCTGGCAGCATCCATCGCGCACTCTTAATGACGATGAGGTGAATACCACGACACAAAATATCCTCACCTCGCTCGAACAAAGGTTGAACGCCACGTTAAGGAAGTGACGTATGGGGGCTTTGACGAAAGCTGAGATGGCGGAACGTCTGTACGAAGAGCTGGGTCTGAACAAGCGCGAGGCCAAGGAATTGGTCGAGCTGTTTTTTGAAGAGATCCGACACGCTCTGGAAGACAACGAACAGGTCAAATTGTCCGGTTTCGGCAATTTTGACCTGCGGGACAAACGCCAGCGGCCTGGCCGCAATCCAAAAACGGGAGAAGAAATCCCGATCACGGCTCGCCGTGTGGTCACCTTTCGTCCAGGGCAGAAGTTGAAGGCCCGAGTTGAGGCTTATGCTGGAACCAAGTCATAACGACGAGCTACCCGTCATCCCAGGCAAACGCTACTTCACCATTGGTGAAGTCAGCGAGCTCTGTGCGGTCAAGCCGCACGTGCTGCGCTATTGGGAGCAGGAGTTTCCTCAACTCAACCCCGTCAAACGCACCGGGAACCGTCGGTATTATCAGCGCCAGGATGTGCTGATGATCCGACAGATCCGTGCGTTGCTGTACGACCAGGGGTTCACCATCAGCGGCGCGCGTCAGCGTATGTCCGGTGATGAAGCCAAAGACGACACCACCCAATACAAGCAACTGATCCGCCAGATGATCTCCGAACTCGAAGATGTGCTGGTGGTGCTGAAAAAATAATTTCAGCTTTTAAAATACTTCCACATTTCAAAAGCTTGCGGTATATTCCGGTTCGCTTCGTCAAGAAGCGAACCCAGTAACACGCCTAGTCGGGGCGTAGCGCAGTCCGGTAGCGCACTAGCATGGGGTGCTAGGGGTCGAGTGTTCGAATCACTCCGTCCCGACCATATAAATCAAGGGGTTGCGAGATTTTATCTCGCGACCCCTTTTTATTTTAAGGCGTTTTTACCCCTACAAAACGACTGGCTCTCGGTGGAGCCTTGGTCGCGCGTAGTTTCTGGAAAGGCTGAAAAAGGGGGGGCGCGTAGGAAATCCCACTCGAGGTTCGCCCCAGGTCCGAACGTTTTGCTGTAAATCGATCAGGCACTCAAAGAACAGGTGGCCGACGCACTGAATAGCACCTCGGATAAGATCTGTTCTGCGCAACTCACAGTTCACCGAACTGTAGCGAGGAGGGTAAGTAACTTTGGGTTTACGCTTATAGAGCTTTGGATGTTCGTTGATCAGCGCTGGAATGATTTCGCTCTGCAGTCCCAGTGACTGAACTTGGGGCTGCGGGGCTTTGGGGCTGAAACAGTCTCCGGACGAACGCCCGAAAGCGGCCGTTCATGAATGACCGCTATTGGCTGTGGATTCAACCGGTCGATGCAACAAATTGGCTCCCTAAAACATGACAGGGGGATTCGGCGCGCGCGGGAAATTCAGTGCGAGCGGCGCAGTTACGGTTCAATTCGGCACCTTACTCCTTTGATGCTAAAGAAACGAAGGTTGGTTGTTGAGGACCAGTGAAACTCGACTTGATAGTCGACGACCCCCGGCACCCACCAGTCGCGCAATTGATTGACCGGCCCGTCTTTGTCGATATTGACGTTCCTGAATGGAAACAATGGGCGATTCGCGGGTAGCGCCACATCAACTGACGACGCCTCGCTTCCATCGCTCCTGAAGTAGGCTTGTGGTGTCTCGACACGCTGTTCGTGCGATATCGTGATGCTGAGATCGTGTGATCGCCACTCGCTGTCATTCGTGAGGATGGCCCGCCGGCCGTTGAGGCCGTTGTCGTTTGTGAAGTCGTGTTCCGCAAGCAGGAGTTCTGAGATGAGTTGCTCGACGGTAAGCGAGCTGGCGGCCAATTCAATGGACTCGTTCTGATAAACATCGACCACCGCTTCGATTGACAGTGGATCCGTGTTCGAAAGCTGTTCGCTGCTCATCCCGAACTCCGGAGCAAAAATGCGCCCCGGTGCAGCGCTGCCCGCAGTCATCGAGTTACGGGTTTGCAGCGCTTCAACCTGGTAACTGCGCCATACGGGTAGCTCCGCAAGAACGATCAGGACCAACGTACGTGCGGCCGCGTCTGCGTCATTGCGCAGTAAATGGGCTGTCACCCCTCCCTCCTTGTGCGGCCACTCGTTGCGGACAATATCAATGTCAATTGTGTTGAATGTCGATGCAGTCTTGAAATTGAGTGTGAGCCACTTCTCGCTTTCCTGTAGCGACGGAATTGTTGCAGGCAGAGCACTTTTACTCATCTGTATGAAGATGTCAGGTGATATTGCGAGATCGAAATCGTCCTTGGCTCTGTTGAAATCGACGGTGTCCGATAGCCGTTTGGCGAAATCGCTTTCGGCCTTCTGGGCCATGTTGGAGTTTTCAGGCTGATCCGGCATTACGGCGTCGAGATTGATTCGCAGGGAATCGCTGTTCAGGCTTTCCATAAGCGTCTCTTCGTCGCCTTCGATCGTTATGATGAGGGCGACCATCGGATCGTCGAGACGATTGCTCAGCGGGGCAGGGGATGAGGAGCCGATCCAGCGGTACGCGTTGTTCTCATCCTTGTCTTTATCCTCCAGTCGGCCGTGCTTAAGCGCCGTGAGACCGAATAGTTTGGTCCTGTCGAGATTGGTCCAGCCTTGCACTTCTTCAATCTTGATCGGGAGCGCCGCTAGCAGCTGAGGCATCTCGACTCGTTTTCGCGACGCCAGGAAAATGGAAGGCTGGGTAGCTGCTCCCATGACCCCATTCGGGATCGTGCATCGCGCGATGGGAATCGCAACGGTCGGTGAATCTTTATCAAATTGGCCGATCGACTTGTCGATGATAGCTTCGAAGGTTTGAAGCACCGGCACGGCCACTGTGAATTCATCGTCATAGCGGCGATCAGACAAGGGTTCGAGAAAGCCGAACTGCTCGACAGTTGGGGAAAAACTTTCTGACACAGAAAGTGTGACCTGATCCTCGACGGCTGCAGTAGGGCCATCCTCTTTCGCGATCTGCCTGGAAGCCGACATTCGAAAGAAACTTGCGGGCAGTATTTTGTCAGCCGCTTCATCACCCGCGAGGCAGGAGTAGAGATAGGCTTTGGAGTCAAAAAATACGCTTGGATCGCGTTTGAAGTCCATTGCGATATGCGCGACCAACTGGCCCCGGACAACACCGCCGGTCGCCGTTGCTCGTGCCAGATCGATAATGGCTGTTGGAAAAATCGGCTTGCCCTGGGCGTCAGCGCAAGCCGGATCGTGCATCGGCCACGCCAGCGCGGCGAGATTGTCCATAAGTGCCGAATAGCCGTGAGCATCCTGTCCGTAGTCATAAAGCGTCTTGAAGTATTGCGACCAGTTTGACGCCGTGTTGGTCCCCGCGAGCTCTATGTTGCTGCAGTTGATCAGGCATCCAACCCACTGCAGGTAACGACGGTACATCGTGTCGGTTTTCGCGCCAAAGAGGGTATGAAACTGGAGTGGCCGGAATCCGATCGGCATCAACGTGATTTCCGCTTTGCCGGGTGCCGGGTCGACCGGCCCCTCGGGCACGATCCAGTCGTCAACGTCTACAGCCTCTTGCGGCAAGAGCCTGGTATCAGCGCTACTCGCCGCGCTTCCGCCGAGAAGACTGCGAAAAACCCGAGTTTCGGCCGTTTCCGAGCTGTCTGCATCGATGCCATCCGATCGATTCTTGAGATGGCCGAGCCAGTCTGCGAACCCTGCTTTGATCCGCGAATCATCCGGGTCCGTTGTATCGATGTTGCGCACCAAGCGACCTTCATGATCGTAAGTCTCGTCCAGTGGCAACGGTTCACCGTCATCTTTCGTTGTCACAAGACGCACCAGAGTCCAGGAAGATGGCCCCCCGGCGGGAGTCTTCTTCGCCGGCCGCTCGATTTCGAGCCGGAACTCGACCGCGTTTGAAAGCCGGTAGATGCGGTTCGCGTCACCGCTACGACTCAGTACCACCTGGACTTCCAGATCATCTTCCGGGATGGCGTTGTTGGGAATGCTGTAGACCCTGGAGAGTTTGCTCTGCACCGCTGTCTTGATGTCATGAACGAATTGTCCACGCGCCACCGGCTGGAGGGCGTCTCCCAACCTGAACTTGCCCTCCGGGCCAAGACCGGAACGGAAATCGTAGCGGGCGAGGTGAGGGGCGAGAAGAATTTTGTCCGCCGCGCAAAGCTCGGCCACCGCATTCCAGGCCTCGACAAAAAGTGCTTGTCGATCAGTGTTCGCGCCGACGCTATTCACTTTCAAAAAGCGTTGTCTGAAAATCAGCGTGGCGACCTCGTCATCCGTGTATGGCTCGGTTGTCGGGCTCGAGAATTTTACCGTCAGGAACTTGAGCGCTTCCTGACTCGTGCCGCTTTCAACCTTGGTGCGGACAGTCGTGGCCATGTTGATGGGGAAGTCGAGCGGGCGCGCAACGTCAAGGTCTGGAAGCATGACCTGCGCCGCACCGGAGATGTCGTCGTGTCCGTCCAGCTCCGGCCCGAGTACGTGGGCAAGGCGCGGTGACAGGGTGTAGGCCGTAGACTGCGATGATGCGCGGTCATACAGCACCTTGAAATGGTCAGGAATCGAAGGGAGATCCAATTCCTTTCCATCGGTGGCCATCGCACTGGCCGCCGTCGCAAACTGATAGGTGTGCAATCGGCACTTCGCGTTCGCAATGTCCTCTTGGTAGACGGGATAGAGGTTCCCTCGGCCGGTCAGATCCTCAATCGGTTCGCTTGAAACACGGCCGGCAAGCCGCAAATTGACGAAGCTCACAAGATCGTCCTGGAACTCATCGGACGGCGTGACCGTTTCTATCGCCTCGTGTTTGTCGTGGATGAGTGGATAAGTGACCTTTGCCACGGCCTCGACACGGCTTGACGATTGTGCGAAATGGAAAGTGATGTCCCCCGCCAATCCGATCGACGGAATCAGGTACTTTCGTTCATCCTCCGGCACCTGCGTGACAAGCCGGAGACGATGAAATTCCTCCTTGTTGTTCGATCCTCCGGGAGGTACCGGATATCGAGTTTCCCAATAGGGCGGATCAGCAGAACGCTGCTGTGCGGTCAGTCGTATGGATCTGCCGATAAGTAACGTGACCCCGTTGCCGTTTAAGTCGGCGTCTGTTTTTGGCTTTACAAAGAACACAAGTGTCGGCAATGCATCGCCGTCGATAGCATCCCAAGGCAGCTTCCCCCAGAAGACAAATTGGGGCTTTGCGCCCAAAGGAAGGTCGTTCTCGTCCTCCCAGCGAACCTCATTGGTGAAGAACTGATGTAGCCTCGTCTGTTGCGCGGCCCAACCAAGGCCTTGTATGACGCGATCCAGTTCCGCGAGGAAATCGGCACGATCCTCGGCATGGGGTACCAGCCGCATGAGCGCGAAACCACTCGGGCCAGCTTTCTTTGGGAAACCGCGATAGAGGCGTAGCCGGCATTGCAGCGCAACAAATGGCTGGAACTCCAACAGAGCCGGAATCACCGAGAGCCCGGACGCAGTTGATGGTGTGCGAGCGCTCAACTTGTCCGGCAAACGGACATCGACCCTCAAGCGCCGGACATCAGCCAGAGACAGGTCATTCTCGGGCATCCCGGGCGCAGCTTCGCGGCGGCGCACGAAACATTCACCGGCGGCGCGATAGGGAAACGTCATAAGCCCGTCGTTTACGTAGATACGCCTGGCAAGGTCCGGCATCCAGTTCAGCTCTACCTTGCCGGGATACTGTGTATCGAGAGCGGCGAAGAAGCTTGCGATGCTGTCCTGCCCTGGTGTAACGAGGGCCGAAAAACGGAACTCCTTCAATGCCACACCAGCGCTTTCGAGCGTGATCTTGAGGTCGGTGACGGTTTTCAGCTTCGCGAGGTCGGATCGTGACCCCAGGCGTAATGTATGGCCAAGCAGGCTATGAAGGCTCGCAGCCGTTAACCCTTGACGCGGTGCAGTAATAGGAATGATGGCTGTGTCTGTAGATACTCCCGCGATCATTGCATCAGTCGCGAGAAATGTCCGTCCGAGTGTCTGAGCGCGCATCATTTCGTCGGCAAGGGTCGCAAGCGGCGCATTCTCGCTCAAAGCATCCTTGAGACTCTCGACGTAACCATAGGCAAACGGTTTCCCCTGTTCCGGAGGCCGAGGGGGTTCGGACTTGATCTGGTTCTCTCCTTCGCCGTCGACACCAGGTTTGTTCAGTTGCCACAGCTCGTCGGGATCGACGACGCTCAGGCGTTGCGATCGCTGAACAATGTCGATTTCCGACCACGCACCGCCGTCGTATTGAATTGCAACCTTTATGTCCACATCGCTGGGAAACGTAACTGGCTGGAAGCGTGCGGGAGGGTGGGGCACTACCACTTCCGAGACCATCTTGTAGTCGACGCCATTGCCGGTATGGCCGGCGACGATCCAGTCCTTGAAGTCTTCTTCGAAGGCATCGGGATGGTTGACGTCGCCAATGATCACATGCGGCCGGAAAGAGAGCCACAACCCGCCGCGGGCAGGGCTCCCCCAGTCGGCAAAGAAGAGGTCTGAGGCGATCAGAAGAAGAGGGCGGCTCATTTATTACCTCAGTACGAGGCGATGCCTGAATGGCATCGAGATTGAAGTGCTGATGCCGCGGCAAACTTTGAACCAGCCTGAGCCGATACAAGCACTTGCTGACGCGCGAGCGGAAAGCATGAAGTCGAGCTGTAAGGCGACATCGTTGACTCTGGGGAGGTTGACGTTTTCCGGATCTAATCCCCAGAGAATGGTCGCGCGCGCTTCCGCCTGAGCAATCACGGAGACATGCGCCGAGATGATCCACCAGCGCAGAGATCCATGACCTTCTACAAGAATGCCGACTGCGCCGACGAGCCGAAGCCCTTCGAGAGCTTTGTTGTCAAGGTTGAGCACCACGGCGCCTTCGGCGACGACGTAAATCCCCGCTCTCACCCAGACTTCGAAAATCCCACCGCCGAAGCTTGCTCCCAGACCCGCCTGCAGCGCGTAGCCGCCGGCGAAAATGAGGTGCTTGTCGTTAGTGTGGACGACTGTTGTCTTGCGATATCTAACGTAGAGGCCGCCAGAACCCTGAAACGGCGTACAGATCGCCCCGAAGGTCCGGTTCCATGCACGTATACCGTTGGGTGTCATCCACGGGAAACCGACGTCGAGTACAAAGCTGCCATTCGCTGCGATCTCAACCGACACCACACCGCCCATGAAGCGAAACGACCCCGTCTGGACCGCCGGCACCGTAAAGGAAACGATGAAGCTGTCTTCCTCGGGTCGCTCGCGCTTCAAATAGAGGCAGGAAATCGCGAATGGGTAGCCGAACCATTCATCGAACAGCGTGCCGCGCAACATCAGGCCGTAGAAAGCGCGATCCTGGAACAGGAATTTGCCGTCCAGAAGACCTTTCAGAACCGAAAAACCGGCGGCGAATAACCAAGGCTCCGCATTCTGATTGATGTCGAGCGGGAAGATACTTTCGTCTTGTATCGATTTCGCAATGCTGGTTCTGGTTTCGTCCGAAGTGCTCCATTTGCTGGTATCGGTGTCAATGCTGATCAAATCCTTCGCGAGCGTTTTATCCAGCGTCAAATTGTTACCGATGAGCAACCAGGAGAAGTCCAGGAAATTGTTCCCCGGCGGAGGAGGCTTTGCCGTTCCATCCAGGGGGTTGCCGAAGAAGCAGACAAATCCACGGCGTCCGGTTTTTGGTACCGAGAAGAAGGCAAGCGTGAGATCCGAGAGGATAGTTTTATCCAGAATCTTCAGTTCGACGCCTTCCATGATGATCCAAGGCGTTTCGGTGCCGTCCTTGTAGGTTTTCTTCTCGAGTGCCAGCTTCGTGATATGCAGTTCGATAATGCGGGCGAGATCCAGATGGAAATTATCGAAGCCGGCGGCGGAGAGTCCGATCTTCAAAGCGTTGGGTGAAAAGCTGAAATCGGAACCCGACAGCAACTGTCCAAGGCCGAGCGAGAAGTCGAGGTTCAGTTTGTCGAAAAGCTTGCCTGCCAGCTCCGGCAGGTCGGCGGCGGTGAGGCGGATATCGACGAGAAAGATGCGCTTTGAGGGAACATTCCAATCCTTCAGAACCAATGTCTTTTCCCATCCAAACTTGTTTTCCCAATCCACGCCGATGCTGCGGATCTTGAGGGCAAGCTGCGGCAGGTTGAACAACTGAAAATGCGGAACGTTGACGTCGAGCTTGATGGCGGGGTAGCTGATCCGTAGCCAGCTGAGGTCCAGGCTCATTGTTTCGGGCAGGCCGATTCCCAGCTTCTCGAATGAGATCCGGCCGTTGCCGCTCGAGCCGACATTGAAGAAATCGTTGAATTTTGGATCAAGATCAAGCTTGCCGAGCTTGATGTCTCCATCGAAATCGATCCGCGCTCCTTTTCCCGGGTCGTAAACGACTTCGGAACCTTTGAACCAAATTTGCTCAATGAGGCCAGGCGGGTTGCGTGGTTCAAGAAGTGCGATCTCTTGTTCGATCTCGCCACTGAAACGGATACGCGGCTCCCCCTCGTTCCTCGGAGGGACTTCCAGGCGTCCACGCAGCTTGACACTGTTCCAATCTTTGGGCTGCCCCTTATGTTTGGGGTGCTGCATACCGAAGACACTCTGGAAAGAAAGCGTTGCTCCGGCATCGAAGCGTACGAGCCGACTGTCGCGCCACAAAGCGTCGACAAAATCGAACCTGTAGGTCGTCTCGTCGTCATCGTCCTTCAGGACAGGCAGTTTCGGATCCTCTTGGTTCTGGTACCAGACCCGTCCGTTAAGACTGGTACCGTTCTCATCGCCTGACTTCGACGGTGTAAGGGCGAGGTAGCGGAAGCGGAGAGTAGGGGGGATGCCAGGAGGGGGAGCGGGCAGCAACGACCGAATGACTGGATGGTCGGAAAAAATGAAATCCAGGTTGAAGAGGATGAGTCCGAGCCAGGCCTTGGCTTTGATGGGTTGATCGACCACGTCGTTCAGAAAGTCTGCTGAACGCCCTTGAATTTCGAGATCGCGAACTGGCTTGAGACCAAGGCTTTCGCGCTCGAAAATTTCTTTAAGCGAGTAGCGTTCACTGAGTTTCAACACGGCGAGCGGAAGATCGGTTGCGGGCTCATCGTGAGCCACCGGCATTTCGAATTTCAACTCAGGGAAACGGTGCGAGTCTGGTGCAAGGGGTGTGGCTGGTGGGTGGATTGTGAAGTCGGCAGTGCCTGATTTTCGGAGAATCAGGTAGTCGGGCGCTTTTCCCGCCGGAATTTTTACCTCAACCTTGAACAAGCCGTAGTCGCGAATGACCTCATAGGGTGCGGGCTGCAAACCGTCTGCCTGAACATTCACGGACGCGACCGCGACTATTACCGCGGAGTGTGTTTCTGGCGCAAAGAGCTGCGTCAGCGTCATCCTTTGTACTCCGCCCGCCGGACTCTCGATTAGCGAGGTATCGTGCCTGGCAGAACCCAGCTGATGCGACAACGTGGCGGCGCGAGCATTTAGGTGGGCGTAGTGCAGTTGGCGGACATCGTTCGTTCTGGTTACCGCGTGCCGGGCGAGATTGTCCGCAATTAAAGCGAGGCCGATCTTGCCGCCTGCGAACTTCCAGACGTCTACACATTCAGAACCCGCCGTGTAAGCATCGCCCGCCTTGGGATGTTCAAGACAGGTATCGAACTCGATCCACGGCAAAGTGACATCGCGCAGCATCCGCAATGCAATAGGCGGAAACACTGCGCCGGGGAAAGCGTGGGATTGCGTTTCATGCTCACAGCAGAGATGGGCGACTCCTTTCGACTCTACGCGTGCCTTGGCGAGTAAACCGTGAACCGCCCCGCACGCCAGCTTGACGCGAACACCTTTCTCGGCGGGAAGTGACGCCGCGACCAGCAATGAGCCAATCTGCTTGTTTTGATGCAGCCTGGCCGACAAGGACAGCGGCTGACTCAGTTCTACTTCGATCGGTTTGTTGTTTGCCGACAAAAGCCCGAACAGTGTCATCGTCGGGCCACCGGCTCCGCCTGATCCGGCCAAGGTGGTGGCCGACAAAATCGTGCCGCTGCCGTTGCGCTCCAGATCGGTGATCAGCCGATAGTTATCCGCCCGAATCGGAACCCATACTGGATTTTCGGCAGACACAGCGGCTGCCCGGTCGTGGATATCCGCATTGAGCGGCAACCCGAACTTGGCCGGCTGCGAATCGAACTCGAGTTGCAATGTTCCGATGGTGGCTGACAGATCGAGAGTATGCGCGCGAGAGATATGCCTGCGCTCGAACAACCAGGCTGTTATACCGTCCGGACGCTTGGCGACGATCCCTGTCTGCGCGGCACAGAAATTTTCTTCCAGCTGGATGCACATCGCGCCGAGGTTGGGCACGGCTCGGCCCTTCTCCAGACTTATCTCCAAGGGTAGTTCGCTGGACTGCAGGATGTGGGTTGCCGCCGAGCCAAAGCTTTGCCCGATCCAGCCCCCCTTCACGGTAACTGCATTCTTTGCCGTCGCATTGCCTGCGAGTTGCAGCGGGGGGACGAAGAGCGAAAGAGTGCCGCTTCCCTGGCCATTTTGTTCGATCGTTAGGCGACTGATAGATTCCGGAACGCCATCCTCGAGACGCCAGGTAACACCGTTTTTCACAACACGCATCGTGGCGCGCATGATGATCTTTATGGACGAGGCTTCGACCTTGAGTTCGAGGTCGGTTTTGAGTTTTTTATCGGCGATGTGCACGGCCCAAGCGTTAACCGTGAGGCCGTGAATCGCAGGGGGGCTGACCGTTCCGTCCTGCTCGACGGTGAGATCGAGGCCGAGAAGTGAAATAGTTGACATAGAACTCCTTTCCCCGCCCGTGCGTTATTGAGCCCAGAAGGAACCAAGGATCTGTTTGCGATGACCTACAAGCAGGACGTCGCGGTGTGCAAGTAGCACGCGTTCCGGGCAAGAGTTCATCTCTGCGCAGAGATTGGTTGCGTCGACCAGCCTGCCGCCGGGCGCCGCTGTCGCGCCAGAACGAAGCTCGATTGAGTAATAACCGTCGGGGCTCACTGTCGATTTATCGCTCCCTCTCAAAGTGATGAGTCCGTCAGCGGTAGCGTTGCTTTCGTTGCCCTTCATCGCAAAATTGGATTGTTCTCGCCAGAGGCCAACAATCTCCACTCCGAACATGCGCTCTATGTCCGCGACCGTGGTGCATGGCGGGACAAAACGTACTCCCTCCTCACGGCTCAAACGAACGGCGATACTTAGCTCAATGTTATTGCGCGCGCGCGCAGGCGCCGAAAGCGTGTACTTCATAAATTCGCTTCCCTGTTTTGCATCGATGACACCCACTTGATCGGCGTAAAACCAGTCGTCCGATCCAATGGCAATGGCGCGACTACCGTCTTTTCCAGGGGGGAGTGTCACATGCAGGGTCCGGCTCGCAAGGCCGTTTCCTATCGTAGGATCTTGCTCATCGGCGGAGCAGAACACACGCTTTGCGAGTTGAGACGTGGTTCTCTTCGGGATACCGCTCTTTTCTACAAACTGATAGTCGACACGCATCTTTTCCAGAAATGGTTTGAGAATACGGGTGGTATATATTCCTGGCGCAGTCTTCACTCGACTGGAATAGGATTCGCTGTCGTTGCCATACATGAGCTGCCACGTGCCCGGATCATCGCGATCCTGTTCGGACATCGAGAGCAACGTTGTCATGAAGAAGGCATTTTCGCGCCCAAGAGCGAGGCCGTCGGCCATCGCTCCATCCACATCAGGCACCGTGTAGGTGTACGACGAAGGGAGGGTTTGTTGCTCTACTTTTTCGTTGCCGGAGGGGAGGGCAATTGAGTCGAGGCGGATCCTCATCCCGGCTCCAACATCAAGCTGACAGGAGCGCGCTGATTCCTGATTGTCGGGGTTCCAACAGTTCTTGTCGTTCAAACCCAGATAAGCGATGCGCTGATTCAGTGCATCCACTCCACCAGTAAGTCTTGCTGTGCATCCGGTCAAAGCCATTGCCATGACCACAGCAAAAAGAACTCCGTTCTTCATTATCGCCTCCGTTCCAACTCAGGAAATGTTCGCCACCATCGTTTCTCTAAATAGCGGGCAAGCTTCGGTCAGGCTGTTATTGACGTCTGTATAAACCGACCAAGAACGGCAGGTCGTTTTCTAACGGCGAAATACGGATGAAATTGCTCTGTTGGGTTTGTTCTTTCTAGCGCAGCGCAATATTAAAAAGTAAGTGACGATGCCAATCCTTGTCTGTAAATCTATGCCAATGTGCTTTGCAATCCAGTTCGAGGACTGCACTTATCAGATGTAAACCAGACCTGGCCCTATAAAACGTCAGATGCGTCCCACCTAAATGACGCCCCGACTGGCGTAGGTAACACTATCGCGAGAAGCTTGGTCCCAGGCCCAGTTTACCGTCTTGTTGAATCCGGCATTCGCCGGGTCATTGAGCTTGCCCCAGTAGGCAAACGGGTACTTTCCGTGTGCGAGGGGGGAGCCTGCTACAACAACCACAACGTGTCCGTTACCCGTCTCCTTCCGCGCTCCGATCACGAACTCGCCTCTTGCGGCAGCTGTAGCAGCTCTTTGTCCAGCCTGAGCATCCGATCCCAATTCTGTCCAGCCATTGGCTGAGGTCAACTGACCGACAATGTCATTGGCCTGTCCGGTCAATGTGATTGCAAATTCCTGAGCTACTGCCTTGGCGAAACCTGAGCAATCGGAAGCGTTTTCAGGGATTTTCAAAAGCTTCTCGCAGCTTTGCTTGATTCGGTCTGTGCTTGAGATGGTGGTGAAGAACTCGGTAGTAGAATGAAGGGAGCGCGGACTCATGGTCGGGACAAATGGTTGCCTCCCCCCATTTCGGTAGTTGTGTGCGGACAAATCCCTCAATGAAATCGGTACCCGCATAGCCAATTCCCACAACACCGAAGAACATCTCGGCAGAGATATTGACAGCGGCGCTTGCTTGGAAACCAGTTATGGTGAGAATGCCGATGCCGCCAGCGATCGCCCCAATAAAGAGACTGAAGATTAAACGAGAAACGTCCAGCCCTTCCGAGCGAAGTGTCGTTCCTTCTGCCGCTGCTTCATCGCTCGCCTTCTTGAGGCCGACGATCGTGCGTAGCCCTTGCCCAAATGCGCCGGCAATGACACCGATCACGATAAGCTGCAAAAGCTCATATCCATCCATGGCTTTTTCCTCTCATCCTTAATATTTGGTAGATGGTAGACGAACCTTTCGATTGGTCAAAAAAAGACCTACCAGAGATGGTTTGAAGTAACCATGTATTTAGGCCGACTTGATCCATCAAGCGATTCTGAAAGAGTAGAATCCACCGTAACGCGCCGACACACCGCTCGATTCTGTGTTTCAAGCCGATGCAAGCACCTCCTAGCAGCCATGCCCCAGCATCGGTTCGGAATAGTCCTCCGGTAATGTTCCGACGCCACTCAGTCCGGGGTGTTGTTCCTAGATTTGTGGACGACTGGCCGCCTTAGGTTGGTTTCAATCGGTTCCAAGAGGCAGCTATTGGCCGACTCTGTTGAAAAAGTCGGATTTTCGGCTTGCTTGAACTCAGGCACGCCAACCACTGGAGAACCTTGTAGACCGGTGGTAATCCGTCGTCGGTGCTGAATTCACTTGCCCCGCGACCCATCCACACCCCTTATCACTTGCACAAAAACGGCACCAGAGTACGCTTCAATCGGATCCAAAGGAGGGATTGCGGTGCCGAATTTTTTTGTTGAGCAAGCGGGGACGCTGGATCTGTTTCAACAGCAGCGCACTCCCAATCATGGATTCAGACCTGGACAGTTGGGTGCGTTGCACGCCGTTTTGGCGCATTTCTCCGTACAGGACGACCCTGCCATCGTCTGTTTACCCACAGGCTATGGAAAGACCTCCTTGATGATGGCGCTTCCCATGCTGCTGGGGCCGGCGCGTGTACTGATAGTGGAACCTTCAAGCGCCTTGAGAAAACAGGTGCATTCGCATATTTCAGTTATGTCCACGCTCCGTCGGATTGGTGCGCTGGCTGAAGATTGTCCGCTTCCCGACGTGCACCTGCATATCGGCCGTCCTCAGTCCCTTGAAGAATGGCAATCGCTTCGAACCTACGACGTCGTCGTTTCGACACCTTCAAGCTCATCACCCGACCTAGCCCTCGGTGCGCCCCCGGATCTCTTCGATCTTGTGATTTTCGATGAAGCGCATCATGCCCCGGCCGATTCCTGGATGGCCTATGTCGAACACTTCGCAAATGCCCGGTTTTTGTTTCTCACTGCAACGCCCTTTCGACGAGATGGGCGCGTCATTCCAGGGAAGCTCGTTTATCGATATCCGGTAATGCGGGCTGTCGATGAGGGGGCCTTTGAGCCAATTAACTTCTGTGCGGCGCCGATCGAGGACGAACTCGATGATGAACACGTTGATCAAGCCATAGCTCGGGCGGCTGTTCAGCAGCTTAACGAGGACAGGGAAAACGGTTTCGATCATAGGCTGTTTATACGCGCAGGGACTATCAAGGCCGCGCAGGATCTAGTGCCGCTCTATCGAGGCCTGGGCATAGCGGTCGAGGCCATTAGCAGCAAACTTACGAAGCGTCAGCAGGAGGCGATTGAGGAAAGGCTGATCACCGGTACGCTGGCAGCGATCGTTTGCGTGGACATGTTCGGGGAGGGTTATGACTTTCCGAAACTCAAGGTGGCGGCGCTCCATGCTCCCCACCAGTCTCTGGTGCCCACAATTCAATTCATTGGACGTTTCGCCCGTGTGGACGAAACTACAGGCCCGCCAACGCTGATTGCACCAACTTTCCGTATCAAGGAGGCAACAGCGTCTCTTCTCAAGGAAGGCGTAAATCTTGCGCAGATGATTGATGAAGCTGCGATCGCTCAACTGGCGGGATCTCTGGAGGAGCAGGAGTTTATGGAAAGGCTCCCCGTGAGGAAGATTGCCGAATCTGACTATGAATCCGTCTCGCCACTGTCCTTTAATTTGTATGCCCATGTACGTGTTTTCGAGTGTGACGAGCCACCGAATCTTGGGCTCCTTGACTCCTCGATTGGGCGGCATTTGCGGATTGTGAAGCAGTGGGGAACCCAAGATGGGACAATCTCGTTGGTTTTGACGGCAGACGAGACGTCTCCCAATTGGGCCATCTCTGATGCTCTGATTGATGTGCGTCACGACGTGTTTCTCTTGATGTTTTTCGAGGCGGCAAAGCTCTGCTACATAGGGTCGACCCGTCGAACGGAAAAGCTTTACCTCAGCATCATGGACACGATTTCTCCCGGTGGCTGCAGACCGCTCAGCTACCAACAGACCAGCAGGGCGCGCGCGGGCTTGGAGGAGGTCAAGTTTTACAACGTTGGGCTGAAGAACACGACGTTCAACTCGCAGGGAGAGACTTATCGAACCCTCACTGGCCCCCAGGCGGAGAGGGCGGTGACAGCCGGCGACAGTCGAGTCTTCTCCCAAGGACACTTCTTCGGCTGCGGTATGAATGGGCAGGTCAAGGAAACGATTGGCGCAAGCAGCAGTTCCCGGATCTGGAGCAATCAGCGCCTCTCGATCCTTGATTTCGTTGAGTGGGTGCAAACCCTGAACGGACGCCTCTCCGGTAATGCACCGTTTAGCGCAACCCAGTTAGACATCGTGCGCTCTAGCAAGCCTTTGAGTCGGTTACCAGATGTGGTCATAGCGGCGAACTGGCCTAAAAGTGGATTCAAAAACAACCCGAAAGTCCGCTTTCGGGCTGCCGCCCAGCAGCGCGTTCAATATTCGAGACTGGTTGAGTGGGACATCCAGAACTTTCAGTGCGACGTACAGGCGGGGCAACTAGCCTTTTCGCTGGTTAGCGCCTTCGGCGTGGTGCCAATGCGATTTCACTTGGCAAACGCACGGATGGTGACGTGTCTGGATCCTGACGTCTCCATCGAGATCGAGTCTGCCCACGATTCCTGGGTTGCAATGGCGGACTGGCTCTGCGAACACAGTCCAGTGTTCTACGCCGCCGACAAATCATCCTTTGAGGGAATGAATTTGATGGCCGCACCGTTGCTGCAAACCGAACGTTTGGCCCCTGGCGATGCAGAGATAATCGATTGGAGGGGCTGTGGTATACACATCGAATTCCTACCCCAGGATCAATCCCCCGAGACGTTGCGAAAGCGAGCCCAGCTCGCCGGAAACCTGACCGTGCAGGAGCACCTAGAGCGACACCTGGTCAACTTGCCGGATGTTCAAGGACTCTTCTATGACCACAGGGCGGGGGAGGCCGCCGATTATATCTGCGTCACCAAGAATGCTGAGGATGAGGTCAACGTCAGCTTCTACCACTGCAAAGGTGCGGGTGGGCCACCAAGTGGAGGCCGTGTGGGCGATGTCTACGAGGTGGCAGGACAGTTGGTCAAGTCGGTCTATTACTGCAACGTGCCGACGATTGTTCAGCACATGGAGGATAGGATGCTTCCAAGACACACATCACCCTCCTACTTTGTTCGCGGCAATAGAGCCGACGTTACTCAGCTGTTGAAAACTACACAGGCCACCAAGCTCACGTTTTCCGTGATCGGCGTTCAGCCTGGCATTCGCCGCTCGGCGATCAATGCTCACTTGAGTGATCTTATGGCGTTCTGTATCAGTTACGCGAGGCAGGGAGGGGCAGCGAAAGCTTACTGGCTGGTCAACGAACCAGAGAATTGATTCACGAAGCGGCTGAGGAGTACGTCTGGTTGCTTCTTGTATTTCGCCATCGTGGATGACCTAGATTTACATAGTGCCGCGCATCAGGGGCGGACCGCTAAGATAGATACCTTTACGAACGTCACTTCTTTCCGTTGGCAGGCACGTACGCTGGCGGCGAATGCCTAGTGCCATTGAGATTAAGACGGACGCTGGAGGATGCATGGCTTATATGGTCGTTTTTATTGCAACGCGCTGGGGTAGTGAAGAGGGCGGCCTAAACGTCTTCAATACGGGAGTCGCCCTAGGTATGGCTAAGGTGCTTCCGAAAGGGAGTCGATGCCTTTGTTTTGTAGAAGTACTGCCCAGCGGCGATGCCATACCACCTAGAGGTATTGTTCTTCTCCCGCATGATTTCAAGCCTGACTCGATCGTCGATGATATCCGGCAGAACCTTTCGGATGTATCGGAGGGTATGGTACGTGGTGTCTTAGTCCTCGGCCACGATGTTAAGACGGGCGATCTCGCTATTCAGACAGCGAAGTTGTTAAAGGGGGGGCTTGCCAAAGTTCAGGTTTTGTCAGCGGTCATCAGCCACATGGACTACGCCGCCTATGCCCGACAGAAAGGGCATGACCTCGTGGTGGTGGAGCAACGTGCCGAGCAGCAGCGAATGATTATTGCGTCTGCGGACTTGACGTTTGCCGTCGGGCCATATCTTGCAGCTCGCTTCAGACAGTCATCTCAAAGCCAAGACGAGCGCCCTTTTCTAAAGCAGTTGACTCCAGGAGCCGCCGAAATTCAACCGGTGAATGTTGGCGAAGGGATGTTGCAGGTCTTCGTTTCGGGCCGGTTGGGGCTTTCCGATGACACCATCAAGAATGGCATTCTTTCCGTGGAGGCATTGCTACGAGCATACGACAAGGCGAGGAAAAGCAAACTTAGCTTCTTCCGAGCTAGAGGCCGACTTTTTGTCTGTGGTGTGGAAAGTGATGGAGGTTCTTCGCTCCTGTCGAAATTGGAGAGGAGGGCGGCTGAAAATGCAATGTTCTCGATTGAACCAGTGATCTTCACGCCCGAACAGCACGAAAATTACAAGCTTTTGGCTAGCTCTCACATTGCCCTGATGCCTTCATGGCACGAAGGCTTCGGTCTGACGGGGTGGGAGGCCCTTTGCGCAGGCGTGCCGCTAGTGTGCTCCAAACAGTCGGGGCTCGCCATGCTCATTGAAGAGCTCAGAATTCAGTTACCCGGACAGTCATTTAGCAACGTCGAATTGATCGAGCTTCGAGGTAGCAAAATTGCGGGTGAACCTCAGGAAAGCGATGTTGATATCTTGTCGGAAGCTATCGTTCGACTCGCTGAAAACTATGGTCAGCGTAAACACGATGCCCTTTCGCTAGCAAAGCATCTCAAGGTTAAGTTCTCTTGGGAGGACTGTGCGTTTCAAATTCTTTCTGAGACGGGTTGGCCAATGGCCAATTCAGTTTCAGTTCAGTGGACTGTTCGACGGAACATGGCTAGGGAAGCGGCCGAGGGGCGGGAGGAGGTAGCATTTTTGCTAGAGCTTTTAGACAGTCCTGACCGCGTCGACATCGGCAGAGATTGGAGTAAGTTGTGCTCGGCATTCAACTATGTGAGCGATGCCGGTAAGAGCATGAACGCCGCCGAATGCAAGACACTGCTTGCTCAGCTTAGACCTTTGGCGGACTTCATCGGTAATGTGTTGAAGCACAATTTTGGCGGCTATCCGCGCGAGACAAATGCACTCCGTGATTCCGGTGGGTTGGACGTATGCTGGAGGTACATGGCTGCATGTAAGGGAGTGTCGTCGTCTTTCAGTCAATTTACCGGATTACTGCCGACCAATCTCTTGGATGTGATCCTGTCCGACGGCTTCCTTCGGAAAGAATTGTTGTTCTACTTGTCGGATTTCTCGACCGAATTCGGCCGCTCGGCTAAATCCCTGGCGCAGGAATTCTGTCTCCACTTCCGTGAGCTGCTGACGTCGGACCTCAAACTCCAGATCCGTCTTGCCCGATTGACGGCGGTAAGGCCGGATCTGTTGATCGCATTCGAAAACGAAATGCCGGAGTCACCGGAGATGACGTTGTGGCAAGAGTTAGATGCCTATCGAGAGGAAAGCGAGCGATGTCGTACTGTGGAAATGATGTCATACGATATTGCTTATTTAATCGATAAGGATCCACTTCTCGCGCCGACGGTTCTTGCACTTACCACCTTGAGACCGCGCTACGAAGGGCAGGCAGTAGAGCAGGCAATAAGTTTTTTTAATGTATTACAAGGCCAACCGGTGACCAAGGAGTGGCGGGGTGATAAACGGCTATATGCGGCCCTGTTGAGCGTTACGATGCCTACAAGCAAGCTATTGGCTGTGCTAGAGGCGATGGCATCAGACGAGGAAGAGGCAATCCGTTGGGCTGCGCTTGATTTAGCATTTTCCCCAGTATTGCGCACACGTTTGGAGGCGGCTCATGCAGCACAGGGAGACGACTTCGGTTCGCTGCTTCGGAAACTAGGTCGTATTATCGACTTGGCGGTAACCGCCGATGGAGGGCATCCTTGGCTTGCTCGTGAGTTTTTAACTCACTTTGGTGCGGAGTTCATTGATCCTTCCCAGGGGACCGCGTCGAGACGGTTTTCCGTCTTGGACTTTCCGCAATCGCGTATATTAATTGGCCCAATGCCGGGTGTACGTTTTGAGTCGCTGACTGGCTCGGAGCATCCGGAAGTCGTGGCCGCACGAAAGGAGGTCCGCAGTTCCGTTCGGCGTGTTCTGCTTGTGCTGCCTCCGCTTTCCGTCACTTCGGGTGAATCTCGGGGTGCCTCTGCTACTAGTACGCCTCCGCTCGGTCTTGGCTTGTTAGGGACTCATCTTGCGGTCAAGGGGCACGATATCCATCTGGTTGACTGTCATCGCTTCCCCGAGTTACTGGATGACATAATTGAGCTCGCTGACAGCTACGACATAATCGGCTGCAACGTAGTGATTAGCACGTTACGTTCCACGATGGAGCTCTTCCAAGCGATACGACGTAAGACAGCCCATCCGCTACTGATCGTCGGTGGTCCTGCAGCGAACCTCGACGTATGGCGCTTCTCTGCGAAGTCTGATGAGGAAAGTGAAGCATGGGATTTTGCGATTCCTTCGGCGGCAGTTAATGCGCTGGACGATCTCCTCCAGGCGTTAGGCTCTACTGATCCATGGCCCTCAACACAGCACCTTGTAGCGAATCCGCTGAGTCAGATACTTTCATTTCGAGGTATCCGTGAATCGCTAGGGAGTCTTCCTAAGCAACTAGACCTATCCTGGATGGAGATTGACGTTGACAGGCGTATCTACCAAGGACCTGATGGTGTTTATGAACCGGCACATACCCGTGACCTAAGCGGTTCAGTCCATGAGGCGCACGTTGTGATGTCGCAAGGGTGTGATTGGAACTGTGCCTTCTGTACTGAACGGAAAGACCTCAGCGGTGGCGAACGGAGAAGGTCGGTTGAGCAAGTCCTAGCTGAGCTTGAGCGCCTTTCATCCTCCTACCGTGACCTGCGAATTCAGTTCATTGATGACAACTTGCTGCCCCAGATCTCGGCGCTGGCGACGCACGATCTTACGGGACAGGCGCAAGCCAAAGTTTGGACCAGCGCGTTCCTGAACGGCCTTCGGGAAGTCCGAGAGGGGCGCCAAGGTTCGTTCGGCTGGCGAGGAATCTTCCGGGTCGAGGACTTTTTCTCCTACGAGGAAAGTTTTGGAACGCATGAATTTGTTGCAAAGTTGGTCTCTTCCGGATGCCGCATGCTGGCATTTGGTTTGGAACATGGCGACGAAACTCGAAGGAAGCGCCTAAAGGCGGGGGCAGACTACAAGAACGCCGAAATCGTGAGCTTATTTAAGCGACTTAGGGACGCAGGTATTCAGACAAAAGCATATTTTATGATCGGTGGACAATGGGAGACGGCCGAATCGGCACTGGATACTATCCGTTTCGCGCTAGACTGCGGTGCAACGCTCGCCTATTTCGCCCTCTACAAAGAGTTCGTGAAGGCAGTGCACGTGCTAAGTGAAGAGCGCGGGCCATCCTCACGACATGATGCCTTTGCCGAATATAGCCAGATGGCCGTCGTGTGGGATGCCACCTACTCCGCTTACCTAAGTGACCCCTCTATGAAAGGCTTGTCATCTCCGGCCACTCAAATAGAGATTGAAAGCTATGCGCAGCTTGCGAAGCTGGGCTTCCGGTTCAGCGATATAGTTAAGTACAACGACCATCATGCCGACAGCGATTCTTCCAGTTCAATCTTATCGAATGTTACATGGGGTGAACCGAGCGAGTACTTCAGTATTATCGAAACGGCATATCGACGGTTCTACCTGCGTCCTGAGTTCGTTCACGAATACAGTAAATTGGTTCGTGAGGGATATTGATCCTAGGGCGTACTCTTGTCACCGGGCGCATGCTGCTCGCGCAAGATGGTCGAGGCGAGCGAACGCAGCGTTATACGAGTGGCCGTCTCAAAGTATTAGCCTTCCAACGCAGCCTAGCGCTGCGTTCCTTTTGGCGCTGATACGATTTTGACCCAGGCTGCTGATTTTGACTGAACCACATGCTGCCTCCGAGATCACCCGCAAGGTCATCATTTTTTGAATACTCGGGTGGGTCAATGAATTCCGGTAGCCTGGTTCAAAATTCCATCAGCGCCAACAGTCTGTGGGAGAAACGGAGAACCAACTGACCGAGGAGGCGATGCTGGAAAAAAGGGTAAGGCCGGCAACAAACCCGTAAGCGGATGGCGAACACACCTACCGAACTCCAGTATTTAGGGCGATGGTGTCCGCGTATTTATAAGCGGACGCGATCACCCTTATCGCGAGGACTCCATGCAACGTCCGCGTAATTCACCTAACGCAAGTCAGGCAATCAATGATTGGCCTGTTTAGGAGCCTGGCTTGCAAGGTCCTCACGTCACGGCCAATTGTTTCTTTTCGCACTCCTTGGAGTGCCAGACGGTGTAAAGCGTATCGACACGAACCTCTCCAGTCTTATAAGCATAAAAGTTTGCCGTCACCCTATGTGGCTGTGTGAGCAAACGCTGCCCCTCCTCGAACGTCCCTGCCCAGTGCGTCGCACGCTTTATGAAGCGCTTATCTATTTCGCCCTCGATGTCCTGATGGTTCGACATCAAGTGCATGCCCAGAGGGGTGGGGAATGCGACTGCGGCCAGGTCATTTGCTTGAGCAATTCGGATAGCGACATCGAAGTAGGCATCGACGATGGAAGACACGGTGTGCGTGGCTAAGAATGTTCTCACCGGATTAATCGCGCGAATGATCAGCGTATCTCTGTCTGCATCCAGCGCAGGAACTCGTTCGAAATACAGTAACGCCATTCCCGCCAGCCGCCTTTGGCCAGGAGCGAACACCAGCAAGTGCGAATGCCTCTTCTCCTGCCACATTTCGGTATTCGAGGACGTGCACAGACCAGTCGCCTCTTTGGCGAAGAATGCCGCAGGAGCCTTAGAGACGATGGCCTGCATCTGAGTTTGCAAGCCGTTCAAAGTCTTCTGCTTGAAGCGTTTTTTCTGCTTTGCGGTCCAAGACTGATAAACGTTCAAGACGACTTGGCGTGCTTTGGCCAGGGCCTTGCGTAAGTCCTCCTTCGCTGTGGCAGAGGCAGTGTTGAAACCCACATCTAGCCGGGATGCCAGAATGCCTGCTGCAACATCATCCAAGCCCTCGACGAAAGTGGCTTCCTGCGAATCCAGGGCATCTGTCAACTGAACATGGAACAGGGCATGCAGTGACTCGATATGTTGATAGGCAAGCGGATGGGCCTCTGCCATCGCAGTAATAGTCTCAGTCCCTTGATCGAACCAGTAGCGAACATTAGGTTCAGAACCGGCGATAGCCATGAGTACACCGAGGTGCAATGCCAGCGACCAGACGTCGGCAGCTACATCTTCCAACCGTTTCGGACTTAGGCCATGACAAGCTTTGTGCATGTCTTCCCGGTAGCCAGCGCTAAAGCATGCTGAAAAACGTAATGATTCCGACAGCGCCTGTAGACCGCGCGAATCCACCGCACTATCAAGCCGCTGCTCGGTTCGGTCCCAGTTCATCGAGTATTGAGCGCCGGTCACAAGACTGGCGACGTCTTTTTCGCGGCCGATCACCTCAGACCAGCGGCTACGGATTGTGCTTGAAGTGGTGTGATATACGATCGCTATCAGATCTGCCTCCAGATCGCTCAGAGCCGCCCCGCTAGGACCGCGACCGCTGAGCAGATCACCCAGAAGAGGCGCTAGATCGGCAATTCTCTGTCGAAGTTGCTCAAGTGGCTCATCGATATGCTCCATCAAACTTTTAACAAGCACACCGTTGGTCTCTGTAAGCATGTTCTTCAAGCGAGGAGCCAGTTCGACAACAATTTGTTCCAGCAGGATGCGCTTGGCCTCGCGGTAGGTCCCCAACGTCGCCTCGTCGGACGGGAACGGAATCGCCCCAATGGAGGTGACAATGCGTTGATTGATAAGTCGCTCGACACATTCTCGGTTGCCATCCAGCAATGTGAAATTCTTGCGTTCGAAAGCATCATCCAAGAGTACCCTTTGGATCTCATCGAGCACACTCCAGAACCGCAATTCGTTAATACCTGGTGCCTCTTCGTAGTACCACTTGCGCAAGGCCGGCAAGTTGGTGACACCGCGATCCTCACGGATATAACGCAGCATCGGAACCCCCAGTGGGGCCAAGGTAAGGGTCTGTTGCAAATGGTGGAATGTACGTAACTCTCCTGACTGCAGCAGATACTCAAAGCTATCAATGTGACCACCGGCTCCAGCCTGCGCCACCCATTGTGCGACGATCGCCGGCGTTTCTGCACCGACACAAGTACCGGCGATTTGCAGGCAGCGATGGAGTACGTTTGCGCCGATCCTTCTGTAGCAGTGCTGAAAATCCAGAATATCGTTTGCACTGCCATATCCGTGCTGAACCAGCACTTGCAGAAAGGCCTCCAGATCATGCTCCAACATCAAGTAGTCCTCGGCCTTGGACAACTCGGCAAATGTGAGCGAGTGAGGGACGGCAAGCAATCGCTGCAGAGCAGAGATAGGTATCGACACATCAACCCGTTCGCTCACCGAGAGAATGAGCGACTGGCAGACTTCGAGTGCAGCGACATCAGCACCGGCCGCAAGTAAGGCCAACGAGAACTCTCGGCTTGGGGTTCGCCCCGAATCGAGCAAACGTCTGAACCGGCCCATCTCGGCGGCAGACTGAAGCCTCAGCACTTCACACAGAAATGTCCATTGCTCTGTTTTTGCCAGTAGTAATTGCTCGCCGGTGGTCTCGATCAGCACCGAAAGCTGGGGACCGTTTAATTTAAGGACCGCCAGCGTGGCAGATAAGCGTTGTGGGTCGAGGCGGCTCACGGGGTACTTGAGCAATTGCACGATGGCCGTGGGGTCCGCGCCAGCATTACCCAGCACCTGAACGACTTGGCGGAATTTTCGCAGCGTATCCTGAGTAAGGCAGTTTTCGTCGTAGAACCAATCAATACGTCTCGGCAATTGTTCCAGGGCTTTCGTTGAGCGGATCATGCCCAGCTCCACTAGAACACGCACGAGAGCCCCTTTGGCGCCTCCATACTGCGTCTTGGCAACGCGATCCATTTCATCCATTCGTTGAACGCCCAGTCTGTAGCAGGCCTGCATCAAGTCGAAGTCCACGTGAACCATATCGCGCAATGCCTCGAATGTCCGAGGGGCCTCCAGCCTGAGCAACGCGAAGTCGAGAGACGGGTTGAAATAGTATTGGCCTGGTAGGGTTCGGTTGACCTGCAGCCCAAATAGCAGTTTGCGCCCCTCATGGGTGCCAATCGATTGAAGCAGCGCTTGAGCCCTTCGGGCCATGAGCCAAAAGGGCAGAAAAAACATCAGATTCTGCCTCAATTTCTCCGATTTCGTAGGCAGTAGTCGAATCTCATCAGGTATGGCCAATGCCTTACGCAACAGAGGCTCGACCTCCGGGTCTTGCGCGAGCATTTGCTCGCCGTTACACGCCAGATGCTCACGAAATGCAGTGACCTTCAGGCGAAGTCGCTGCAGGGGATGGGGCTCTTCGAGCGAGTAGCTATCCTGCACCTGCTGGGGTTTTAAGCTGTCGATGATGCGTTCACGAAACTCTCGATAGGTCTTGCGCGCATTAGCCGTTGGCTCTCTCAATTTTTCTCCTTGCGGCCTGGATGGCATTTAGAATGAAGGCACATCGCCATGTTTAGAGGCTGCCAGAAGCATTGCCTTTGTACAAACCAAAACAGGGGCTGTTTTTCCAACAACTACGGCGCGTGAGTCCTAACCGTCAGCTCAGCTCACCCGTGCGTTAGGAAGGCGCAATCCATTGATGCAGTGAAAGTATCCTGTTCGCTCGTCCGTTGTGTCGGCAGGGTATTGCCGTTGTGTAAGCGCAGCACCGTTGAATACCTGGAGGTGAGCGGTTACAGCCTAGTTGGATTGACAAGAGTGACTGCTATCAGCAGATGGCATTCGCTCAAGCCACCATGCGCAGCTTCTGAAAAACGAGCGTCTTCTGCATGAATCGCTGTTCAAGCGGCGCGATGGTATTGATGCGCTTTTCGCCACTTCGACCCTCACGCGAGGCATGAATCTTCCGAGTGATATTGTCTTAATTGCGGGCGACAGCCGATGGGACGTCGCTGGCGATAGGATGAAGCAACTCGATGCCCATGAGTTGCTGAACGCCGCTGGAAGGGCGGGCCGGGCAGGTGAGGGAGGCCAAGGATTCGTGTTAATCATCCCTAGCAAGATCATCAATATCAACGATGCGAAGAACAACATCGCTAGCCATTGGATGACGTTGCAGGGGATCTTTTCTCAATCGGATCAGTGCCTGAAAATTGATGATCCGCTAATGGGTTTGCTCGACCACATCCATTTCGGAATGCTTGAGGATAACGAGGAGTACCTCCTCGCTTGGCTTCCCGTCGGTGAAGAAGATGCCCCGGACGAGCCGGCGAAAGCGATGATCCGTAGGACTTTCGCTGCGTACCGTAAGCGCCAAGCGAACGATGTAGAGTGGATTGAAAGTCGTGCGGCGTCAGCTATGCAGCGGCGTGTCGATCTTGCTCCAAAGCAAGAGCTCTCGTGGCTTGAGCGCGTGGCGGCCTCATCCGGACTTCCATACGAAATCGTGGCGAGCCTGAAAGGGCTCATAGAGACCGGTGCGTTTTCCGGAAAATCTACCGACTGCATTCAGTCATTATTCTGCTGGATTGAAACGCGCCCAGAATGGTTGCTTCAGCTAATCAGGCCGAATGACATCGAAGGGCTTTTTGGTGGCCAATCACGGCTACGCTCAGTCGCTTGCCGACGCAGCGAGTAAGTGAGATTGATCAGTTGCTGTCGCGTCGGTGGATACCGGACTGACTTGCGCAAGGTGAGTTGGGCGGACGCTTACCGCTCAATTCGTGATTGAACGGATATAGTAGCGTCGTGTGCGCATTGTCCAATGCAATACGTTGAAAGGAGTCGACATGAAGCTGATCGCCAATCGAATTAACGGGGTACACCTGCGCGACCTATTACCTGGGGCCGAGGTCGAGGTAGATGGCGTGTTGGCTGCGGTGGCCTATGGCAGTAGTGCATCCGATATCACCCAGGATCTGGTCGGCCATTGCGTCGTTAACAAGCTGCGTCTGGACCTATGGATGCGCTACGACCACACCGTGCCCGTTTCGGTAGAGCTGCTTAAGCGCCTGTTCAAACATCAGAAAGACAATGTATTTACGCGCTTTGTCCCCGACCGCTTCCACCCCAAGGTAATTTGGTGGAAAGGTTACGGCGCCTATATTGGCTCGGCCAACCATACTGATAATGGGTGGCTTACAAACATTGAAGCGGGAGTTTTCCTGACGGCGGACGAGTTGCTCGCCAATGGCATGGACAACCAGTTGGAAAACCTCTTCGACTACCTGCGTGAACTGGAAGTAACCATCCCTATTTCGGCGGATTACATCGCTGAAATGGAGCGCTTCAACCTCTGGAACAAGGGCATCTACGACGAGTCGCGCAAGAAGCGCAGCCATCCCGAATGGGAAGGGCCGAGCTTTGTCCAAGAGAAGGCCGCCTTTGACCGACGGAAGGACAATTTCAAGCAGGAGTGGTTAGAAACGCTCGGTATTCTGCAGAGCATTCAGCAACAACTGGGAGACTACCGACCCAAATGGGTGAGTGCCGATGTCCCAAGTGCTTGGCATGTCGATCAATTTCTGCATGGTTACTATTACAATCATGTCGGTGACGCCCAGCGCAAGCCATACGAGGACTTCCACGAAAACCATCGGGCCAACCCGCAGGCTGCACTGGAGGTTGAACTGAGGTGGTGGAAGTCTTTGTCGGAAGCGCCATCGTACGAAGACTACGCGCTTTATGAGAGTGCACCGGCGGTGCGTGAGTTGCTGGCCCAGGACAGGGTGCTCGAATTATCTAGTGAGGAATTCGCCGTCCTGTGTCGCAACACCCACGCGACCATGGAGCACATAATAAAAGTGCCAACCGCCGAGCTTGGCTTTCCTGAGCTGAAGACGCTGGACAGGGAGTCACGTGTGCGGCCCTTTGCCGAACTCATCCTGCGTCAGCGCAACCGCAAGGGATGGGATGTTCGTAAACTACTCCACCATGTGCTCTACGAAGGGCAAGATAATGAGATCTGGTTGCGCCTGTACCATGCTGGGCGCGACTGGGATTACAGCATCCCACGCTATGGCCTGAATTCTCTAGCCGAGGTGATCGGCTGGGCCCGGCCGGAAGTGGTCCCACCGCGCAACGGTCGCACCAGCAAGGCGTTGAGAGCACTGGGCTACGATGTGAAGGTTTATTGAATTCCACAGCACAGTTGCCACGTTCAAGCGCTGTATCGCTTGGCGGATAGTTGAAATATTCAGTGCAGGAGCGTCTGCTAGTGGCCGATAGCTTCTGCTTGCTGGGCGCGCGTCCAGTTGCCACCGGTCTGACAAATGCTCCTTTCTGGCTTGTCGGGTTGGGCGCAAAAAAAACCAATGCCACCATTGCGATGCGAACCGTTTGTTACGTCGCTCAATCGCTTCCAAAATGGGCACACTCTCCAGACTTTAGAGGGATTACCTCCACGATCTGCTGTATTAGCATCCATTCAGATTAGCATCCATTCAGCCCTGGACCGTTAAAACGGACTAGCATAGAGGCGTTGACCGAGCGCGAGGTTTGGCCAGCCACCATTGGCGTAGGGCTAGAATGTACAAAATTTGCGCCAGATGCCGGGAGCCTTTCCAGTCGATTTCAGCACGTGTACTGCGATAGCGCTGTTTCGAGTTGCTCGCGGACATGACAGCGAAGGTGCGCGGGCGACACGACTTCGACGTCTGCGGCATTGCTCATCAGGAATAATCTAAGACCCTGAGTGTCGAGCAATTCACACCGCAGCAACCATCTATCGCCATCTCTTTCGACCTGTTGATTCGCCGCAAGCGCGTTTTCCGTAAGGCGATTGTGAAGGTTCTCCTTCAACCGCAACACCAACTCTATCGTCTCGTTCGCGTGGACAGAAATTAGGTCTCGCTGAACCTCGATGGAGCGAACGTCATAGCCTTCAGGTTCTTGGATAGCATCCCTCGCCACCCGCACGTCCACCATCCGATGCAACATCAGCGCACAGGTTTTACCAATCCCGTTGCTGCTGTACTTTCCTCTTGGCAAGCCAGGATCGGGCGCCTCTCCATGCCAGGTCTCCTTTGCTACAAATGCTGACAGGTAGATGTTGCTGTCCTGGTACGCGAGCGCGAGCGGTTTCAGAAGGTAGGAGCACTCCACGCCGTTGGCATCTCGAGGTCTATAACGCACGGTCAGGCTATGATCGTCGATCATTGCACCTTGTATGAGCTTGAGGTGCTCATGGTCATGTTGCCCATGCTCCAGCACAGTGAACCGCGTGCCAGTGATGATGCGACCCTCGGCGACTAAATGCCGGGCTGATCGAGACTTCAGCTCCCAGGCCGCGTACTCGCGCAGCTTTGTAAGCTCTTTCGTGTCCATCCAGAAACCGAAGCGTTCAGCATGTTGGAAAATAGCGCTAAGGGTCATCGATTCTTGCGGCGAAAGCGCCAAGTCAAAACTGCCCTTGCCCAATTTCCAGCGATGCGCTCTGCGTCGCTGTCCTGATTCTTCGGGTACTTTTTCTACAAACCCTTCCGCCTTCAACTCAAACAGGTCACGCCGAGTTGTCCTCGGATTGGCGGTACCGTCCGCCCATTCGAGCAACTCTTGATGCAACTCCTCGGTCGACAAAGCGCGGCCTGCACGTTGGAGAATCTTGCGCAAATATTTGCGCCGCTTTTCTCGGTGTTCAGTTTCATCTGAAATAATTCGCATAATTTTTCAACTCGGACAAATCAGTGTCTAGTAGGGCTGCATCATAGCCCCGCTGGCACGCAATTGGGCGTTGAATATGCCAGCCCACAGGAGCATTCATGAACACTAAACACCCCTACGCTAAGCTTGATCACGTCCCCGAATTCATCGACTGGTTGGCGGGTCATCTTGATTCGGACACGCTCATCACGCATGAGTACGTTGATCGTCGCTCGGGAGTACGGTGGTCGTGTAACAGCCTGTACGGCGCGTTTACCTCGTATTGCTGGAATCACCCGGGTAATACCCGCCTCGCGTTCAACCCAGGGGTTAGCGCTGCCAGCAACGAAATGGCGCTGTCCGCACTGCGCGCAGACTTGATCGCTGCTGGCAGCAGCGATGCGTTGATCCTCCAGGCGTCCCTCGACGTCATGGCCTGGGGAGGTGTCACCTCCCGCAACAACGAATGGTTGAAAGCCAACAAGACTGGCCTTGCAAAGATGATTTCGGATGTCGCTACAGCATTGGTAGACAATGATCCCGACGCCCCGATTCTTCGTAATCAATCGCTGCGCTTCAATTCGGGAATGACCAAAATCTATTCGTTGCTTTGCCCTGATTTCATCATCTACGACAGCCGGGTAGCCGCTGCATTGGGATTGCTGGTGGTCAAATACTGCAATGTCAAATGCCTGACGAAAGTTCCGCCGGCGCTTAATTTCCCTTGGGCCGGGGCGAAAGAGTCGACCACTGCTCTCGCACCTAAACGCCGTAACCCAAGTATCGGAAGTCTTCAGTTCAAACGCCTGCGCTCAGGGTCGCATCACGCACGTTGGAACATGCACGCCAGCTACGTGCTCAGCCAAGTGGCAAAACATCCTCTCTGTTCTGGGAGTCCTTTCCGGGTCGGTAAAACAACCCAACAAACACTTCGCAGCATCGAACAGGCTCTGTTCAGTATTGGGTATGACTTGCCGGTGAACGACTGACCACCATTGCTTTGGTGAAACGATCTCACAAGTCACCCTGCTGGAGGAGGCGAGGGGGCGTCCTGCGCCCTTGCGCCCCCACTAACTTAAATCGGAGGCCCCAATGGCCGAGATGACCTCGCTGCAACTCATGATTGTCGAGTTGGCGAAAAGCGGTATTAGTTCGTCGGCGCTCAAATCTGCTGTCCTAAGCGTTCACCCACACCTGAACGATGGTGCTTACTTGGGGGAATTGGCCACCTTGCAAGTCGAAGGCTGGCTTGTTGGTGAAGAGGCGGAGGGCGCTTGGTTTTTCACGTCTTTCGTCGACGACGTGGTCGCTGACCGGGTACCTGAGTACAGCCCGGAGTTCGCCGAAATGATTGTGGCCGCGGATTGTGGCAACTGGACCGAATTGGACCCGGATGAACTCATAGCGCAGTTGGATGAAATGCTCAGAAAGGCAAACGCCCGGCGTTCGGGAAAAGCGTAGCGTTGGATTTACAGAGCTCCGTTGTTGTCTTCACCCTGACAACGCACAGAATAATGGAGTGACAACGCTCCATTCACCATCGGGGGATCCTAAAAATGGAGTGACAGCGCTCCAGTTAGGCCTTTCGCTACGCTAAAAATATTACTAAAGTGCCACTATCTAATAGCGAGATGATGGCAATGAATATCCTCACGCCTCAACCCATTCAGGTTTCGCTCGGCCAATGGTTTAGCCGCAACCTATCCTCCGTTCTCGCTGTCGCAGGTGCGCTGCGGGAAACGCAACACGATGCCGACGGCCCCGGGCCTTTGTCCGCGGTGCAGATCCAGCAGCAAACCGGCATCGCTCGTAGCACGCTGCGGGCCCTGAAATCACCAGCGCAAGGTAGCGATGCCAACCCGGACCTGAGCACTATCGAGCGTCTTGCCCAGGCTCTGGGGGTGCCACCTGCTTTCCTGTTGATGCGCCCCCAGGACTGGGCACTGCTGGCCAGCGCGATCGGCAACAGTGGCGATTACTTGGTTGCAGCTCACAAGTTGGAGGCCGAAGAGCGGCTTCAAGAGATTAATCCGGTGGAAAAGGTCTTGCGCGAATGCAAGGTCCATCCGGATCAGCGCCCCAGTATTGTGGGTGCCTCGCCGGAAGTTGCCCGGGCCAAT
Source organism: Pseudomonas sp. BIGb0164 (assembly GCF_024810135.1). NCBI lineage: Bacteria > Pseudomonadati > Pseudomonadota > Gammaproteobacteria > Pseudomonadales > Pseudomonadaceae > Pseudomonas > Pseudomonas sp. BIGb0164. The sequence goes on along the minus strand of NZ_JANUEA010000007.1, from coordinate 51,777 downwards.
GCCCGCGATGAGTGGCGTAGACGCGCATGTCTCAAGCTCGATGCGCTGATGCTGCGCGAGATTTCAAAATCCGGCCCACGCAAGTGGTTGGCCGCGATAGCGGGCGCCTGGGTCAGCCAGACCACGCCACACGATCCTTCTTCTAGCGAACAATAAGGAGTGCCGGGATGCCGATCATTCACGACCCCGATCTTGCCGATGTATTGATGAGTGCCAGCGCCGACGACGTGGGCCTGTTGATAGATGTGATCACCGACAACGGCAAGGGCCGCATCTCCCTGTCATCTTCAGTCTGTCGTCAGTTGATGTCCGACAAGGACAAGGGTGTCGGCGAGTCGACCCGGGCTATTTTCGCCGAGGAGCTTACCCGCTTTGGCGGCAACTCACTGGTCAACCTGTTCCGCGGCGGCAGTGGTGTGCCGTACCGCGAGCTGTTGGCTGATGTGGCCGGGCACGTCGGCGCGAAGAACAAGGCGAGCGCCAGCTGCGCCGAGATGGAAATGGCGATCATCACCAAGGTATTCGCCCAGTCCCTGGCGCGGATGAGCGAGGAAGACCGCAAAACACTGTTCGAATCCCTGGGCGGACTGACGTACCGACCCGGCATGGGGCCGGGGGCATTGGCGGCTTTGCTGGCTTCACTCGGTAGTTCCGGGTTGGCTTCCTACAACGTGGCGGCGGTGGTCGCCAGCGCGACCATGAGCAGCCTGGTAGGGCGTGGCGTGGTGCTGGCGGGTTCGAGCACCCTGGGTCGTGGTCTAGCAGTGCTGGCTGGCCCGGTGGGCTGGGCCATCACCGGGATCTGGACGGCATTCGACCTAGCAAGCCCGGCGTACCGGGTCACCGTGCCCTGCGTCATCCAGATCGGCCATATGCGCCAGAAGATGTTGCTCAAACCCACCTGTCCCGGTTGCCACGCGATAGTCGCGGCCGGCGCCAACTTCTGTGGCAAATGCGGGATACGCCTGGGCGCCTGATGCCCACTTTAGACGACCAAGGAGTGAGTCAATGAACCCTGTGATTTCCCCTCTCGAATTTCTCCTGACCAACGTCATCTGCTTCGCCGCTGGCGCGGCCACGGTGGTCGCGCTGAACCTTGCGGCGAAAGCCGTGCATGCCTCCGGCAAACGCGCCGCGCAGAGCGCCACCTGAACCAACGGATTGAGTAGGAGCGAGAACCGTGTACAGCAACCATCACGCCAAGCGACTGGTATCCCTCAAGGGGGAAATCATAAAGATCAATGCAGACATCCAGAATCTGCGTGCCGACCTCGAATGGTTCGAGCGATTCGACCAGGAGAGCAACCATAGCAGGCTCGCTCAGGTGCAACGGGAAACTCTCGCCGCGCGGGAGCAGCTTGCCAGGGTCGAACAGAGCATCAAGGCCAGCCGCGCTGAGCTGAACAGCGCCAAGGGCGTTGCCGAGGCGGGCTGGTCGCCGTTGCACTGGTTTTCCAGTGAACGGCGCGTGGCTGAGCGCCAGGTCAGCACCCTGCAGGAGCGGCTGGCGCAGTTCAAGAGCCGGCAAGAGGGCTTGGTATCCGGGCTCGGCGAAAGCGAACGGGAGCAGCTGCGCTTGAGCGCCAATTCGCGGCGATACCAGGGCTTCGATTCATTGCAGGCCAAGGCCACCATCACGCAACTGGACAACGACGTGCAACGCCTGCAGGGCGTCGCCGACGAAGTCAGAAAGGCCAGCGCCCACTGGGAGGCGGTGGCCGGAGAGGTGTATCGCAATTGGAAAACTACTCATGACCAGTTGCGGGCGACGGAGCGGGACATCATCGATGCCGAATGCTTCATCAACCAGTTGGACAATGCGCAAAGCTCATTCGATAAAAGGATGGCCCATGACGAATGTGAAAACCGCTTTGGTGTCGGGCAACGCAGTCCGGATAGGGTGTTGAAGGATCGGCAATTCCACCAGCGCAAACTGGAACGGGAAGAGGAAAAACGCAAGCGCCGCCTGCGCGACACCATTCGCCTGCTGGAAAACGAAATCCGCAACTTGGTGGTAGATGGCAATAATCTTTGCTACCTGAACGAAGCGGGCGGAAAACGGCGCTTCATCGGTCTGGAGGTGCTCAAGACACTTGTGCCTCACCTGGCCGCGACTTATGGCGTGACTTTGGTCTTCGATCCGGGCATCCGCCGCCAGCTCGATATGAGCGACAACGCACTCCAAGCGATGTTTCCGCAGGCCCGGGTACTGGTTATGCCGCCCACCCTCACCGCCGACCATCCGGTGCTGGCCGCCGCGGAGTTCGATGTCGAGACCTATGTGATCAGCAACGACCACTACAGCGATTACCCGGACATGGCTGCGGTCCGAGAGGATCGGGTACTGCATACAGTGGTCCATCGCGACTCCGTGCAGATCCCGCAACTGCAGGTATTGCAGCCTTACTGATGCCCCACGCGACCGGTGACTACCGGTCATGTGCAACCCACGCCTGTGCGCTCGTGCAGGCTAGCAACGAGTCAAGAAAGATGGATCTGAAAGGCCACCTGCTGTACATCGATATCACCCAAATTTGCGGCATCGGTTGCGCGTTCTGCATGTACGCCGACAAGCACAAGACGGGGATGAGCATGGAGTTATCGAGCCTCGCCCGGGAGAACCTGGCGGCGCTGATCAACGCCCCCGACGTCAAGCGCATCTCCATCAGCGGAGAGGGCGAACCCCTCAACAACGGCAGAGTCTTCCACGAGATTCTTGAGCTTTCCCAGGGCGGCAAGCGTTTCGAGTTCATCACAAGCGGCTTCTTTCCCCACGAGAAGATGGCGGAATTCTATGACACCACCAATCGCATCGTGGTCAGTCGGGGCGACACCTGCAATATCAGACTGAGCTCGGACAGCCACCATATCGAAAAGGTGAAATGGCGGGCTCATGGCTTCAGCCTGGATTACCTGCGACGAAACAAACCGGCCGGGCTGAGCTTTTCGTTTCGCTCGATCGACACTGATCGGGAGTTCACCCGCGACTACCTCCGGGAGGAACTGGCGCGCTGGGGCCTCGACGCCGGGATCGTCGCGGGCAATGCCCTGGAAGATACGCTGGTGGTCGGCGAGGAACGGTTCGGTATCGACTACAAGAACCTCGTCCACCCAGCGGCCGACACGCCACCAGGTTACCTGGATCTGCATGGCTACATCGACGCGATCGAAGCCCGGGTCAACAAGCGCTTCACCCTCGGCAGCCTCAACCCGCCTCCCCACGCCAACGGCATGGACCTGACGGTGAAACCTAATGGTGACGTCTACCTGTACGGCATCGAGCACCAACGCCTGGGCAATATTCACTTTGACCGGATTGGCTGGGAGCGACTGGCCAGCCATGTACGCGACACGCCCCTGGTCCGCGCCCTTTACAGCCAACCGCTGAGGGACCTGCTGGCGCGTCTCGACGACCTCGAACTGGTGCACAAGATCCTGCGCAAGGCGAATAACCCCTACTGGCTGGTCAAGGAACTGGCTAATCACGATGGTCTGTTAGAACGAATGGTGCCGGCATGATCGACTCCCACAGCCATACCTTTTATTCCAAGCATGCCGTCGGTACGGTGGATGAGTTGGTGCGGGCGTCAATCGCCGCCGGAGTGAAGATCCTCACCATCACCGACCACGCGCCGTTCCCGGTGGACAGCGACAATCGCCTGTTGGAGGCGGAACTGGAGCGCTATTTCGCCGAGATTGAGCGGGCACGACAGAAGCACCAGGGGAAGATCAAGATCCTACGCGGACTGGAGTTCGACTACATGCCGGGTGCGGATGCCTACAACCGCGAGATGCTGGCCCGGTACGAGCTGGATTTCGCCATCGGCTCGATCCACTACGTCGAGTTGCCGGGCGAGACCATGGCTAAGGTTTGGGAGTTGGCCCGGCTGTCCGCCCCAGCCTTTCTCGACCGTTATTTCGCCCATCTGCAAGCCTTGCTGGAGTGCGGGCTGTTCGACGCAGTCGGGCACGCCGACACGCTGCTGCGCGGCGTGGCGGAAGACGTAGTGCTGCGCCGGATGGAACCGCTGCTGCCGCTGTTCGCCCGCAATGGTGTGGCCTACGAACTGAATGCCTCGGGCATTCGCAAGTCGAGCCTGTTGCCCGGTTCGACTCGTGAGGTTCAGGGTGTCTGGAGCTATCCATCACGCACCCTGCTGCCCCAACTGATCGCCCACGGCGCGGCCTTCACCATAGGTTCAGACGCCCACGATCCGCTGGACGCGGGGGCAGGCATCCGCACTTTGGTCGACGAACTGCAACCGCTGGGCCTGGACCGGATCAGCTACTTCGAAGGGCGTCGACGCATCGACATGCCCCTAGACTTCTTCAGCCTGTCGTCTGGCACCGATACAAGGATTGTCCCGTGAACTCCCGATCGAATGACTGGAAACTACTCGCCAAGGCGCCTGTCGACGAACAGCTGGCGCGCTTTCGCGAGGCCGTGGCCCGGCCGCAGGCGGAGGACGTGAAAGGAGGTCTGCGCGCGTTCGCTGGCGGCTTGCTTGCGCAAGACCTGATCGATATGGACAGCTATGTCGCGGTGCTCGGTGGTCATGCCCTGAACTGTCTGACGCCCGACGGCACCAACGGATTCCGCGACATGAGCAGTGGCGCAAGCGCCTCCGCGCTGACAGCCATCTACAGCCGTGCCAAGTACGGCAGCCAGAAGGACATCCGTTTTCTCGCCGGCCTGGTGATCAACTATCTGGAGCGGCAGCTGGATGACCCGGCATCGCACTGGGCACGGCTGTTCACCAGCGCGCGGGAGCTCAACGACAATGTGGTGCTGATGACCACTGGCTGGCGCAACGTGCCTTCGACGGCCAACGTGCTCTACGACGTCGTGGTTGAGGAGATAAACGTCAAGCTCGCCCATATGGGCCTGCCCACCCTGATCAACGTCAAGCTGCCGCGCATCGCCCCTCCTTGCGAGAACTACGCGAGCCTGAGTACTGAAGAGCGCGAGCGGGTCAATCTTGTCCAGGACCATGTGATACCCGCGGAGAACTTCTATCGCTGGAGCGGTGTGCACGTCATCTTCGGCGACGATGTGCTGGTGACGGGGTCGACTGCCGACAAGGTGTTGCGTGAGTCCCTGCTAGCCGGTGCCCGCTCGTTCCAGGCGATCTACCCGGTTGCCATCGATCCGCGGGTCGCCCTGGCGGATGCCACCGTCGAGGAGCGCCTGAACATGGTGGAAATCAGCCATCAGCTGGACGACACATTGGCCAAACTGCTTGGAGCCGTGGATTACCAACCCATCCTGCGCACGTTGCGTCTACTGTTTTCGACGAACAACTACCAAGCCTTGCCGTCATTCCTGGCGCGAGTGCCGGCGGCCAATTGGTTGCGGCTGTACAAGGCGGCTCTCGGAAACGAGTTCCTGCGCCAGGCCGAATGCATACCCTCGCTGACGCTGCTGCGGCATTACCTGGAGGACCATGGGCTGCTTGGTAGTAGCGGCGTGAAGGCAAAGAGGGCCCCGTTGTGCGTGTGAACTACGTGAGCTACTGGGAAACGGCGGCGGGGCAGAGCATGCCGCCGTGGATCGCCTTGGCCCTGGTCTCCATGCAGCGGGCGCTGGGGGACCATTTCACCCTGCTAACCCCGGACAGCCTGGAGCATTGCATAGATGCTTCTATCCTCGGCAAGGTTTGGCGCTTCGAGCCGCTGACCTTCAACATGGACAAGGGGATCGAGGCGATCGTCGCCAGGAGCGACTTCATCCGCATGGCCTACGTGCATCGCCATGGCGGCGCATGGATCGACGCGGACAGCATCCTACTGCGCGACCCGACCTCGCTGCTGTTCCCGACGGGACTCGACGAGCGGCTGCACTGGCACAGCGAATGCCTATTCGCCTCACTGCCGGGAAATGTCCATCTCGCCGAGGCACTGGCGACCGGGCTGGCCGTCGAGGCACATGCCTGGGGCAATCCGGGGGGGATCAAGGAGATAGTTGCCAGGTTGCCGTACCAGCAGGTGCTAATTTCGCCCTCGGTATGCGACCCGGGTTTTCGACCGCTGTACAACTTCGACAGTTGCGCGGTGATGAGGCGCACGGACATTGACGTGAGCGATTTCCTGCTGCGCGACGTGAGCCTGCTCAAGCTGTACAACACCTGGTTCAAGCGGACAGCGACACGCGATGAGTCGGTGGCCGAGTTCCTCGACGAGGAAACTCTGCTGTCACGCATCTTCCTGCATATCGAACCCGACCGTGGCTATTGGCTGGGAGAGTGTGAGCGCTTAATCGAACGCTGCGGCTGAGGGTTCAGGCCAGATCCACCGCATGCGCCGGCAGGTGCACGCGGCAACGTTTGGCCCCGTTTAGCTCCAAGCGAGTCGCGATCACCTCGTGCACTGTCGGGGTCCGCCGGTGTGGCGAGCCATGGGCGACATATAGCCAGGCCGGCACGCGGTGGGCAAGGTGGTCGAATTCCAACTCGATGCGCAATAGGTCGAACACCTCTTTGGTACGTCCTCTCGGAGTCCAAGCCAGCGGCGCGCTGCGGTGATGAGGATGGATCAAACGCAACGGTCGTGACAGTTGCAGGTTCAGCGTGCCCGGATGGCACTCGGCGACTTCAGGAAAAGACCGGCTGATCAAGGGCAGCTGGCGGGCTAGGGTGCCAGTGGCCACGCCCAGGCCGGAAACGATATGCGCATCCACTGCGAGAGTCGCAGCGATCGACTCTTGCAGCAGTTCGGCGACGGGTTGAATCACGTCGACATCAGTGAATTCGTTCATGTTTTTCCTGCCGGTGTGCGGGTACTGACGTGGTCCCTGGCGACTAAACACAACCCGGGTATGGGGGGAAAGCGGCGGCAGCCAGGGATTGGAAGAGTTGCTGGCCGGATAGATCGCGACCAATGCCGCCTTCAGTCCGACGGCCATGTGCACGATGGCAGTATCGACACTGACAACCACTCTGGCCCGCTGGATGGAACCCGCGACCGCGCGGGGCGTATCCAGTTCGACCAGTGTCCGGACGTTGCTGCGGGCGATGGCGTGTCCGAGCTGCAGTGCCTCGGCACGGCTGGCGGGACTGCACAGAATGCCAATATGGTGCTGCGGCCAGACATCCGCCAGGGCACGGACCAGCGAGAGCGCTCTGGCGAACCCAAGGCTTTTATCAGGTCGGCTGGCATAGGGGTTGACCAGGATGTGCGCGACGTTGTCGTCCTGTCGTTCGGGAAGCGGGACGATATAGTCGCGGTTGATACGGGTCGCACCGAGGTCGAGCAGGACCCGGGTATAGCGCTCGACCACGTTGAGCTGCGCGGTTGCTTCACCAAGCTTGCCGCTGACGCAGTGCAAGGCATCATCCAGCGAGTAGACCCGGGCGGGCTTAAGTAAGCGGATGAACAGCATCTCGATGGGTTGGATACGGCCAACTAGGTGGACAAACACATCGACCGATCCCAATTCCCGTACCAGTGGGCCCAGCCCGGTCAGCGTGGGTGCGCAAGCGACAGAGATGACCCGGTCGACGCCGAAATCGAGCCGATGCAGGTCGACCAGCTCCGGTACGGTGAGCACGGTGACCCGGGCACCGAGCTTGTGCGCTTCGCGAAAGAAGAATGAAGAAACGATCGCGTCGCCCAGTTTGGCGTCCCAGCGGGGAAGCACGATATGCAGGGGTTGGGCAAGGTCGCGAGGTGCCAGCTGGCGGTCCACCAGGCAGCGCATCAACAGGCGCGCCATAGACTTCCGATGGTTTTGCAAAATCGGCATCAGTTCGCACTTTCCGGAATAGCTGGCGATGATATCTATGGCACGGGGCCGTTACCAGTATTGGCCTAAGGCGCGTGACATATGGCGACGAGACAGGTGCCCGCGTACCAACTGCCAAAATATATTCACTACGATGCTAGTGCCTAAGCTTAGCTGCGTTATCAGGGAAGAACTCAAAGCTGCTGGCTTCGCTGATACAGTTCAGTGACCCAAGGCGAGTGATTAGCTTTCTGAAAAACCAAACAGAGCTCTTTTCGAGGCCGCGTTACGCCGACATAGAACAGACGTCTAGCTTCGCGCATGCCTCGTTCTGACTTAGCGTCGCGCCAGTTGGGGAAGTCTTGAGCATTGATACCAAACATGATGACCGCGTCAAACTCGCGACCTTTGGCGCTATGTAAGGTACTCAAGGTCACTCGGCCAGAGCCATCTATCCGTCCCGCAAAAACATTGAGGGGCATATCAAGCTTCGACGCCGGGTCTGTCCGCACTAACAACTCAGAACAGACTTCCCATTCCTGATGAGTGTTTCGGGCAATTTTCTGCCAAGGCTCAATCAGCTCGCGGCAAAAGCGTGTCAACCAAGCATGGGCGGTTTCCTCTCGATCGATTCCGCTACGCAAGAAGCTGATCAAATGGTGGGTTATAGCCAGTTCTTCATCCGCGCTAACTCGCCCACCATACACAATCGCGAGAGCTTGGCCGAGTAACCGGTGATAGGTCGGCGAAGCATCACGCCAACCTCCAGTGACCCACCGGCTACAAGCTTCGACGAATCGGGCAAGACGGGAATTGCGCCTCACCAGCGCGTTACCATCAGTACGCAGAATGGCGATATCTGTATCCTTAAGTGCATTGGCAACCTTATCTCCGAGCCATGCAGCGCGATACAGAATTGCAATTTGATCGGGCTGGAACTCTCGGTCAAGCAGTGAGGGCAGGACTGCCTGAGCGATGTGTAGAGCCTGCTCATCATGGTCGCCATCTACCGCCCAGAATCCCAGTTCTCCATCGGGGGCACCCTCCACACCACGGTAGTCGCGCTCTTCGCCAAGTGCCCCTAAGGAGGCTCTGATGATTTTCGCACCAGATCGATAGTTGAAGCGCAGACGGATCGTTTTAATTTCGTCGCGCGCGATGAGACTTTGCAGCAAGCCTGGGTTGGCGCCGTTAAAGCCATAGATCGACTGATCAGCATCGCCAACTGCAAAGAGTCGGATTCCGCTCTCAAAACAGAGCAGGAGCACCAGTTCATGAAGTGCATGCCCCAGATCCTGATATTCATCGACAAAAAGGATGGGGAACCGAGCGCTTAGAGCGTTACGAATCCAATTGTGGTCCTTGATCATTCGGAAGGCGAGGAGTGGCATATCATCAAAGTCGATCAGCGCCTCGCAACGCAGTTCCGCCTCGTAAGCCTCGATAAAAGATGCAAGCTCTGGATTCTGTCCCTGCCAAGCTGGCAGAGTACGATCAACGTCTCGACGTCGCTTCTCCTCGGCAAGGCGCCAACGGTCCTGTGCATTGCCCATCTCGCCGAACACCGACTTGTATGCGGTTTCGACTGCAGCACGGCACTCGGTATTCGTAGCAACTCGGAAGCCGTCAGGGAGGAGATGAGGAATGCAGCGAGCATAGGGAGTAAGAACTTGAGTGAGCGCGAAGCTGTGGACAGTGCCGATGAAGCTGCGGTCGCTGTTAGCAACGCCAAATCTAGCTAAACGCTCCTCGAGCTCCGTAGCGCACTCATTGTTATACGTAATGCAGGCAACTCCACGCGGATCGACAACATCGTCCATCAGGGCACGTGCCATTGCGGTAGTCAGCGTCTTCGTTTTCCCGCTTCCTGGGCCAGCCAGGACAACGCAATGACCGCATTCAATGGCTGCATCATATTGTTCGCTATTGGGCTTGAGCTCTGCAAGCGCTTGTTCCAACGCGAACCTACTAGACATGGGACGCCAAGAACTTAATAGCCGAAGTGATATAGTCGGGCGGAGTGAGCCCTGTCAGTTTGCTCGCGAGCTTTGCACTCAACCGGCCTTTGCCGATGTCAGAAATCATTGCAAGCAGTTGAGTAGGATCGACGGGAGTGCCCGTACGCCAAGCCTTAATACGCGACGAGCGGACAGATCCGAATCCCTGCTCGTCAAGAATGTCCAGCAGCGCCCCTTGGAGGCCAGGTGTATTTGCCACAGCTACTTCGAAGGTCTGATCGTTCAGAAAGATGCCGAACGACGCCCAAGCCTTACTGAAGCTATCGAAGTCAGCTGTTTCACACCAAGTGCGGTTCTCGGGTGTCAATTGGCGCGCACCAACGGCAACCGCACAGTAGGCGTCCCAAATACCTACCGTCCTCGCTTTGCCGAGCGGAGGTTTTGTGCCGTCTAGCGGATCCCAATCAGTGATGACCGCGAAAGGCATACCGAGACTACCTGCCAGCTTCACGTAGGGAGCGAAATTCACGCCCGCCACGTTGCAAACGGTGATGCCAAGTTGGTCCAGGTTGTACCCCAGCGCATCGGCGAAGCCGGGGAGCAATGCTTCTTCCGCGTCGCCTTCGACGAAAATCACACCTCTTGCGAAGAGCAACTCAGACCGTGTAGCAGTGAGATACCGCTCGATATCGTCGAGTTCGTCAGCTGTCACCGGTAGCGCAGCAAGAGAGTAAGCCTTAGACAAACCATCTGGCGTTCGCCGCAGGGTTACGATTGAACGCAACGGCGCGATTGCGGCCAGAGTCGGAGAGTGGCTGGTCACGATCAAAGCCTGCGCGGCGTCAGGGTTATTGAAGAGCTTCTCAAAGACCGCCCTCTGCAACTGGGGATGGAGGTGGGCCTCAGGTTCCTCAATGCAAAGCAGCGAATAGTTCCGTTCATTCTTCGTGCGACGCCAAGCAAACTCAGCCAGCTTCAGAGCTATCAGCGCAACGTTCGCTGAACCAAGGCTGGCCTCCGCGATACCGCGCTTACCGTCGTCGATGAACATGGCGATAGAGCGAATGAGCCGGAGCGGGTCGGCGGGCGCGAAACGTAGCCTTGCGTTGAGATCATGCGCGTTACCAGCCAAATTGAGAATGCCACTCCGTAAAGAACTCTCCAGAGCTTTTACGGATGGGATGCTCTCCATCTTTGCTGTAGCCGCCTCTAAATCATTTGCGACGCTGTCCAGCTCGGCCCGGCTGACTGAAGCAAATGAGTCCTCAAGCAAAGGCCGGAGTGGGGAGTGTCGCCAGGAAGCGAGCTGTCCTTCGGCGTCGCGCAAGGCATCCAGCATGTCAATTGCAATACGACGGCGTACTCGGCTGGGAATGCTGCGGGACTCATCACCCCCGCCGAAGACAATGAACTCACAATCCTCGCTGGATTGTAGTCCGCCAGTAACATCGGCTTTTTTGCGGTAGACATAGCTCAGCCGTGCAACCGTTGGATTGCCTGCAGTGCGGAAGTCAGTGAGCAAAGCAACGAGCATGGGGTCGCTATCGAAATCAGCAAAATCTAGATGCACTTCGATCTGAGGGGTTGCTGTCAAATCGCTACCGTCCGAAAAATCAGACAGTCTCAACTGCCGCAGCGAATCAGGAAGGGCGGGATCAAGCACAAGGCGAATGGCGAGCAGCAGGTTGCTTTTGCCGACACGATTCTCGCCGAGCAACACAATGTTGCCCGCAAGCGGGATATCGACCGATAAAAAATTGCGGAAGTTGCGAATGCTCAGGTTTGCCAGGCGCATCAAACTCCCTCTCGCATGCGGATCGCGTATTTCGGCTTCACAGCTGTCATCTCGAATCACCTTCCGACAGTTAGGCAAGGAGCTGGCGAGGATGATTTATGATGGCCACTGGCCTACATCCTAATTCCTATACCTACGAGCTGTCTGCTAGATTTTGTTCTGAATTAGACAATACCACCTAGCCGCTCTTGGCCGTTCACTACCGGTTATGGTTGCTAGGGGGGCAAATCCGTTGCAAATGGCTGGTTAGGTCGATTGCAAATGAGTCGTCAAGTCAGTGCAAATCCCCAGGTGTCAGCGGATCTGGAGAAGTGGCTCCAGCCAGCGGCGTGTTCAGCTAGTCTTCCCACACCATTTACTCAAGGACGATCCCAATACCAGATAACTCTGAAGCCAACATAGCCACAGCGGACGCTCTCACACTGCTCCTCCACAACCAGCACGCCCTGGCAGCGGCCCTTGAAGAAGTGACCAAATGGATCTCAGAGGATGGAGTGGAAAGTGTCGCCGCTAACGCAATGGGGGCCATGGAAACGCTGGACGAGAATGCACGAGCCATCACCGATGCGATTATGCGCCTACGCCAGTTATAGGTTTCATCTAAGGCCCGCTGCCCCCTTGCAGGTAGCGAAATGATTCTGCTGAGTCAACCTGTAATCTGCCACTCGACTCGCTGGATCTGGTCATTTGAGATGTGGGGGAGTATTGATGCGAATTGACCAACCTTGTTCCCTCCGGAGAGTAGTGCTCAGAACACATTCCGGTGCTGGAAACTGCCTCGCCAAGACTAGCTGTTAGAATGGCGCTGGTTTAGTGATTAGGCCCTTGAGAAGCAGTATGAACAAAGAATGGACCGAAGAAGATATGCGCCAAGCGTTGTTCGGCAACGCTGAAATATCTGCACCGGTGAGCACCTCACTCGTGGAAGAAATCCAGCCGGACGTCGCTGCCGTGCCCGTATCAAAGGTGGCGAAAAAGAAGGTCTCCAAAGCCTTTACCCCGAGGCTTTTGGTGACTCTCCGAGTGAGCAATGAGTTTGAAGGAAGGATGCTTGAGATCGTCCATGAAGCCGATACGCTGAGTACGCTGGTGGCAGAGCAGGAAGCCACCAAAGCAGCCAGGAAAAAATTCCGCTATGTAGAAGTGGTATCGGTCAAGTCGATGTAAATCATGTTTCCATCGAGAGGGCTTCTTTTGCAGTTGCGTCGCGCAGCGCTATGAAGCTGATTTTTTGAGCTTTAGCATGGCCAGATTTGTTAGGGCATTGCGATGGCAAAGGATCAAGAGGTAGGGATCGAGTGAGCTTAAATACATATTTGCCAGGACGGCTGCGAAATACACCTCTACCACGTAGCCACGGTTTGATGCCGCTGTTCGAGGCTGTCGTGAATTCGATTCATTCGATTGCCGAAACTAGCTTCGATCCTGAATATGGCTGCATTAGGATTGAGATAGTCCGCGTGCCGCAATCCAGTCTGGCTTTGGATGCTACCAAGGCGAAGCGGGGCGCTCCTACCCAAGAACCAATCATGGGTTTCAAGATTACTGACAATGGCGCCGGCTTCCACGACAAAAACATGGCCTCGTTTGAAACGCTTGATAGCGAATATAAGGCTCAACAAGGGTGTCGGGGGGTAGGGCGCTTGCTTTGGTTGAAAGCGTTCGAAGCGGTCAACATCAGTAGTGATTACAAGGATGAAACCGGTGCTATCAAACATCGCTCATTTGCGTTCACGGCAGCTCAAGGCGTTTCAACCCTCTCTTCGAGGATGAAGCCCGTTGGCACAGAGTTGCAGACCTGCGTACATCTCTCTGGATTCAACAAACCGTACAGAGAGAACTCGGCAAAGACGGCCCGAAAGATCGCCACGAGTCTTTTCGAGCACTGTCTTTGGTACTTTGTGCGTGACGCCGGCGCGCCCAAAATTCAGATCAAGGACGGTGAAGAGGAGATTGACCTTGATGAGGTGCTTGATCAATACCTGTTTACGTCGTCACAAAAGGAATCTATTCAGATCAAGGGGCAGCCATTTGAGCTCACCCATCTGAAGCTTAAGGCTAGCTCGGCCAAGCAACCTTTCATTGCTTGGTGCGCTGCCAGTCGCGTTGTTGAAGAGGAAACTCTTTCAGGTAAGGTGCCAGGGTTGTACGGAAAAATCCGCGACGATGAAGGTGATTTTGTCTACGCCTGTTATGTGACGTCTCCCTTTCTTGACCAGAATGTGCGACCCGAACGAATTGGTTTCGATATAGAGGAGATGAGCGACGATTTGTTTTCGGAAACGGAAGTCAGTTTGAGCGATATTCGCAAGGCAGTTATTGCTTCTTCTAGTGGTTACCTCGAGGGCTATCTGCAGGAAATCCGAAAAACTGGGCGCGAGCGTGTAGAGCGGTTCGTGTCGGTCCGTGCGCCGCGGTATCGACCCATACTGCGTCGAATCGATGAGGAAAAGCTCCGCGTCGACCCGGATATTTCAGATAAGGACCTTGATCTTCTGCTTCACAAACAGCTTTCCGAAATTGAAAACGCCTTGCTGTCGGAAGGGCACGACGTGATGAGCTTCGGCAGGGGGGAAACCACAGCCCAGTACCAGAAAAGGCTCGTCAGCTACCTTGAAAAGGCAGATGACATCAAGAAGTCGGATTTGGCCAACTACGTATTCCATCGAAAGGTTACGCTCGATATTTTGGCGAAAGCGCTTGAGCGTGGGGATGATGGCAAGTACGCCAAAGAAGAGCTGATTCACGAGCTCATCATGCCAATGCGTAAAACATCGGATGACGTTTTCCTCGATAGCTGCAATCTGTGGTTGCTCGATGAGCGTCTGGCTTTTCACGACTTTTTGGCTTCTGACAAGTCACTGCGCTCCTTCCCTATAACGCATTCAACTGACACCAAAGAGCCGGATATTTGTGTGTTGAATGTGTTTGATGAGCCTCTGCTGGTTTCCGAGAACAGGAGAATGCCGCCGGCGGCTCTGACAATCGTGGAGATCAAGCGGCCGATGCGAAATGATGCTGGCGAAGGAGAGGAGAAGGATCCGATTGAGCAGGCACTTGGTTATCTGCAGCGGATTCGCGATGGGAACGCCCAGACGTCCGCGGGACGACCGATCCCCAAAGGGGATGATATTCCGGGATTCTGCTACGTGATTTGTGATCTCACGCCTTCGATGGAACGGCGCTGCAAGATCCATGACTTGACGCGCGCGGCCGATGGACTGGGGTATTTCGGGTACAAAACCCGCTTCAATGCCTATGTGGAGGTCATGTCGTTTGATGGGGTCATCAAGTCAGCGACTGAGCGTAATAAGGCATTTTTCGAAAAGTTGGGATTGCCAACGAACTGACACGGTCAGGATGTACCGTCCTGGTAGATTGGCAACGGGGTACGGGTGACATGTCCAAATGTCAGCGATGTTGCGCCAGCCGAGTGTGTCACGCTGCTAATATGTAATGGTAGGTGAGTTGGTTTTGAGCTTGTCCACCAGATGAGCAGGTTGATCGCAGAGGGAACGAAGCGATCACGAAGAGGAAGAGGTTCTACGATGTTTCTTATGCAAGTCTCGCTACGCAATGTGCGCTCGATAAAGTCTCTGGACCTTGACTTCAGATCCTCAGAGGGCAATGCACGTCGCTGGACGCTTCTGTTGGGGGAAAATGGCTGTGGAAAGAGTTCGGCTCTGCGTGCCATTGCGCTGTTGCTCGCAGGCAGCGAAGCGCTCCCGGATTTGCTGGGCGAGCCTGATGCATGGATTCGAAATGGATCGAAGAAATGCCTTATTTCAGGAATTTTAGCCACTGCCAAGGGGGAGATTCGTGAGATTGCATTGGAAATTAATCGTGGAGATGGAATAAGACAAATATTTTCTCGAAACCACTCTTCGCTAGAAGCTTTGGATAAAGCGTTATCCTTCGCGGAGCGTAACTATTTTGTATTGGGTTACGGCGTATCTCGGCGTCCAGCTGCGCCTAAATCGAGATCGACCTTCCCGGATGAGCGCTCTAGAGTTCCTCGTTCAATGGGTGTCGCTACGATGTTCTCCCCCGACGCGACCTTAATCTCACTAGAGCAGTGGGCGATGGATCTCGAATATCGCAAAGGTAGCAGCTCGATGGATGCGATACGTCGAGCGCTTAATCAGTTATTACCTGATATGCAATTCTCCAGAATCGACCGTGAATCTCGGCAAATTATTTTTGACACAGTTGATGGGGAAATTCCATTAAGCCAACTATCTGATGGATATCAAAATATCGCTGCCTGGTGTGGAGACCTTTTGTATCGAATTACAGAGGCTTTTCCAGATCGCAAGGATCCCTTGTCCACGAGAGGGGTTTTGCTTATTGATGAAATTGATTTGCATCTTCACCCAACATGGAGACGTAAATTAGTTGAGTTTCTTTCTCTGACATTGCCGAATTTTCAATTTGTTGCGACGACCCACTCAGCATTAACTGCTCAGCAAAGTGGTGATGGGGAGCTGTATGTTATTCGCCGCGAGGGCAAGGATCACCTTCCGACATTGACTCCATTTGTGGGTGAGCCTCGTAATATGATGCTACACCAATTGTTGATGAGCCCTATGTTCGGCTTGCGAACGATGGACTCGGTGGCAGTTGAAAACGCAAGATCTGTCGTGCGCACTCTCAGCAGTAAAAAAACTCCTTTAAGCGTCGGCGAGAGCAGGGAGTTGAAGCATATGTATGAAGTTTTAAGTGAGGCGCCGAATTGGGACGCGATTCCGGAATATGCGAAAGAGCAAATAGATTTACTTAAAAGAATAAACTCAACTTTGGATAAAGATGGAAAGCGCCCAGCCGTATCGGCGCGGAAACTGAAATCGGTCGTCAAGGAAATAGGGAGCAGCGATTGATCCAGATTGCGAGGACACGTACCGGTCGGGGGCTGGATGGATTTACTGGCGTGCAGCTCCAAGCAAAGCTTGAAAAGCTCTTGCAGTATTACTACGACGATGGCGCCAACGGCAAGGTCGACTTTAAACCCAAAAAACGTCAAGTTTGGGGGAAGGCGAAGCCACAGCTAAAAACAGAGTCGTTCAGCAAATGTGCTTACTGCGAGGCAGACACCGCAGTAGTAGCTTATGGGGATGTAGAGCATTTTCGTCCTAAAAGTGAGTACTGGTGGCTAGCGTACTGCTATGACAACTATACGTTTAGCTGTCAAGTATGCAATCAAGTGCACAAGGGGGATAAATTTACGGTCAACGGTACAAGGTTGCCCGCACCACAGGTTCCCCATTCTCTTCCTACTGACTCGGCTCAGCTAGAGTCCCTTTTGGCCAGTCTTTGTCCAGATCCTGTCATCACTACAGATGTTGCGATCGGACAGATCTATTCAGCAGAAGATGCTGATCTGATTAATCCCTATGTAGTGAATCCTGAAGAATACTATGCTTGGAAAGCAATTCCTGCCACTGAGGAAGTATGGCTGGTCCCCAAGCCTAAGTCCCAACGCTCGGTGAGAGCAGTTAAAGCAGCTGAAGAAATTCTTGGTTTAAATCGAGAAGAACTTTTACGACTACGTTGGAATGCTTACGATGAAATCGAGACACTTGCGCTCGCAATTCAAGAGGGCACATTTACCGATGAACAAAAAAGAGACCTTTTGATTCGCATTAAACGCACTGCGGGTAATGACCGACCGTTTGCAGGGATGAAACGCTTTTTTCTACGTGCTTGGGGGGTGCTCACATAATGGGAGCGTCTTCCACACTCTCGGCGGGTTTACCGGTTACGAGTTTAAACAGCTGCTTCGTGATAGAGCGGCCCTCACTCTGAAGACAGTGAAGAAAATATCTGCACGATTAAGCCAGTGGGCAGATGATTGGTTGCGGGGAGTGGGAGTAAACCGATCGAGTGATGAGCTTCATCGCAATGACGAGGCCCATCGCCGGCACTGCTCAGTGCTTCAAAAACCATCGTTCAAATAGCTTGTTGGTGCGTTCAATCATGCTCCGGATACCAATAGCTGCTTCCAGCTTGAATCACACATGGTAGGTATCCGTACCTCTCTTTCAGTATTCGTTGCAGGTCATGGTAGCTGCTCCCTACCGTATCTTGAATCATGGCAACGTAGGCTTCAAAGGTAGGATGCTTACGCCAATATTTGCCATGGATCGCATCTGCCAGCGACCGATCAAACCAGCCACGTAAAAGCATCAGAACGCCCTCCACTCTAATCTCCACGGACTGACCAGATTCAGCCTGTTCCCGTCCATCACGTTTCATAAGCTCCCGTTGCACGTAGTTACCGGGTTGGTAGCCCAGAGATACGCACGCTTCGTGAAATTGCTCATGGATTTTGCGATGTGATTGAAGATCCTCCTTGATATCTGGGGCAAAGATGAATTCACAGTAGGTACATTTGCTTACTCGGTCAGCATCCTCTGAAGGATGGGCATGGAGCATGACCCATTTGTCGTACAGGCAGTGCACTTCATGATAGTTCCGGACACCCAAATACTGCTTGGCTGCTTTGTCCAGGCGTTGGCCCAGTTTCAGTGTGGGGTAACTGCTTTCAAGCTGTTTGGCCAGACGTTTGACCTGCTTGATATGGATAGAAGTAATCTGCATATACAGCTCCCGGAAGGGCTGTGCCTGGCGTCCACTACGAGGTCACCTGATTGGGGGTCAGGTTAGGTGTTTCGACTAATCACGACAGCGCTATTGCTTCGCCAGTGTGGACGGCAGGTACCTACCGAGTACCTTAAGGGAGGGAGGCTAGCATTCGGGGATAGATGAGTTCAAATCAGTGCAAGTCGTGGCGAGCGAGTTGTCACGGTCGAGCACCTGGAATCGGACCTTGCCATCGACCTGGGGAGGTTTGGGTTTGCGTTGTCGCTGCTTCTTCGATTTGGCCCAGTGGCCACGCCCAGGCAGACGGATGCCGGCTTTGCGACAAGCTTTGCCGACGGCGACGTCGGAAACACCAATGTTATGGGCCAGTTTGATCATGGGTGTTTGCCATACTTTTTCGAACAGTTCCACGACGGTGAAGTTCACGAATCTGTACATGCAGTCTGTCACCTTTGCTCATGGCTAATTTAAGGTCATGACACAGGGTGTCGCGGTGTTAAATTCCGGAAAACTCTGGGTGCAACAGCCTATGACGGTGTTCGCGTCTCTGGCGTCGCGTACGCTGGAAAAGACAACATCGACTCGTTTGGCGTGTGCTCGTAAGTTGAGGACAGCACGGCACTGAGCTGATCGCTTAACAGGTTCCAGGCGTTTTTCTTCTCTCCGGCATAGTCGTGATGCAGGTAATGGCGCCTCACCCGAGAGCCTGCCAACACATGGTTTTGGCAGCGATCGATGACGTCCAGGTTGACCCCCAAAGCCTGCATCATGGTCGCGCCCGTGCGGCGCAGGTCATGCGGCGTCCAGTCGCCGTTTTGGCCGTCGGCAAGGACCAGGGTATCGTCATGGCACCGTCTGGAGAGGGCCTTGCGGTTTTTGAACCGGGCTTGGCGGTCACCCACCTGCTTGCTCACCACTTTCACGTCCACATGTCCGTCATCCTGCTTGTTCGGAAAGCACCACTGGGAGTCTCCCGTCAGGGTCTTGAGTTCCTGAAAGAAATGCAGGGCAAAGGGGGAGAGGAAGACATAGTGGTCCTGTTTCTTGCCGCGAGTGCCTTTGACGTTTTCGCTGGGGAGGAACCACGTCTGCCGGTCCAGATCGACATTTTTCCATTCGGCCTGGAGCAATTCACCAATCCGGCACAGCGTGCCCAGGCTAATCCAGAGCGCGAGCTGCGTTTCCTTCTTTAGTGGACGAATGCCGTCGTATTTTTGGCCCGCGGGGAGGGCGTCGTAATCGGCGGTCATTTGCTGGAAGCGGTTGTGCAGTTCTAACAGCTCCGCCGGGGAAAGGATGCGGCTTCTTTCCGCTTCGTAGTCGGCAGGGATCAAGGGGGAGATGTCGACCAGCTCAGTTGGATCACCCTCGATCAATAAGGCCCGCCAAGGTTGGCGCTTTCTAGCCCAGCTAAACATCTGGGTGAGGTCGGCGAAGAAGCTGATGGCTTGCCGGTGAGCGCCGCGGTTGACCACGGTGCGGATCAGCGCCCGAACATCGTGTTCGGAGACGCTGCTCACTGCGGTCTTGCCGAGTGCTGGCAAAAGGTCCTTGTTAAAGCGTCTTTGCAACTCGGCATTGCCGTCTTTACGCGCGACGCCATCCAATAGCCAGGCCTTGACCAGGTCCTGGACGGTCAGCGTTTTCACCTTCGTCGTGTTTACTTGTTCGGCCTCTACGTTAGCAGCAGCGTATGCCTGTGCCTTGGCGGTTTTCTTTTGCTCGTTGGGATTGATCTGCTCATCAAGGAGCGCCCTGGCCTGGTTACGCGCCTTGCGGATGTCCGTCAGGGATTTGCGCGGCCAGGTTCCGCAGGCGTACTCTTTGTTCTGGTCGCCCCAGCGATAACGATAGAAAAAGCTGACCGATACACCGTCCTTGCGGGCTGAGATTCGACCGGCCAGATTGCCGTCCTCTCGGAGGATTCGGCCGGCATCGTTGGGAGTCAGCGACTCGAGTTCTTTGATGGTGATTTTGGCCATGAAATGGACTCCCCCTACTTTTACCCCCACAAAAACGTCGGCTCTTGATGGACGTTCCTGGACTCTCGTAGAGCAGAACACCGCTGGAGCTCAAGTAAATACTAGCTTAGTAAAATCCACAGTAAAGTTTTGGAAGCTTTCAAGAAGTATGAAAAAGGAGATGGGGTGCTAGGGGTCGAGTGTTCGAATCACTCCGTCCCGACCATTATTCCTGAGTAAAGTCAGACATTTGAGCCGATCAACTAGATCGGCTTTTTTGTGCCTGCGCGAAACTCGCGAATAACGCAAAAGCTGATTGGGCGGGTACTTGGAGATGGCTAACTATTTCCATTGGGAATATTCTTGCTGAATGACGAACGACAGACGCCAATTGCTGGACTGGGAGCGCGATGAGTGCGCAGCTTTGAAAAAGGCCCTTGCGGACTACAATTCCGCACGCGCAAAGGACAAGCGCCTCACCCAGGATGAGATAGCCCATGCGGTAGGGATGAGCCAGGGAACGCTGGGCAGCCATCTCAATGGGCACCGACCATTATCCCAAAAACTTGCGGTTTCCATGGCGCAAATGCTCGGCATCCCAATTGGGTGTTTCAGCAAGCGGATCGAAGCCGACATAGGCCGAATGGCCTCTGCCGTTGGCATCAACTCGACAATCGCCGGCGCGAATGTAGACGAGCGCATTCCACCGCGCGGCTTTGACCTCGCTGGTGACGAGAGCTACACCGGCGTGTTGCAACTGAGCGCTCGCGGATCAACCGGTGGCGGCGATGACAACTCGCACGTCGAGATACGTGGTGTGCTGGCTTTCAAGACAGAATGGTTGCGCGCCAACAACCTCAACCAGCGTCATCTGGACGTGATCTACGCCAGCGGCCACAGCATGGAGCCGACCATCAATGATGGTGACGTATTGCTGATTGATGAGTCGAAGATCGAGCCAAAGGACGGCCAGGTCTTTGCCATGCAGAGCGTTTCCAAGGGGACGATCGTAAAGCGCTTGGTGCGGTCCGACGTTGACGGCTGGATTATCCGCAGTGATAACCCTGACAAGACGCGCTACGGCGACGAGGCGCTGCGTGACGGGGAGATAAATGAAATTCGTATCATTGGGCGCGTGGTCTGGCGCGGCGGCGTGCTTTAGTTACCTGAATGCCTTTGCAAGCCTCATCCAGCTCACCAAGCCCGGCCCAGTGCCGGGCTTCTTGTTTCTGCTTGCCACGGCTTCACCCGCAAGCTTGCCACTGAGTGTTTTTTATCTCCTTGGGAAATAAAATCTCCAATGGAGTTGACATTAATACTTCCATAGGAGATATTTACTCCATCGCCGGGTAACAACCGGCCAGACAGTAGGCAGCGACGAACCGACCTCCGCGAGCACCGTCCGGTCCTGGAATTTTTAGCTTCCTACACTGACTTGAGCCTCACCCAATGCGAGGTTTGTGATTGCCCACGGAAAGGGCGGTTCAGCAAAAAGGAGTTTGCTGATGTTGAAAGAGTTCAGATGCGGCAACTGCAAAAGACTGCTCGCCCGTACGGGTGGGTTTACAGAGCTCCAGATCAAGTGCACCCGATGCGGGACCTTGAATCATGTGAAGGCCACGAGCCTCGAGCAATCGCCTTTGAGCGACATGAAAGCGGAATTCTCCGCGACCAATCATTCGACTCAAAGGTAAATAATCATGGAACAATTGAAAGTAGGTGCAAAATTCATCAACTACGACGGCTTCGTTGAGCCTGTTCGTCCAATTATCACACCGGCAGAAAATACCACCGGCATCGTGCTGCGAACCTGCTACGCCTACGGCGGGAAAATGCTTACCGGCACGGTAACTCCCGTTCCAACTAATGGCGAGTTTACGGCGTTCCCGATTGTGTTCCTTGGCTTGGGCAGCCCGTCGGGCGAAGTTGTCATTCCGGCAGGTCAAGGTCTTTGGTGGGCGCCGGTCGAAGGGGGGTTCAGTCCCTCTTACGCTTACACCACCTATGACGATCTTGCCTGATTGAACGGGTCTTAAAGAGGGTTTTGCCCTCTTTGGCCACCCCTAAGGCCCAGCTCAGTGCTGGGCCTTACCTATCCAGAGCCTCTGCAAAGCAGGGGCTTTTTCGTCTCCAGCGCCAGAAAAGGCCTGATTTGCCGACGTATCAGCGCGGGCGAGGCGTTCTGCCTGGGAGCCGCTCAGGTGTTTGGCCCGTTCCCGTGTCGACCAAATGTCACCGCCCCAATCACGCGTCGAAGAACACCAGCGCTCTTACCTCGATACTTCGCCGTGGTGGTGCACCATCTGGCGTTGTGGGGTCGTCAAACGCCGTGTGTGCGCTCAACCTCGCCACATCCTGCCGCGAATCATGGATCTTCAACAGCAATGCTTCATCAGGTCGCAATTGCGGGTAGTAATACCAACGATGTGCCGGGTTGGCCTTGACTGAAAACGTCTCGCCGACCTTGTCGCGATACACCAGGTCACTGGGCAACAGGTCACTCGCCGCCATACTGCGTGCGTCGCACAACGCCAGCGGGGTGCTCAAAACCGGCGTTCCGATCGGTCGCCATACATTAATAATCGCAAACCGCTTGAGCAGCCGCTGCTGCGCTTCATCGCTGGGCAGGTGGTCATGCACTCGGCGAACGGCCGAGCGTTCGGTCTGGTCGTTGTGCACGTACCGCACGGGTTCGCGCAGCCCGCGTGCTTCTCGACCTGGGTTATCCACGCGAATCGTATGATCGAAAATCACCACCTTCACGGCACCCGTCTGCTGCTTGAGCAGGGCTTCGGTTTCTGGGTAGTACAGCAGGCGCACTTGTTCATCATCTTCCAGGTTGGCGACGGCGCTGATGTGATCAACTTTCTCGAAGCCGTTGCGATTGATATGGGCCGGTTCAGCCAGCAGCCGCGCGTTATGGATCGTCACCTGGGTGGGATCAAGCACACCGCTGCGTTGGGCGACGCCTTCGGGCGGGGGATAGGTGTAGTTCACCGGACGTTCTCCGGTGTCCAGCAGGTAATTGAGCACGCCGCGCACCGAAGCGGGGGCGAGCTGAGTCTGATGGGTTCCCATAAAACCACCTCTTTATGCGGTCGCCGTCGATCGAGCCATCGATGACAAAATGAGCGACATGGACATTTTCAGGGCCGAACTTCCTCGCGAAGGACTGCGCTACCGAACGCTACCCAGTCCAGCCACCGCGCCGATCCCTGCGATCCACACCACTGATTCCGCCATCAACCTTCGCTCCCATGAAGTCCATGGCTATCAATCTACCGATCCGGCCCCGCCAGGAATAAGAATATCGACAGCTAAGGATATGCCCTCACGCTGTTACTTCCGCCCACCAACGGGGCGTTTTCTGAGCCTTTTGGTAGCAGATTCCTACATCTGCATTCCGGCCGATCAGCCGCAGACCTCATCTATCCCATCCGAATCAACCACTTGCCCCACCACCCACCCAATTGGCACGCATCCTGCTTTTTTGCATCCATGGATAATTGGATACAAAAATACAAAAGGTGCTGCCGATGCAATTTGCCCCCGCTTACGTTGACCGCCAGCCCCTCACCGCCGAGGAGGAGGCCTACAACTTCCTGCTTGATGCCATCTGCAGTGGCCGCTACCGCAAGGGCGACCGGCTGATTGCCGAGGACATCGCCAGTGAAATCGGCATGAGCCGCATGCCGGTGCGCGAAGCCTTCCGCCGCCTGGATGCCCAGGGCCTGGTCACCCTCAGGCCCAACCGTGGCGCCGTCGTCAGCGGCCTGGATATCGACGAATTGCACGAAGTCTTCGAGATGCGCAGCGCCCTCGAAGGCCTGGCAGTACGTGTGGCCGTCAGCCGGATCGGCGAACGCCAATTGGCCGCGCTGGAGCGCATGCTCGACGAGATGGACGACTACCGCGACGAAAGCGCCGCCTGGGTCAGCCGCCACCGCGCCTTCCACGAATACCTGTGCAGCCTCAGCGGCCGACCGCGCTTGATGAAGCAGATCTCGGCGCTGTACTCGCTGGTGGAAGCGCCCATGCGCCTATGGCTGCAACACGGCGATAAACCCCTCAGCGCCCGCGAAGAACACGCGGTGATCCTTGATGCGATCCGCGCCGGTGACGCCGCTCGCGCCGAAGCCGTGGTGCGCGAACACATCGAAGGCACCGTGCCGGCGCTGATCCAGTTTTTGCAGTCGGAAAAATAATCAGAGGTGGGCCCAAGCCCACCCGTGTTTTGACTTTGAGTCCTGCCCCGTTAACCAACGAACTGGAGTGTCTGGTCATGCATAAACGCCGCGCCTTGCTGGTGGCTGTCTCCCTCGGCCTCTGTACCCAATGGGCCTCTGCTGCGCCCCAGGTACCGGAGCGCTTGAAGAACGTCGACAAACTCGTCTACTGCTCGGGGATGGATTCACCGCCCCTCGTGTCCTTCGATGAAGCGCAGAAACCGCGCGGGCTCACCGTCGACCTGGGTCTGGAAATCGCCAAGCGCCTGGGCGACAAGCAGGTGCAGTGGCGGGTGATTCCGTTCTCCGGCCTGGTGCCGGCCTTGCTCGCCCAGCAGTGCGACATGATCGTCGACCAGCTGTTCGACAAGCCCGAGCGGCGCCAGGTGATCGACATCGTCAACTACATGTACTCCAGCCAGTCGGTGGTGGTGCCCAAGGGCAACCCCAAGGGCATCAAGACGCTGGATGACTTGTCCGGGCACAAAGTCGCGGTGCTCAACGGCTCCACCATCAAGACCTTGCTGGACACACAAAACGAAAGCCTGTCCAAGGCCGGCAAGCCACCGATGAAGCTGGTGGTCTACAACACCGACACCGACGCCTTCCAGGCCCTGCGCATCAACCAAGTTGATGCCTACGGCACCACCGTGGAAACCGCTGGCTACTACGCCGCCATGGCGCCCGACTTGTTCCAGGAAGGCGTGCCCGCCTTCAGCCGCATCCTCACGGGCCTCGGCATGCGCAAGGACGATCCGCAACTCGCCGCCGCCGTGCAGCAAGTGATCAGCGATATGCGCAGCGACGGCAGCTACGTGGCGTTGCTGAATAAATGGCATGTCAGCAGCGACACTCTCGACTGAGGTTTCCAGCCATGAACTTCAATTGGGATGTGTTCTGGCAGTACCTGCTGCAGCCCAGCGGGGTGTACCTCACCGGGCTCTGGCTGACGTGCCTGATCGCGGTGTCGGCGATGCTGCTGGGCTGCGTGCTGGGCTTGGCGGCGGCGCTGTTGCGCCTGTCGAAGAACCCGCTGCTGCACCTGCCGGTACGCTTTTATGTGTGGTTGATGCGCGGCACGCCACTGCTGGTGCAAATCGTGTTCCTGTACACGGCGCTGGCGGCGGGCGGGATTTTCCGCTTCGAAGATATCGAACTCTTCGGCCTGATCGTGCCGGGCAATATCCAGGCGGCCATCATCGCCCTGGGCCTCAACGAAGGCGCGTACATGGCCGAAATCATCCGCGCCGGCATCGGTGCCGTGGACAAGGGCCAGTACGAAGCCGGGCGTTCCCTGGGCATGGGCTTTGCCAAGTTGATGCGACGCATCGTGCTGCCCCAAGCGTTCCGCGTGATCGTGCCGCCCCTGGGCAACGAGTTCAACGTGATGCTCAAGAACACCACCCTGGTCAGCGTGATCGGCGTGCAGGAGTTGCTGCTCAGCACCCAGATGGTCACCTCGGCGACGTTCCGCGTGTTCGAGTTGTACCTGGTGGTCGCGATCTATTTCTTGATGCTCACCACGCTCTGGGGCTTCTTCCAGCGTTGGCTGGAGGCGCGTTTCGGCCAGTCCGACCGGCCTTCCGCACCGCCTCCCGCGTCCAGCCGCATGTTCGGGCGCAGCACCTTGAAACTGCTGAGAGGACGCTGACCATGGCGCACCAAAGTGAAGAACTGATCATCGAGGCCCTCGACCTGCACAAGTCGTTTGGCGACCTGCAGATTCTCAAGGGCATCTCCTTGCAAGTGCGACGTGGCGAAGTGGTGGTGCTGATCGGCGCCTCCGGTTCGGGCAAGACCACTTTCATTCGCTGCATCAACCTGCTCGAAGACATCCAGGGCGGGCGCATCCGCGTTAACGGCCGCGCCATGGGCTATCGCGAGCGCAGCGACGGCAGCCTGGTGCGCGATTCGGAGCGCAACATCGCCCGTCAGCGCCGTGACATCGGCATGGTGTTCCAACGTTTCAACCTGTTCCCCCACATGACGGCGCTGGAAAACATCATCGAAGCACCGATTCACGTGCTCGGCACGCCACGCGCCGAAGCCTTGGAACAGGCCCGTGGCTTGCTGGCGCGGGTGGGCCTGGCGGACAAGGCCAGCCATTACCCGTCGATGCTCTCCGGCGGCCAGCAGCAGCGGGTGGCGATTGCCCGTGCCTTGGCGATGAAACCCCAGGCCATGCTGTTCGATGAACCTACCAGCGCCCTCGACCCGGAAACCGTCGGCGAGGTGCTGCACGTGATGAAGGAGCTGGCCGAGGAGGGCATGACCATGGTGGTCGTCACCCACGAAATGGGCTTTGCCCGTGAAGTGGCCGACCGCGTGGTGGTGCTCGACCAGGGCGAGCTCATCGAACAAGGGCCGCCGGAACAGATCTTCAGCCGCCCCCGCCATCCCCGTACCCGGGCCTTTCTCAGCCGCGTGCTGTGACCTTCATAAGGAACTGTGCCATGCGTTTATCGAGTGTGTTAGCGGCGCTGTGCTGCGCCGTCGCTGTGCCCATGGGCCAGGCTGCCGACTCGGTGGTCAAGGTCTACAACTGGTCCGACTACATCGGCCCCGATACCTTGAAGAACTTCGAGCAAGACAGCGGCATCAAGGTGCAATACGACATTTTCGACACCAACGAAATGCTCGAAGCCAAGCTGCTCTCCGGTCACTCGGGCTATGACGTGGTGGTGCCGTCCAGCCAGTTCCTGTCCAAGCAGATCCGCGCCGGCGCCTACCAGCCGCTGCAACGTAACTTGCTGGATAACTGGAAGCACCTCGACCCACGCCTGATGCAACGCCTGGAAGCCGCCGACCCCGGCAACCGCTACGCCGTGCCGTACATGTGGGGCACCGTGGGCATCGGCTACAACGCAGAGAAAGTGCGTGCCGTGCTGGGCAAGGACGCGGTGCTGGATTCCTGGTCGATGGTCTTCGAGCCGGCCAACCTGGCCAAGCTCAAAAGCTGCGGCGTGGCCTTCCTCGATGCGCCGGTGAAGATCATCCCCCAGGTCATGCTCTACCTCGGCCTGGACCCCAACAGCACCCGGCCCGACGACTACAAGCAAGCCTCGACGCGGCTGATGGCGCTGCGCCCGTCGGTGACCTACTTCAACTCCTCGAAATACACCGCCGACCTGGCCAACGGTGATATCTGCGTGGCGGTGGGTTATTCCGGCGACGTGATGCAGGCCCAGAGCCGCGCCAAGGAAGCCGGTAAAAATATCGACATCCGCTACCTGATCCCCAAAGAGGGCGTGAACCTGTGGTTCGACATGCTCGCCATTCCCAAGGACGCCGCCAACCCCGCCAACGCCCACGCCTTGATCAACTACCTGTTGCGCCCCGAGGTGATCGCGCCCGTCAGCGACTACGTGGGCTACGCCAACCCGAACAAAGACGCCACGCCCCTGATGGACCCCAAAGTCAGTGGCAACCCGGGCATCTACCCCGGTGACGACGTGATCAACCACACCTTTGTCTCCGCCGACCTGCCGGAAAACATCCAGCGCCTGATGACCCGGGAATGGAACCGCATCAAGTCCGGCCAATGAATCGAAGAGTCCCTGCCATGTTGAAATTTTCTGCTCACGAGTATCCCTATCCATCGCAACGCCAGAGCGTGTTCGCCAGGCGCGGCATGGTCGCGGCTTCCCAACCTTTGGCCGCCCAGGCCGGTATCGAGATCATGCAACGGGGCGGCAACGCCATCGATGCGGCCATCGCCACGGCGGCCGCGTTGACCGTGGTGGAGCCCACCGGCTGCGGTTTGGGCGGCGATGCGTTTGCCTTGGTCTGGTGTAAAGGCCAACTGCACGGCTTGAATGGCAACGGCCACGCGCCGGCCGCCTTGAGCATCGAGGCGGTGAAAGCGGCGGGGCACGACCAGATGCCGCTGTATGGCTGGACGCCCGTCACGGTGCCGGGCTGCCCATCGGCCTGGGCCGAGCTGTCCGAGCGCTTCGGCCAGTTGCCGTTTGCCGAGTTGCTGCAACCGGCCATCCGCCTGGCGCGCGACGGTTTCCCACTGTCGCCGGTGATCGCCCAGCTGTGGCAGGCCGCGCTGGATGAGTTCAGCCCCCACCGTGACCCGGTACTGGACGCCTGGTTCGACACCTTCCTGATGGACGGCCGTGCACCTCGCGCCGGGGAGATATTCCGCAACCCGGCCCAGGCTCGCACCCTCGAAGAACTCGCCGCCACCCGTTGCGAAAGCCTGTATCGCGGCGCCCTGGCCGAACGCCTGGACGCCCATTCGCGTGCCAGCGGTGGCTACCTGCGGGCCAGCGACCTCAAGGACTACCGCGCCCAGTGGGTGGACCCGATCCACATCAATTACCGGGGCGTGGACGTGTGGGAAATCCCCCCGAGCGGCCAAGGCCTGGTGGCGTTGATGGCGCTGAAGATCCTCGAAGGGTTCAGCTTCGATCACCGCGATAGCCAGCAGACCTGGCACCGTCAGTTGGAGGCCATGAAGCTCGCCTACAGCGATGGCCTGCATTACATCACCGACCCGCTGCACATGCGCGTGGCCGTGGCGGATTTGCTCAGCGATGCTTACAGCAGCCGGCGCCGCGCTCAGATCGGTGAGCAAGCCCAGCCGCCCAAACCTGGCGATCCCCATGCCAGTGGTACGGTGTACCTGGCCACGGCCGACGCCGAGGGCAACATGGTTTCGTTCATCCAGAGCAACTACCACGGCTTTGGCTCCGGCGTGGTGCTGCCTGACAGCGGCATTGCCCTGCAAAACCGCGGGCAGGAATTCAGCCTCGACCCGGCCCATGCCAACTGCCTGGCGCCGGGCAAGAAAACCTTCCACACCATCATCCCTGGCTTCCTCACCAAGGACGGCCAGGCCCTCGGTCCGTTCGGCGTGATGGGCGGCTACATGCAGCCCCAGGGGCATGTGCAGATGGTGATGAACCTGGTGGACTTCGGCCTCAACCCCCAAGCGGCTCTGGATGCACCGCGCTGGCAATGGCTGGGCGACATGAAAGTCGGCATTGAACAGGGCGCCTCCCGCGACCTGGCCAACGCCCTGGCGCGGCGCGGCCACAAGGTGCAGATCGACAGTGACCTCACCGACTATGGGCGAGGGCAGATCATCCTGCGCGACCCGGTCAGCGGCGTGCTGTGCGGCGGCACCGAGCCCCGCACAGATTCCCACATCGCGGTGTGGTAACCCGGCTTCAACCTTTGCGCTGCGGTCTACCCTGACACACCGCAGCGCGGGGCAAGCCCGCCCATCTCCAACCTCACCCACATCCCTGTAGTGAGCGGGCTAGCCCCGCGCCGCGTTCTACCCGACACCCTATCCTTACCTGACATACTGCGGCGCGGGGCAAGCCCGCTCACTACAGGTTTTGGGTGGTTCATAGATTTCGGGGTGGCGTATAGAGGCTCGGGGGGCCACCCAGATTTCGGAGGAGGCGTTGATAAAATAATTGAACAAGCCTGTCCCTTTTTTTGCCGTCACCGGTCATTCCAGGTAAGTGAACAAAATCGAGAGCTTCCTCCAATGCCCGTTGTCCGTCCCTTGCTCAAGTTGAGCCTGCTGCTGAGCCTCAGCGCCAGCCCGTTCTTCGCCGCCGTCAGCTATGCCGAAGACACCACCACCCGCCGCAGCTACCAGGTGCCGGCCGGCAGCCTGAGCGCGGCGCTCACCCGTTTTGCTGGTTTGGCGGGGGTCAACCTGTCGGTAGACCCTGCATTGGTCAGCGGGCGCACCAGCGGCGGGCTGTCGGGCGAGTTCGGTGTGGAGGAGGGCTTTGCCCGCTTGCTGCAAGGCTCCGGCCTGCAACTGCAGCCGATGGGTGAACAGGCCTACATGCTGGTGCCGATACCGGACGGCAGTACGTTGGAACTGGCGCCGACTGCGATCCTCGGCACCACCGGCCTGTACGACGGCGACACCTACGCCGGCGGCCAGGTGGCACGCCGCACTGCGCAGGGCATGCTCGGTACGCGGGACTTCATGGAGACCCCGTTCAGCATCACCACCTACACCGCCGAGGCGGTGAAGAACCAGCAGGCCCGCACCCTGGGCGACCTGATCGCCGCCGACCCGTCGGTGCGCGCCACCAACCCGGCCGGTGGGCGTTACGAGCAGTTCACCATTCGCGGCTTCAGCCTGTTCAACAGTGACGTGGCCTACAACGGTCTCTACGGCGTGCTGCCCACCTACACCATCGACATGGAAATGGCCGACCGTGTCGACATCCTCAAAGGCCCCAGCCAGTTGATCAACGGCATCTCGCCACGGGGCAGCGTGGGCGGCGGGATCAACGTGGTGCCCAAGCGTGCCACCGACAAAGACATCAACTCGTTCACCGGCACCTGGGCCTCCGAAAGCCAGGCGGGTGGGGCGGTGGAC
Source organism: Pseudomonas sp. BIGb0164 (assembly GCF_024810135.1). NCBI lineage: Bacteria > Pseudomonadati > Pseudomonadota > Gammaproteobacteria > Pseudomonadales > Pseudomonadaceae > Pseudomonas > Pseudomonas sp. BIGb0164. The sequence goes on along the minus strand of NZ_JANUEA010000007.1, from coordinate 21,153 downwards.
GTGGGCCGGCGCTTTGGTGAAGACAATAAGTTCGGTATTCGCTTCAACGGCGTGAAACAGGCTGGCGATACCGACTGGGACCACCAGAGCGTCGACCGCGAAATGGCCGTATTGGGCCTGGATTTCCGTGGCGAGCGCCTGCGCCTTTCCACCGATATCGGTCACACCGAACGCAACACCGACGCCCCCCAGGAGCGTGTCCAGGTCGCGGCTGCCGCTCCGGTGCCCAGCGCCAACGACGTGCGCCGCAACTATGCGCAAGCCTGGAGCAAGGCGCGCACCAAGGACACCTTTGGTACGTTCAACGCTGAATATGATGTGAGCGATGACGTGATGCTGTACGGCGGTGTCGGCTTACGCAAAAGCAACCACGACTTCCTGCGCCATGCGGTCTCCGTCACCAACGCGGCCGGTGATTTCAGCGTGCTGCCGCGCGACTTCACCCGCGATGAAAACGTGCGCACCTACACGGCCGGGGTACGCAACTGGTTCCACACCGGGCCGGTCAGCCACGAGGTCAACCTGGCGGCCAGCTACTTCGACATGGATTTCACCAACGGTGGTGCACGTTATGCCGCCGCGCCGAGCAACCTCTACAACCCCGTGCAAACCCCGACACCGTCCACGGCGACGCGTCAGGACGCCAAGGTCTACACCGAGAACAAATTCAGTGGCGTGGCCTTGTCCGACACCCTGGGCTTTTTCGATGACCGTCTGCTGTTGACCCTTGGTGCCCGCTGGCAGCGGGTCAAGGTGGATGACTGGAGCGATGGCATCAAGGGCGACACCGCCTACGACGAAGAAAAAGTCTCGCCGTCGGGCGGGCTGCTGTTCAAGGCCACCGATAAACTGTCGCTGTACGCCAACTACATGGAAGGCTTGAGCCAGGGCAAGATCGCGCCGTCCACCTCGATCAACGAAGACCAGATCTTCCCGCCGTTTATCAGCCGCCAAGTGGAAGTGGGCGCCAAGTACGACGCCGGCGCCTTCGCCGTGACCGCCGCCGTGTTCCGCATCAAGCAGCCGGCCTATGAAACCAACGCCACCTCGCGGGTGTTTGGCCCGAATGGCAAGCGCCAGAACACCGGGGCGGAACTGAGCGTGTTCGGCGAGCCGCTCAAGGGCGTGCGCTTGCTCGGCGGTGTGATGTACATCGACAGCAAACTCAAGGACACCACCAACGGCACCTGGGACGACAATCGCGCCCCGGCCACGCCCAAATACAACGTCAACCTCGGCGCGGAGTGGGATGTACCGGGCCTGCAAGGCCTGACCCTGACCAGCCGTGGCATCTACTCCAGTTCACAATACCTGGACCAGTCCAACGTCAAGGAAATCGACGCCTGGAACCGCCTCGACGTGGGGGCGCGCTACGCCTTCAACGTCGACGACAAACACGTGACCCTGCGCGCGAACGTGGAGAACGTCGCCGATAAACGCTACTGGAGTTCGGCCGGTGCCTCGGATGACAGCGAACCGGGGCTCACCTTGTCCACCCCGCGCACCTACCTGCTTTCCGCCACGGTCGACTTCTAACCGCAGGACAAAATGTGGGAGCGGGCTTGCTCGCGAAGGCGGTAGTTCAGACAACTCTTTGTGTGACTGACACACCGCTTTCGCGAGCAAGCCCGCTCCCACAGTTGATCGATGGTGCCAAGGTGAATTTCATGACTTTAATGAGAATGTTTTTTGATTGCGCCGCCACGATATGGAATAGTACCCGCCGTTTTCCCCGGCCCGTCTAGCCGGGGTGTTTTAACGCCGAGGTACTTGCCATGCGACTGTTGCGCTCCATTCCGACCCTTGCCGCCTGCCTCCTGGCGTTGTCTTCCAGCGTACTCAGCGCTGCCCCCATCGACCTCAATGACGGCCAGCACACCGTGCATCTGCCCGATGCTCCCAAGCGTGTGGTGGTGCTGGAGTTCTCCTTTCTCGACAGCCTCGCCGCCGTTGACGTGACTCCGGTAGGCGCCGCCGATGATGGCGATGCCAACCGGGTGCTGCCCCGTGTGCGCCAGGCCATCGGCCAATGGAAGTCCGTGGGCTTGCGCTCGCAACCGAGCATCGAGGAAATTGCCCGGCTCAAGCCGGACCTGATCGTCGCCGACCTCAACCGCCACCAGGCGTTGTACAGCGACCTGTCGAGCATCGCGCCCACCCTGTTGCTGCCGTCACGCGGGGAAGATTACGAGGGCAGCCTCAAGTCCGCCGAACTGATCGGCAAGGCCCTGGGCAAGCGCCCGCAGATGGAAGCGCGAATCCAGCAGAACCGTGCACACCTCAAGGCAGTCGCCCAGCAGATTCCCGCCGGCGCCAGCGTGTTGTTCGGCGTTGCCCGTGAAGACAGCTTCTCCGTGCACGGCCCGGACTCCTACGCCGGCAGCGTGCTGCAAGCCATCGGCCTGAAAGTGCCGTCGGTCCGTGTCAACGCCGCGCCCACCGAGTTTGTCAGCCTGGAACAACTGCTTGCACTGGACCCGGGCTGGCTGCTGGTCGGCCATTACCGCCGTCCCAGCATCGTTGATACCTGGAGCAAACAGCCGTTGTGGCAAGTGCTCGGCGCGGTTCGCAACAAGCACGTAGCCGAAGTGGACGGCGACAGCTGGGCGCGCAACCGTGGTGTGCTGGCCTCGGAGCAGATCGCTGAAGATGCGCTGGCGATTCTCAAGGGCGGCAACGCCGTACTGAGCCAATAGCCGTGCAGCGCAGTCTCGCCGCCCTCGGCATTGGGCTGCTGGGGGCCCTGTTGTTCTGGTACTCGCTGTACAGCTGGTCGCCGTTCGTGATCACCCCGGCAGATGCCTGGAATGGCCTGGTGCACCAGGGCAGCGTGGGCGGCAACATGGCCTACATCGTTGCGCAGCTGCGCGTGCCGCGCGCGGTGTGCGCAGCGTTGGTCGGCGCCTGCCTGGGCCTGGCCGGCGCCTTGATGCAAGGCATTACCCGCAACCGCCTGGCCTCGCCATCGCTGTTTGGCGTGACGGCCGGCGCGGCGCTCGGCTTGGCGTTGTTTTCCACCGGGTTGGTGGCGCTGCCGTTTGCCGGTGGCGCGCTGTTGATGACCTGCGTGGGCGGTGCGCTGGCCTGGATCACCGTGTTCAGCCTGGGCGGTGCCTGGTCGCCGGCCACGGCGCAAGGGCGGCTGGTATTGGCCGGCGTCGCCGTCGCCGCGTTGTGCGCGGCATTGACCCGCCTCACGGTGATCCTGGTCGAGGCCCAGGCGCAAAGCGTGCTCAACTGGCTGGCCGGTTCCCTGGCCAATGTGGGCGCCGCGCAAGTTCAACTGCTGTGGCCGTGCACCCTGATCGGCGGCCTGTGGGCGCTGTGGTGCGCGCCGCGCTTGAACCTGATCAACCTCGGCGAAGACGCCGCCCGCTCCCTGGGCGTCGGCATCACCAGCCTGCGCCTGCAGGTGTTTGTCGCCAGCCTGTTGCTGGTGGGCGCGAGTGTCTGCGCGGTGGGGCCTATCGGCTTTGTCGGGTTGATTGCACCGAACATCCTTCGCCAGTTCCTGGGCAACGACTACCGCTGGCTGATCCCCCTGAGTGCCGCCTTGGGCGCGGTGATCGTACTGGGCGCCGACCTGCTCAGCCGCGCGGTGGCGTTCCCGGTGGAAACCCCGGCCGGCGTGGTCACTGCGCTGATTGGTGCACCGTTCTTCCTGTTTCTTGCCAGGCGCGCCCTATGACCCGCCCACGATTGCGCCTGTGGGTGCTGCTCGCCTTGTTGTTGCTGGCGACCTTTATCAGCCTCAGCGCCGGCACCTTGTGGCTCAAGCCCTCCACCGTGCTGGAGCGCCTATTGGCCCACGATGCCCTCGACTTCGAAGTGTGGAACCACCGCCTGCCGCGCAGCCTCATTGCGATCCTCGCCGGTGCCGCCTTCGGCCTAGCCGGGGCGATTGTGCAGGGCGTGATCCGCAACCCGCTGGCCTCGCCGGAAATCCTCGGCGTGACCCAGGGCGCAGGGCTCGCGCTGACCGTGGCGATCATCAGTTGGCCGCATTTGCCAATTGCCTGGCTGCCGCTGGTGGCGTGCCTGGGCGGTGCCGGTGGCGCGTTGCTGTTGGCGCTGTACAACACCGGCGTGAGTTTTTCCGGCGTGCGTTTTGCGCTGTCCGGGGTGGCGATTGCGGTGACCTTGTCCAGCGTCACCGAATTTCTGATCCTGTCCCATCCGCTGGACATCAACACCGCCTTGCTCGCACTCACCGGCAGCCTGTGGAGCCGCAACTGGCACCATGTGGCGCTGGTACTGCCGTTCCTGCTGCTGATCCCGTTGGGCCTGTGCCTGGCCAAGCCGCTGAACCTGATCGCCCTGGGCGATGAAGCGGCCCACAGCCTGGGCACGGCGTTACGCCGTACGCGCTGGCTGGCGATGACGTGCGCGGTGCTGCTCACCAGCCTCGGCGTCGGCGTGATCGGGCCGATCGGCTTTATCGGCCTGGTCGCGCCGCATATGGCGCGGCGCCTGGTGGGCGGGCATCACCAATGGCTGTTGCCCGCCGCGATGCTGATCGGCGCGCTGCTGCTGGTGCTGGCCGACACGCTGGGGCGCACGTTGATCGCGCCCAGTGAAATCCCCGCCGGGGTGCTCACGGCGGTGATTGGCGCGCCGTATTTTCTTTGGTTGCTGGCACGGTTCAAGGGCTGATCCCATGAGTATTCTTCAAGCACGACAGCTCGATATCGGCTACGGCGACACCCGCATTGTGCAAGGTCTGTCGTTCACGCCGCCGGCCGGAAAAGTCACCGCGCTGATCGGCCCCAATGGCTGTGGCAAGTCCACTTTGCTCAAGACGTTCGCACGCATCCTCAAACCGAGCGCGGGCGAACTGAGCCTGGACGGCCAGGCCTACGCCAGCCTGTCCTCCCGTCAGTTGGCGCAGCAGATCGCCTTTTTGCCGCAAGTGCTGCCGGTGCCCGAAGGGGTCAGCGTGCGCCAGCTGGTCGCCTACGGCCGCAGCCCGCATAACTCATTGTGGGGGCGTTTGAGCGGTAGCGATCAATCCCATGTTTCGCGCGCCATGCAGCGCCTGGAACTGGAGGTTTTGGCCGACCGCGCGCTGGCGGACCTCTCCGGTGGCCAGCGCCAACGTGCCTGGTTGGCCATGGTGCTGGCGCAGAACGCGCCGGTGGTGTTGCTGGATGAACCCACCACCTACCTCGATATCAGTCATCAGGTAGAGCTGTTGGACTTGATGGGGGAGTTGGCCGCCGAGGGCAAGACGGTGATCACGGTGTTGCACGACATCAACCAGGCCTGCCGTTATGCCGATCACTTGGCGGTGATGCGCAGCGGCAAGTTGGTGGCGGACGGTGCGCCGGGGGCAGTGATCAGTGCCGAGTTGATGCGCCAGGTGTTTGATGTGCAGGTGCAGGTCATCAATGAGCCGGTGTCTGGCACCCCCATGTGCATTGTCGAGAAAAGCACCCGTAATCACGTCTGACTCGGTTCAAAAGTGGGAGCTCAGTGGGATTCAGATCTCCATACGGCCTTGCTGACGTCAATGGCTCTAGGCAGCAAGCGGTTCTGGTAAAACAAATCCGCCGTCGCCTGCTGCGCCTGGATGATCTTCTCGTCAATCGGCAAGATCGGCGACGGCGGGCGGTTATCCATGTAGCGCGCAATCACCTCGGCAGGCAGCCCCATAAAGCGGGTCAGCACGCTCAAGCTGTCTTCGCGCTGGCTGCGGGTCAGCGCTTCAGCCGCCGTCAGTTCACCCAGCAGGTCCTGTACAAACGCACCGTTGGCCTGCGCATAGTCGCGCCGCGCGGTGTACACCGGGCCCGACAACCCCAACCCTTCGCCATTGGCCAGCACGTGGCTGGGGCTCTGGCTCAACGCCAGGGACGAGTAGGGTTCCCAGATCGCCCAGGCATCCACGCTGCCTTGCTCGAACGCCGCGCGCGCATCGGCAGGTGGCAGGTACACCGGCTGAATCTCCTTGTAGCTCAGCCCGGCTTTGTTCAGGGCGCGCAGGATCAGGTTGTGGGAGCTGGAGCCTTTCTGGAACGCAACCTTCTTGCCCTTCAAGTCGGCCACCGAATGCAGCGGGCTGTCGTTGCGCACCAGGATGGTTTCCGCGCTGGGCTTGGGCGGCTCGGCGCCGATGTAGACCAGGTCGGCGCCTGCGGCCTGGGCGAACAAGGGCGGGATATCCCCGGTGGAACCCACGTCCAGCGCGCCGACATTGAGTGCTTCCAGCATCTGCGGGCCGGCGGGGAACTCGACCCATTTGACCTGCGTATGGGGGAAGCGCTTTTCCAGCAGCCCGTGTTCCTTGGCCAGCACCAGGGCGATAGAGCCTTTCTGGTAGCCGATGCGCAGGGTGGCGGGGTCGGCCGCCAGTGCGGTGTGCGTAACGGCCAACAGGGCGAGTAACAGCGCCGGAATTTTCATGCATCGTCCTTTTTGAAGCGGTTTTCGGGGCGCGCCAAACCGAGGTTTTCACGCAAGGTCGTGCCGCTGTATTCAGTGCGGAACAGCCCGCGCCGTTGCAGTTCGGGCACCACCCACTGGGCGAAGTCCTCCAGCCCACCGGGCAGGTGCGGTACCAGGATATTGAAACCATCGGCGGCGCCCTGTTCGAACCAGTGTTGCAGCTCGTCGGCGATCTGCGCAGGCGTGCCGATCAGGCTGTAGTGCCCGCGACCACCGGCAATTCGCCGCCCCAACTGCGCCAGCGTCAGCTGCTCGCGGTTGGCCAGGTCACTGAGCAACTGCTGGCGGCTGCGCTGCCCGCTGTCGGTCAAGGGCAGCTCCGGCAATGGCCCGTCCAGCGGGTAGCCCGACAGGTCGAAGTTACCCAGCATGCGCCCCAACAAGGCGACACCCACCTCGGGCTCGACCAGGTCCTGGAACGCTTCGAACTTGGCCTGTGCCTCGGCCTCGGTCGGCCCGACCACCACAAACACGCCGGGCATGATTTTCAGCGAATCGGGTTCACGTGCGTATCGCTGGAGGCGACCCTTGAGGTCCGCATAAAACGTCTGGGCATTCGCCAGCGACGTCTGTGCGGTAAACACCACCTCGGCCGTCTGCGCCGCCAGTTCGCGGCCCGCCTCGGACGAGCCCGCCTGCACGATCACCGGCTGGCCCTGGGGCGAGCGCGCCACGTTAAGCGGGCCCTTGACGCGAAAATGTTCGCCGACATGCTCCAGCACATGCCGTTTCGCCGGGTCGTAGTAGGTGCCGCTGGCCTTGTCGCGCACAAAGGCGTCGTCTTCCCAGCTGTCCCACAGCCCGGTCACCACCTGATGAAATTCCCGCGCGCGGCTGTAGCGCTCGGCGTGGCCCAGGTGTTCATCGCGGCCGAAATTCTGCGCCTCGGCGGCGTTGTCCGAGGTCACCAGGTTCCAGCCCGCACGCCCACCGGACAGGTGTTCCAGCGAGGCGAATTTACGCGCCACGTGGTAGGGCTCGTTGTAGCTGGTAGTGGCGGTGGCGATCAGGCCGATGTGCTCCGTCACCGCACTGAGCGCCGAGAGCAAGGTCAGCGGCTCAAAATGATCCGAGCGCGCCATATGGCTGGCGATTTCGCCGGTGGCCGCCGCAATGCTGTCGGCCACGAACAGCGTATCGAACCTGGCCGCTTCGGCCACCCGCGCCAGGTGCGTGTAGTGCTTGAAATCCAGCCCGGCGTTCGCCGGCACATCGGCGTGGCGCCAGGCGGCCACGTGGTGCCCGGTGGCCATGAGGAAAGCGCCGAGTTTCAGCTGACGGCTCATGCTTAGAAATCCTTGCGCAGTTGCACGCCGAAGTAACGCTCATCGTCACGGGGCACGGCGCGGTAGATGTAGTTGCCGCCGCTGGCCAGCAGCGGGGAATAGGATTTGTCGGCGAGGTTCTTCGCCAGCAGCGCGACACGCCATCCGTTGCTGTAGTCGGCCAGGGCCACGCTGGCGTTCCAGATGCCGTAGGCGCCCTGCTTGGTGTCGACGTTCTGGCTGATGTCGTACTGCACTTCGCTCTGCCAGCTGTAGTCGGTGCCCAGTTCGATATCCAGGCCGTTATCCAGCGGGATCGTGTAGTCGGCGCGCACGTAGCTTTTCCAGTCGGGGCTGTACGGCAGCGGCTTGCCGTTCACGTTGCAGGTGGCCGCGGCACCCGCTGGGCAGGCGAACTCGTCGATGCGCGCACGGGTGTAGGCCAGGGCGCCAGACAGCTTGAGTTGTTGGGTGGCTTGCAACGCGTAGTCCAACTCGACACCTTCGGTGCTGACGCTGCCGGCATTGATCAGGCGGGTCACCACCTGGCCGGCGACGGTGTCGAAAAAGTTGGCTTGATAGTTGTCGTAATCGCTGTGGAACACCGCGAGGTTGGTGGTCAGGCGGTTGTTCCAGGCGGTGGCCTTGATCCCGGCCTCCCAGGTGTTGGAGGTTTCCGGCTTGAGCGCGTCGGTGTCACGCGGCTGCATGTTGAAGAACACGTTGTACGCCGGGCCTTTGTAGCCACGCGAGTACGTCAGGTAGCTGGTGATGCTGTCGGTGAGGTCGTACTGCACACCGAGGCGGCCGGACCAACCGTCTTCATCCACCGAGCCCGAGCTGGAGGTGGCCGGTTGAATCCCGCTGACCGTGGTGGCCGAGGTCGAGACGCGGCGGTGATCGTATTTGAGGTCGTCATGGGTGTAGCGCAGGCCGGCGATCCCGCGAAAGCGCGAGGTGAAGTTCAGCGTGGTCTCGCCGAACACCGCGTAGCTGTCGTTGGTGGTGCTGTAGTCGGCGATGCCACGGTCGGTGCGTGTGGTGGTGGTGAGTGTGCGTTGGTAGGTTTCTTCGTCCTTGCCATGCATGTAGTACAGGCCGCCGACGTATTCCAGGAACTCACCCTTGGGCGAGGCCAGGCGCAGCTCCTGGGAGTATTGGTTGAAGGCCAGTTGGCCTTTGTCGGCGGTGCCGGGGAACGCAGCGGTCACGGTGCCGAGGCGGTCGCCGTCCTGGTACTGGGTGTTGTCCCAACCCCGCCAGGCGGTGATCGAGGTCAGGGTGTAGTCACCCAGGTTCCAGTCCAGTTGCGCCGACACGCCCTTGTTGGTGTCGTCGACGTACGTGCGGGTGTCGGTGTTGATGTCGCGGTTGTCACCGGTGGCGCGCACCGGGCTCAAGGCGTTGGTAAACGCAGGTGACAGGGACTTGCTCACCACCCCATTCGGCGCGTCGTCGTGGGACTGCATGTAGTCGGCGATCAGGGTCAGTTTCACGTCGTCGTTGGGGGTGAACTCCAGCTTGCCGCGAATACCCTTGTGGTTATAGCCGTTGACCTCCTGGCCGTTGTGATGGTTATCCACGTTACCGTCGTAGCTGCCGAACAGCGTGCTGATCGAGCCTTTGAGCACGTCCGGCACCAGGCTGCCGCCGATGCCGAACCGAGTGCGGCTTTCATTGCCGCTGTAGTAGGACTGGTCGATGTAGCCGTGGGTCTCGGCAGTCGGGGCCTTGCTGGTGATGTTCAGCACACCGGCCGAGGCGTTCTTGCCGAACAGCGTGCCTTGGGGGCCGCGCAGCACTTCGATGCGCTCCAGGTCCAGCAGGTCAAGCGTCGCCTGGCCGGGGCGGGCGTAGACCACGCCGTCGATCACCGTGGCCACGGTCGGCTCAACGCCAGGGGAGGTGGAGATGGTGCCCACGCCGCGCACGAACAACGAGGTGTCCTTGTTGGACGCCCCCGTGCGAAAGTTCAGCGACGGCACCTGCTGCGCGATGCTTGCCACGCCGTTGCGGTTGTCGCGCTCTAGCTGTTCGCCGTCGAGTACCGAAACCGCCACGGGCACTTTTTGCAGTGACTCTTCACGGCGGGTGGCGGTGACCGTCACGGGTTTGAGGGTCGGCTCCGGCTCATCGGCCGCGAAGGCGCCGGAGACGGGCAGGGCGGTCAGCCCGGCCAGGACCAGCAGGTGTGCTCTGGCGTATTGGAAGTTGTGCATGGTGTGCCCGCTCGAAAAAAATGCCCTGAACCGTTGCCGTTCTGCGACGACAACGCCTGTAAATGTGTCTTTGGCATTCGCTTGAGCGAGTAGCAGACAGAACGCTTTGTTAGCGCTAACATCGGCATAGTGGTGGGTCTGATTTAGAGCGTCAAATACTAAAAAATTAGTCCTATATTCTTTTTGGTTTTTAACAGGATCGTCCCTTGAGCGAAGAAAAACCGCGCAAACGCCGTGGCGTCGGGCGTGTCACCTTAAACACCGTGGCGCGTCAGGCGGGCGTGTCGGCGATCACGGTGTCGCGTTATTTCAACCAGCCGGAGCAAGTGTCGCCCGAGCGGCGTGAGCGGATTGCCGAGGTGGTGGCCGAGCTGGGCTATGTGCCCAACCTGGTCGCGGGCGGCTTGGCGTCGGCGCGTGGGCGGATCGTGGCGATGGTGATCCCGAACATCTCGGGGCCGATCTTTGCCAATACCATCCAGGGCTTCAGCGACACCCTCAGCCGCCACGGTTACCAACTGCTGTTGGCGTCGAGCTACTTCAGCGCCGAACAGGAAGAAAGCGCGGTGCGTGCCTTCCTCGGCTGGTCGCCCGCAGCGCTGGTGCTCACCAGCCGATTCCACAGCGCGGGCACCGAAAAAATGATCGCCGACGCGGATATCCCGGTGGTCGAAACCTGGGACTACGTGCCCGAGCGCGAGCCCTTGCAGATCGGTTTTTCCCATTACCAGGTGGGCGTCACGGCGGCGCGCTACCTGCACGGCAAGGGCTACCGGCGTATTGCGTTTGTCCAGAACAGTGCGGCGGGCGACTTCAGCGCGTTGGAGCGGCGCGATGGGTTTACCGCCACCCTGGTTGAACTCGATATGCAGCCCTGGGTGTTCGCCCCGGACGCCGATCGCGCGCCCTTCGAGGCGGGCAAGCAGGCAATGGACGTGCTGATGGGCCACGCCAACCCGCCTGACGCGATCTTCTTCGCCAATGACAACCTCGCCGCAGGTGGCTTGCTTGCCGGGCAGCGTGCCGGGCTCAAGATCCCGCACGACTGCGCCGTGCTGGGTTTCGGTGATTACCCGTTCGCCGAAATGTTGCTGCCGAGCCTGAGCACAATCAAACCGCCAGCCCTGGAGATCGGCGTATTAGCGGCCACGCGCGTACTTGAAAGTTTGGGTGTTTTGCCCTGTGATGACCAAGTTAAGCGCTTGAATCTATTAGCCTGCCATTTGATAGAACGCGAGAGCGCTTAATCAACTAACCCGACCTGTAGTGAGCGGGCTTGCCCCGCGCCGCGGTGTGTCAGGAAAAGTTGAGGCGTCAGGTCTCCCGCAGCACAGCCCAAGCCCAACAACCACAAGGCCTGCGCCAGGGCTGTCAGGGAAATCCGGGACAGATGATGGCCATTCATTTCAGTTTGTTTCCCCATCTCAGGAACTAGCGTTGCAACTTCCAGTCGATTAACCCGGCCAACTTTGTCTCCGGGCGTGGCTAACTAATGGCACTTATCAGTAGTTCCAAATAGCCATACTTTCTCGCAACCAGACAACCAACATTATGTCGTCAGCCCTTATCGATGCCTGCCACCTGCAGATACCGCACACCGATCAAGTGTGCGCGTGGCTGAGGCAGCACGCCGGGTTGAAAACCGTCGACCTGGAGCGTGCCCAGCGCCTGTCCACAGACGCCAGCGACCTGCTGGGCCTGCTGACACGCCTGGGCCTGGTGTCCGAGATCGAACTAGCCAGCGCCTGGGCCCACCTGCTGGACGCGCCGCTGTTGTTGGCGGATACCGCGCCCCCGCTGCTCGACCCATTGCCCCCACTCACCGAACGCTTCATGCGCCACTACCAAGTGGTGCCCATGGGCTGGAGTGCAGCCGGCCTGCACGTACTGGCCGCTCACCCGGCGCAGCATTATGCCTTCCAGGCGTTGGCCTACGCCTGCCAGGTGCCGGTGTGGCTGGCCGTCGGCCCGCGCACCGAAGTCGACACGCTGATCGAACGCTATTACGGCCAGGGCCGTTCGGCCATGGGCACCCTGATTGAGAACCTCGATGAGCGCAGCGGTGCGCTGGAAGACATCGAACACCTCAAGGACATGGCCTCCGAAGCCCCGGTGATTCGCCTGGTCAACCTGATCCTCCAGCGCGCCGTGGAACAACGCGCCTCAGACATCCACATCGAACCCTTCGAAAACCAGCTCAAGGTGCGCTACCGCATCGACGGCGTGCTGCATGAGGCGGAGGCGCCACCGGCCAGCTCGTCGGCGGCGGTGATCTCGCGGGTGAAGATCATGGCGCGCTTGGACATTGCCGAACGCCGGCTGCCCCAGGACGGGCGCATCATGCTGCGCATCCAGGGCAAGGCGCTGGACCTGCGGGTGTCCACCGTGCCCACCAGTTTTGGCGAGTCGGTGGTGATGCGCCTGCTTGATCGCCAGACCGTGCAGTTCGATTTCCAGCACCTGGGTTTCGACGGCCAGCGCCTGGCGGCCTTCCTCGACTTGCTGGAACGGCCCCACGGCATCCTGCTGGTGACCGGCCCCACCGGCTCGGGCAAGACCACCACGCTGTACACCGCGTTGTCGCGGCTCAACACCGCCGAGCGCAAGATCATCACCGTGGAAGACCCGGTGGAATACCAGCTCGAAGGCATCAACCAGATCCAGGTCAAGCCCGCCATCGGCCTGGATTTCGCCGGGGCGTTGCGCTCCATCGTGCGCCAGGACCCGGACGTGATCATGATCGGCGAAATCCGCGACCTGGAAACCTGCCGCATCGCCATCCAGTCGTCCCTCACCGGCCACCTTGTGCTCTCCACCCTGCACACCAACAGCGCCGCCGCCAGCATTACCCGCCTGCTCGACATGGGTGTGGAAAGCTACCTGATCGCATCGACCGTCAGCGGCATCCTCGCGCAACGCCTGGTGCGACGCCTGGACCCGGCCACGCGCACGGCGTTCGAAGCGCCCCCGGAACTGATCGCAGAACACGGCCTGGACCGCCTGACCGACACCCGCCCGATCCTGCTTTACCGGGGCCGTTATGAAGGCCGCAGCGCCCTCACCGAATTGTTGGTGATGAACGACGAATTGCGCAGCCTGCTGATGCGTCATGCCGACGCCGCCACCCTGGAGCAGGCTGCACGTCGCGCCGGTTTGCGCACCTTGCATGAAGAAGGTTTGCGCCAGGCGCTGGCGGGCGTCACGTCACTGGAAGAAGTGTTGCGCGTCACCCGGGGAGAGGGCGCGTGAGCCTGTTCAAGTTCCGTGCCCTGGATAGCCAAGGGGCCGCTCACAACGGCACGCTTGAAGCCAAGGACCAGACTGCCGCTGTTGCCCTCTTGCACAAACGCGGCCTGCTGTTGCTACAGATCGAGTCGGCGGGCGGCCTCAGGTCGAACGCCACGCGCGGGCAGTTGAAGGGTGCCGCCCTGGTGAGTTTCACCCAGCAATTGGCGACGCTGCTGGGCGCCGGCCAGCCCCTTGAGCGCTCGCTGGGCCTGCTGCTCAAACAACCCGGCCAGTCTCAAGTGCGAGCATTGGTCGAGCGCATCCGCGATCAGGTCAAGGCCGGCCAGCCGTTGTCTGCGGCACTGGAGGCGGAGGGCGGCTTCTCGCCGCTGTACGTGAGCATGGTGCGCGCCGGTGAAGCCGGTGGTGCGCTGGAAGGCACCTTGCGCCAGCTCAGCGACTACCTGGAACGCAGCCAGTTGCTGCGCGGCGAGGTCATCAATGCGCTGATCTACCCGGCCTTTCTGGTGGTCGGCGTGCTGGGGTCCCTGGCGCTGTTGCTGGCGTATGTGGTGCCGCAGTTCGTGCCGATTTTCGAGGACCTCGGCGTGCCGATTCCCCTGATCACCGAGGCGATCCTTGCGCTCGGCGAGTTCCTCAGCCGCTATGGCTGGGCGGTGCTGGCCGGGTTGCTGGTGATTGCCTGGGGGCTCGCCGCTCGCCTGCGCGATCCCCGGCACCGGGAAGCGTTCGACCGGCGCCTGCTCGGTGTGCGCCTGATTGGCCCGCTGTTGCAACGGGTCGAAGCCGCCCGGTTGGCGCGCACCCTCGGCACCCTGCTGAGCAACGGGGTGGCGTTGCTGCAAGCCCTGGTGATTGCCCGGCAAGTCTGCAGCAACCGTGCGTTGCAGGCGCAAGTCGCGGTCGCGGCCGAGTCGGTCAAGGGCGGTGGCACCCTGGGTGCGGCCTTTGGCACTCAACCCCTGTTGCCCGACCTCGCCCTGCAAATGATTGACGTCGGCGAACAGGCCGGGGAACTGGACAGCATGCTGCTCAAGGTCGCTGACATTTTCGACGTCGAAGCCAAGCGCGGCATCGACCGCCTGCTCGCTGCCCTGGTGCCGTCGCTGACCGTGGTCATGGCCGTGCTGGTGGCGGTGATCATGCTCGCGATCATGCTGCCGCTGATGAGCCTCACCAGCCATTTATGAAGGAGCAGACCCCATGAAGACTTCACGCCGCCAAGGCGGTTTTACCTTGCTCGAAATGCTCGCGGTGATCGTGCTGTTGGGCATCGTCGCGACCATTGTGGTGCGCCAGGTCGGCGGCAATGTGGACAAGGGCAAGTACGGTGCCGGCAAGGCCCAGCTCGCCAGCCTGAGCATGAAGATCGACAGCTATGCGCTGGACGTCGGCTCGCCGCCCGGCACCCTGCAACAGCTGGTGGACAAGCCCGGTGGCTACGCTAAGCCTTCGGACCTCAAGGACCCCTTCGGGCACGCCTTCGGCTATCGCTTCCCGGGTGAACACGGGCCTTTCGACCTGATCTTCTACGGCCGCGACGGTCAACCCGGTGGCGAAGGCTACGACGCCGACCTGGGCAACTGGGAATAACCGGGCCATGGCCCAGCGCGGCTTTACCTTGTTGGAGATGCTGGTGGTCATCCTGTTGATCAGCCTCGCCGCCAGCTTGCTCGGCCTGGGTGTGCGTCAGGGACTGCAGGTCGCCAAGGAGCGCCGAGCCGTCGGGCAGATGGTGGAAGCGTTGCGTGCCACCCGGGCCGGAGCAATTATCGGCGGCCAGGCGGCGCGCACCGAGTTTGACCTGCCCGCCAGGACGTTCCAGGCACCGGGACGTGCGCGGCAGCAATGGCCCGAGCCATTAAAGGTGACCTTGCACACGGCCGAGCAGGTGGGGCCGGCTGTCGAGTTCTACCCCGACGGCAGCTCCACCGGGGGCAACCTCCTGCTGGCCAGCGGCACCCGGCGTTGGCGCATCGACATCGGCTGGCTCACCGGCAGCGTGCAGTCAAAGGCCCTGCCATGAAGCGCCAGGCCGGTTTCACCCTGCTGGAAATGCTCGCCGCACTGACGCTGATGGCGGTGTGCAGCAGCGTGTTGCTGGTGGCGTTCGGGCAGAGCGCGCGCTCGCTCTCCCAGGTGGCCCACAGTGATCGGCTCACGCACGCCGCGCTGTCGATTTTCGATCAGGAGGCGGCGGGGCCGTTGAGTGTCGGCGTGCGCCAGGGTGAGCTGGATGGCATTCACTGGCAACTGAACTGCACCCGCCAGCAACCCCAGGTGTTTCGCCTCGACCTGAGCCTCAGTGAGGGCCCGCACCAGGCCCGTTTCAGCACCTTGAAGGCGCGCCTGTGAAGCGCCGCGAGCAAGGCTTCACGCTGCTGGAGATCCTGGTGGTGCTCAGTCTGCTCGCCGTGTTGCTGGTGCTGGTGGGTGGGGCATTGCTGGGGGCTAATCGTGCGGTGTCCAAGGCCCAGCGTTACACGATGAGCCTGGACGAAGTGCGCGCCGCCCAGCAGTTCCTGCGCACGGCAATCGGCGAAGCGCTGCCGTTGAGTGGGGTGGACGAGGCGGCTGTAACGGAAGGTTTTTTTGTTGGTGCGCCCGAGCATGTGCAGTTTGTCTCGACCTTGCCTGGGGTACTGGGTGGCGGGATTCAGCGCTTCACCCTGCAACGGGTCGAGCAGACGTTGCAGGTGGCGTTTCCTGGCCGCGAACCCCAGGTGTTGCTGCATGACCTCGACAGCCTGCAAATGAGTTATCGCGGCGTCTCCCCGTTGGGCCAGGCCACCGGCTGGCTCGATGCGTGGCCGTGGCCCAGGCGCTTGCCCTACGCGGTGCGCATCGCGGCCCAGCTCAACGGGCCGGTGCCCTGGGTGACCCAAGTGATTGCCCTGCGCTTGGACCTGGCCAGCGGGGCGGCGGGAGAATGAAGCGTCAGCGCGGTGCGGCCCTGCTGCTGGTGCTGTGGGTGCTGGCGTTGCTCAGTGTGTTGCTGGGCGGGCTGGTGGGTTGGGTGCAACTGGAAAGCCGCCAGGCCCTGTGGTTTCGTCAACATACCCAGACCGTCCTGGCCGCCGAAGCCGGCATCGCCCTGGCCATGACTGACCCGCGCCGGGTGGCCGATGGCCGTGAGATCGGCCTGACGTTCGACGACGCCCACCTGCACGTCAGCCTGCGCAGCGAGCGCGGCAAGTTGTACCTGGTCAACGCCGAGGCGGATGACTTCATGCGCCTGGCCCTGGCGTGCGGGGCCAGCCAGGCCCAGGCGAGCGCGTTGGCCAAGGCCCTAGAAACCCGCCGCAGCAGGGGCCTGGCGCCGTTCCGCGTACTGGAAGAAGTGCGCCAGCTGCCGGGCATGACGCAAGTGCTCTACAGCCAACTGCTGCCTGAAATCACCTTGTGGAGCGACCTGGATCGCCCCGACGCGGCTTTTGCCAGCCCGCTGATGCGCAAGGCTCTCAACCTGCCGCAACAGAAGGCCGAGGGCGCCGACCCTGGCCTGGTGCTGCAGGTCGACAGCCGCGCCGAGCGCCCGGGCGGGTATCAGGCGCGCGTGCAAGCCACCGTTTTATTGAGCCCATCGGAGGACAGCGCACAACCCTATCGGGTAGTGCGGTGGCAAGAATGAATCGACTGGAACCCATCGCCCGACATTGGCGCGGCAGCCTGTTGCAACAGGGCTGGCGCCTCTGGCTGGCTGAATTGCGCGGCTGTGTGCCGGGCTGGCTGGCCCTTCACGAGCCGCCCGAGCAACGTCATCACTGGCCGTTGAGCGAGCCGGTTGCGCCGGGCAACACGCGCCAGGTGCTGGTGTTGGCCACCGACGCCGTGTTGCTGCAAACCGTGCAGTTGCCCCTGGCGGCGGCGCGCAACCTCACCGCCGTGGTGGGCTATGAGCTGGACCGCTACACCCCGTTCAACGCCGACCAACTGTACTTCGTCGCGCAGCCGCTGCGCCGCGCACCCGCCCACCTGGAGGTGCGGCTGGTGGCGATCCTGCGCGAGCACCTCGACCAGATTCTTGCTGACTGCACTGCCCTTGGCCTGCAGCCCCACCGCGTGGAAGTGGGCGACCTCGGTGTCGACTTGCTGCCCGCGCCGTTGCGACCGCGCCAGCACCCACCGGGCAAGGGCTTGCAGCGCAGCCTGCCGTGGCTGTGCGGGGCCTTGCTGATCGCGGCGATGCTGCTGTGGCTCAACGATCGCCAGCGCGTGCTCGACGTCATGCAGGCCAGCGTCCAGCAACAGAAAGCCCAGGTCGCCGAGGTGCACGCCCTGCGCCAGCAACTGCTCAACACCCGTGGCGCGGCGCAGTACCTCACCCGCCGCAAACTGGCGCAGCCCCCGCTGGCCGCGCTGCTCAATGACCTGACCACTTGCTTGCCGGCCGACACCTGGATCGACCAGTTGGACGTGAAAGACGGAGAAGTCTCGTTCTCTGGGCAAAGCGCCAAGGCCAGCGGCCTGATCACCCGGATCAAAGGCTGCCATCGCCTGGAAAACGCCCAGTTTGAAGGGGTGATTCAACCGGATGCGCGCACCGGCAAGGACCAGTTTGCCTTGCGCGCCCACCTGCGCCAGGAGGTGGCCGATGCGCCGACCCCTCACACCCCGTGAACGTCGTGGTTCGGCGTTGCTGATCCTGGCGCTCGTGGTGGGCGCCGCCTACTGGCTGTTGATCGACAGTTGGTTCGCCGGGCCATTGCGCGAGATGGGCGAGCGCGCCGATCAGCTGCGCGAGCAGCAGCAACGCTATGCCGGCGTGCTGCGCCAGGGCGATGCGCTGCGCGCGCAATTGCAGCAGGCGCGCGAGGACCCGGCCAGCAGCACCAGCCTGTTGCCGGGGGACGATCCCGACGTGGTCGCCGCCGACCTGATGCAACGCCTCGCCGACCTGATCAACAGCTATGCCGACCTCGGCGGCGGCTGTCGCCTGACCCAGCGCAAACCCATCACCCCGGAGCAGGATGACGGCGAGCCGTACCGCCAGGTCAAGGTCAGCCTTACGCTGAACTGCGCCATCGAACCCTTGGAGGCGCTGTTGCATGAACTCGAATACCAGCCACCGTTTCTGTTCGTCGATGAGTTGCGTATCCGCCGCAGCCAGCAGGCCCCGGCCAGTGGCGGTGCGGGGCAACTGGTGGTGCACCTGCTGGTGCGCGGTTACCTGCAACCGGCGCGGGTGACGCCATGACGAGCGTACTGCGGCCCCTGGAATGGGGCCTGCTCGGCCTGGCCGGGTTGCTGGGTGTGTTGATGGCGGTAATCCTCAGCAGCATCGGCGACGAGCCGCAGTGGCTGCCGGAACCCAGCGCCCCGGCCCAGCCTTCGAGCCGTGTGCAAACAGCCCCGAGTATCGCGCTGCAAGACCTGGCCGCCACTTGGCAAACCCCGCTGTTCAGCCCTGATCGCAGCCCCGACCGTGTAGTGGGCAAGGCCCAGGTGTCGAGCCTGGCCAACCTCACCCTCAGCGGGATCATGATCACCGGCAACCTGCAGATGGCGATGCTCAAACCGGCCAGTGGCGCGCCCCTCACGGTGCGCCTGGGCCAGACGCTGCCCAACGGCTGGCGCCTGGAACACCTCACCCCGCAATACGCCCGATTCAGCCTGGACGGCCGCACCCAGACCTTGAGCCTCTACGCCAAGCGTTTGCCACCGCCGTCCAGCCGCCCCCCGATGACTTTGCCCCGCGAGCCTCTCCCTTGATTGATATGCGCACCTCAACGTTTTGCCTGGCCACCGCTCTTGCCTTGGGCGGCTGCGGCTCCTTTCCAGACCGCGCCGACCCGGATGAGGACCTGATGCACGAAGCCCTGCAGGGCACCGGCACACAACGCCCGCCGCTCGAGCAGTCGGCGGCCGAAAGCCCGCAGCCGTCGATAAAAACGCCACCGCAGCGCCAACTGATTCGCGGCAGCCAACAGTTCGTGCGTGCACCCGGTGCGGCACCGAGCGCACAGGAGGAGGGCGGCGACATCGTGTTCAACTTTGCCGACCAGCCCATTGAAGCCGTGATCAACAGCGTGATGGGCGACCTGCTGCACGAGAACTACAGCATCGCCCAGGGCGTGAAGGGCAGCGTGAGTTTTTCCACCTCCAAGCCGGTGAGCAAGCAGCAGGCGCTGTCGATCCTCGAGACCCTGCTGTCCTGGACCGACAACGCCATGATCCGCCAGGGTTCGCGCTACGTGATCCTGCCGGCCAACGAGGCCGTGGCCGGCAAACTGGTGCCGCAGATGCGCGTGGCCCAGCCGCCCAGCGGGCTCTCGGCACGGTTGTTCCCGCTGCGCTATATCTCGGCCACCGAGATGCAAAAACTGCTCAAGCCTTTCGCCCGCGAGAATGCATTCCTGCTGGTGGACCCTGCGCGCAATGTGCTGAGCCTGGCCGGTACGCCGGATGAACTGGCCAACTACCAGGACACCATCGACACCTTTGACGTGGACTGGCTCAAAGGCATGTCGGTGGGCGTGTTTGGCCTGCAACGCGCGTCGGTGGCCGAGTTGATGCCTGAGCTGCAACACCTGTTCGGCCCCGACAGCGGCATGCCCTTGGCGGGCATGTTGCGGTTCCTGCCGATCGAACGCACTAACTCGGTGGTAGCAATTTCGTCCCAGCCGCAGTACCTGAGCGAAGTGGGGGATTGGATTCGCACCATCGACGAAGGCGGCGGCAACGAGCCGCAGATGTATGTCTACGACGTGCGCAACATGAAAGCCGCCGACCTGGCCAAGTACCTGCGGCAGATCTACGGCACCGGTGCGATCAAGGACGACACGCCGGCCAAGGTGGCGCCGGGGTTGCGCACCACCACCCTGGCCTCGCCCGGCATGGGTGGCTTGCAGAACACACCCCCAGTGCCAGATGAGCCGGAACCTGCGCCCGAAGAAAAGACCGTCGCCCCCAGCAGCGACCTTGAAGCCGGCACACGGATCACCGCACAACAGAGCAGCAATCAACTGCTGGTGCGCACACGCCCGGCGCAATGGAAGGAGATCGAAGCGGCAATCAAACGGCTCGACAACCCGCCACTGCAGGTGCAGATCGAGACGCGCATCCTGGAGGTGAAACTGAGCGGCGAACTGGA
Source organism: Pseudomonas sp. BIGb0164 (assembly GCF_024810135.1). NCBI lineage: Bacteria > Pseudomonadati > Pseudomonadota > Gammaproteobacteria > Pseudomonadales > Pseudomonadaceae > Pseudomonas > Pseudomonas sp. BIGb0164. Next base: position 883 of record NZ_JANUEA010000007.1, on the reverse strand, counting down.
CCTGGGCGTGCAGTGGTACCTGGGGCGCCTGGCGGGTAATTCGGCCAGCACCACGGTGGCCAACGCCTCCGGCAGCCAGGGCGCACTGGGCGGTGGCGGGGCAGGGTTGGGGGCGACGGACTCGTTGTTCTATTCGTTTGTCAGCTCCAACCTGCAAGTGGCGCTGCATGCCCTGGAAAAGAACGGGCGCACCCAGGTGCTGTCGGCGCCGTCGCTGGTGGTGATGAACAACCAGCCGGCGCAGATCCAGGTGGGGGACAACATTCCCATCAGCCAGACCACTGTGAATACCGGTGTGTCGGACACCACGTTGAGCAGTGTGGAGTATGTGCAGACGGGGGTGATCCTGGACGTGGTGCCACGGATCAACCCGGGTGGGTTGGTGTACATGGACATTCAGCAGCAGGTCAGCGATGCGCAGGATACGGCGGCTAACAGCGATACGCCGGTGAACCCGCGGATCTCGACGCGCTCGGTGTCGACCCAGGTGGCGGTGCAGAGTGGGCAGACGGTGTTGCTGGGGGGGTTGATCAAGCAGGACAACGCCGAGGGGGTGAGTGCGGTGCCCTATTTGGGGAAGATCCCGGGGTTGCGCTGGTTGTTTGGGAGTACCAGCAAGTCCAAGGCGCGCACGGAGTTGATTGTGTTGATTACGCCTCGGGTGGTGACCAACAGTGGGCAGGCGCGGCAGGTGACGGATGATTATCGGGAGCAGATGCGGTTGTTGCGGCCCTCTTTGGACCGGTAGATCGGGGGGCATATCCGTTATTTGGGTGATGACTGATATTGGTTCCGCCCTTACGGCGGGTCACTTTTGGAAAGAGCCCAAAAGTAACCAAAAGGCTCTTGCCCCAACACTCGGCACCTCGCCTAGGCTCGGTGT